>JAKBYX010000004.1 GCA_021840255.1 Nitrospirota bacterium | reverse complement strand
CGGTGGGCTGGTAATCGACCTCGCGGAGCAGGATCAGGAAATCAGCGAGGGTCAGCAGTGCTTCATTAGCGGCTAACCCTGCATTTTCAAATTCAGCCATGAGACGGTCTGCGAGGGGCTCGATGCCGATCAAACCCCGCAGCCGCCACTCCAGCGCCTGTTGTCCCCATACCGGTCGCTGCAGGTTCAAACGGAGTTTCGAGAAGATCCGCGCCCGGCGACGAACACGGTGCAGGAACGTGGCATTGAGATCATAGCGCCGGAGCGGGTCCAGGTCGACAGGCTCGGCAGCGTCGAGGGCAGGGTCGAAAAAATCCGACGGCTGCTGCTGCCCAGCCCATACGCGAAAAGCTGCACCGGGATCTGCCGAAGCCAGAATCCAAAGCATGTCGTCTGCGGACATCCGCTCTATTTTAGTAGGAGGTGGCAAATCTCTGCTATCTTCTACGTTGAGCGGCAGGAAGGCCTCGTTTTCAAGCCATCTTACGAGAAGCTTTTCAGGCGGCTGTGCTGGCCCCCAAGACAGCTCTACAACAGTTGAGCAGCCGTTCTTTTCCCAGATGGCGGCAGACAGAAGCTCTTGCCCTTCGCGGCCGCAAGCATGAACATGCCAGTCCTCCGGGAGCTTGGCCGGATCAAGTCGCAGAAGAATTTGCCTCTTTTCTCCGGCACGGTATGTCACCGACAGGAATCCTGCAGGCAATAGGGGATTTGCGTTCTGCTCTTCCTCTTCCTGATCCGGATTTGCGCCCAACCATTCCAATGATTCCGGGTCAGCAACCTCATCCATCTCAGGCCACACCTCCTTCAGCTGGCCAAACTCCCGGCCATAGGCCACGTAATCCGCTACGGTCAGGAGGTTTGCCTCGGCATTCCTGTGCTGCCCCACACCCATCCCGGCGCAAGTGAAATTGGATGATCCGATCATCAAAGCAGAGTATTTGCCTGAGAGGAGGGCCATCATCTTCGCATGCCACGGACGAGGGTTCTTGTCCTTATCCTGTCGTGGCAGCATCTCGACAGTGACACTGCCCTGATAAGCCCGTGGCGCCAACAAAAGGGCCTTGGGCGCGGCCAGGCGCGGCAAAGCGCCCACATCCTCACCCTGAATTACTGGCACACAAAAGGTGAGCTCACGCTTTACGCCACGCGCCATAAGTTTGCACAAAGAAGTGGTCACGCGTCCGGTGTCGTCGTTTACATCAAAAAAAGGTGAGGCAATCCGAGCCTCGCTCGGAGATCCCCCGCGTGCGCGGCACAGCTGGATTGCCTCCTCCATGCTGCTGCGCGCGGGACGGTCCATGCCTATAGAGGCAAGTGTACATACGATATACTGCCGGATCGCCTCCCTTCGCCGCGGCTGCTTCCATCCCTTCGCCTGCCGCTCAACTTGACTCAGAAAGGCCTCAGCCCGTCGTATCTCGGGAGGCTGGTCTGATGCAGCTGGCACGAGCATGAGCAGACTTCGGAGAAATTCGACCGCATCGTTCAAACTGTCGACATCAGCATCTTCAGGCCCAAGATCAACCGCCGAGGCAATCTCAAAGTTGCTTCGGTAGCCCCGCTCTGTGAGGTTCGCGGAAGCAACGATGATTCGTATGTGGTGTGTCCATGCTAACAAACTGAGCTTTGCGTGCTGCTTGCCGCCACTAACCCGCACTGGCAGCACATCCCACCTCAACGAGTGTTCCACCCCCGCCTGTGTATAATCAACGAGGGCCCCTGCGTAGATGCCACCAAGCCTGCTCTCCCTCTCGAGCAGAAACGCCAGATTCTCGCGGTTGGGCTCTGACTCGATTTCGAGGAACCGTGCGAGGCACTGCTCGTCAAACAGTCCTGGTGAGAATGTAAACGTTGTGGCAAGACACCCGACAGGGTCCCCCGCAGCTTGAGGCGGCCTCCACAGGGCAAGCATCGTTCCACTGGATAGTTTTCTTCGTTTGCTCAAGACAGATCCTTGTAGAAACGATGGATCGGCCAGCTGCGATAGTAATGCACATAGCTGCCAGGCTGAATTTCATGGCGCGGTTCGCGGTACTGAAGTCGAACAAATATGCGCTCCGGTCCAATGCGGTCGAACCAAGGACGCTTGCCATCCGCAGACTTGGCCCGCTGGACCGCTTCGTGGTGATCACAGAGCGCAAGCGCGCAGAGCCCTGCATCCATTGGGTCGGCAAAGGACTTGAATCTTTCGCTGAACAGGTTCTGAAGAGAGACGCTTGTGAGGGTAACCTCTCCAAGGGCGCGATACGCATTCTCGAACTGCGCGTGCAGATCTTGAACGCTCTGTGTGAAGTCAGCATTTCGGACGATTTCCCGCACAGTGAATCCCTGCACGTCCGACCGCGCCGCCTCCGCTCTCAGGACGTCAAATGCGTCCTGCAGGCTGCGGGCAAACCGCTCATAAGCCCTTATAGCCTTGAGCAAAGTGCCGTATTTAGGCTCCCGCTCTTCGAGGACATCATGCAAGGCCTCTTCCCGCAATTCATCATCGTCGAACTCAGCCTGGAGCTGCCAGATTGCTGGTAAGGCCCCCAGCCGTCCTTCGTCGGAATCGAGGAGAAGGTCGCGGAGATATTTTTTTTCATGGATCTTACAACCCTCTGGGGCGAAGGCTCCTGCCAGTTCAGCCCACGCTTGTTTGCCCCACCCAGGCGATGTACGAGGCGGCTTCTCGTCAGAGCTGCGGCGGACCGCAGCAGACCACCTGGACAAAACCTTCTTGGCTCCGGCGAGCCCGCCAAGGCCAAGGTCGCGCGCCCAGGCGTCCACTAGCTTCTCCGCATTCCGGCCTGGACTTAAATGGACATCGACAATACCGATGTGTACAGCAAGCCTTTTGTAAACACCGTTGAACCCGAAAATGCGGGGAGTTTTCAGATAGCTCCGGGCATCGAGATAGCCATGGTTGTCGAGCGCGTGTTGCGTCACAAGTGTTCCCGGTACTCCCCAGATTTCAGGATTGTCACTCAACTCACGAATTACGGATTCCACGACAAGCCATTCCCAGACAAGATGAGGAGAAGCATCGCGATTCTGTGGGTCATCCACAAGCCCCTCAGTCACCATGGATCCCACTGCCATGGCGGTCAAAAACCTGATGCGCTGCATTCGCTCTCTCACCGCCGGCACAAGCTGCACCGCCAGTTGGTCAGCAATCTGGTATAGTCCGAGCGGATCCAGCATGCCCTCGCTTGTGCCTACCGGATCGTAACTCGTTATAAATGGAAATATCATAGCCGTCCTTCAATCAAGTCATTATCACTCTATCTTTTTTCAGCAGCGAAGGCCCATTGGTGCTGTACGAGCCACCATGAAAATATGCCTGTGCTAACACCTGTTTATGATACCAAGGATTTAAAATGGAAAAGATGAATAATTTGGAAGGAATTTTAAAAAATTGCGACAATTTTGCGACGATAATCTAAAATCAGGAAGTTGAAAATCATATAAGTCCTTGATTTTAAAAGAGCGGGCGACGGGATTCGAACCCGCGACCTTCAGCTTGGGAAGCTGACACTCTACCACTGAGTTACACCCGCTATGTGCTGGTTTTGCTTTTTCTGTTTTTTGCTTTTCTGTATTTTACTTCAAATCGGGATAAATTGCATAGGACTTATTGCAAAAAAGGGAGGCTAATCCTTTTGAAAAAGGCGGTAATCCCCCCTGGTCTCCAGCAGGCGGATTTTTTGAGAGGGGCCACCCAGCGCAAGCACGTCCCCGGCGTCCCCGGCCTTGGTTATGATCATTGCCTGCCTGCTGCCGGACACCGCGGAAGCAAGCTCTTTTGCACCGTCGATACCGTCCACCATGTGCCCGGAGTAAAAGACAATGCTGGGGTTGTTTATCTTGTATTCAATAAGAACACCGCCGGGGCGGAGATTTTTCTTTGCGTAAATACTGAAATCATAGAGCCCGCCCTGAAGATACCGGCTTGCCGCGGGGACGGCCCTCAGCGAGACGGCCGAAAGAAAACCGATCATGAGAAGCGCCAATATGCCTGTCCTGTTTTTGCCCCGGATCCCGCCATCCATTGCAACAAGAGCCATTAAAACCATGATGCCCGAAAGCCAGTACGCCCAGTCTGCCTCTATCCCTGCCTTAAAAAGATATCCCCTTGCGGCAAAAAACCCCGCGGCAAGCGCAAGCGACACCAGCGCTATGAACCAGTTCGAAACCCTCCCGGACCTGCCCAAAGCGGTGCTCATGCCCGACGCAATAAGCAGGGCCGCAGCCGGGACGGCCGGCAGCACGTAGTCAGGGAGCTTCGTTTTCGCAAAAGAAAAGAAGACGACAACGGATACAAGCCATATAAGGGCCAGAAGCCCGGGGGAGTCTTTCCTCTCCCTCAATGCGTTTCTAACCCCCTGCGGCAGGAACGCTATCCAGGGGAAAAGCCCCAGCAGGAGAACGGGGATGTAATAATATACGGGCCCGGTATGGCCGGATATGACATGCAGGTAACGATCAAAATGCTGTTTGATAAAAAAGTTCTGAATGAACTCATTCCCGTTTGCCATGTAACAGGCAACGTACCAGGGGGCGGAAACGGCAAGGAAGAGCAGAATAGCGGGTATGCTCAGGAGCTTTTTCACGGCTTGGCCAAATCCCCTTGTCAGCAGCAGGTAAACAAAGGCGATCCCCACGGGAAAGATTATGCCAATGAGCCCCTTGGTCAGAAACGCAAGGGCGGCAAACAGGTAAAAGCCGTATATGTAAGCCTTCTTCTCCCTGGAGGAGTAAAGATAAAAACACAAAAGGGAAAGAGTTATGAAAAGCGTAAGCGTCATGTCCGTTACGGCGGCATGGGAGTAGGCCAGGTAAAAAAGAGAAAGCATCAGGCTCAAGGCCGCGTAAAAGGCCCTCTTTTCCCTTCGCACGAACAGACCGGAAAGACGGGATTTTTCCCTTGAAAGCCCCTCAAAGAGAAACACCGCAAGCGCCAGGAGGCACGCCGCAACCGCCGACGGGAACCTGGCCGCAAACTCATTTATGCCGAACGCCTTGTAGGAGCCGGCCATGAGCCAATATATCATAATCGGCTTGTCAAAACGTTTTGCTCCGTCATAGGTGGGCGTTATCCAGTTGCCGCTTTGGACCATCTCCTTGGACGCCTGGGCGAAGACCGCCTCGTCCACGTCAAAGAGGGTAAAGGAGGAAAGTTGAAAAAAAGCGATGAACAGAGCTATGGCGATTACCGGAAGCGCGTATTTGCCCATCAGATTACTTTATATTCTCCCCCGCACTAATGTCCAGCAACGGCCAAAAAGAAAAGAAAAGAAACCCCAAAAGAGAAAGACGCTATTGCCGGACAAAGCATAAACCCGGCTTCCCCGAATTCTTTGTCAAAGGCCCAACCGCCTTGCGATCTCCTCAGGGGCTATCGCCCCTTCCCTGAGGATCTTCATATCTCCTCCAGTCACATCCACAATGGTGGACGGATGGCCTCCGGGGGCAATCCCGCCGTCTACTATGAGGTCCACTGCGTCCCCGAAGTAATCCTGCACCCCCCTGGCGCCCGTCGCGGGTGCAAGCCCGGATGGGTTTGCGCTTGTCGCCGTAACAGGGAGAGCAAAACTCTTTGCAAGTTCCAGTGCGAATGAGGGGCCTGGCACCCGGACAGCCACCTTTCCGTCTTTTGATATCAGCTCAGAGAGCCCCGCCCTGGCGTTCAAAAGAAGCGTAAGCGGCCCCGGCCAGAATTCCCGCGCAAGTTTCAAGGCAACCGGCCAGGCATCCGTGGCCAGCAGCGAAAGTTTTGAGGTCTCCCCTATTATGATGGGGAAGGGTTTTTCCCTGAGGCGGCCCTTCAGCGAAAAGAGCCTTTCCAGGGCTTTCTGGTCATCGTACCTCGCGCAAAGGCCGTAGCTGCTTTCCGTGGGGCATGCGATTATGCCGCCTTTTTTGAGGACCGCCACCGCCTCGGAAAGGGCTTCCGCCAAATGAGCCTTATCCGCCTTTACAAGGTGCATCGATAAAATGAAAATCTCCTGTCCTTAAAAAAAGTCTTTTTTCTTTTTTCTGTTTTCCCGTTTGCAGGTTTTTTGCCGTTTACAGGCGCTTCAGGAGCATGGATTTAAGCGGGAGCCCAAGTTCTTGGGAGACAACCTCGCATTTGGACTGAAAGAGAAAGAATATTTTTTTCTTTCCTTGCCTGTCCTCATCCATAAGGGTTTCAAAATTCCCCTGCCCCTTGCTTATAACAAGCCCTGCCTTATCATACAAGTCCCTGAATTCTGGGGAAGTCATATCCAGTATGGTCCCTATGCAATCGGAGCCGTTGTCCACTACGGTACATATGTCCGTTATGCCGGTCTCCCGGGCATCCTCCATGGTGGCGTCATTTAAAACAGGGCTGCCCTTCACCACCGCGGTCACATCCTTGCCCATTTTTTTAAGAACCTCTATAAGTATCCTGTCAAACGCTATCTCGCCTGCGTTGTCAACCAGGTAGAGGATATCGCGGGCGTTTTCCACGGCCTCTTTAAAGGAGGCGTAATCATCGCAGGCAATCGGCCCCTCAAGCGCCCGCTTCACCGTGGCATCGATATCAACGGAAGTGAATATGCCAAAATCTATGATATTTCCGGCTATGGCAAGCCTTGATGCCGTAAAGAGCGGGTCAGGGGAGCCGGATATGACCCCGGAGAGCCTGCCGCACGCCTCCGCCGCAAGCCTGTTGTAATCTGATTTCACCTTTTTAAACGGGTCGACGCGCAGTATCTCCCGGATGCGCCTGTGCATGAATGTAGTGGCATGGGCAGGGCTTTTGGAGAGGTCTGCTTTCTGAAGCTCCGGCATGATGCCTTTCATGACCGCTTCGAAAAGAAAAAGACCCTCGCCATGTCCCTCAAATGTTTTTTCGCTTAATCTTAATGCGATGACCGCCTGCCTGAAAAAACACGGAAAGCAGTCCGGATGGACCTTCATCTGATTTAAATCTTTACCCTGGACTTCCTTTTGACCTCGGCCGCCATGGACCGTTTAAAATCCTTTAAAAGCCTCTCTACCTTCCTGTCCGAGGACGCTACTATCTGGGCCGCGAAAATACCGGCGTTCTTCGCTCCTGCCTTCCCCACGGCCATGGTGGCCACGGGGACGCCGGGGGGCATCTGCACCGTCGCGTAAAGTGCGTCCACACCCTTTAAAGGGGAGCTGTCTATGGGCACCCCTATCACCGGCAGCGTGGTCTTTGAGGCTATGACCCCGGCAAGGTGCGCCGCCGCTCCTGCGCCGGCGATGATGGCCGCAACGCCTTCTTTTTCTGCGCGGCTGACTATTTCATCCACAAGCTCCGGGCTCCTGTGGGCGGAGGCTATGCGCATCTCATACGGGATCGCAAAACTGTCCAGCATCTTGCCTGCCTCTTCCATAAGCGGCAGGTCGGAATCGCTGCCCATAATTATGAGGACCTTATGCTTCATTTGCATGACGTCCCTTTAATGGCCTTGTCCGCTATGTCAGTCCTGTACTGCATTCCGTCAAAGGATATCTTTTGCACGGCTTCGTATGCCTTCGCTTTCGCTTCCTTCACATCCTTGCCTGTCGCGGTCACGCCAAGCACTCTTCCGCCCGCGGTCACAACGTTTTCCCCGCTGAACCCGGTCCCGGCGTGAAAGACCACCACATCCTTCATTTTACCAGCCTTATCCAGCCCGTTTATGATTTTACCCTTTTGATAGCTGCCCGGATAGCCCCCGGAGGCCATTACCACACAGACGGATGCTTCCTGCTTCCATTGCACATCTACCCGCGACAGTTTTCCCTCCGAGGTGGCAAGGACGACCTCGAAAAAGTCCGAATCGAGCCTCCTCATGACCGCCTGCGTCTCGGGGTCACCGAACCGGCAGTTGAACTCAAGAACAAACGGTTTTTCGCCGTCTTTTATCATCAGGCCGGCATAGATGACGCCCCTGAAATCCATGCCCTCGGCCTGCACGCCGCGCAAAAAGGGCTTCATCACCGTCTCCATTACCGTCTTTTCCATCTCAGGCCCCAGAACGGGCGCCGGGCTGTAAGCCCCCATGCCCCCGGTGTTCGGCCCAAGGTCTTTGTCGAAAATGCGCTTATGGTCCTGCGAGGACACCATGGGTACTATCGTTTTCCCATCGGTAAACGCCATGAAAGAGGCTTCTTCTCCATCTATGCAGTCTTCCACGACCACCTTGTCCCCGGCCTCTCCAAAGGCGCGGTCTTTCATTATAAGGCGCAGGGCGTCCGTGGCCTCCTGTACGGTCTTTGCAACTATCACACCCTTTCCCGCCGCAAGCCCGTCCGCTTTTATTACTATCGGGGCCCCCTTGAGCCGGACGTAATCTTCGGCGTGCACGTAGGATGTAAAGACCTTGTACTCGGCTGTCGGAAGGCCGTAGCGGCGCATGAAATCCTTTGAGAATGATTTGCTGGCCTCAAGTCTGGCGGCATCCGCGCCGGGGCCGAATATCTTTCTGCCATCTTTCCTGAAAACGGTCGCGATGCCCGCCGCAAGCGGGTCCTCAGGGCCGACGATGGTCAGATCGATCCATTCGTATTTGACCAGATTCAGGATAGCGTCAAAATCAAGCGGGTTTATGTCCACGCATTCGGCCAGCTCGGCAATGCCCGCATTGCCTGGACAGCAGTATATCTTATCCACCCGGCGGCTCTGGGAGAGCTTCCAGACGAGAGCGTGCTCCCTGCCGCCGCTGCCTATCACAAGTACTTTCATATATTTATATTTACCCGCCTGAAGATCATCTGGAATTTTTTAAATGGATTTTATTTCTGCCCGCCGGTAACCTTTTCCAGGTAATCAGCTATAAGGGCATCGTAGCGCGACGTGTGCTGAAACACCTTTTTTGCAAGGTTCAGGCGCGTATTGCCGCTCACTTCCCCGCCCGTTGCCTTCAGCTCCTCCAGAACGGGAGCGTAATCGGCAGGGTCAACTATCACCGTAACCGATTCAAAATTTTTGGAGGCCGCCCTGATCATGGTGGGGCCGCCTATGTCTATATTTTCTATGGCGTCCTCGAATTTAACATCCGGTTTGGACACAGTGCGCTCGAAAGGATAGAGGTTCACGACAACGATATCTATAAGCCCGATGCCGTGCTCTTCCAGCTCTTTCATGTGCCCTGGATCATTCCTTTTTGCAAGCAGTCCGCCGTGGACCTTCGGGTGGAGCGTCTTGACCCTGCCGTCAAGCATCTCAGGAAAACCGGTGTAGTCCCCGATGTCCTTCACCTGGAGACCCGCGTCCTTGAGGGCCTTGGCCGTCCCGCCAGTGGAGATAAGCTCCACTCCCAGGCCCGCAAGCCCCTTTGCGAACTCGACAAGCCCGCTTTTGTCGGAAACGCTGAGAAGCGCTCTTTTTGTCCTTTTCGCTTGGGACATCTTCGTTCTCCCCCTGTTCCGGATGAAAAATCTCTGAAAAAAGAGAGTTTTCATTTTTTTATTTATTTTTATTACAAAAATCTGTTTGCGCTTTTTTTAAAATGAGGGTTTATTTTATCAGCTAAGGAGAACCCTTGTAAAGCGGAGGAAAATATGCCAGCGCCTTCTCTGCGAAACCAAAATTAAGCATGACGGCACTGGGATCAGTCCCCTTTTTTTATGCCCTTTAGGCATCGAATGCAGGGATTTTTCTGATTTATCATTTGGCTCGCTTGCCGCTCGCTGCCCATTTTATGTTTTCCGTTCAGACTGAAAATTCCAACCTCCCGTTTTTAAACTATTTTTTGTCCTGCCCTGTTCAAAGCGTTCAATAAACACAAAAAACCCGGTTTCAGCCATTAAAAAGGCTGCCAGACCCTATCATAATCCGCCTGCCTATGAAATTGGCCAGTAAACAGTTCATGTTGACATGCATCATGATCTCATGTCACGCCGTATGCGGCGTAACGCCAGTAAAAAAGAGAAGATCCCCTTTGAAACATAGCATCTTCCGCAAGAGCCAGTATTTTCAATAATCCGTCCAAAAGCTGCAACTTTTAAGGGGCTAAGTTCCAGCGTGGGTTACAGGGCGTTATGTGATAGTTTTATTATTCGGGAGCTGTGCGGATTTGCAGAAGAATATGACAGCGAAATTAGCTGCCACTCCCAGTAGTTCCACCCAGATCTGCAAGGACCTCTTTTATTCTAGGCTTCAAAATAGGAATATTCTTTTTGACAGCGAGCCAGACCTTATTGAAGTCAGTCCCAAAATAGAAATGGCTTACTTTGTCTCTCATGCCAGCCATATCACGCCAAGGAATGTCCTTATACTTTTCTCTGATTGTAACCGGGATATTTTTTGTGGCCTCGCCGATTATTTCAAGACACCGCACCACCGCAAAATTTGTTCTCTCATCAAGGAGAAAATCCTCCCGGCTCATTTCGCCGATAAAACTCTCGGCCTTCTCCATTGCTTTCAGGATATCTTTCACATACAGCGAAACATCGCGTTTCAAATATAGACAACCTCATCAAGGATTACCTGTTTAAGTTCAGGTCTTATGTCCTCTCTGGGCACGAGATCGACCTTTCTTCCTATCAGATCGGAAATGTAATTTTCCGCCCCGATAAGGTCGAGCAGGCTTACAGGCTCGCCGAATTCAACCAGAATATCTATATCGCTCTCATTTTTTTGCCCGCCCCTAATATAGGAGCCGAATATACCGATTTCCGTAATCTTGTACTTTTCCCGCAGCTCATTTCGATGCTTATTTAGAATATCTTTTATTTTGTCGAGTTCATTCATGGCAGCCTCCTAATGAGACTCTTATATTTTAGCACCCGCCGATTCGGCGCGTCCGCGATAAGAGTTCAGTATCGTGTCCCCCGAATTCCTTTGATTATTTCCCATAGTGCACGTGCTTGGTTTTCATATTACATTGATAAGAATCAGTTTTCATTTATTTTTTTATTTTTCTGCAAATTTTTTCTTTTCCCCGTTTCACAATCGCTCTATCTGCGCGAATGAAATAAATTGCGCAAAGCAAGTTTATCACCCAAATAATTCTGCTGACAAAGGAAAACGCAGTAAACGAATAACCATTAGCCGTGAAATGTTTTTCAATCATCTTATTAAAACGAACTCTATTAAAAACGGCCATCATGGTTCCCATCATAAATGGAATGTAAAAAAACCATCCTAGAAGAAAAATAATGCCAAGATCACGTCGCCACCGCTTAAATTTCCTAAAAAACAATCCGAAAAAAGCTAAAATGGCAATGGCAAATATGTATATTAAAAAAAACGGTGATTTCTCTCCAGCATAAATAGTATTATCTGGAATCAAAATTGAAGCAGCTCCCGTGAATACACAAATTAAATAACCCGAAATTATAAACAGCAAAATGGCCGCAGTATTTCGAAGTACAATCATAATTTTTGAATTTATTAAATTGGCGTTCTTTTTAGGAGCATATTTACCTTTTATTTCCTTGTTATTGGCCATTCTTATTCTTTAGTGGTGGCTTTATGTCAGAGGCATCTGGTAGGCGATGGCCGCCTAAAGCTCTGTGGGCGGCTTCTTGCTGGTCAGTGAGAGAATAAGTTTTGTATTTCCGAGGAGGATTCCATAAACCATAAATTAAGAAAGCAATTAGCAAACCGAAACTGATCGCAGGAAAAGGATTTACACCACAGGCTATTAAGATAATACTACCTACCGCAGTAATCAGTAAAATAACCAAGGTTTTTTTCAAACATCCTCCCAAATGGCCCGTTTAAAATACTGATTGTACTATGCACATTTCGGAGGTCCTTTTCAAGTGAAAGTACGGGAAAGTATGGGAAGAATCTTAGCTTCTTAAAGAGTCTACACGCAGTGCGGAGTCGAAGGGGGATTTCGCACCCGACCCCCATTAAAGCAGGCATTTATTTCCAAAGGAAGTCTTACGGTTTATGACGAATAACATGCAGGTAAAACACGTTCCAAAATCCATGGTCATCTAAGACAAAAAACTTCATTAAAAAAAAGCAGGGGCGCGGCAAGCCGCGCCCCCTTATTTATTTTTTTGAAATTCGCTGTCGTTCCTTCTCAACACCCCGGCGAACGGCACTACGGGACGATCCCGTCCCAACACACGGAGGGCGCACGGCCCTCCTAACAGCTTGTGGGCCCTCAGGTGCCAAAAATGTTCTTTGGCAGCGCATTCAGCCCGCTGCTCCCGCATTCCGGGCATTTAAGCCCCGCGGCCTGAGCATCATCTTCAAGATATGCCGTAGAGATGCTGCCGCATTTGGGGCAAAGACAGTTATAGATCGCTCTCACTTTTAAAGATCACCTCCCAAGTCTTGGCTGCAGGCCAAAGAACTTTTTAAGCATGTTGGCCATCATGCAGAACCCGGTTGCCGCGAACACTATCAGGTTCACGCCCGCGAACGCGGCAAGCAGCATCCACCACGGGTTTACGAACACCGCCAGGGCCAGGCTCAGAAGCACCACAAAACCGGCCACCAGGAACACGGTCCTCTCAAGGTACCAGGAATCGGTCTTAAGCAGATACATCTTTATTATCCTCCTCGTCATTTTTTTTCATCGGACATGGCTTGCGCTTGAAAAACTCGTAATACAGAAGCGGCACAACCACAAGCGTAAGGGCCGTCGCGGCCACCGCCCCGAACATAAGGGATATGGCAAGCCCCTGGAATATAGGGTCAAACAGAATAACCGAGGCGCCCACCACAACCGCGGCCGCCGTTAGCGCTATGGGGCGGAACCTCACCGCTCCGGCCCTTATGAGAGCGCCCTTCAGGTCATCGCAGCTGGCCCACTCCATCTGCACGAAATCCACCAGCAGTATGGAGTTGCGGACGATTATGCCCGCAAGCGCGATGAAACCTATCATGCTCGTTGCAGTAAAGAACGCGCCGAAGATGAAATGCCCCGGCAGAATGCCTATCAGCGTTAGCGGTATGGGCGCCATTATGATCAGCGGGACGGCAAAATTGCCGAACCAGGCCACCACCAATATATAGATGAGCACAAGCACGGCGGCAAAGGCTATCCCCATGTCGCGGAAGGTAACATAGGTGGTATGCCATTCGCCGTCCCATTTCACCGAGTAGTTCTGGCCTATGAGCGGCTGGTGCCAGAAATACTGCTTTACGTTAAAGCCGTCCTGCGTGAGGCCCGCTATCCTGCTTTTCATCTTCAGAATGGCGTAGACCGGGCTTTCCTCCTTGCCCGCCACATCCCCGATGACGTACACCACACGGTGCAGGTTCTTCCTGTAAATGGACTGGTCTATCGTGCCTTGCTTAACGTCCACGATCTCGCCCAGAGGGACAAGGGTGCCGTCCCTTGAGGGCACGGTGAGCGAAAACAGGCTGTTCGTGCTTGAACGGTCCTTTTCCGGCAGCCTCAGCACAATGGGCACCGGGTCCCTCTCATCCTTCATGTGCGCCAGACCGGCCTGGAGCCCTTCCATGGATGCGCTCAGCGTCTGGGCAGCCGCCTCCGTTGAAACGCCGTCCAGCGCGGCCTTGGTCTTGTCCACGGTGAAGGTCAGCTTCTTTTGCGGCGCCTCGACATACCAGTCCACGTCCACCACGCCGGGGGTGGATTTGAATATGTCCATCACCTTGCCGGCCAGTTCGGTCTGCCCCTTGAGCGTTGGCCCGTAGACCTCGGCCACAAGCGTATCGAGCACCGGAGGGCCGGGCGGGATCTCCGCTATCTTCACCTTCGCCCCGTAAAGGGCGGCGATGCGGTCAAGACCGGGCCTGATCCTCTTGGCAATGTCATGGCTTTGGGCCGGCCTCCGGCTTTTATCCACAATGTTCAGCTGTATGTCGGCCTGGTTGGGCTGATTCCTCAGGTAATAGTGCCGTACAAGCCCGTTGAAGTTGAAGGGTGAGGCGGCTCCGGCGTAGATCTGGAAGTCGGTGACCTCAGGCACTGTCCTTAAATACTCGCCCATATCGGACGCCACGTGCTCCGTCGTCTCCAGCGTGGTGCCCTCCGGCATGTCTATTATCACCTGCATCTCGTTCTTGTTGTCAAAAGGCAGCATCTTCATATCAACCAGCTTCAGCGGCACCATTAAAACAGTCAAAAGCAGCAGGCCAACCACGCCCCCAAGGGCGATCATCCTCTTTTTTCTGCTTTCAAGCAGCGGGGAAAGGACCTTGTGATAGATGTGGTCCAGGCCGCTCAACTCTTTCCTCTCGTGGCCTTCCTCCTGCTTCGTGTGCTTCACTTTTTTCAGGACCTTATAGCTTAGCCACGGGCTTACGATAAAGGCTATGAGCAGGGAAAACAGCATCGCCGCCGAGGCCCCGACCGGGATGGGCCTCATGTAGGGGCCCATGAGCCCGCCGACAAAGGCCATTGGCAGCAGTGCCGCTATAACGGTGAACGTGGCCAGTATTGTCGGGTTCCCAACCTCATCCACGGCATAGGCCACCTTGTGCTTCCCCGGACCATAGAGCTTGAAATGCCGGTGGATGTTCTCCACCACAACTATGGCGTCGTCCACCAGTATCCCTATGGAAAAGATGAGCGCGAAGAGAGTGACCCTGTTCAGTGTGTACCCGTAAAGATAGTTTATGAGCAGCGTCAGGGAAAGCGTCACCGGAACGGCCACCGCCACCACGGCCGACTCCCTCCAGCCCAGTGCCAGCGCCACAAGTATGGTGACCGATATGGTCGCGATGAGCATGTGCTCCAGCAGCTCATCGGATTTTTGCTCCGCCGTTGCCCCGTAGTTCCTGGCTATGTTTATTCTTACCCCATCCGGGATGAGCCTGCCCTTTACGGCCTCTATCCGGGAGCGCAGCCTTTCGGCCAACAGGGCGGCATTGGTGCCCTTTTTCTTGGCCACGCTTATCGTGACAGCATCGTAGAGCCTGGCAGTGGGCTTAATGCTTTCCAGCCCTCCGCCCAGCCGCGCCTTTTTGTTAAAAGAGGGGCCAAGGCCCATAAAGACGTAATCGCTTGGCTCCTGGGGGCCGTCGCTGATGGCGGCCACATCCTTTAAATATACAGGCCTGCCTCCCGAGACCCCGACCACCACGCCGCCCGCCTGCGCGGCGGTTTCAAGGAACCCGCCGGCCTCGACGCGGAAGCTCTGGTTGCCGTTTTCAAGCTGCCCTTCAGGCGTAGCGAAGTTGGACCCACGAATGGCCTGGGCTATGGTCATTACTGAAAGGTGGAAGGCCTTGAGCCTGGCCGGGTCCAGTTCCACACGCACCTGCCGGGGCGAGCCTCCGGTGACCGTGACCTCGGAGACATCCTGGTCCTTTTTGATCTCGTCGGCCAGTCCCTCTGCCACACGCCTCAGTTCGTAAGACGTATATTTGTCCGACCAGAGGTTATAGACCAGCACCGGCACGTCGTTTATGGACTTTGGCTTTATAAGGGGCTGACTCACTCCAGGCGGTATCTTGTCGTAGTTGGACATGAGCTTGGTGTAGAGGGTCACAAGGCTTTTGTTGATGTCCTGCCCCACGTAAAACCTGACGATGATAAGAGATTGGCCGGGCTTGCTTGTGGAGTAGACGTATTCTACCTCCGGGATCTCACGGATAAGCCTCTCCATGGGCTTCGTTACCAGGTTTTCCACTTCCTTTGCGGACGCCCCCGGATAGCTCACAAATACGTCTATCATCGGGACGTGTATCTGCGGGTCCTCCTCGCGCGGAGTGACGATAACCGCGAAAACGCCCGCAACAAGAGAGGCGGCCACGATAAGGGGCGTGAGCTTGGATGTAAGGAAAGCCTTGGCGATCCTTCCAGCTATGCCAAGACGGCTTTTGAATTTCTCCTTTTCCGGCATCTCAGGCGCCGGCTTATGATCGTGGTTCACCGGCCGTTGGCCCCCTTGGCGCTCTGGGCCTGCTTAATCCCGCTTTGAGCCTCTTTTATAATGTCGCCCTCACTCAGGCCCTCAAAACCGGAGACCGTAACGCGCTCCCCAGGGCTGAGCCCGGAGAGCACCTCCACGTAGCCGTCGTACTCCTGCCCGGTCCTCAGCGCGCGGAGCTCCAGCACCCCGTTTTTGCCCACGGCATAGGCAAACTGCAGCTGCCCGCGCCTGCCTACGGCGGCCTCCGGCACCATCACGGCATTCCTTTGTCCGTACGGCACGTATATCTTCACATAAAGGCCGCTCTGCAGCCCCGCGGAATAAGGCAGCGCGATCTTGACGTTAAAGGTCCGGGTCGCGGGATCGATTCCCGGCGTCACCTGGGTTATGGGGAATGTCTTCCTGCCCCGCGCCGCAGGCATGTCCACCATCACCGGCGTGCCCTTCCTTACTTTTCCAAGCAGGCGTTCATCAAGAGAAGCCGATATCCTGTAGCTTGGCTCCTCCAAGGCTATCAGCGGGGCCCCCGGCGTTGCCATGCTGCCCGTGTCCACCTTCTTGTCCAGCACTATCCCGCTTATTGGCGCCCTCACCACCGTGTATCCAAGATACGTCTTTGCCTCGGCGAGCGCGGCCCTGGCCTGGGCAACCGCCGCGCCTGCCGCCTGCTGTCTCAGGCCTGCCATCCGGAGCCTCGCACTCATCTCGTCAAATTCCTGCTGGGAGAGCGCCTTCTGGTCATAGAGCTTTTTATATCTTCCATATGTGGTCCGTGCAAGCGCCTCCTGCTCATCGGCCATCTTTTTGGCCTGCACCGCTTGCGCAAGACCCTGCCCGGCCTGCGCCACTTTTTCGCGCGCGTCCCCGGCCTCGATAGTAAGAAGGACCTGTCCCTTCCGGACCGCCTGTCCCCTGTCCACCCGCATGGAGGTCACCGTGCCCATCACCTTCGAGGCCACAAGCGCGGAGTTCTTTGACTCCACCTGGCCGGAGGTCTGATACATGGAAGGGACGGACATCATGCGGACCTCCGCGGTCCTTACGCCCTCCACCACCGGCCTCTGCACACCCGGACCGGGTTTTTCATGTCCGCAGGACACGAGCAGCGGAAGCACCGCAAGGGCCAGCACAGTAAAGGGTTTCCGCTGTTTTTTCAAGAGATCAAACATAAAAAATAAAAATCGCGAATAAAAATAAAAAACTTTTTTCATCTTACTCCTTGTTCTGACCAGCTTTTTGTATGAATTCGGAAATCCTGCCGCTTTCAAACCCGAGCATGAAAAATTTTTCGATCAAACTGTTTTGCGCCTCTATGACCCCGGTCCTTGCCTTCTCGACCATGACCTGCGAATCCAGAACATCTATGAGCGGAGAGAGGGAATTTTTGTACCGGAGCTCCACAAGTCTTCTGCCCTCCTTGGCCGAATCCAGTTCGGCCCTGGCGTAGGCCAGGGATTTTTGGGCTGCAAGGACGTCCTGATATGCCGCAAACACCATGAAGACGGCCTCTTTCTTTGCGCCCTCAAGGCCTTCATGCGCCTGCATGGCCCTGGCCTTTGCCTGGCTTACTTCGTGCTCCCTCGTGGTGCCGTCAAAGAGGTTCCATCTGAGAAAGGCGGTGGCCATATAGCTGGAGCCCTCTCCGTCCAGCGGACTGCGATGGTCGTTCCACTGGTACTGGCCGCTTACGCCCACTTCGGGAAAATACCCCGAGGAAGCAAACTCCACCCCGTTTTCCGCTTTTTTATACCCGGCCTCGATGGCCTTTATGTCCGGTCTGCCCTCCGCGCTTGCGTAATAAAAAGCGATCGGCTTGAGACCTATTTCATAGGATATTCCCCCGGCATCCACGCTTTGGGTCTCCCCGATTGCCAGGCCCAGAGCGCGCTTAGCCACCTCGTAGTTTTCCTGGGCAAGGGCAACCCCGTTCAGCGCCTCTTTTTGGGCGGCATCGGCCCGGAGCACGTCCGAATACATACCCAAACCGGAATTATAACGGAGCTTAGCCAGTTTCTCGTGCTCCCCGGTGTCATTAAGCGCCTTGTCCGCGGCGTCCAGGAAGTTGCGGGCCGTTATGACCCCAAGGTATGCCTTAACGGTGTCCATGGTGACCTTCTCTTTGAGCCTTTCAAAGTCGAGGCCCTCCGCGGCCTCATCTTCCTTTGACATCCTCTCACCGGCGATGAGCCTTCTGGAATAGATCACCTGGTCCAGCCTGAAGCTGTCCTGGAAATCATTTATGGCGGGCGGGGAGTTCAGGGAGCTTATCTGAAAATCGGATGCCGCAAACCTCTGCTGGTCCAGCTTCGCCATGAAGACATACGTGGGGTTGTCCGTGCGCATATAACGGCTTTCAAAGGACAGGGACGGATAAAAATGTCCTTTCGAAACCCCCACGCCTTCCTTTGCGGCCTTGACCGCCCAATGGCCGGCCTTGATGCGGGGATTTTCCTTTAAGGCGGTCTCCACCGCCTGGTGGAGGTCCATCCGCGGATTTGCCTTCACGGATGCAGAAGGATTTTCCTGCGCGAAGACCATGCGGACAGACCCTGCCGTCAGGGCAAGGAAAAAGAATGAAAAAAGAAAATAAAATGAAAAATAAAAAAAAGAAGAAAAAACGCGTAAAAGAAAAAATTTACGGGATATCATCTCCTCGCACCAGGACTTTCCGCTCCCGCCCCGTTTCCGGACGAAAGCTTTTTCTTTTTTCTTATGAACTCCCTGAAAGACTTCATATCGCACCGGCCCGTGGTCTTCTGGAACTCCTGGCACTCCTGGAGGCAACTCCGGTCCTCCGCCGCCCGTTCCGTCCGGGCCAGGTCCTTCAATATATCGCCGGCAAACCCCAGTCCGTGGGCCTCAAGGTCTGGCCGGAGCTTGTAGAACATCAGCTTCTTTTCCCTCCGGGACAGCAGAAAACCCGCCGCTTTAAGGAGGTTCAGGTTCCTGGAAACAAGGGGCTGGGAGGTCCCCAGCACCGCCATTATCTGGCAGACGCAAAGCTCCCGTCCCGATACCAGCAGAAGGATCCTCAACCTGGTCTCGTCAGACAGCGCCCTGAAAACCCTTAAATGCTCATTCATAACATAATCATATAACCACAATTAGATATGTCGTGTCAACAGTTTTTGTGTTTTCGATTATATGCTCAGCGCGGATGAGCGCGGTTAAAGCGGTTTTTTCTCTTACATTTTTCGGATCCTGGAAGGTCTTATTTTTTGTTTTTTTCTTTTGCAGTCGAGAGGTACTCTATAGCCGCAGGTTCAAATCCCAGAGACAAGGCTGCCGCGGGATGGACGACCCTGCCTTTATAGACGTTCAGCGCGCTTCTCAGGGGAGCACTTTTTTTAAGGAGGTCATCCAAAAACAAAAAACCTTTTTCCACGCCGGCCAGCAATTTTATATACGGCAGGGTGGAGTTTGTAAGGGCGAGCGTTGAGGTCCTTGGGTAGGCTCCCGGCATGTTGGCAACGCAGTAGTGGATGATGCCGTCAACCTCGTAAACGGGAGCGTCATGGGTGGTGGGCCTCGAGGTCTCCGCCGTGCCGCCCTGGTCTACGGATATGTCCACGATCACGGAGCCTTTCTTCATTACCCGGAGCGCCTCTCTGTCTATAAGCACCGGCGCCTTGGCCCCCGGCACAAGGACGGCGCCTATCACGACATCGGCTTGCTTCAGTGCCTCCACGAGGCCGCTGCGGGTGAGGGCAAGGGTCTTTACCCTGCCCAGAAACATCTCATCTATCGCCCTGAGCCTGCCCGCCGTTATGTTAATGACGGTCGTGTCCATTCCGACAGCGGAGGCCACGCGGGCCGCGTTGGTCCCGGCGGTGCCGGCCCCGAGTATAAGACAGTTGGCGGGCGGAACGCCGGCCGCCCCGGCCGCAAAAACGCCGCTTCCCCCTTTGCTCTCCTGCAAATAATACGCACCCATAAGGGGGGCCATCCTCCCAGCGATCACGCTCATGGGGGCCAGAAGCGGCAGCCTGCCGCCCTCCTCAAGGGTTTCGTAGGCAAACGCGGAAACGCCGCTTGCAAGAAGGGCCTTCGCAAGGCCGGGGTTTGCGGCCAGGTGAAGGTAGGTAAAAAGGAGCTGTCCCTTCCTTAAAAATCCGTATTCCTCCGGCAGCGGCTCCTTCACCTTCACTATCAGGTCCGCTGTGTTCCATATGGATTCTCTATCAGCGATCCGTGCGCCGGACGCCCTGTAAAGCTCATCGGAAAACCCGCTGCCCAGACCGGCGTTTTTTTCAACGAGCACCGTGTGCCCAAGACCGGCAAGCTCCGCTGCCCCTTCCGGGGTCAGGCTTACCCGGTGCTCTTCCTTTTTGATCTCCGCGGGCACTCCTATTACCATGTGCTCATCTCCTTATTCTGATAAAAAATATCAGATAGCGCCCCGCGCTTCAAGAAATATTAAATTTTTTACCAGCGATAACAATTGACCCAATGGCATTGACCCGAATAACCCGCCGGATATATCATAACGGACAAGATAAAAAACAAAAACCATGCTTGAAGCCATTAAACAGTTAGAGATAATAAAAAGAGGCGCGTCCGAGATCATCGTCCAGGAGGAGCTTTTAAAAAAGCTCGAACGGGGCGTGCCCCTGCGCGTGAAAGCGGGCTTTGACCCCACCGCCCCGGACATCCATCTAGGCCACACCGTTCTCATGGAAAAGATGCGGCAGCTGCAGGACCTTGGCCATGAGCTCATATTCCTTATCGGGGATTTTACGGGGATGATCGGCGACCCCACCGGCAAGAGCGAGACCAGAAAGCCGCTTACCAGCGAGGACGCCGCCAGAAACGCCCTTACTTACAAAGAGCAGATATTCAGGATCCTGGATGCGGAAAAGACGCGCGTGGAGTTCAATTCCCACTGGATCGGCAACCTTAAGCCGGAGGAGTTCATCAGGCTTACCAGCCAGTACACCGTGGCCAGGATGCTTGAGCGCGAGGATTTCAAGCAGCGCTTCCAGGGCCAGACCCCTATCGGCATACATGAGTTTCTCTATCCCCTTATCCAGGGATACGATTCCGTCCACCTGAAGGCTGACATCGAACTAGGAGGCACTGACCAGAAATTCAATCTCATCGTGGGCAGGGAACTGCAGAAGGCATACGGACAGGCCCCGCAGAGCATCGTGCTCATGCCTCTGCTTGAGGGGCTGGACGGGGCAAAAAAGATGTCCAAGAGCCTGGGCAATTACATTGGGATCACAGAACCACCCCAGGAGATGTTCGGCAAGATAATGTCCATAACGGACGAGCTTATGCTCCGCTACTACGAGCTTTTAAGCCACATATCGAATGAGGAGCTTTTAAAACTGAGAAATGAAATAGCCAATGGCATGATGCATCCGATGAAGGCAAAAGAGGCCCTTGCCCTTGAGATAACGGAGAGATACCACGGGAAGGATGAAGCCCTGAAGGCAAAAGAAGGGTTCGAACTGGTGTTCCGGAAAAAAGAGGTCCCGGATGAGATACCGGTCTTTAAAATGGCGTGGGAGGAAGAGCTTATGTGGCTTCCCAGGATACTGAGGCTCTCGGGGCTGGCCCAAAGCGTCTCTGAGGCCCGCAGGCTCATTGAACAGGGCGGCGTGAAAATAGATGGGGAAAAAGTAAAAGTTTCAGACGTTGAATTAAAACTCCCGAAGGGCAGTTACCTGATCGCCGTCGGCAAGAGGCGCTTTTTAAAGATAGAGCCGGTTTGACCTTTTAGTTTCACCAAAAAAATGTTCCGGGCGCCTCCGCATGTGTTTTTGTTTGTTTTTCTCATGAGGCCCGCTTACATGTTAAAATCAATGGTCATGGATAAAAAAGACAAAAAAGGAAAAGTATTTCTGGTGGGAGCGGGCCCCGGGGACATCGGTCTTATGACCATACGGGGGCTGAAGTGCCTCAGGAAGGCTGACGTCGTAGTCTACGATTACCACCTGAATGCCCAGGTGCTCAATTACATAAAGAAGGACGCGGAGTTCATCTACGCGGGCAAGCGCGGAGGCCATCACACGATGAGCCAGGAAGACATTAACGCCTTGCTCGTGGACAGGGCCAAAAGCGGAAAGACCGTATGCAGGCTTAAGGGAGGAGATCCGTTCGTCTTCGGGCGGGGCGGAGAGGAGGCCTGCGCCCTTGTGGACGAGGGGCTTGAGTTCGAAGTAGTGCCCGGTGTGAGCTCATCCGTTGCCGCTCCGGCTTACGCGGGCATACCGCTTACGCACAGAAAGATATCCTCCTCGTTCGCTGTGATACCCGGTTATGAGGACATCACAAAAGAGGGTTCAGCCATAGCCTGGGAAAAACTGGCCACGGGCGTAGGGACGCTGGTCTTCCTCATGGCCGTCAAGAACGTGGATGTGCTCACCGGCAAGCTTATGGCAAACGGAAAACCCCCGGAAACCCCTGTTGCCGTCATAAGGTGGGGCACAAGGCCGGAGCAAAGGACCATTGTAAGCACCCTGGGCGAGATCGCCGGGGTGATGAAGGAAAACCAGATCAAGCCCCCGGCGGTAATGGTGATAGGTGAGGTTGTAAAGCTCAGGGAAAAACTCAGGTGGTATGAGCAAAAGCCGCTCTTCGGCCAGCGGATTCTCCTTACCAGGGAGCATAGCTCCGGGTTCGAGATGCTTGAGGACATGGGGGCGGAGGTCATGGAGTTCCCCACCTTTGAGATCGTCCCGCCCGAAACCTGGCAGCCCCTTGATGAAGCGCTCGGCAAGGCCAACTCCTATGACTGGATCGTTTTCACAAGCGCAAAGGGGGTAAAATTCTTCTTTGAACGGCTTCGGGAGCTTGGAATGGACATCCGCTGCCTGGGCGGCGCAAAAATATGCGCAGTGGGCCCCAAGACGGCGGAGGCGGTTAAGGGTTTCTGCCTGAAGGTGGACATGGTGCCGGAGGAGTTCAGGGCGGAGGGCCTCATAAGATCATTCGCCGGGTTGAAAGACGCTCCTGAGGAAAGCGGGAAAAAACTTGAGGGCATGCGTTTTCTCCTTCCCCGCGCCCAGGAAGCGCGGGAGGTCTTTCCTGAAAAAGTCAGGGAGATGGGCGGCCATATAGACGTGCCCCCGGTATACCGGGCGGTGAGGCCGGAGGCCAGCGGCAAGAGACTAAAACGTTTCATGAAGGAAGGCAGGATCACCGTCGCCACTTTCACAAGCGGAGCAACTTTCACAAATTTCATGGAGATGCTGGGGAATGAGGCAAAGGACCTGCTTGAAGGCATCGCGATAGCCGCAATAGGGCCGGTGACCGCAAAAAAAGTGAAAGAGGCCGGCCTCTCCGTGGATATAATGCCGGAGACGGCCACCATGGAGGCACTGGAACAGTCCATCATCGAATGGGCCATGACCTCTGCCGGGCAAAAAAAGAAATAACATACCCCACGGATATGCCCGGTCAGGGAAAGCCCGCAAGAAAAATTCCCAAGACAACTGGGCTACAGGCCAAAGCCACAGTTTTTAGTGCAGTTGGATTATAATTAACTTTATGTCCCGTGTTCTTGTGATACTGCCTACCTACATGGAGAAGGATACCCTCCCGGTCGTGCTTACAAAGGTCCTCACGCAGGAAGTGGCCGATATACTTGTGATAGACGATAACTCCCCGGACGGCACCGCGCAGATAGCCAGTGACTGGGCCAGCCAGAGCCGGAGGGTGCACGTCATGAACAGGCCGGGGAAGCTTGGCCTGGGCACGGCATACCTGGCGGGCTTTCTCTGGGGGCTGGACAGGGGCTATGATTGTTTCATAGAGATGGATTCCGACATGTCCCACAACCCTCTTGACCTGCCCAGGTTTCTGGATGAAATAGAGAAAGGGGCCGATCTCGTTATAGGTTCAAGGTACATGAGAAACACTATCAGCGTTGTCGGTTGGGACTTTAAAAGGCTCATCCTATCCAAGTTCGGAAATTTTTATGCCTCGACGATATTGGGCATGAAACTAAGCGATATAACGAGCGGCTACCGGGCCTTCAGCCGGAGGGCCTTTGAGAATATGGAGCTTGGCAATATCCATTCGGAGGGATATGCCTTTCAGATAGAGATGGCTTATATGGCATCGCGCGCGGGCTTGAAAATAATGGAGGTCCCGATAATATTCACTGAGCGCGCAAGCGGGTCGTCAAAGATGAGCAAACGGATCGTCAGAGAGGCCATCTGGCTGCCCTGGAGACTTAAACTGAGAAAGCTGATAAATTCCTTTTCGAGATCTGCCGCAAAGGACCCCCAAAAATCTGGAAGGAGAACGGAAGGATGACCGCTGGAAGGACGAACAAAAACCTCCATGCCGTAATAATGGCGGGAGGAAAGGGGACAAGGTTTTGGCCGCTGAGCAGGGAGACCTTTCCCAAGCAGTTCCTTAAGATAATCGGCGAGAAAACCCTTCTTGAAAGCACTATCGAACGGCTGCATGGTGTGGCCCAACCGGAAAACATGATGATCATAACCACCTCCAACCAGTCGGAGCTCGTGCGCTGGCAGACAAAAGAGACGATCTCTCCGGACTGCGTAATAGTGGAGCCCGAAGGCAGGAACACGGCCCCGGCCATAGCCCTCGCCGCGTTCAGGATAAGGAAGGAAAACAAAGATGCCCTGATGCTGGTGCTGCCTTCCGACCATCATATTACGCGCCTGGCGGCATTCGAGGCCGCCATAAGCGAGGCCGTTGCGGGGGCGGCGGCAGGCAACCTGGTCACGTTCGGGATCGTCCCGGACAGGCCGGAGACCGGCTACGGGTACATAAAATCCGGAAAGACTGTCAGGAAAAACCTCTTCAGGGTTGAAAGTTTTGTCGAAAAGCCGGACGCCAGGCATGCGCGCGTTTTTTTAAAGGACAAATCCTACCTGTGGAACAGCGGCATCTTCGTTTTCAAGGCGCAGACCATGATAAATGAATTGAAAAAATATATGCCGGACCTTTACAAGGCCTTCTCAGGGATTGAAAAACAGCTGGGCACGGACCAGGAGAGCGCGGCGCTGAAAAACGTTTACTCCCGCATAAAGGCGGACTCGATAGATTATGGCGTACTGGAGAAATCAAAGAAGGTCTTCGTTGTAAGGTCGGATTTCGGATGGTCGGACGTGGGCAGCTGGAGCGCCCTTGGCGAGATAGTGAAGAAAGACCAGGCCGGCAACGTTGTGCTTGGGAATTCAGTGAACATGGACGCCGAAGGCTCAATAGTCTTCAGTTCAGGGAGGCTCATCGCATCGATAGGGCTAAGGGACATGGTGGTGGTGGACACCTCCGATGCAACGCTCATATGCCCCAGGCAACGGGTGCAGGAAGTAAAGAACCTGGTGGAGAAATTAAAGGAAACCGGCAAACAGGAATATCTCCTGCCCAAGACCGAGGAAAGGCCCTGGGGACATTTTGCGGTCCTCGAAAAGGGGCCGGGCTACCAGATCAAGCACATCTGCCTGAAACCCAAGGCCAGGTTGAGCCTGCAGATGCACAATCACAGGAGCGAGCACTGGATCGTGGTCTCAGGCATAGCCAAGGTGCAAAAAGGCGAGGAGGTATTTTACATAAACAAAAATGAGAGCACCTATATACCGACTACGGTGAAACACCGGCTTGAAAACCCGGGGATGATACCCCTCAAAATAATAGAGATCCAAAGTGGTGAGCACCTTGGCGAAGATGATATAATACGGTTCGATGACATCTACGGCCGCACAAAACAGTAGGATGGGGAAATGGGCCTGGCATATTCTGGCCCTGCTTTTTTTTGCCTGGGTCTTTGGCATAACCACCAATTTTGCCTTGAACGACCCGGACCTGTGGTGGCACCTTAAAACGGGGCAGCACACGCTGGAAACCAGATCGCTGCCCAATTCGGACCCGTTCTCATACACGTCCCCCAATCCGCTGCCGAAAAATGAAAAACAGGGACTGAAAGCCGAATGGCTTGGGCAGGTCATGTTCTACAGCGCATATATGCTTGATGGTTACGAAGGCGTCGGCTTTTTCCGCGGCCTCCTCATAGTCCTTCCCATGTTTTTCATATATGTCTGGCTCGTAAAAAAAGGCCTAAAGCCCTGGATGGCCCTTGCCTCCTCCGCCTTCGGCGCGCTGCTTACCGCCATCATGCTTTTCTACACATATGAAAGACCGCAGGGCATTTCTTTCCTGATTTCCATTATTGCCTTAATACTGCTGGAAGGGATACGGCGGAAAAACAGGGTTTCCGCGGTCCTGCTTGCTTTTTTAATGGCTTTCTGGGCAAACGTCCATGCCGGGTTCATTGTGGGTATAGTGATAATCCTGCTGTATGTGTTCGGCGAGACGGCCAAGTGGGGTTATCAGAGGCTCAGGGGCGCTGCCGTAAAACCCAATTATCTGCTGTTTTGGGGCGCGTTAGCGGCCATTCTTGCCTCCGGGCTTAACCCCAATGGCTTTACCCTGAGCTACAACTATCTGTTTGGTCTTGCGAGCAGGTTCTTTACCGACATACAGCACAGCGTGGGGCTCCGGACCGGCGGCCAATGGGTTGAGAACGTGGTCCTCGAGTTCAGGCCCCTTATCTATTTTTACAAGCAGCTGTACTACCACTGGCTCCTTTTCTACTGGGCTTTCACCGCGCTCCTGCTCATCCTTCTTGCGGTCAAGTACTGGATGAAAAAAGATATGGACCTGCCTGAGCTTTTCACGGTAATTTTCGTCTCTTTCTTTGCCAATTATTACGCCAGGGGGCTGATGTTCTCCATTGTCGTACTCTCTTTTTATTACGGTAAAAGCCTGCTGGAGCTGAAGAATTTCAAAAAGGTTACGGTCTTCTTTGCGGCTGTCCTGACCATCACGACAATATGGTGCACTGCTTATATATCCGGGCCCATGTCATGGGCACTGAAGCCGCGTATAACAAACCAGTGGATCTCGCCGTGGTACCCGGAAAGCGCCGACAGATTCCTTAAAAAAACCAATATTGCTCCGCCGATGTACAATTTTTATACATGGGGCGGTTTTCTGATATGGGATATTTACCCCAAATACAAAGTCTTTATTGACGGCCGGGCACTGAACAATAGTGTAAACAATGTGGCCGACTCTATATTAAAAAGCTATCCCGGATGGCAGGGGTACCTCGATGCCTTCCACATCAATTTCATACTTGTGCCCGTGGTCTTCAGGGAATCCGGGTATGTGGTGCCGCTTCCGGTTTCCCTTATAAACGACCCGCAATGGAAACTCGTTTTCCTGAAAAACAACCAGGCTGTATTCGTAAGAAATGCCAGCGGGAACCGGGACATCATCCAGAAATACGGGATGGATAAAAAAGATGTTTTAAAAGAGATAGTAGAGGTTGAAAATATACTTGGTTTTGCGGGCGGGAACCCCATTTTCGTTATAAACAAGGCAGATGCTTTAGAGGCTCTTGGTTACACGCAGCAGGCGCAGCAGCTTTACTCTATGTACCCTTCATGGGTCAGGGACAAAATAAGCACCCTTTTCAATTACTATCCCCGGAATGCTGCCTCCCCTTCCCCCGCGGGCGGGTAAAGCTTCTTCTCTCAGAGTTCACCCCAGCAGTTCCTGGGCAATTTCCTTTGAATGCCAGGCGATGGCCCTGAAGGAATCAAGTATATCCATATAAAGAGAAGACGCCCTTGGCAGGCATATCCCTTCCGCGATGCGCTCACCGTGGCGCAACACAAACTTCCGTGCGCTTTCAGAGAAAACAAGCTCCGCCTGTTTTACACGCCCGGCCAGCGCGAGGTCTCCGGACGAAAGAGTGCCGGATGTGCTCACGAGTATGCCCTTCAGCTCCACGAACAGATAATTGACCTCGTCCATCGCCTTGTCGCTGAAGCGGACCCCCTCCGTGCACAAGGCCCTGAGCGCTCTGTTAATATTCTCCATATATTCGCATATCCTCTCGATATGTCCCGGAACGGAGGTATACTTAAGGAATGAGGGGTCTTTCTCCCCGGTTTCCAGCAGCTTTAGAACCAGGCCGGGCTGGCGTCTGCGAACATCGCGGATGATCCGGTTCGCCTCATCCAGGAAGACAGTGCGCGAGTGGAGCGAGCTTTTCTGTTCGAACTCTACCGCATCAATGACCTTCATGAGCAGCTCGTAAATGCCGCTTACCGTCTCTTTGGGCTCCAAAATCAGCCTCCCGCCCCTTTAATATAGGATAACAGACGCGGCGGCCCCGGCAGAAAATCTTTTTTCGAATATAACTTTTTTGCTTGAATCAGCATCCCCTTCGGTGTATACTCACCTTGAAATATGAAAAAGCTGCTATGGCCATTGCCATTGATCGTCTTTTTCCTGGCCTCCGGGACCGTGTTTGCGCAGCACGGCGACGGGATAAAGAAAAGAAGGCCGCTCCCCGAAGAATACGGCACCATTATCATAAACAACTACTCTGAATACAACGGGCTGGCCGCTGTTGTATATCCACACTGGCTGCACCGGTCTATCTATACCTGCAGGCTCTGCCACGTGGATGTGGGCTTTGCCATGAAGGCGGGAGGAACTGGAATAACGGCCAGGGACAACGAGAAGGGTTTTTATTGCGGCACCTGCCACAATGGCAAGATGCTCTTCAGGGGAAAACCGGTCTTCAAGGCATGCGAGCCGTCCCGCTCCACACGCGGCTGGATTTCGGCCCAAGAGGCAGGACGCTGCGACAAATGCCACTCGGATGGCAAACAACCGGATCAGGATTACGATTTCTATTCGTTCACAGCGGGTTTCCCCAAAGAAAGATTCGGAAACGGCATCGATTGGGAAAAGGCGGAGGCCGAAGGGAAAATCCATCTGATCGATTTCATAAACGGCGTTTCCGCAAGGAGGCCGGATTTCCCCATACCCTCCGATGACGCCATAATACCAAAAATAAAAGGGATGCCGAAGGTCATATTCTCGCATAAGAAGCATATGGACTGGAGCGGCTGCGAACTTTGCCATCCTGAAATATTCAGCATAGAAAAAGGCGGAGACGAGATGTCCATGACAGATAACTTCAACGGTGAATATTGCGGTGCCTGCCACGGGAAGGTCGCCTTTCCGCTCATAGAATGCGATCGGTGCCACCAATCCACCTCCCAGTAAAAACAAAGACCCGTCCTTGCCGTCACACATCGTCCGCAGGCAGGCGGACATGGGCGGCGCTGGCGGGTTTTTTGCTCCTTTTACTTTTCTTTTCGCGCGCCTTTGCCATGATGGGCCCTCAAAACTTCAACTTCGCGGCCGACCCCCCTGCCCAGTCATACGGAAATATAATAATGAAGCCAGAGGGGGCCAAACCGGTCATCTTCTCGCACTGGGTGCACCGGCTCCGTTACACCTGCAGGGTATGCCACTTCGAACTGCAGATCAATTTCAAGGCCGGCACGACCGGGATAACAATGGAAGACAACGTGGAAGGGAAATATTGCGGGGCCTGCCACAACGGCAAGACCGCGTTCGGGATTGAAAACTGCGGACGCTGCCATAAAGGAGGAGCGGGACCCGATGAAAAGGAATTCGCAAAAAAAACAAGCGGGCTGCCCACCACGGAGCACGGCAACCGAATAGACTGGAACCTGGCAATGGAAGAAAATTATATAAAACCTGCAGATTATCTTACAGCCAAGCCGGAGAAATTCCAGTTCAACCAGGCCATCACGATCAGAGCCGCATGGGATTATGTCCCCTCGGCTGTATTCCCGCACAAGGCCCATAACCGGTGGCTTGATTGCAACAATTGCCATCCGGACATATTCGATATCAAAAACAGGACAGAGGAGCAAAACAGAATGGAGTCTTATTTCAAGGGAAAGTTCTGCGGCGTCTGCCACGGCAAGGTCGCATTTCCCCTGAAGGACTGCAGCAGATGCCATCTCGGCATGACAAACTGGAGGTAATCTTTTTTGAAAAAAATGATGCTGGCAGCCTTTTTAGCAGTTTTAATTTTGTGCGTCGCCGCTTTCGCTGCGGGGCAATCTTCCGAAGGGCAATCCTCCGGCACAGGGCATCCTTCTGATACGGGGCAACTGAACGGGGCAGGCGCGTCCGGGCAGAATGCATGGATAGAGCAATTCAACGATGTCTGCTCGGCGACAACGGCAAGCATGGCCCTTTCAAAAGGCCAGCTGAAATCCCGTATCAGCCGCACGGATGCTCTGAAACTAAGGCTGGACGGACTGGAAGAGAGCGCAAAAAAGGTATATTCAAGAAGGCTCAGGATGTGCCATGACATGTATGACTTCTCCCTCAAGGCCAAGGAAAAAGCGGACACCAAAAAATAGAACTCCGTAACTTCGGGGCCTGAAGTTGACCCGGAGGCCCCGCTTATGGATAATGATGTATACGGAGTTTTAGGGTGGGTCCGCCGCCGGCAGCCCGAAAGGCAAACCCGAAGAACAGGCCCCGGAAAAACAAAATTGAAAGGACTTCGGCAAGGGAATCCAATGAGGCGTTCTGTAATTTTTTTACTTTTTTTGCCTGTCTGCGTCCTGGCGCTGGCCGCCGGATGCTCAAAAAAACAGATCAAACCGGTCCCTGAAGGGGCCGTCTATTTCAACAAGTCAAACACTATCGTCCAGGCGCTTAGGAGCGGCTATGCCGCAAAAGATGCTGCGGCGATAAAAGCGGTCAGCACGGACAAGGGGTATAAGGAAATAGCCCCCAACCTGGGCAGGTTCGATTCCGTGAAGCTGACCTTCACAACCAGATGGGTTGACGTAAGCAACAAGGGCGTGACCGTGAACGTCGAATGGAACGGCGTTTGGACCAAGAACGGGAAAAAAGACAGTGAGCAAGGGATGGCGGTCTTCGAGCTTACCGGGCAGCCGCTTAAATTCAGTGCCGTCCTTACCGGGAGCCCCTTCATATACCCGCAATAGGCACCTTTACTTTTAAGCCTGCCGCTATGATAAAATAAACGAGGTTTCCAATTAGAGGACGGGCCATTTCCGGTTTTCTGGTCTGGCTTTGACGTCCGGCTGTGATTTGATTTAATGCCCGATTTTGATTTTGATTCAATGCAGGTTCATCTCGATTGAAAGAACCGGAAATAAACGAATCACTTATAAAAGAACACGGCCTTACGGCCAGTGAGTACGCCAAGATCCTCGAAATCCTTGGCCGGACGCCCACATTTACCGAATTGGGCATCTTCTCGGTCATGTGGAGCGAGCACTGCTCCTACAAAAGCTCCAGGCTCCATTTCAGAAATTTCCCTACTTCCGCTCCATGGGTGGTGCAGGGGCCCGGCGAAAACGCGGGTGTCATAGACATCGGCGAAGGGCTTTGCGCCGTATTCAAGATGGAGTCCCATAACCACCCCTCATTCATTGAGCCTTACCAGGGGGCGGCAACCGGAGTGGGCGGAATACTCAGAGATATATTCACCATGGGCGCAAGGCCGGTGGCCAGCCTCAATTCCCTCAGGTTCGGCCCGGTTGACGACCCTCTTCAGCGCCGCCTGCTTTCGGGCGTTGTCTCCGGCATAGCCGGTTATGGGAACTGCATCGGGGTGCCAACCGTGGGCGGAGAGGTATATTTCCACCCCTGCTACGCGGGAAACAACCTGGTAAACGTCTTTAATCTGGGCATAGTTAAAAAAGACAGGATATTCAAGGGGACCGCCTCCGGGACGGGAAACCCCGTCATATATGTAGGCTCAAAGACCGGGCGTGACGGCATACACGGGGTCACCATGGCAAGCGAGGAATTCACCGATGATGCCGAGCAGAAAAAACCCAATGTCCAGGTCGGCGACCCTTTTACTGAAAAACTTCTTTTGGAGGCCTGCCTTGAGGCGATGAGCAAGGACCTCATTGTTGGCATCCAGGACATGGGCGGGGCCGGGCTTACGTCCTCCTCCTCTGAAATGGCGGGAAGGGCCGGCACCGGCATCGAGCTCCATATAGAAAAAGTGCCTCCGCGCGAAAAAGACATGATACCCTACGAATTCATGCTCTCTGAAAGCCAGGAACGCATGCTCATAGTGGCTCAGAAGGGGAAGGAAGAAGACCTCCTGAATATCTTCCGCAAATGGGACCTTGAGGCGGTGGTTATCGGCAGGGTCATGGACGACGGCTTTTTAACGGTAACCTGGAACGGCAAGACGGTCGCGCAGATACCGGCCGCGAAAATCTCAAGCGAGGCCCCTCTCTATGACAGGCCCTCCGTGCGGCCAGCCTGGCAGGACGGCCTCCAGAGTCTGGATCTGAATTCCATCCCGCTTCCCGGGGATTACAACGGGGTCCTGCTTGAACTTCTGGCATCCCCGAATATTGCCTCAAAAGAGATGATATGGCAGGAATACGATCACATGGTGAGGACAAACACGGTGGTCCTTCCGGGATCGGATGCCGCCGTTATCAGGGTGAAGGAAAGCGGGGGCAACGGGATCACCGGCCTGGCCATGACCGTAGACTGCTCCAGCCGCTATTGCTACCTTGACCCTTACCTTGGCGGAATGCACGCGGTGGCGGAGGCCGCAAGAAATATAGCATGTTCCGGGGCGAGGCCCCGCGCCGTAACCGACAACCTTAACTTCGGCAACCCGGAGAAGCCTGAGGTCATGTGGCAGTTCATAAACGCAGTGAAAGGCATAGGCGAGGCCTGCCGTGCCCTGCAAACCCCCGTCATAGGCGGCAACGTAAGTTTCTATAACGAGACAAAAGGCCAGGCGATATATCCTACCCCGACCATAGGTATGGTTGGGATACTCGATGACGTGGAAAGGCACCTGACCCAGGGGTTCAAGCTAGAAGGAGATGTAGTGGTGCTTCTGGGCCTCACCAAAGAGGAACTTGGCGGCTCCGAATACCTTGCCGTTATCCACGGGATGGAAAAAGGAATGCCGCCATCACTGGATTTGCAGGCCGAGGCCAGGCTGCATGAGCTTTTGCTTGAAGCGGCGCCCATTTTGCACAGCGCCCATGACTGTTCCGAAGGGGGAGTAGCTGCCGCTTTGGCGGAGTCATCGATTTCCGGCAATATCGGGGCTGACATTTCCCTGGAAGCAAAGGGACTTTCAACACCGGGAATAAGAAAAGACGCGCTGCTGTTTGGGGAGTCCGCCGGAAGGATAGTGGCAAGCCTTGCCGAAGGGGACCTTCCCTCGCTCAGGCTTCTTTGCGAAAAACATGGAGTCCCTGTTTTTGCAATAGGTAAAACCGGGGGCAAAAACCTACGGATAGATTCCGGGATAGACGTCCCTGTGGGCAGACTCTCCGAAGCACACAAAAACTCGCTAAAAGACCGTGTGGAATCTAGATAAGTTCAGGGAAGAATGCGGTGTGTTCGGGGTATTTGGCCACCCCGAGGCGGCCAACCTTGTTTACCTGGGGCTGTATGCCCTTCAGCACCGGGGGCAGGAGAGCGCGGGCATCTGCTCCTCTGACGAAAAACAGCTGCACCTGGAAAAATCTGTCGGCCTTGTGGCGGACATATTCAACGAAAAACGCCTCAAGAAACTGCCGGGTTATATGGCGATCGGCCATAACCGTTATTCCACCGCCGGCGGCAGCAATCCCAAAAACGTCCAGCCGATACTGGCAAACTTCTCCATGGGACAGCTCGCCATAGCCCATAACGGCAACCTGATAAACGCCTTTGAGCTGCGGAAATCGCTTGAAAAGGAAGGGGCGATATTCCAGTCAACCTCTGACAGTGAGGTGTTCATCCACCTTATCGCCCACTCACGAGAGGAAGACATCAAAGACAGGATAATCATGGCCCTGCACGAGATAGCTGGCTCCTACAGCCTCATTATCCTTACCGAAAAGAAACTCATAGCTGTCCGCGACCCCTTCGGGGTGCGGCCGTTGAGCCTTGGCAAGGTAGACGGCGCATATGTGGTGGGCTCGGAGACATGCGCCTTCGACCTTATAGGCGCTGAATACATAAGAGATGTGGAACCCGGCGAGATGGTGGTAATAGACGCCAACGGGCTTACATCCTATCCAAGGTGCGTTGTGGCCCCAAGGCGGGCCTTCTGCATATTCGAATATATCTATTTCGCCCGCCCGGACAGCCGCATCTTCGGCGGCCACAGCGTGAACACCGTACGCAAACAACTGGGCAAGCAGCTTGCCATAGAGCAGCCCGTCGATGCCGACATAGTCATTCCGGTGCCGGACTCCGGCGTCCCGGCAGCCCTCGGTTATTCCGAACAAAGCGGCATCCCTTTTGATTTCGGCCTTATAAGGAACCACTATATCGGCAGGACCTTCATTGAACCAAAGCAGAGCATAAGGCATTTCGGGGTAAAAATCAAACTAAACCCGGTCAGGGACCTCCTGGAAGGCAAAAGGGTCATAGTCGTTGACGATTCCATAGTCAGGGGCACAACCAGTAAAAAGATAGTGAAGATGCTCCGGGAAGGGGGAAATGTCCGCGAGGTGCACATGAAAATAAGCTCCCCCCCGACAAAGGGCCCATGCTTCTACGGCATAGACACGCCTACGAGGCAGGAGTTGATAGCCTCAAGCCATAACGTTGAGGAGATCCGGCGTTATACAACGGCGGACAGCCTGGCCTACCTGAGCCTTGAAGGCCTCTTCAAGGCCATACCCGATCCTGAGAACTTCTGCAAGGCCTGCTTTGACAACGAATACCCGATAGTCTTTCCCGGCCAGGAAAGCCAGTTGGAGATGCTGTTCTAGATAAACATCCCGCTCCCTTCCCCCCCGATGCTCGAAATTTCCCGCTGAATTATTTAATATAGATTCTTACTTCCGAAACTATTTTTTGGAACTATTTTTACAAAGGAGGTCTTCACATCATGCCTGAGGAACACAATAAAGAAACCGGATTGGATGCAGCTTCTCTTAAGGGTTACAAGGAAAAAGTGGCCCCCGCAATGAAGGGGACCCTTACCTGGGAACGGGACCTCATATTCCACGGCCGCACCCAGCGCGGCTATGAAGTGGACTTCGACGCAAAGATAGAATGGGGCTGCGCTCCGACGGAAAGCCTTCTTCTATCACTGGCAGGCTGCATGGCCATAGACACCGTCTCATTCTTACAGAAGATGAGGGGGGAGATATCAGATTTCAAACTGGATATCATTGGCGAAAGGAACCCTACCCCTCCGCAGTATTTCACGCGCATCCAGATGGTCCTGACCATCACCGGCAAGAACATAACGGAAAAACAGGTGAAAAAGGCGGTCGCACTTTCGCATGAGAAATACTGTTCCGTCTATCACAGCCTGAGAAAAGACATGGAAGTAAATGTGGACTACGTTTTGAATACCGAGGAGTGAGTTTTGTAAAGTATGGGGGCTTAAGCCCCCATACCCCCATAAAAATCAACGGCTGGAATCTTTCCAAAAAAACTTACGTTATTTCAAGCTGACAAGGATGCCGTTCAAGCGGGCCGCAACCACCGCGACCTCATCGTCCGCGATGGTCCTTGCGTCAAGCAGGAGCGCGTCTTCCCTTATCCTTGCGACGATTGGCGGTCTGCCTGTTCTAAGCTTCTGTTCCATCTGGTTTGGCGTGAGCAAACTATGGCGGACCGAAAGGCAAAAAGTCCTGAGGCTTACGCCAGGCAGTGAGCCGCCCCCGGCCTCGGAAATATCCTCTATCACATCCACTGAGATATCTTTTCCTTTTTCAATACCGGAGGCAAGCCTTCCGGCCCTTTCGCGAATGGACTCTGGCGTGTCAAGCAGCATCCTCAATGCGGGTATCTCTTTGGCCGCCTTTTCCTCATCGGCATAAGCAAAGAAAGTGGCCTGCAGGGCGGCCAATGTCATTTTATCTATCCGGAGCGCTCTTGCCAGCGGGTTCCGGTTCATTTTCTCTATCACCTGCTGCTTGCCGGCGGCAATGCCCGCCTGCGGGCCGCCAAGCAGCTTGTCGCCGCTGAAGGTAACAATATCAAGACCAGCCTCCAAAACCTCTCTTACGACCGGCTCCGTCCCAATGCCGCGGGATTTCAGATCGAACAGGCAGCCGCTCCCAAGGTCGAACATGACCGGTATTGGATCTTTCTGTTTTCCCCCAAGCGTCACAAGCTCCTCAATGGAAACATCAGAGGTGAAACCGGTTATCTTGTAATTTGACTGGTGCACCTTTAGTATTAGCGCGGTCTCCTCGCAAATTGCCCTCTCATAGTCCCGCAAGTGGGTCTTGTTCGTCGTGCCGACCTCCCGGAGGATCGCCCCGCTTTGGGCCATTACATCCGGCACCCGGAAGGAGCCGCCTATCTCCACGAGTTCGCCCCGGGAGACTATCACCTCTTTCCCTTTTGCCAGGGACGAGAGCGCAAGAAGGACGGCCGCCGCGTTGTTGTTGACTACGGTCGCGTCGGGGGCTCCCGTGATCTCTTTTATCAATTCCCGGAGGTGGGCATACCTCTTGCCCCTTTTGCCTTCTTTCAGATTATATTCCAGGTTGGAATACCCTTTGGATATCTCCGCCACGCTCTTAAGGGCCGCCTCTGAAAGTGGGGCCCTTCCAAGGTTCGTATGGAGGACCACGCCGGTTGCGTTTATTGCCGCCCTCAGGCTGGGGGTAACATAGCTTAAGATCAGGCCTTCGATGCCGCGTGCGATGGAGGCCGGGTCTGCCGCCGGGGACTCACCTTTCCTTATCCTGTTTCTCAGGTCCTCTACGTGCTCCCTTATGCCCTTAAGCACAAACCTCCTGGGATAGAGAGCCAGCCATTTGCGCCCTTCCGGGCTTTTTAGAGTCTCATCAACGCCAGGCAGGCCTTTAAGGCGTGTCTTTATGTCCTCTGTTTCCATCCCGTTAGTATCCAATACCGGCTGGTTTTCGTCAAGGGCAAATGGACCTTTTCTTTTTTATTGACTACGCAGCATCAAAAAAACAGCGTAACAAGAAACGCAAGGGTAAGGGCTATCATTATGACGGTGGTCGCCCATGCTATCCAGTTGAACGTCCGGGAGTTTACATATTTCTCCATCAGGGATTCCTTGTTTATGAGCATAAGCATGAATATGAGGACGAAGGGCAGCATCACCCCGTTGAAGACCTGCGATATCCACATGATAGGGATAAGGGGAGCCTTGGGAATAAGGATGATAATGGCGCCCGCCGCTATGAGGAGCGTGTAGAGCCACATGAACTGGGGGGCTTCCTTGAAGGTCTTGTTCACGCCCGCCTCCCAGCCCATGCCTTCGCAGATGTAATAGGCGGTGGCAAGCGGGAGTATGGAGCCCGAAAACAGGGAGGCGTTCGCCAGCCCAAAGGCAAAAAGGATGGATGCGTACTTTCCGGCCATGGGGGCAAGCGCCTTGGCCGCGTCGTCCGCGCCGTTTATGTGTATTCCGGCCTTGAAAAGTGTGGCCGCGCAGGCGACTACAATGAACAACGCCACTACATCCGTCATAATGCATCCTATTATCACATCCAGCCTTGATGCCCAGTACTGGTCTTTCCTTATTCCTTTTTCCACCACCGCGGACTGCAGGTAAAACTGCATCCAGGGCGTAATAGTGGTGCCTATAACGCCGATCAGCGTGACCACGTACGCCGAACTGAAATGAAAAGCGGGCACCACCGTATTGACCGCAACCGCCTTCCAGTCCGGCTTCGCCATTACGGCGGAGGGAATATAGACCAGGTAAACGGCGCAGACGAAGAGGAATATTTTTTCAAACATCCTGTAGGAGCCCTTCACCACAATGAGCCAGATAAAGACGGCGCCTATGGGCACCGCTATGTATTTGCTTATCCCGAATATCCCCGTGCTTGCCGCCCACCCCGCAAACTCAGCGGCCGTGTTGCCCATGTCCGTTATGAACAGGAAGACCATGAGCCAGAAGGTGATCTTTATCCCGTAGTTTTCCCTTATCAGGTCAGCAAGGCCTTTTCCTGTAACCGCCCCCATCCTGGCCGACATCTCCTGTACGACCACAAGCGCTATGGTCATGGGGATGAGCGTCCAGAGCATGGAATACCCGAAATGTGCGCCCGCTATGGAGTAGGTGGCTATGCCGCCCGCGTCGTTGTCAATGTTGGCCGTTATGAGGCCCGGCCCGATAATGGACAAAAATATGAGGAAGCTCCGCCAACGGCCAAAGCGTTTCACGACCTCCTCCTTTTTCTCCTGGGAAGAAGTCTGTCTATGATATCGTCGATGGTGACCACGCCCAGCATGTTGCCCTGATCATCCACCACCGGCATGGCCACAAGGTTGTATTTGGAGATGGTCTCGGCCACCTTCATTTCGTCGTCTTCGGGCAAAACAGTCTTCAGGTTCGTCTCCATTATGGAGGAAACAAGGGCATCGGGGGGGGCAAGGATGAGGTCCCTCAGCGAGGCCACACCCACAAGCTCTTCGCCCTCCACGCAGTACACGTAATAGACAGCCTCCATATCCTGTGCGTCCTTCCGGAATTTTCCCAGCGCCTCCGAAACGGCAAGCCCCGGCGGATATGCTATGAACTCAGTGGTCATCAGGCCGCCCGCCGTGTCCTTTTCATGCTCTAGGAGCTCCTGTATGTCTTCCGCTTCTTCCTTGTCCATCCGGTTAAGTATTTCCATCGCCTCTTCCGCGGAAAGCCTTCCCAGCACGTCAGCGGCGACATCCGGGGGCATCTCCTCCACTATATCGGATGCCTTTTCGGTATCCATGTCCTTGAGGAGCGCGGTCTGGAGGGAGGGGTCCAATTCCATCATGGTTTCAGCAGCCGTTTCAACTCCCAGCGACTCTATCAAAGCAGCGCTCTCATCATGGGAAACGTTGTTCAGCAGCTCGGCGATATCGGCCGGATGGAGCTCCGAGATCATCTTTCTCGGGACCTTCAGGGCCAGCGTCTCAAGTTTCGACTGAAGGGGCTGTATATAGTTCCAGCTTATGAGATTGTACCCCAGCTTCACGCCGGCAAGCTTCAAAAGGTCCTCGCCGCCCCTCTCGAACCCGATCCTCCTCAATATCCCCCTCATCCCGACATCGACAGCCACTACTATGGCCTCGTCCCTGTACCCTTCCAGCTTCAGATCGTTTACCCTTACCACCTTTACCCCGTTGGCGTCCACGATCTGTCTGTCCAGGATGTCCCTCGACGCCAGAAGGTCTTCCCCTTCCATGAGGTAGGATCCAATGGCTTCCATTCCGGATTTTGCCGCTATGACCTTTTTGTTGAATATGCTCAGCTGGATCCATGGCAGCTTGTAGAGGTTCTTGCCTTTCTGGATAATGAGCGCATTCACCTTTGGCAGGAGCTCGCCCTTTATCAACTCTATGTCTTTTATCCGGCCAAGCTCCTCGCCCTTTGAGTCAAGGACGGGTTTTTTGAGCACTTCGCTTACGAAGAGTTCTCCGAAAAAAGGCATTTTTATCGACACCTCCTTTAAGTCTTACTGCTTTTTTTGATCTTGCGGGAGGCCGTCTGTGGTCCGGGTGTTTTTGGCTTTGGGGTTGGCTTGCGGCGACGGCCTGACGGCCTGTCAGGCCGTAATGCCAGAGGCGGCATATGAACAAACCACTAATTCTCCGGATAACGCAGGGATCCCGGCTTTTTTATGGCTACTTCGGCCACTATCGCTGTTGTCCATATACTCACCTCCTTCGAAAAGACAAAAGACAAAAGACAAAAATAATTTTTTCAAATCAAAAAGAGTTTAATTTGATGGATGGCCTTTAGTCAAGAAAAAAGGAGAAAAAAGGAGAAAAAGCAAAAACTACCGGCGGGCATCTTTTGCGCAGGGACTTTTTATTTTCCTTCCATCGGGACCTTTTTTAGGCTTTAATCCCGTCACCCTTACGCCAACGAGCCTAACCTTCTTTTTGAGCTCTATGCGGCCAAGGCATTCAAAGGCGGCCTTTCTCAAGACTTCCAGGTCACCGGTCTCCGCTGGGAGCGTCCTTGCCCTTGTGAGGGTATTGAAATCCTCGAACCTTATCTTTACGGTCACGGTCCTGGCCTCATAACCTTCCTCGCGCATGGAGGCGGCCACGTCCCTCATAAGAAAGGCCAGAGACCTTGCCACGGACTGCCAGTCGGCAATGTCCAGCTCGAAGGTCTCCTCCCTGCTTATGGACTTGGGCTTCCATTCGGTAATAATGGGGCTGTCATGGATGCCCCTGGAAGCGTCGTAAAGATACAGTCCGTAAGAATTGCCGAGTTTGTCCTGAAGCCATTCAAGGCCCTTTGCTGCAATGTCCGCGATCGTGTTTATGCCCAATTCCTTGAGATATGCCTCTGTTTTTGGCCCTATACCGGGAAGTTTTCTGACCCCAAGTGGCCATATAAGCCTCTCCACATCATTAGGCCCTATGAACGTCAGACCGTCGGGCTTTTGCAGATCCGATGCCATCTTGGCCAAAAGCTTGTTTGGCGCTATGCCCACCGAGCAGGTAAGCCCCGTTTCACGAAGCACCCGTTCTTTTATTATCCGGGCAACCTCTTCCGGGGGTTCCGGCCGCTGGGATATGTCCAGGTACGCCTCGTCTATACCCACATCCTCCATAAGCGGGCTTATCTCAAAAAGTATCTTTTTGATCTCCATCGAAACCCGGGAGTACTCATTATAATCGACAGGCAAAAAGATGCAGCCGGGGCAGAGCTTCAGGGCCGTCCTCAACGGCATGGCCGAATGGACGCCAAACTTCCGCGCCTCATAGGAAGCGGTCGAGACCACCCCCCGCCTGGTGGGATCGCCCGACCCTCCGATAACAACCGGTTTGCCTTTCAGCTCCGGGTGCCTCAATATCTCCACGGACGCAAAAAAAGCATCCATGTCCACATGCAGTATCCGGCATTTTTTTGTCCCTCTCTCCATATTTTCAGTATAATCAATCATGATTTTAACGGTCATCCTGATATTCGTGTGCTTTGCGCTCCTGCACAGTCTGCTTGCAGCGGACCGCACCAAAGACCTGTTCACCCGCCTGGCCGGACGGGGGTTCGTAAAGGTATTTTACAGGCTGATATATGTGATCATCTCAGCCGCCGCATCCGCCGCCGCCTTCAGAATCATTTATATGCTTCCGGATACGGTGATATGGGCCCCACCCCCCACGGTGAAGGCCTTCATGGGTCTACTTCAGCTTGCGGGCCTGCTGCTTGGCCTGGCCACATTTTCCCTTATAGATTCCATGGAGTTCATAGGATTAAAACAGGCAATAAGACACATAAAGGGCGAACCGCCCTCCGGAGACGCCGAGGGGATCAACCAGCGCCTGACGACAGGCGGCCTTTACGGGGCCATGCGCCACCCGCTGTACACGGCAGGCATATTGATATTCACGTTCATCCCCGTGATAACGGTAAACTGGCTAACCGTCTCCGTGCTGGCCGATCTTTACTTCATTTACGGAGCCTTCATCGAGGAAAGGCGGCTCTTGAAGCGCTTCGGACAGGACTACAGGGAATACATGAAAAAAGTCCCGCGTTTTTTACCACGTATCCCTCTGGGGCGTTAGTGCCCCTGAAATTTCAACCCACCGTCAGGAGATAAACAGCGGCTGGCCGGACGGCCTTGCAAATCCGGCCCTCTCCGCCCTTGCAAACAGCTCTTCTATCGCCCGCTCGCCATCCTCATTCAGCCATACGGTGTAGTCGTTCACATAAAGGCCTATGTGGCTGTTTATGACGGAGTCTTCCATCTCCTGGGCGTGCCGCCTTATGTAATCCCTGGCCTCGTGCGGTTTTTTGTCCAGCGTATACCGGATGCTGTCCCTGATGGCGGACTGGACAGCCCTTATCGTATCTGCGCCAAGTGACCTCTTTGCCGCGATCCCGCCAAGCGGTATAGGAAGCCCCGAAACCTCTTCCCACCACTGGCCCAGGTCCAAAAGACGGTGAAGCCCATAGTGCCCGAACGTAAAGCGGCCCTCATGTATCACAAGGCCAGCATCCGCCCTGCCTTCTTTCACGGCGGGCATGATATCCGAAAAAACCATCGGGATAATATTGCCCTCAGTGGAGGGCCATCCTAAGGATTTGCCATAAAGCATGAAAAGCAGGTTTGCCGTCGTAAGGCCGCCAGGTATGGCGATCCTCCTGCCTTTAAGGTCTTTTGGGTCAATGGGCTCTCTTCCCACCAGAAGCGGGCCGCATCCTTTGCCCAAGGCCGCCCCGGAACGTAAAAGGGCGTATTGGTCTCTCATGTGGCAGTAAGCATAAAAAGACACCTTGGTGATATCCATGAGGCCGTTAAGCCCCATACGGTTCAGGGCCTCCACATCCGCAAGCTTTTCTTCAAATGAGAGCTTGAATGAAGGGCCTCCAGCGTGCACCTTCCCGTGCACAAGCGCATAAAAAATCGCGGTGTCATTGGGGCAGGGCGAATAGCCAAGAGAAAGTTTTTGTTTTTTTTCTCCGACCGCGCCGGTTTTCACCTCTTTCATAAAATCTGTTATGCTCCTTTTTTCTTTTTGTCCACCACGCAGTATATGCCGCCTTCCCTGAGCCCAGGCCTGAAACAGCCGTTACAGGAGATGCAGGTGGCGGCAGAGGTGCCGCCCCCCTGCCAACGGCTGATCAGCAGCGGTTCCCTGATGAAGGGGCGGGACATTGAAATATAATCCATCCCGTATTCCTCAAGGGCCTTGTTTATAACCTCAAGCGATCTGAAACCGCCTACGGACATGACAGGGCAGCCAACGGCTTTTTTGATCCCAGCGGCGAATTCCAGATTATACGCCTCCCTCTCCGGCTTATCGATATTCCTTCGCACGGGGCCTTTTTCGCCCGAGACGGGGGTGCCGCCGCTCACCTCTATAGCGTCTATCTTTTCATCGTCCAGCGCTCTGGCCACAAATACGGCATCGCTCATATCGAGGCCGCCCTCAACGTTGTCCGACCCGTTTAATTTGACTAAAACGGGAAAATCAGGACCGGCCTCAAGACGCACACGGCGATAGACCTCAAGTAGGAAACGGCACCGGTTCTCCACTGAGCCCCCGTAAGCATCCGTCCTCCGGTTGGTAAGAGGAGAAAGGAACTGGTTAATAAGATAGCCGTGAGCGGCATGGAGCTGGACCGCGTCAAAGCCATACTCCCTTGCCCGCCTGGCTCCATCGCCGAAGGCCGCCACGATCTCATCAATGTCCTTTTGGGTCATGGCCTCAGGTTCTTCGGAGAACTGTTCCACATTAACCGCGGAAGGGGCCAGCGGACGCCTTCCCGCCATCCTTGCCACGGTCTGCCCCCCTGCATGAACAAGCTGCATGCATATCCGGCCCCCCTCGTCATGGACAGCGAGGGTAAGGGACCGCATGTCAGAGGCAAAATCGTTCCTGTGGATCCCCAGTGTCCCGGGCATCTGCCTGCCGTCGGGCCTGACAAACGCATACCCCGTGATGATGAGGCCTGCTTTGCCCCTGGCCAGGTCGCGGTAGCAGGAGGCGAGCTTTTCCGTAGGCCGTCCGTCCTTATCGCACATGCCTTCCCACGTCGCGGAACGCACGGACCTGTTGTCCATCACCATTCCGTTGATGGTTGTTCTTTCAAATAGTTTTGTCATCCTGATATCATCCTTTGAAGATTTTTTTTAATTTTTATTTTGCTTTTTCTCTGTTTCATTGCAGCTGTCGGGGCTCAAAAATAAAAAGCCCCCCGTTTCAAAAAAGTGTCCGTTTTGACTGTAATTATAACAGATGGGCGGTCTTACGGATTATTGTCCGGCAGAGGAGCGAAGCTGTAAAAAAATTTCAAAGGGGAGATGAACATACCCGGGAATTACTTGCGAGATTTTGATAAACATTTTTTGGCTCCTCAAGATTTCGCGCGGGGGGCGGACGGCATTCGCTCCGCTAAGTGTCGTCTCACCGTTTTGCTGGCATGCCCGTATACACGCGCAGAGTTTTTGAGTTGACCGCTGCAAAATGTTACGCGCTCGCGCCACCCGCTGCACTCATATCATCCGCCCCCTCTTCGCTTTGAATTTTTTTGCGTTTCCCTATTTTCCGCTGGGAAATGGGGCGGAAGCCCAATTCCCTCCTGGGAGAGGAAAAGGGCGGGTGGGTGGGATTAATAAAAAGGACGTATCCATAGGACCCCTAAATAGCCCATTTTTTATCACGGCTCAAGCCGGGTGAACGACCCGCTTCCACCTTTTATGTATCCACAACCATTCGGACGGATTTTCCTTTACGTGCTGTTCTATAGCCTGGTTAAGCCTCCTTAATGCCGCCTCCTCCGTGCCGCTCAGATCGGTTTCTGGGTAAACGGTTATCTCATGCCCGGAAGAGGTCCTCTTTATGAAGGCGGGGAAAATGGCGGCCCCGCTCCTTTTTGCCAGCAGCACCGGCATCCTGGTGGTCCATGCCCCCCTGCCAAGAAACTCCACTATATGGCCCTCCTCCCTCAACACGGCCTGGTCCATGAGAATGCCCACAAAGCCGCCTGCTTTCAGGGAGCCAAGCAGCGCCCGGATGGCGCCTTTTTTATAGATTATGCTGTTGCCGTACCTCGCCCTCGCCCGTTCCAGGAAACGGTTCAGAAACGGGTTGTCAAGGGGCCTGGCAACAACCTGAAGCGGCCCGATCTCCATACCGGATTTCAGCGCCAGGAGCTCCCAGTTGCCCGCGTGCGCGGTGATGAAAATTACCCCGCGGCCAGCGCTTGCCGCCGCCCTGTAATTTTCCAGGCCTTTATAAGACACCCCCTTCAGGATGGAGCCGCCAAGTCCGTAGTATATCTTTACAAGCTCCACGAAGGAGACGCCCAGGTTTTCAAAACACCCGAGGGCTATCTTCTCCAGTGGCTCAGTGGTAACGATGGCGCCCCTCGATACCGCCTCTTTCAGGTTTTCAATAGCTATCCTGCGCCTGCTGCCCCAGAACCTGTAAAGGAGCCAGCCGGCGAAAGCGCCTATCGCCTTGGCCAGCCCCAGGGGCAGGAGAGCCAGGGCCAGGGAAAAGACAACGAAAAAGGCAAACGCCCCCGCCCTGAGGATGGTCTTTATCATTATTTTTCGTCGTTTCCTTCTTTTTTGGGCGCCTCCCTTACAGCCTCCGCCATGCCTTCGTCCTTCTTGCTCTTTATTGCTTCGGCTATCTCATCCAGCCTTTTGGAAACAAGGAAGTTGAGAGTGCCCTCCGGGTATTTGCCCGCGCTGTCCGGCTCACCGGCCTGCATACCCATGAGCAGCTCTATGCCCTCTTCCACCTTGCCGATGGGGTAGATGCTGAACCTGCCGTCCTTGACAGCCTCCACCACCTCTTTTTTGAGCATGAGGTTCTTTATGTTCCTTTTTGGGATGATGACGCCATGCGAGCCATCAAGCCCCCTCAGCTTGCATATCTCAAAGAACCCTTCGATCTTTTCGTTCACGCCCCCGATGGGCTGGACTTCCCCGTTCTGGTCCATCGAGCCCGTCACCGCGAAGGACTGCTTTATGGGAACACCTCCGATACTGCTTAATATCGTGTAGAGCTCCGCGCACGATGCGCTGTCGCCTTCTATCATCTCATACAGCTGCTCAAAGGTGAGGGATGCGGAAAGACTGATGGGCTTTTTGGAAGCATATTTGCTCCAGAGATAGTTCGTGATGATGAGAACGGCCTTTTCATGGATCTTCCCGCTCATCTTGGTCTCGCGCTCTATGTTCACCACCCCGGCCTTCCCGGCATAGGTGCGGGCGGTGATCCTTGAGGGCTTGCCGAAGCTGTAGTCTCCCATGTCCATAACGGCAAGGCCGTTTATCTGCCCCACCGTGGCCCCGGAAGTCTCCACTATGAGGGTATCTTCCAGCATGAGGTCCCTCAAGCGGTCGCTTATGCGGCTGTGGCGGTATATCTTTTCATCGAGGGCCTTTTCCACATGCTCCGCGGTAACATTGCTGCTGCCGGCGTTCCTGGCCCAGTAATGGGACTCCCTTACAAGATCGGTAACGTCCCTGAAGCGGGTAGTAATCTTGTCCTGGTGGCCAGCAAGCCTGGAGCTGTATTCTATTATCCTGGCAACCCCCGCGCTGTCGAACGGCAGAAGCTTTTCCTGCTCGCATTTGAGCGCGACAAAGGAAATATACTTTTTCATGTGCTCCGGCGTCCGCTCCATGAAGGAGTCGAAATCGGCCTTCACCTTGAAAAGCTCCCGGTACTCCTCATCCAGGTTGTAAAGCAGGTAGTATATCTGCGGATTTCCGACAAGTACGATCTTAACGTTAAGAGGTATATACTCAGGCCTCAGCATGGCTGTGGTTATGGCCCTGTACTGCTCCCACACGTCTTCCATCTTGAGCTCCCTGTTTCTGAGGGCGCGCTTCAGGGCCTCGTAAGAGAAGATGTTCCGGAGCAGGTCCATTGCGTCAACTATGAGATAGCCGCCGTTGGCCTTATGGAGCGAGCCGGACTTTATCATCGAAAAGTCCGTCGTGGCCACGCCAAACTGGAATTTATACTCCAGCCGCCCGAAAAGGTTATTGTAAGTGGGGTTGCTTTCATAGACGCACGGAGCGCCCGAAACCTCAGAGTTATTAACAAGCACGTTTACCTTATACCTCACGAATGACGGCTCCGGCCTCTGCTGCCTCATGAACGGCAGACCCGGGGGGGCCTGTTCCTCGGCCTGCGGTTTGAAATCGTCCAGGTGCTCCAGAATGTCTTCCTGCACATCCGTGAGGTATTCATTTATCTTTTCATATTTGCCGTACTTCACCCGGAGGTCTTCTATCATATGGCCTATCGCCCCCAGGGCGGCCTGCCGCTCGATCCGGTTCAGCTCCTCTTTCAAGGCCTTTTCCTCCGCCCGGACGGACCTCACTATGTCGTCCAGCTTTTCCTGGAGGTCTTTTCCTATCTGCTCCACCTTTTTCTTGGTCTTTTCATCCAGGGCCTCGAATTCTTCCTCCGTAAGCGGCTCACCGCTTTTCCTCACTGGCACCGCCACAAGCCCCGCGATCGTCCTTTTTATGGTGAAGCCGCTTTCCTGGGCCAGGTTTTCCAGACCAGAGAACATCTCCTTCTGCCTCTGCTGGAAATCCTCCATTGCCTTGCTGCGCTGCTTTTCGTATTCCTTGGACTCGAACACCTTTGGTATTTCCGCCCTCAGGTTCTTTACGAACTCTTCGATGTCCTTGTGGAACTCCTGGGCCTTGCCGGCTTCAAGGGAGACGGCCTTTGGCATGTCCGGGTCCTTGAAGTTGTAGACGTAACACCAGTCCGGCGGCACCGGTTCGGCAGCCGCCTTTTCCTTAAGCAGCATCTTGACGGTTGTCAGCTTGCCGGTCCCGGTCTCGCCCAGGATGAATATATTGAACCCCGTATCGCTGAAGTTGAGGCCGAAATCAAGCGCGTGCATGGCCCTTTCCTGGCCTATGGTGCCTACCAGGGGAGAGATGTCTTTCGTGGTCTCAAAATCGAGCACTCCGGGATCGCAGCACTTGTAGAGCTGATCTGGTTTCAGCTTTTCGGGCATCATGATAAGGCCTCCTTTTCAAATTTCAAGATGAAAAAAATAAATTTTTTCCGTTGCGGCAAAAGCAAAAAAATTTTTGTTTTTTTGGCCTTCAGGCCCTTGGATGGTGCTCTTTGTATACCCTTTTGGCCCTGTCCAGAGAGACTTTCGTATAGACCTGTGTAGTAGATATGTCCGAATGCCCGAGCATCTTCTGAAGGGACCTCAGGTCCGCCCCCCCTTCAAGCATATGCGTTGCGAAAGAATGCCTGAGCATATGGGGGCTCAGCTTGATGCCGGCCATCGAGGCATAGAATTTCAATGTCTGCCAGAACCTCTGGCGCGTCATCGGGGTGCCCCTGCCCGTCAGAAAAAGGAAGTCCGAATGCCTCCCCGCTTTTAAATGGGCTTCCCTGGACCCAGACATATACTCCTTTAGCCTTCTTACCGCCCTTCCGCCGATGGGGACAACCCTCTCCTTGGAGCCCTTTCCGGTCACCCGGACAAAACCCGCATCCAGGTTAAGGTCCGCCGTCTTCAGGCCCACGAGCTCGCTAACCCTGAGCCCGCAGCTGTACATAAGCTCTATCATGGCCCCGTCCCTTTCCCGGAACCTTTTTTTTGCGGGCCCGCCCTCTTTTTTGTCCAGAACGTTCTTTATGTCTTCCAGGGGAAGGGCCTTTGGGAGCCTCTGCCACAGCTTGGGGGTTTCCAGCAGCCGCGCCGGGTCATCGGCCCTCAGGCCGCAGAACACCTGATATCCGGAAAACCCCCTTATGGTGGAGATATTCCTGGCAAGCGTGGCCGTGGACAGCCCTTTTTGCCTGAGCTCGTCCATATATTCGATTATGTGCCCGCTGCCGAAAGAAAGCGGAGAGGCGCCCTTGGCCTCAAGAGACCTCAAAAACCCGGAAAGGTCCCTGCCATAGGAGGCCAGGGTGTTTTTTGAAAGCCCTTTTTCGGCTGCCAGGTATGCCAGAAAATCTCCGAGGGCGTTATTGTTTTTCATCTCAGCGGTCTGCTCTTGTGAAATCCGCTATCCCGGTCTGGGCCTTCAGCCTTGCATAAAGCGTCCTGGCCATGTCCATCAGGTTAACGGTATCTTCCCTGTTATACGTGATGAGCAGCTCGTAAGCGGCGCTGCTGCCCCGCCTTGCCTCATGCCATAGCCTCACCGCCTGGTAGCCGTCCAGCCCCTTCACGGTCTCATCCCTGTGGATGCCCAGGAGCGGCTCTATCTTTTTGAGGCCGCCGGTTATACCGAGCCTCCTTGCCCCGAAACAGAGGTCGAAATGCGCCATGCCGGTATCTATTCCAAGACTTTCTTTCAGGAACGGAAGGTCGAACCCGGAGCCGAAAAAGGTAATGATGTAACGGTATTTTGAAAGTTCCCTTTTCAAGGCCTCAGGCGTCAGGTTCTCTCCCCGCACAAAGGCCTTGTAATCGAAACCGTCATAAAGGCCCACCACGGTCACATAGCCGCCCGCCGCGTGGTGCCAGCCGTTGGTCTCGATGTCCAGGCAGACTGCGCTGTCCTTGAACTCATCGAACAGACGCCAGTGCTCTTTCAATTTAAGCGCCTGGGCGAAGTACCCGGAGTCGCCCTGGGCCAGCCTTGTTTCTGCGTTCATAAGGCTTATGTCGAAGGCCGCCTTCCTGGCCGGGCTTATGGTCTTTATATCGGCGGCGCTGATGAAATCCCCCCATTCGATTATCCCCTTTTTCCACAGCGACCGCTCCAGGCGTGGGCCTATGCCCTCAAGGATACTGAATGTGTTCCTTATCATAATGCCTTATTATAATCTGATAAGGGGTCCTCTACAACTCGTAGATCCTGCTGACCTGGGAACTATAACCGCCCCCGGCGTTATAGATGAACAGAGGGTCCTCCACGGATAGCCCCGGGCTCCCGCCCCTTACAGACTCTATAAGCATCATTTTTGCCGGAAGCCCCTCCCTGCCGTGGACGAAACGCAGCCGCTTTGGCTCGAACCCGCCCTCCCGCAACTGTTCAAGCGCCTCTGGAAGCCTCTCCGGATGATAGACCATAAAAAATCTGCCCTTATCCCTTACCAGATAACCGGCTGCACTGATCAGGGCCGGAAGTGACAACCTCAGTTCATGCCGCGCGGCCGCCTTCTCCTCATCCGGGCATATGCGCCCTGAAAGGACCTTCCTGAATGGCGGGTTCGAGACGGCAACATCGAAACTTCCCCTTTCAAAAAACCCCGCTGGCCCCGCTCCTGGCTCCTTCAAATTTAAAGAACCCTCAGCCAGAAAATTAATGTCCGCCCTTACGGCGGAAACCCTGTCCTCTAACCCGTTTAATGAGATGTTCCTTCGGGCGAGGGAAAAAAGACCTTCCTGGAGCTCGATCAAGCATATGTCCGCATGCTCGTATCTCTTGGCAAGCAGGAGCCCGATCACACCGGAGCCAGCCCCGAGGTCCACCATCCTTGAAGGCTTTGTTTGCGTCTTCAGCCGGACAAAATCGAAAAGAAGCAGCGCGTCCAGGGAGAACCTGTAGCCGCGTTCCCGCTGATAGAGTTTTATGTCCCGTATGGAATCCAGAGTTAACTGCATGTTTTTTATAAAAAAGCCCTCTGCATTTTAGAATAAAGGAAAATATTGGGTGATTGCCATCATAGTTAGCTCGCTGGCCGCTCACTGCCCATTTTTATGCCCTTTAGGCATCGAATGTAAGGTTTTTTTCGATTTATCGTGATTCGCTCGCTCTTGATTGGAATCGGAAGCGCAAGAACCGGGTGGAACCCGTTAAGTCCAAAATGTCAAAATAAGTTTATGAACGATTACAACCGCATTGCTCACATTATTCGCTATCTGGATGAGCATCACACGGAACAACCAGGGCTGGCAACTCTTGCAGAGCATGCGGGACTGAGTTCGTTCTATTTTCATCGCCTGTTTTCTGCCTGGGCGGGCATTACCCCCAAAGATTTTCTCCAGTGCCTTACGCTGGCGCACGCGAAGGAGTTGCTCAAAGAAGGTGAAAGTGTTATGGGAGCCGCTTTGGAGAGCGGCCTCTCGGGCCCCGGACGCCTTCATGATCTTTGTGTGAGTCTGGAATGTGCCTCTCCCGGTGAGCTGAAGACGGGCGGCAGTGGCTGGACCATTATTTTTGGCATTGCTGATACTCCCTTTGGCAAATGCATGATCGGCAAAAGTCCACGCGGGATCTGCCATTTGTCTTTTATTCATTTCGATGATGAAGATACAGCACTGGAAGAGCTCAGGAAAAATTGGCCTAACGCACGTCTTTCCCAAAACGATACTGCCGCCATGGGACTTGCCCGCCGAATCTTCGGGATTTCCGCCGGGCCCCGGACGCGGCCCGCGCTGCGCGTATTTGTGCGAGCGACAGCATTTCAGGTGCGTGTATGGCGCGCCCTGCTGCAAGTCCCTCCTGGCGCGTTGGTGACTTATGGACGCTTGGCTGTGTCAATCGGCAAACCAGATGCTGCACGGGCCGTAGGGAATGCGGTGGGGGCAAACCAATTGGCATATCTTATCCCTTGTCATCGCGTTATTCGCAAAACCGGCGTGACGGGAGAGTATCGATGGGGCCGGACTCGAAAACGTATAATTTTGGCATGGGAGAGTGCTGCGCGTCTCACCTCTGCTAAACAGAACTAAAATCTTTCTCGCCCTGGGATTTCATGTTTGAGTTTCTGATTAGGACTTAGACTTTGTCCAGTACTCCTCGTCTGCGCGGAGTGGCCTGAAGTAGCAGAGTATGCCCTCTACTCCTTGCCGTAGGCCTATTAACCGACTCACAATTTCCAGAAGAATTCTTCTAAATATCTTGTGAGGGTAGGGTTGTTTGTAGGGGGGGGTTCCCCGCCCTGTCTTTTTTCGCGGTTTCCTTTTACCTATTCTTCTGCTTTGATGTGCTTTGCATTTCAAATATATATTGGCTATATTAGCCTATCGAAATGAAATATAATCCCGATATATATCATCGCAGATCGATACGTTTACAGAAATATGATTATTCTGCTCCGGGCGCATATTTTATTACCATTTGCACATGGCAAAGAGAAGCCCTGTTCGGCGGGGTTGGAGATGATTGTATGCGCTTGAATGCTTATGGAATGACCACAGACATATTCTGAAAGCGCATCCCGGCCCGTTTCCCGAATATTGAATTGGATGCCTTTGTGGTCATGCCGAATCACCTGCACGGGATACTGATGGTCTCGGACAAGGCGGGCGGGGAAACCCCGCCCCTACAAAACCCAATCGGTCGCGCGGTGGCATATTTTAAATATCTGTCCGCGAAAGAAATTAATCGCATGCGTGAAAATCCCGGTTTCCCAGTATGGCAGCGCAATTATTATGAACACATTATAAGGGCTGAAAACGAGCTGAATAAAATAAGGGCCTATATCATGAAAAATCCCATGAAGTGGGGAGAGGACGATGAAAATCCGAATCGCCTTAAAACATAAATAATCTGGGATGTGTCCCTAGTATTTTTACGCTATAATCTGGGATGTGTCCCTAGTATTTTTACGCTAGTATTTTTACGGATGGGCACTTCAGCGGAAGATGCGGTTACCCAAACGCTTACTTTAAAACAGACTTCTGGCTAATTTTCATTCGTAACCTTCACACTGCAGGAAAGTCCGCATGCGCAGACTTGAGGGAGTACTTTAGTACAGGCCACATGCCCTTAAGGGTGTGGAATGGAAGTCAGGACAGAGCTCTTTTCCTCAAAAGCGTTTCTTTCTGGCAGAAACTTCTATCGCGGTGTAAACGCGATGCTGAACCAGTCCCTTTTGAAAATATTCTCCCATCCCACTAAGACGATCGTCCCAGATTTTATCTTTGCTATCTCCTGACGGCCTTTAAATGTTCACAAAACACTTCAGAATTCGAATCCGGAAACGTAGACATAGACGGGTTTTTAGGGGCCGGGGTTACCCTGTTCGTAATCAGATGTTTTATGAGCGGAAATTTTCACTTGAAAGGTACCGGAATTAAAAACCAAAGCCGTGGGCAGTAAATATGGGTGAGGGCAATAGGCAGGCAGGGAAATTTCAAGGGGTGAGGGCCGTCATCTTTTGACAACGCGCGGGCCATCTGATAGTTTTTTCCTTAAAGAGAGCCCTGAAAAGGGAAGTTCAGTCAACAGGAGGGCAATAGAGGGGAAAATGAATACCGTACTGAAAGAATTCAGGGAATTCGCCCTCAAAGGCAATGTGGTGGATATGGCCGTGGGCATAATCATCGGGGCGGCCTTCGGATCAATAGCAAAATCTCTGGTCTCCGATGTCATAATGCCCCCCATCGGCCTCCTGATCGGCAAAGTTGATTTCTCGGACCTCTTCCTGGTCCTTAAAAATGGAACTCCACCCGGCCCGTATGCAACGGCTGCCGCCGCATCCAGGGCGGGCGCGGTCGCGATAAGATACGGCGTCTTCATAGACCAGGTGGTTGCCTTTGTTCTTGTCGCTTTTTCTGTCTTTCTTCTTGTAAAGGGCATAAACGTTTTAAGAAGAGAAGAAGAAGAAAAAGAAGAAAAACCTGCCCCTCCCGAAACCAGGCAATGCCCCTATTGCCTCTCGGCAATTCCTGCAAAGGCCCTGCGTTGCCCGCAGTGCACGTCGGAGCTTAAGGCGAGCGGCTAGGCTCCAAAAAATATGCAGCCAAGGCAAAGCAAGGTAAAACTCCTTGAATAAGGGATAAAGAAAATATAATCTAATTAACATGCTTTCCCGGGTAAGGAGTGCGAGTCTCTACGGGATAGAAGCGCATCCCATAGATGTCGAGGTCGACATCGCTAGCCGCGGTCTTCCCCATTTCTACATAGTCGGGCTTCCGGACGCATCTGTAAAGGAAAGCAGGGACAGGGTAAGGGCCGCGCTGAAGAACACCGGCTTCAGCTTTCCATTGAGGCCTGTAACGATAAACATGGCCCCCGCGGACCTGAAAAAAGAGGGCTCCTCCTTCGATCTGCCCATAGCAATAGGACTTACGGCGGCGGAGGGCCTTCTAGAAGAGTCCCTGCTTGCCGATTACCTGATAATGGGCGAGCTCTCGCTGGATGGAAAAATAAAACCCGTAAAGGGCTCGCTTTCCGTGGCGATGCTTGCCAGAAAGACAAACGCCAGGCTAATCCTCCCGATGGAAAACGGTCCGGAGGCCGCGGTTGTTGCCGGGGTGACGGTCCTGGGGGCGGACAGCCTGCCGGAGGTCATCGAGTTTCTGAGGGGAACCGGCCAGCTCAAGGAATTCAAGGCGGACGGGGGGAAAAAACCTTCACTTGCGCAAGCCGGCCGTTACGATGAGGATTTTTCGGACGTAAAAGGGCAGGAACACGCCAAGCGGGCACTGGAGGTTGCCGCATCGGGCGGACACAACGCCCTGATGATAGGGCCGCCCGGAGCGGGAAAAACAATGCTTTCAAGGAGGCTGCCAGGCATCCTGCCTCCCATAACATTTGAAGAGGCGCTCGAGACCACCAGGGTACACAGCGTGGCGGGGCTTTTGAAAGACGGCAAGGCGCTCCTCGACACGCGCCCCTTCCGCACCCCCCATCATACCGTATCGGATGTGGCCCTTGTGGGAGGCGGACAGTTCCCGCATCCGGGAGAGGTCAGTCTGGCCCATAACGGGGTATTGTTCCTGGACGAACTGCCCGAGTTCAAAAGGAGCGTTCTCGAGGTCCTAAGGCAGCCTCTTGAAAATGGGGAGGTGACCGTTTCCAGGGCACAGGCCTCGGTAACCTTTCCGGCGCGTTTCATGCTGGTGTCCGCAATGAACCCATGCCCGTGCGGGTACCTGGGGGACGATAGGCACCAGTGCACATGCTCACCCGGCGCCGTGACGCGTTACAGGGCCAGGGTTTCCGGGCCGCTTTTAGACAGGATAGACATACATATAGAGGTCCCTGCCGTCGCCTACAAAGACTTGAGCTCAGACCATCCCGGCGAAGGCTCGGCGGATATAAGAGAGCGCGTCATGAAGGCCAGGCTCAGGCAGCTTGACAGGTTCCACGGGGAAAACATTTACGCCAACGGCCAGATGAAGACCAGACATATAAAGAAATTCTGCCGTCTGAACGGCCCGGCGCAGGGCCTCATGGAGACCGCAAGCCAGAAACTTGCCCTTTCCGCCAGGGCCTACACAAGGGTGCTCAAACTCTCCCGCACCATTGCCGACATGGACGGGCAGGAGGACATTGGGCCGCAACACCTCTCCGAGGCCATCCAGTACAGGAGCCTGGACAGGGTTTTGTAGGCACATTCAGTTTTTGTTTTTTTACTTTTTAAAAAAATCAAAAAAAAGAAAAAACCTTTTCAGGCGCAGTCTCTTTTTAGATCATCCAACATGCCCAGCATTTGCTGGGAGACATTTTTAAGCTCGTTGAAGGAACGATCCGCCTTTTCCCTGTCGCCCATCTGGGTCTGGGTGAGCGCATCTTTCGCCAGCCTGTGGATCTTTTCATGCGGGTCTTCTATCAGCTTGTAGCTGGACATACCGGAGCAAAGGGCTTGCCCCTCCTTGTAATACCACTTGCCAAACCTGCAGGAATGGTGGTCCGGCAACTGGGAGGCAGTCATGGTTTTTTTGCCGTCCACGCACGAAGCTATTTTTTCAACGAAGTTCTTGTGGTCGTTTTTGGCTATCTCGATCATCACCACCGCTCCGCCCTTTGTCTTTATCCCGGAGGCGGCCTCCCGCATCTCTTCGGCGATATTGGAGAGACTCAGCACCCCGTTCAGCACCTCTCCGGAGGAGGCCTCGATATCATTGGAAATGGCTGCCGTTTCTTCTATGTGCCTTGACACCTCCGTAGTAGTAGCGGACTGCTCATCTATCGCGGTGGATATGTGGGCCATCTGGTCGCTTACTTTCTGCACCGCGGTCACTATGCTCTCCAGCGCCTGCCCAACGCTCTTTATGTACTGCGTGGCCCTGGAGACCTCGGCGGTCGCCCCTTTCATGGAATTTACCGTCTCCGTGGATTCCTGCTGCACGGAGCTTATCTTCCCCGATATCTCGGAGGTTGCCCTTATGGTTTTTTCAGCCAGTTTCCTGACCTCGTCGGCCACCACCGCAAAACCCCTGCCCTGCTCTCCAGCCCTGGCGGCCTCTATCGCGGCATTCAGGGCCAGCAGATTGGTCTGGTCCGCGATGTCCTTTATGACGGTCACAATCCCGCCGATCTCCTCAACGCTCATATTTAGTTTCTCCACCACACCGGCCAGCCGGACCGTCGATTCGGAAACGTTATCGACCGTTTCGACTGCGCCGTTTGCCACTTCCCTTCCGCCCACGGCCAGCTCCATGGCCTCCTGCGATGCGTCGGCAGCCCCGGAAATGTCCTTCGCTATCGTGGATATGGTCTGGTTCATCTCTTCCGCCGCCGTGGCTATCTGAATTGCCTGCGCCGACTGGTTCTTTGCGCCGCTAGCGGTCTTTTCCGTCTTTTCCTTGAGGGCGTCTATTACAGGCAGTATCTTGCTGTTCGAGAGCATGATCTTGCTTACCATGCCGTTAAAATACCGTATATGCCTGTTCACGTTCTGGGCCATCTGGGCGACCTCATCGCTGCCCTCTTCCGTCAGCTCAATGGTTGAGTGCTCCTGGGTCACGTTGTTCATGTTGGCTACCAGGTCAACAAGAGGCCTGTAGGTGAAGTTCACTATAATGATGACAAGCCATGTGACGCATATGATCCCGATGATGCCAAGCAGCGCATAAAGATGCTGAAGGCCCCTTATCCGGGCAAAAGACGCCGCAAGCGGTATTTTTATGCTTACCACCCCAAGGACGTCACCTTCCTGGGCGTTGTGGCAGGACATGCAGTTTTTGCCCATTAAATCCGGCGCAGCCAGCAACGGATAGACCCCCCGAACGTAATCCCCATCCATCGTGACCTTCTCCTTGCCGCTGTTCAGGACCTCTTTTTCTATCCCGTCCGGGGCCGTGGCGCCTTCCCCATACTGCCCCTTGACGCTCTCCCCGCGAACTACCCTCAGGTCCATTATGTTTTTCATACTGCCCATGAACTGGGCCTCCCGAGACTTGAAATCCGCCGAGCCCATCATCTCCGCCAGCGCGCCCACCACGGTGCCCCTGTAGCCCTGGAGCGTGGACTGTTCCTCCTGTTGCATTATTATGTCTTTTGTCTTGTATCCCGTGACAAAAATGGTGACAAGAACGCCAAGAGCAACAAAAATGATGATGGGTATTGCGGTCTTCCACTTCAGTGACACGTGTCTTAATCCAAACATTTGCTCTCCCCAGTTTTTTAAGTTTTTTGTTTTTTATTATTATTTGCTATTTTTTATTTTTGTATTTATTAATTGTTATATTTTTAGTTTTTTAAATTTATAAGTATTTATAATATCTATGTATCGGAATCTGAAGAAGAAAACTTTAAAAGGCTGGATGGAAGTTTACCCCGTCTCCCTGTCAGCAAAATGGTCTCTTGAATAATCGAGGCCGAACAAATATACTAAAATTCACCTCAATATGCTTTGTTGAAAGGAGATTTTTAATTTATGAAGGTAATCCTCAAGGATGACGTTAGAAATCTTGGGAGGATGGGAGATACCGTAACCGTAAAGACGGGCTATGCCAGGAACTTCCTCTTTCCCAAAAATCTTGCCGCGGAGGCAAGTGAAAAAAATGTAAAGCAGCTGGAAGCGCTTAAAAAACAGCTGGCCATGAAGGCCATAAAGATACGGGAAGATGCCCTTGCGGTTGCCGAGCGCCTTAACGCGATGATCCTGAACTTCAAGGCCAAGGCGGGTGAGGAAGGCAAACTCTTCGGCTCCGTCACTGCCATGGACCTGGAAGAAGCCATCAAAGCCCAGGGTGTGAACGTGGACAGACGGAAGATCGCCCTCGAAGAACCCATAAAAAGGCTTGGCACCTACAGCATCCAGGTCAAGCTGTACCAGGATGTAAACGCTCTTGTCACGGTGAATGTGGAACCGGAACAGGAATAAAAAAAAATCTTTTTTAGCCGGGTAATTTGCCTTGGATCATTTTGGGAGGGAGCAGTAAAAAGACTTTTTCTTTTTTTCTTTTATGAAACCGGACTCTAATATCGAAAAACTCCCTCCCCAAAGCATAGAGGCCGAACAGGCCGTGCTGGGCTCCATCCTTATCGAAGGCGACTCCATCCTGAAGGCCGCCGATGCCATAGGGGAAGATGACTTTTACAGGGCCGCCCACCGCAAGATCTACAAATCCATGCTCGCCCTCTTCGAAAGAAGCGAGTCCATAGACATCGTCACCGTTTCGGAGGACATGAAGAGAAACGGCGGGTTCGAAGAGTCGGGAGGCACTGAATATCTCTCAACACTTGCCAACCAGACGCCGACTGCCGCCAATATCCTCTATTACGTAAAGATAGTCAAGGACAAATCCCTGCAGAGGGCCCTGCTGCGGGCCGCCACCGAGGTGGCTGAAAAGATATACCAGGGAGAGCTTGAAGCGGACGACATGATGGACCTGGCGGAAAAAAAGGTATTCGAGGTGTCGGACAAGCGCATACGCACGAACTTCGCCCCTTTGAAGGACGCCATAAAGGAAGCATTCAAGGTGATAGAGGGGCTTTACGAAAGAAAAGAGGCTGTAACCGGGGTGCCTTCCGGATTCAAGGACCTGGATGAGTACACCGCCGGTTTTCATCCTGGGGACCTCGTGATAGTCGGAGGCCGGCCTTCCGCCGGGAAGACCGCCTTCGGTCTGAACATTGTCCAGCATGTAGGGGTCCAGCAGAAAGAACCGGTCGCCATATTCAGCCTGGAGATGTCCCTGAGCCAGATAACGATGAGGATGCTCTGCGCCGAGGCCATGGTGGATGCCAGCTCGGTCCGCAGGGGGTATGTGAAGAACAATTTCCCTAAACTGGCAGCCGCCGCCGGAAAACTCCTCGATGCCCCCATATATATAGATGAGACTTCCGGCATGTCCGCCCTGGAGATGAGGGCAAAGGCCAGGAGGCTTAAAAGAGAACACGGCCTGAGCCTTATACTGGTAGACTACCTCCAGCTCATGCGCGGCAACGGCAGGTACGAGCAGCGCGTCCAGGAGATATCGGAGATCTCACGCTCGCTTAAGGCCCTGGCCAAGGAGATAAGCGTACCCGTGATCGCATTAAGCCAGCTTAACCGCGCGGTCGAAAGGGAGAAAAGAAAACCCAATATGGCCGACCTGAGGGAGTCCGGCGCAATCGAGCAGGACGCGGACGTTATCCTTTTTCTGTACAGGGACGAAAAAGACAAGAAAGGCCAGGGTGACGAGAGGCCGGAAAACGAGGTCGTGAACGTGGACATAGCCAAACAGAGAAATGGCCCGACCGGAGGCGTAAAGCTGGCGTTCCTTTCAAAATACACGAGGTTCATGGACTTTAGCCCGGAGGACTATTCCTATCAGGCGGATGGAGATTTTTAATTTAATTTGGAAGAAAAAAAAAGAAAAAGGTGTGAAATAATAGGAACATGGGTATTTTCCAAAAAACTTCGATAGTCTGAAGGGGGGCTTTCAGATGACAATAAGAGCGGCCGCAGTTGCCGGTCAGTTTTATCCCTCAGCGCCCGATGCGCTTTCCGCCCAGCTGGATTCCTTCCTGTCCATCCAGAAAAAAGAAAAGGCCATAGCCGCCCTGTGCCCTCATGCGGGCTATATATATTCAGGCAGCGTGGCCGGATCAGTGTATTCACGGCTGGAGCTGCCAAGGAAGATCATCCTTCTGGGCCCTAACCACTCAGGCATCGGCCCCCAGTTTTCCGTGATGGCCGAGGGCGGATGGGAGGTGCCGAACGGACTTTTGCCAATAGACGGGGAACTCGCCAAACGGATTTTGGAGGAGACGCCCTTTTTTACCGCGGATGAGACTGCCCATGAATTTGAGCACTCTCTTGAGGTCCAGCTGCCGTTTATCGCCCGCTTAAGGCCGGATGCCTCCATAGTGCCGGTTACCATGACCCCTGCCCTCCTCGATTATCTGAAAAAGGCCGGCCATGGCATAGCAAGGGCCATAAACGCGGAGAAAGAAGATGTACTGCTGCTCGTCAGCTCAGATATGAGCCATTATGTTCCGGACGCCACCGCCAGGGAAAAAGACCGCCTTGCCATAACCAGGATCCTGGAGCTGGACCCCGAGGGGCTGCTTGATACCGTGACGGAAAACAGGATATCCATGTGCGGATACATCCCTGCCATAGTAATGCTATACGCAGCAAGGATGCTCGGAGCCAAGGGTGGGGAATTGGCCGGTTATGACACCAGCGCCTCCGCCAGCGGTGATTTGGGCCAGGTGGTGGGGTACGCGGGGATAATAATAAAATAATTTTCTGCTCAAAAAACAACAAAAACAAAAAACAAAAACAAAAAAAATCCAGCGGCAAAAGCAAAATACCGGGAAAATAAAATAAAAAAGGGCGGAACATCCCGCCCTTTTTTACGTTTTTTAACACAATGGGACGCTATCCCTTTACGTTCTCGATGTCCTTCTTTATGTCCTGTTCGGACATATCCATCCCGTGGAACTGCTTCACGTGCTTTTTGGTTATGTCTACGATCTCTTTTTCGTCATGGCTTCTGATAAGGAACCCGCACTCAGGCCCGCAGTCGATCTGCTTTAGCTGGTGTTTTTTTTCCTTTACATGCTCCGCCGTATGATGTGGCATATCTATCACCTCCTGATTCCAAGCTAGCATATCAGGGCAATAAGTCAATCCAATGAAAGTGCGGTAATTCCCGCCGTTTTATAAATACCAATGCGTCAGGCTCCCTGAAATCCGTTATAGATCAGCCCCACCAGCACCCCACCAATAAAAAGGTCCGCAAAACCATAAAGAAACCCTATGAAACTGCCCAATGGGGTCACCGAGTAGCCCGGATAAAGACCTTCCATGACCATCAGAAAGCGGACGCCATAACCGGTGAAATAAGAAAGCCACGTAGTAAAAAAGATGTTTGCGCCCCATATGACGCCGAGTGTAAAACCCAATGCCAGCGGTTTAAGCCTCATAGGCCAAGCCTCCTTTCATTGGTGTGGAGGGCGGACGGCATTCGCTCCGCTACGTGGCGTCTCACCGTTTTGCCGGCATTCCGTGTATACCGCGCCGGGTCTTTCAGATTGCGCCGCCTCATGTGGCGCGCTTGCGCCACTCCTCTGCGCTCACGCCATACGTCCTCCCCTTGCGATTTGGTTTTTTTTAGCCTGCCCCCCTCTTTTGAGCAAATTATACATGAAAAAAAAGAGGGGTTTGTCTTGTATGGTATTCTAATTTGATGGCTTTAAAAGATGTCATAGGGCAGGAAAGCGCGATAAAGATATTGAAAAGCGCCGTTACAAAGCGGAAAGCCGCCTCCGCTTATCTCTTTCATGGCCCCTCCGGCATAGGCAAACGCCTTACCGCGGTAAATTTCGCGAAGGCTCTTAATTGCGCGGAACCGGAGGCTGACGGGGACGCGTGCGGCAGCTGCGCTTCCTGCAGGCGCATAGAGGCGGGCGCGCACCCGGATGTAAAGGAAGTCCGGCCGGAAAAAGGGGTCATTAAGATAGACGAGATAAGAAATCTGGAAGAAGCGCTCTCACTTTCCGCATACGAGGGGAGCTTTAAAGTGGCCATCGTGGACGAGGCTCATCTTATGAAAATCGAGGCGGCAAACGCGTTTCTGAAATGTCTCGAGGAACCGCCGCAGGGCAGCGTCATAATACTGGCAAGCTCGAATCCGGAGAGGCTTCCTGACACCATACGGTCCAGATGCCAGGCGGTCAGCTTCAAACCCCTGTCCGGTAATGACATGGCCTATTTGATAAAAGACCGGCTGAAAGCCACCGGAGAAAAAATGCTCCGCACCCTTATTGGCCTTTCCATGGGCAGGCCGGGGCTTGTCATTGACAACGGCAAGGGCGGAGACATCCTAAAAAAAAGGCAGGATTTCCTTAGATCACTCCATGAGATGCTTTTTTCCAAAGCCGGCAAAAGTCCCTCCTGGGCGGACAAGGAAGAGATAGAGGATTTCCTGGACGGCCTCGAACTTTTTCTTAGAGACATGCTGGTGCTCAAGGCAACAGGCAGGGAGGACCTGCAGCTGTTTGGCCTTGAGGTCCCCGCGGAATTGAAATCCCTTTTCAAAACGGCGGAAGAAGAAGTTATAATAGATTGTTATCGGGGGGTTGCGGAAATCAGAGAAGGCCTGGTGTATAACCCCAACAAATCCATCTTATGGAACTATACCGCGGGAATGCTCAAAAGGTTGCTCCCGCCGTCAGGAAAAAGGGTTTTTAAACAAAATAAAGATGTCTGATATCGTTTGCATAAGATTCAAGCAATGCGGAAAGCTTTATGATTTCGAGTCCGGGGAGATGGCGCTCAAACCGGGAGACATGGTTATCGTGGAGTCGGACCTCGGACTTTCGATAGGCAAGGTCGTACGCAAGTCAATGGCCCCCGCAGCCGCGGAACACAAGGAAGCCAAGGAGTACAAAAAGGTGTTAAGGATGGCCTCCGAAGAAGATATTCGGGAGAGCCAGGCTAATGCGGGGACGGAAAAAGAGGCGTTTGATTTCTGCCGCGAAAGGGTGATGGCCCGCGGCCTGCAGATGAAGCTCATACGCACCGAGGCCACGCTGGACAGAAAAAGGATAATCTTTTACTTCATCTCCGAAAAGAGGATAGATTTCCGGGAACTGGTAAAAGACCTGGCCCAGAAATTCCGCACCCGCATAGAGATGAGGCAGGTGGGCGTAAGGGATGAAGCAAAAATGACGGGCGGCCTTGGCCTGTGCGGCAGGCAGTTATGCTGCGCGTCCTTCCTTTCGAATTTCGCCCCCATATCCATAAAAATGGCCAAAAAACAAGAACTCGTGCTAAACACGGGCAAGCTTTCAGGCATCTGCGGAAGGCTCATGTGCTGCCTGAGCTACGAATACGGCAACAATTCATGCCGCAAGGAAGCAAGCGAAGGCGAGGCCACGGAAGAGAAAGAAATCATCGCGGAGGTCTCTGCGGATGAGGCGGTAACATCAGGGACCATGACAAAGGCGGAGCAAGGTCAAAAAACACCGGACACAGCCCATCCTGAGAGAAGGCGGGAACCGTTCCGCGCGGGGAAAAACCCAAAAAAGAACTTCGAGCGGCGCAACCAGACCCAGGAGCAGGAACCAGGCCCCGCCAGGAGGGCGAATGATTCCCGGGAGAGGGGCGGAACGAATGATCTCCGGGGCAGGCAAGGACAACAGGCCCGTGGGCCGCGGGCCCAGGGACGGCCCGAATCAAAAGCAAAGAGACCCCATTCCGGGGAAATGAGGCCGAAGGACACTCCGCCACAGGACACGTTGCACAGGGATACGGGGCCCAAGGACACTCTGCCCACTATGAATATCCAGCAGGGGCCGATCGCTGAGGGCATTGCTTCGTCCGATGTTCTGAACGCACCACTGAATGCGCCGTCCCAGGACAGCCAAATCCAAAAAAAGAAAAAGAAAAAGAGATGGAGGAAACGGGGCAATAAGGGCAACGTCCCTGGCAATCTGAACAATCAGAATCCGCCCCAGAACCCAGGGCCCTCCGGTAACCCGGGCGTTTAATGCAAAATAAAAAGGCGCTTTTTGATTTAATTTGATTTTATTTGAAATGCGAAATCACAATAAGGTTTTTTATTTGCCCTGAAAAGGCCCCCCGATGAGCTCCCAGGAACTAAGAAAATTCTATGTGACCACGCCGATATATTACGTAAACGATATCCCGCACATCGGACATGCCTATACGACCATCGCGGCGGATATCCTTGCCCGCTATCACCGGGGGCGCGGAAGAGAGGTTTTTTTCCTGACCGGAACGGACGAGCACGGCCAGAAGGTCCAGAAAGCGGCTGAGGCCAGGGGGCTTTCTCCCAAGGAGCATGCCAGTCTGATGGCCGAAAATTTTAAAAATCTCTGGAAGACCCTTAACATCTCAAACGACGCCTTCATCCGCACCACGGACCCGGGGCATAAGAAGGCCGTCCGGGAGCTCCTTCAAAAACTCTGGGATGACAAGCTCATTGAGAAGCGCTCCTATGAGGGCTGGTACTGCACCCCGGATGAAAGGTTCTGGACCGAAAAGGACCTTGTAGAAGGCAGATGCCCGGACTGCGGAAGGGAAGTCGAGAAGATAGAGGAGCAGAATTTTTTCTTTCTTATGTCCCGCTTCCAGGGGCGTCTTATTGAATACATAGAAAAAAATCCTTCTTATATCCAGCCTGATACGAGGAAGAACGAGGTGCTGGGATTTTTAAAGAACCAGACCCTGGGGGACCTCTGCATATCAAGGCCCAAAAAACGCCTCTCCTGGGGGATCCCCCTGCCTTTTGATGAGGAGTTCGTCACCTACGTCTGGTTCGATGCCCTGGTGAACTACTATTCAGGGCCCGGTTATCTTGCACCCGCTGAAGTGGACTGGTGGCCCGCGGATGCCCACCTTATAGGAAAAGACATCCTTACTACCCATGCTGTCTACTGGTCCACGATGCTTATGGCCCTTGGGCTTCCCCTGCCCCGCACGATATTCGCCCACGGCTGGTGGACCATAGAAGGGAAAAAGATGTCCAAGTCCGTTGGCAACGTGGTGGACCCGGCAAAGGTTTGCCATAAATTGGAAGGCTATGGAATAAAGCGCGAGCACGCGGTGGACGCCTTCAGGTATTTCCTCATGAGGGAAATACCTTTTGGTCATGATGGTGATTTTTCAGAATCGGCGCTCGACCAGAGGGTCAACACGGACCTCGCAAACGACCTTGGGAATCTTTTAAGCAGAACCTTAACGATGATTGAGAAATATAGAGAAGGCACTATTCCCCAACCAATCTCTATTAAATTCAGGAAAAATATCTACTCAGAATCGGGACAGCAACTAACATTAGAAGGCGATGTAAAAGAGACCTTTTTGAACTTGGAAAAGGACCAAGTATTTGAAAACCATTACGCCCATCTGAATTTTTTCGCGGCCCTCAATTATTTTTGGGAAATCGCTGTTAAATGGGTCAATAAATGCATAGAAGACTCTGCCCCGTGGAAAGAAAAAGACCAAGCTACCCTTTCTAACGTTCTTTACGCACTGGCCGAATCTCTTAGATTGATAGCTATATATATTTATCCAGTAATGCCTTCCACTGCCCAGGAGATATGGAATCAACTTGGGATAGAACAAGATATTGAAAAAGAACTGCGGAGCAATCCCAAACTAATCGAATGGGGCGAATATCCGATTCCCGGAATAAAAGTGAACAAAGGAAATGCCCTTTTCCCAAGAATTGTATTAGCCCCACCCTTAATAGCGAAGACGAAAATTAGCGGAACCCCTGAAATAAAGCAAAAGGAGACCCGAAAATTGCAGGAGGAATCAAAAAAGCAGGAAGAAGCTGTTCAGCCCGCCGCGGAGCAAAAAACGGAAAATCTTATAGGCATCGAAGATTTCGCAAAGGTAGAGCTGAAGACCGGCAAGGTCCTGAAGGCTGAACCCGTAAAGGGGTCCAACAAGCTGCTCCGCCTGGAGGTGGATCTGGCCGAAGAAGGCCCTAGGCAGGTAATAGCCGGAATCGGAAAGCAATACAGTCCGGAAGAACTGGAAGGCAAAACAGTCATTATAGTGGCCAACCTGAAACCGGCAAAGCTCATGGGGCTTGAATCCAGGGGGATGCTCCTTGCCGCAACGGACTCCGAAGGGACGCTGTCCGTCCTTACGACCGAAAAGGCCGTACTGGCTGGCGCAAAGATAAAGTAAAAGGCGTCGTCAGCGATTTGTGTGGGTGGGCGGACGGCATTCGATGCCCGAAGGGCATAAAAATGGCGTAGAAAGCGAAAAACGCCGCCGCTTGGCGGCCTGAACCATTCTATAGGCCCATAAAAATACCTCATCCAGCTATAATCCTATTGAAATCCAATGCCTTATGCGGTAAATTATAACTCCTGCGGAAAAATGAAAATTATATCAGCTCTGGAGGGAGTTTCGATGGCTATAGCTGCTAAAACAGGGAAGGTCGCAAAACAAAAGACAAAAATATCCCCAAAAAAAGCTGCCGTAAGGGTTGCCGCAAGCAGGGGAGGCAAAGTTGCGGCAAGGCAAAAAAGGCAAAAATGGGTTTATTTTTTTGGCATGGGAAAGGCCGACGGCCAGGGCAGCATGAAGGACCTCCTGGGCGGCAAAGGCGCGGGGCTTGCGGAGATGAGCAGGCTTGGGCTTCCGGTCCCGGCCGGTTTTTCGATTACTACCGAGGCCTGCAACGCCTATTTCAATAATGGCAAGCGCTACCCCGGCGGCATGTGGGAACAAGTGCTTGATAACATGAAAAAAGTCGAGAAGGCGATGGGGATGAAGTTTGGTGACGCATCCAACCCGCTTCTCGTTTCTGTCCGTTCCGGCGCGAAATTCTCCATGCCGGGCATGATGGACACAGTCCTTAACCTGGGGCTTAATAAAGAGACCCTCCAGGGCCTTATAAGAAAAACCGGTAACGAGCGCTTCGCCTACGACGCCTACAGGCGGTTCATAGGCATGTTCGGCAGCATTGTCATGGCCATAAGCAAAAAGAAGTTCGAGGATGCCCTGGAAGCCATGAAAAAAGCCAAGGGCCAGAAAGAAGACACCGGCCTTACGGCGGAAGACCTGAAGGAGCTGGTTGAAACCTTCAAGTCCATATACCGGAAGGAAACCGGTTCAGACTTCCCCGAAGACCCGCTCAAACAGCTGGGTATGGCGATCAACGCCGTCTTTGGTTCATGGTTCGGGGACAGGGCGGTCAAATACAGGAAGTTAAACGACATACCGGACAATCTTGGGACGGCCTGCAACGTCCAGACCATGGTCTTTGGCAATATGGGGGACAATTCGGGTACAGGCGTAGGCTTCACGCGCGACCCATCCACCGGCCAGAAGCGCTTCTTTGCGGAGTGCCTGATAAACGCCCAGGGCGAAGACGTGGTGGCCGGCATCCGCACCCCGATGCATATAGATGAGCTGAAAAGAAGGTTGCCCAAGGCCTACAAGACCCTGGACACCATCTACAAGAAACTGGAAAAACACTACAGGGACATGCTGGACCTGGAGTTTACGGTCCAGGAAGGCCAGCTGTACATGCTTCAGACCAGGGTTGGGAAAAGGACCGCAAGGGCGGCGCTGAAGATAGCCATAGACCTGGTGAAGGAAAAACAGATCGATAAAAAGACGGCCCTTTTGAGGCTGGACCCACAGCAGCTCGATCAGCTCCTGCACCCCATGATAGACCCGAAGGCCAAAATAACCTGTCTTACAAAAGGGCTTCCCGCCTCTCCGGGCGCGGCCGTGGGCAAGGTGGTCTTCACCGCCGAGGACGCCGAGAGCAGCGCCGAGAATGGGGAGAAGGTCATTCTTGTAAGACCTGAGACGTCGCCCGAGGACATAGGGGGCATGCACGCCGCGCAGGGCATACTGACCGCCAGGGGCGGAATGACCTCCCACGCCGCCGTTGTGGCCAGGGGCATGGGTAAATGCTGCGTGGCCGGGGCAGGCTCCGTCTACATAGACGAAGAAAAAAAGATATTCACCGTGAACAGCACGACGGTAAAAGAAGGGGATTTCATTACCCTGAATGGCTCTACCGGAGAGGTCATCCTGGGAGAAGCGCCGCTGGTGCAGCCTGAGCTCACGAAGGATTTTGCCACGATAATGAAGTGGGCGGATGAGACCAGGAAGCTGGGCGTATGGGCAAATGCGGACACGCCCAAAGACGCGGCCACGGCAATGGGCTTTGGCGCCGAGGGTATAGGCCTTTGCAGGACCGAGCATATGTTCTTCGAGCCTGAAAGGATAAAGGCGGTCAGGGAGATGATCCTGTCAGACGACCTGGAAGGCAGGCAGAAGGCGCTTGCGAAGCTCCTGCCCATGCAGAAAGGCGATTTTATCGGCATATTCAAGGAGATGAAGGGCCTTCCCGTGACTGTGCGGCTTCTGGACCCGCCGCTGCACGAGTTTCTGCCCCACACGGACGATGAGCTTCAGGAGCTGTCTGCCGAGATGGGTGTGCAGTTTGAAAAGCTCAAGGCAAGGAACCGGGCGCTGCACGAGTTCAACCCGATGTTGGGGCATCGCGGGTGCCGCCTCGGCATTACCTATCCGGAGATCTACGAGATGCAGGTGCGCGCCATAATGGAGGCCGCCTGCGAGCTTAAGAAACAGAAGGTAAAGGTCCAGCCCGAGATCATGATCCCGCTGGTGGGACACGTAAACGAGCTGAAGAGCATGCGGGAGATGGCCATCCGTGTGGCTGAAGAAGTGCAGAAGGACTGCAAAGTGAAGGTGAACTATTCCATAGGCACGATGATCGAGGTGGCAAGGGCGGCCATCACCGCCGGCGAAATAGCCACCCAGGCGGACTTCTTCTCCTTCGGCACCAATGACCTTACGCAGACCACATTCGGGCTTTCAAGAGACGATGCCGGAAGGTTCCTGCCCGTCTATGTTGAAAAGGGCATCCTTGAGGACGACCCGTTCATAACCCTGGACCAGGACGGCGTGGGCCAACTTATGAAACTGGCGGTCGAAAAGGGAAGAAAGACCAAAAAAGGCATGAAGATGGGCATCTGCGGAGAGCACGGCGGCGAGCCTAAATCCGTTGAGTTCTGCCACAGGATCGGGCTCAATTACGTTAGCTGTTCGCCCTACAGGGTCCCGATAGCGAAACTGGCGGCGGCGCAGGCCGCGGCAAAGGGCAAAACGGCAGGGGACCTTTCAAAGTCCACCGTCTAAAATTAAAACAGAGCAAAGAAAAGGGGACGGTTTTCCGTCCCCTTTTCTTTGCTCAATCAGCCAGCCCTTAATCTTCCAGCCAATTGCCTGGCTGCCCAGCCTCTCTTAAATAATCTGAAAATTATAACTTCAAGTTGACATGGAGGCTGAGATTTTGTTTTTCTAGAAGGATGGGAATGCCCGAAGTAAACAAATATATCAAGGATCTGCACAAGAAGCAGAGCGACCCCGTCAATTGGCCGGATTACCTCACGGGGTTGCCCGGCAAAAGCGCCATACTCCAGGAACTGGATAAAATATATCCCAAGCTGGGCCGCTGCGCGATCGCCTACGTGAGGATCACGAACATATACCCTTACCTCATAAAATACGGATACTCGCATCATGCCGATCTCATAGAATGGTCCGCCGCCATTCTCAAGACGACCGCCCAGAGTTTGGATGAAGCGTCTTTCGTGGGTACCATCGGCACCCATGATTATATTGTCATTTCAAAACAGTCCGCGATAGATGAGATACTTGAAAAGTCCCAGGAGCTTTTCGAAAAAAAAGCCAGGGCCTGCTACACCCCCGACGACCGCAAAAAAGGCGTGATCCTGTCGTTCGAGGCCGGTGGCAAGACCATGCGCGTGGGCCTCATGAAGCTCATATTCACTGCCACGGACAAAAAGATAAATATACCCAAGATCGAAATCCTGCCATATCTGTCAGGCCTCTGCTCAAAGCTGGAAAAGATGGGCCCGGCTGAAAAATAAAAAGGCCGTATCCGGTCAGACACCTCGGGCTTTCTTCTTTCCTTTTGCCCAAGGGCGCTTTAAAAATAAAACTACTGTTAAAATAGAGCATGGAATTTTATGTGCCCGGGGCCACCCCGGAAGAAATCAAGAAGGAAAGGCAAAAGGCCCGCGAACTCAGGCAATCCGGGTGGTGGAAGAGAAAAAGAGGCGAAGGCCTGTGCCATTTCTGCGGGAAGAGGGTTCCTCCAGCCGAGCTAACCATGGAGCATGTCGTTCCTCTGGTGAGGGGCGGCAAATCCGTGAAAGGCAATATAGTGCCGGCCTGCAAGGAATGCAATTCAGCTAAAAGGGGCCTTATCCCGGTGGAATGGGACGAATACCTGAAAAAATTATCAGACAGTCCGGAGGACGATCTCACGGGGCAGAAGCTTTAAAAGTTCCTGCACCGCCTGTTTTACGCTTTCTTCCTCCACGCTCTCAAGAGTGACCAATACCTTGTAGTCCCTCTCCCCGATCTTGGGATATGAGCCTATCTCCACGGCCGGGAACCTTCTGGCAACCGCGTCAAGCGTGTCGGCTATCAGGCATTCCTCTCCGTTAATGTATATGCGGCTGGCAAAATAAGGCTTATCCCTGAAACGCTCTCTCAGGGCGGCAAATTTTTTTCTCAGGAATTCGGGGATGCCCGGAAAGACGTACACATTTTCCACCCGCACGGGGGGAAAATTTATGCCGTTCAATTCTATCAGCTCCCCGCCTTCAGGCAGTTCCGCCATTCTCATCACTATATCGGAGGGCACGCCGCAACGCTTTACAATGAGGTCTTTCAGCTTTTCGTCCACAACGAGCTTCCGTCCGAAGGCCCCGGCAATGCCCTGCATTGTGACGTCATCATGCGTTGGCCCTATGCCCCCGGAGGTAAAAACGAAATCATATTTTTTAGCGCAGGAGGCCACCGTGGAGGCGATCTCCTCCACGTCGTCCGGTATCACAAGGACGAGCGAGAGCCTAACGCCCAGTTGCCTGAGCTCAGCGGCCAGAAAATGGGAGTTTTCGTCCCTGACCTTACCGGAAAGTATCTCGTTACCGATTATGATGACAGCGGCAGTCCTTGGCAAAATAAACTGTCTCCCGTGCTCTTTAATATTTATCTGTAACATTTTATATGGTTTCGCCCGCATCCCGCAAGCGTCCCGCCGGAAGGCATTTTTCCCCTGGGGTTCCGTCCCGTGAAGCATCAGGATGATGTATACTTTAAAGTTGTTTTTTAAACTAAAAATCCTGAAGGAGCGCTCTATGGAGATCAAATCCGTCCTGGTTACGGGGGCTTGCGGTTTCATAGGCTGGAGGACAGCCATGGAACTCTCCGCCAGGGGTTACCTGGTGACCGGCGTTGACAACCTGAATGACTATTATGACGTAAGGCTTAAGGAATACAGGCTCCATGAGCTGGAGGGCCTGCCCAATTTCACCTTCCACCGCCTGGACATAGAGGAAAGGACGGCACTGGACCGTCTTTTTGAAAAGGAGCGTTTCGATGCCGTCATAAACCTGGCCGCCCGCGCCGGCGTCAGGTATAGCCTGGAGGACCCTTACGTTTACATGAGCACAAATGCCATGGGCACCCTTAACCTGCTTGAGGCAGGAAGACGCAACGGCCTTAAAAAATTCGTGCTCGCCTCCACATCCTCCCTTTATGCCGGCCAGAAGATGCCCTTTGTGGAAGACCTCCCGGTGAACACCCCTATTTCTCCGTATGCGGCCACAAAAAAAGCCGCGGAGGCAATGTCATACACGTACCACTATCTTTATTCCCTGGACGTTACCGTGCTCAGGTATTTCACCGTTTACGGCCCGGCCGGAAGGCCGGACATGAGCCCCTTCCGTTTCATAAAATGGACTGATGAAGGCAAGCCGCTTCAGATATTCGGAGACGGTTCCCAGAGCAGAGATTTCACTTACGTTGACGATATCGCGCGCGGCACCGTGGCGGCCATGGAGGCAGAAACCGGTTACGAGATAATAAACCTGGGCAACAACACCCCCATGAAGCTGAGCTACATGATAGAGCTAATCGAAAAATACCTGGGCAAAAAAAGCAAGAAGGAATTCAGCCCGTTCCACAAGGCGGACATGCAGGCAACCTGGGCCGGAATAGAGAAGGCCGGAAAGATCCTCGGCTGGAAGCCGGAGACCTCCCTTGAAGAAGGGATGGAAAAAACGGTCCGCTGGCACAGGGAGAACAGGGCCTGGCTCAGCTCCATAAAAGTTTAAAAGATCAATGAAACCGGCTTTTAGCTTTTTGCCGCGCGGGATATAAAAAAGTGATACACTTCTTATAAGACACGCCTTGCAAAAAACATATCCGGTTAAAGATCAGGCAAAGCGCCAACCACATTTTCTTAAACAAGAGCAAAAGAATAAAAATGGCCGGCATTCTTGAAAGTTACCGCACCGCAAGCAAAAAGATATGGGTGAAAGACACCAAGAATCTAAGCCTGCCCAAGGCCGTAGGGTATCGCATCCTTAAAATCTTTGTCCTTGTGGCCATGGGGTTTCAGAACAATGAGATATCGATCCGCGCCGCGAGCCTGGCCTACACAACACTCATGGGCCTTGTCCCCCTGCTTGCGATAAGCTTCTCCGTCCTTAAGGCCCTTGGCGTTCACAACAAGATAAAGCCGTTTCTGCTTGGTTTTCTTGCCCCCTTTGGCGATCAAGGCCAGATGATCACTGACAAGATAATCGGCTACATAAACCATTTAAACACCAGTGTTTTAAGCTCAATGGGCCTTATTCTGCTCATCTATTCGGTCATCTCCATGGTACAGAAGGTCGAAAACGCACTGAATTACATATGGAAAACGCCCAGCTCAAGGGGGTTCTCCAGGATGTTCAGCGATTACTTAAGCGTGCTGCTTGTGGGCCCGGTGCTGGTCTTTGCCGCCATGGGCATCACATCCTCATTCATGGCCAGCACAGTTGTTCACCGGGTGCTGTCAATGAGACTATTTGGCGGAGCCTTGTATGCGGGTGGGAAGCTTCTGCCTTATTTCTTCGCCTCAGCGGCCTTCATATTCATTTACACCTTTCTGCCTTCCGTCAATGTCAAATTCAAGGCGGGCATAGGTGGCGGGATCATCGCGGGCATTCTCTGGCAGAGTCTGGAGTGGACTTTCGCTCATTTCACAGTGGCCTCGACAAGCTATCCCGCCATATACTCCAGCTTCGCCATAGCGATACTCTTTGTGGCCTGGGTGGACCTGAACTGGCAGATATTCCTGGTAGGGGCCAGCGCCTCATTCTATTTTCAAAACCCCAATTATCCCCTTTTTGAAGACCACAGGCCATTAAGCGGCAGGCTTAAGGAAAGGCTCGCACTTACAATGATGTTCCTTATAGGAAGCAACCATCTGTATAAACGTCCCCATTGGACGGAGGACGGGCTTGCCCGGCGGCTGAACCTTCCGGAAACCACCGTCAGCGAAATGCTGCTTCTTCTAGTGAAAAAGGGCCTGGTGGAAAAGGCCCTCTCCGGAGGATTTCTGCCCGCACGGGCCCTTGAGACCATAACGCTGCAAGAAGTGATAGAGGCAGCTAGGGCCGATTATGATCAACCCATACCTGATTTCCTGGATCTGCTGTCTCAAGTGCCGTTCAGCGCGGTTGAAAAGATCATGGACAAAGCCGAAAGATCGGTTTCAGAAAACCTGGACGGCAAAACGCTTAGGGACCTTGTGCAGGAAGGCACGCCCCAGGAGCAGGCCCCTCCCTCTTTGCCCATCACCTGAAAATTTTTTGAAGTTGTTTTTTTATCTCTCCGCCGAGGCCTTTTTCTATCGCTTTTCCGGCAGCCGCCTTGCTTATTCCCACGCGGGGCCTCTGCGTAGTGCCGGTTATCTCCATCGGTACGACGGTCCATCCCTTTGCGTTCGTTAAAAAGCGCAGATATTTTTTCCCTATCCTGGCGGCAAACGCGGGTGAAAAGTCCAGAGCGATCGCTATGTTCAAGACCTTGTTCACGCCAATGGTCCCTTTTACCGGGTTGATTTCCAGAGCGGCGGAATCAAAATATCCGTTAAGAAAGGTGTTGCCGTTTTTTATTTCGTAATTCATGAGGGAATCGGTAAAGGAAGGATTTCTCAATTCCGGCATGCCAAGCAGGACTGCCATCTGGCTTGCTATCGGGGACTCTTTTACCAGTATCCTGGAAAACCGGGCCTGGCCCTTTCCGTATAAAGTGTTTTGCCGCCCTATTTTCCCAAAGCCGATGCTGCCAAGCAGATTCCCCTGGACGATCACCTTGTCCCCTCCGCTGATCGCTGCCTTGAACGGGTTTATTGAAAAAGCGCCACTGGAGTATCTCCAGTCCGCGTTCAGGCCGCTGATGGTATAACGTTGATAAAGGGCTGTGGCTATGTTAATGCTGCCTTTCGCGCTGATGTGGGTAGCGGCCCCCCCTTTAGCAGGTCTTTTGGCTGCCTCTTTTCTTTTTTTGCCATGCGGCATCAGCGCAAGAAGCCTGTTCAAGTCCAGTCTTTGGGAAGAGACATCGAGGCTTATGGCTGGGGCTGCGGGGTAGTTTACGGCAAAGCCCTTTATCTTTATCCTGTCCTGCTCGATAGCGGCTTCAAGCGCTAGATCTATTCTCTGGCTGGCAATTTTAATCTTGCCTGAGATGTTTGAATGTATATTTTCAAACACCGTCTTCAGACTCTTCAGATCGACCACTCCGGAAATGACGGGCCTCGCGGGCTGCGCCTGGGCTGGCGAGCCCGGTTGGCCCAGGCTGAAATCCATGTCGGCGTTCGCCTGCGCGGAGGGAAGCGTCCCCATTTCGTCAACGAACCGGGCCTGCGCGTTTTTTATGCTTATTCCCTGTATGGCAACGTTAAAAGACTTTTTGCCTGTACTCCTCCCCTCTTTTTTGCCGGCTTCGAGCCTCTCTTTCAGATCGCTGAAATTGAACGTCCCGTCCTTGGCCCGTTCAATAAAAATGTAGGGGGAATCGATATACAGGCGGTTGATGACGAGCTGTTTTTTCAGAAGGGGCAGCAATCTGTATTTAAGGACCAGTTCTTTTGCGCTCAGGAACTCTCCTTTTCCCGTGCGCCTGGCCAGCGCCATATCGGAAAGCACGACGCCTCCCTTGAAAAGGGATATATTTATGCTGCCTATCGATGCCTTCCTGCCGGTTGCCTGCTCTATTTTAGGCACTATCAGCGCCGTAAGCCTCCCGCTCGTGAAATAAGCGTTTATAAACAGGGACAGCCCGGCGGCGATCACTATTATGACGGCAATGACCAGACCCGCTATTTTGAGAAATTTTTTCAATAGGATGCCTCCCCGCTGCCCTGTAGGCTTTTTTGCTTTTGACCGGAATTTTTATTCACGGCTTTTCTGACTAGAATTTATTCCTGCGGGAAGCGGGTGTCAATACTCGTGAAAATAAAAAACAGGGCCCGGCCGGAAAAGTCCAAAAAATCCGCCAGCCGGCCCTGTTTTTCAAAAAAAATCCCGTGCTATTTATGCTTGGCTTTGGCCTTGCTTTTTACCTTGGCCCTATGGGCATTCCTCACAATGGTTATTACTGTCTTTGCCGTGCCGCCATAAACATTGGGCTGAACGCTCACATATTCATCGATGACCGGCGGTTTTCCTGAAAGCGGAAATACAAGGGCGTTTTGCCCCTTGAACATGCCGGGCTTTTTGTGCAATTTTTTCTCATAGAAGACGGCCACCGTGCGCGGGTCCGCATTGGACTCAAAATAGTAAGCCTTTTTCCCGGGCGCATGCATCCCGGCCAGATGCTTTAGATACTTGGCCCCGGGATAGACCGGCACGCCGATCTGCCTTTCCATTGATACTGATTTTTCCGCCTTTGGAGCGGCCAGCGCAGCCTGAGCTACGAACGTAAGGGCCACCAGAACCAGAAAATATCTTGCTGCTGACTTCATCATGATCTCCCCCACCCTAGATTTGGATAAAAACCTAAATGGTTTTTTAAAAGCAGCTCTAATAATATATTATCCCTCCATTTTTAACAATGTTTTGGCTTCCTGGAAAGGCTTGACAAGCGTACCCTGAATGCCTGAAACTCAAAAACCGGGATGGGACAGTTCCAAGACAAAAAATGCCGTTTGAATTTTCGCCTGTGGGGGCTTTTGGCCGTGGCGCTGGCGTCCCTTGTGCTGGCTGGACCGGCCCGCAGCGCGAGGGCGGAAGGGAAAAACGTACTTAAAGCCACCCTTGACAACGGTTTGCGGGTAGTAATTGTCAGGAACACCCTTGCCCCGGTCGTAACTACGGAAATAAATTACCTTGTTGGAGCCGATGAGGACCTACCGGGTTTCCGGGGTATGGCGCATGCCCATGAGCATATGATGTTCCGTGGGAGCCCGGGCCTTTCCGAAGATCAGCTTTCCACCTTGATAAGCGCCATGGGCGGCTATTTCAACGCGGACACCGGGCAGACCGTCACCCAGTATTACTTCACCGTACCCGCTTCTGACATGGATATCCCGCTAAGGATAGAGGCCATCCGCATGCAGGGGATATTGGCCACCCCAGCCCTCTGGGGGCGGGAACGGGGGGCGATAGAACAGGAAGTGGCGAGGGACTTCTCCGATCCCGAGTATGTTTTTTTCGCCAGGATGACCTCAAAGATGTTTGCCGGGACCCCATACCATCATGACCCACTGGGCTCGTTCAGCTCATTCAACAGATTGACTGCGGCGATGATAAGAAAATTCCATGAGAACTGGTATGCCCCCAATAACGCGATACTTGTGATAGTGGGAGACGTGGACCCGGCAAGCACCCTCGAAAAAGTCACAACGATTTTCGGACACATTGCCAGGCGCGCGGTGCCAAAACGGCCGGCGGTGCGGCTCCAGCCGCTCAAGCCTCAGAAAACCATGCGTCTCGCATCAGACTTGCCGAATGGGACTGTATATGCCGCTTACAGGCTGCCAGGGTTCGACAGCCGCGATTTTGCCGCCGGACTGATCTTGGCCGACGTCCTTGACAGCAGGCGCGCGGGGCTCTACGCCATGGTCCCTAAGGGAAAGGCCCTTTCCGCGGGTTTTGAGGTCGAAATGCTGCCCAAGGCATCCGTGGGAATGGCGGAGGCTTCCTTCCCCAAAGGCGGTAAAGGCGGGGCCCTCCTTGAGGGGATCAAGGCTGTTATCGCGGGCTATCTGAAAAAAGGCTTCCCGGATGACCTCGTTGAGGCCTCCAAACGGCATGAGATCGCGGAGGCGGAATTCGGTAAAAATTCCATATACGGGCTTGCCTCCATATGGTCTCAGGCCCTGGCCGTGGAGGGCAGGAGCGCCCCGGATGACGATATAGAGGACATAAAAAAAGTGAGCGCGCAGGACGTAGACCGCGTGGCAAGGAAATATCTGGACAACCGGACCGCGATCAGCGCCATATTGACACCCTCCCCCTCCGGGAAAGTAAAGAGCGGCCAACTCCAATCCATGAAAAAAGGCGGGGAATCGTTCATCTCCAAACAGGCAAAGCCGGTTGTCCTGCCCCCATGGGCAAGGAAGGTCTTTGCTCTTCCCAGGCTTCCGGTGTCCACCGTTCACCCGGTTGTGACCATCTTCCCCAATGGGCTTCGCCTCATTGTGCAACCCGAATCCATAAGCAATACGGTAAGCGTCTACGGCCGGATAAAGAACAATCCCGGTTTGAACGTACCCGAAGGAGAGGAAGGCGTGGACCGGATACTGGAAGGCATATTCCCATACGGAGCGGGGAAACTGGACCGGCTCGGCCTCCAGAGGGCGCTTGACGGCATAGCGGCAAACGAATCGGCAGGGACGAATTTCTCTCTCAGCGTCCTGGACAAATACTTTGACAGGGGCGTAAGGATATTGTCCGAAAATCTCCTGCACCCGGCGCTCAGGGAAGGGCCTTTCAGGATAGTGCAAAAACAGGCGGCAGCTACCCTCTCCGGACTGCTGCAAAATCCGTCCTATCTGTCAAAACGTGCCCTGAATGCCGGATTGTACCCAATGGGAGACCCCAGCCTGCGCCAGGCAACTGCCGGCACCGCCGCCTCCGTCCGTCTTGCCGGTCTTAAATCGTATTACAAAAATACGTTCCGTCCGGATATGACCACGATAGTCGTCATAGGCAACATTACCCCGGATGCGGCGAAAACCATCATAGGAAAATATTTTGGCCGGTGGAGAGCGCGTGGGCCAAAACCAGTGACAGACCTTCCTCCTGTTCCCATGAACAAGGCGTCATCAGCCGTGGTTCCGGACCCAGGCCGGCTGCAGGACGATGTGACGATGGCGGAGACGCTGGGCATTACCCGCAAAAATCCGGACTTTTATGCGCTCAACCTGGGCAGCCAGCTGCTGGCCGGGGGATTTTTTGCTAGCAGGCTTTACAGGGACCTGAGAGAGGAAACCGGGCTTGTTTACGCCGTGCGGACCGTTATTGAAGCAAACAATACCCGTTCCATCTTCGGCGTGCTCTATGGCTGCGATCCAGGGAACGTCTCCAGGGCCAGGAAGATAATAAGACGGGACCTGCAGCAGATGCGCGAGGCGCTTGTAAGCGCGGACGAACTCCGCCAGGTAAAGGTCCTCGTTTTACGCAGGCTTCAGATAGCGGAGGCGAACATGGCGGGCATCGGCCAGGATCTGCTTGGCCTTTCGGTGCTCGGTCTGCCCCTGGATGAGCCCGAGCGCTCCGCAAGGCTCTACATGCAAATGACAGGGGAACAGATAAGAGCCGCTTTCATGAAATGGATACGTCCGGATGATTTCGTGAATGTGACGTTAGGGCCAGAACCAAGATAAAAGCCTGGAGGTGAATTTTTCTTAAGAAAGATTCCGGGCGTACCCAAGAGCGTAAGCCCGTCTTATTGAAATTTGCGGGAATGACACATGGTTACTCTCTGGCAAGCTTCAGGTAATGACAAGCAAAAAAAAGGTCCGCCCCCAGCTCTCTACAGCCGTCTAACTCTCTATAGCCGGTCTCTCTTCGGGTTTTTCCTCTTTTTCTTCCACTTTTTCCGGTTTTTCGGCCTCTATCACCTTGGCTTTCTCTGATGATATCTCATACTGGCCAGGCAGAATCGAGGGCTCCCCGGCAATGCTTATCTTTACCTTGAAGTCCTTCTCCATCTTCACTATCCCGTCTCTTTTCGAGTTCAGGAGGTAATTGGCGCTGATCACGGGGAGACGGCAGTCAATGGACTTAAGGCCGCCCCTTGAGGCCTGTATATGGATGTCCCTGTAGGCGGTAAGCGCCAAAACCTCATCCGTTTTAAGGACGCCTTCCCCATCGCAATTCGGACATCTTTTGTAGGTTGATTCGAAATAGGCAGTCCGCATCCGCTCCCTTGTCATCTCAACTATGCCAAACCTGGATATCCCGGTTATATCGGTATGGGCCTTGTCGGCAAGCAGGGCCGTTTTCAGCCTGGTCTCGACCTGTCTCCTGTTCTTGCCGGATTCCATATCTATGAAATCTATTACCACCAGCCCCCCTATGTCCCTCAGCCTGAGCTGCCTTGCAACCTCGTCGGCGGCCTCAAGGTTCGTCCTCAGGGCGGTCTGCTCTATGTTCTTTTCTTTCCTGCTTCTGCCCGAATTGACGTCTATGGCGGTCAGTGCCTCCGCCCTGTCGAAAACGAGATACCCCTTCGAGGGCAGATGAACAAACCGGTCGCTGATACCCGCGATCTGTTCCTCCAGGTTGTGCAGGTCGAAGATGGGCCTTTTTTCCTTATAATATTTTACATTTATCTTGCGGCCGGGCAGCGTGCGCCTGAGGAACGATTTTATGTTCCGGACTGTCTCCTGGTCGTCAACAAGCACCTCGTCCACATCAGATGTGAGATAGTCCCTCACCGTCCTTATCGCTATGTCCTGTTCCTTGTAGATGAGCGCGGGGGCCTTCTGCTTGCCGGCCTCCTTCTGTATCTCCGCCCAGAGCTTGTTCAGGTATTTAAGGTCATTGGACAGGTCCTCGGCCGTCTTGTCAATGCCCGCCGTCCGCACGATAAAACCCATCTTCTCCGGCAGCTGGAGCTTGGCGAAGATCTCCTTCATGCGGTCCCGGTCCCTGTTGTCGCCTATCTTTCTTGATATCCCTACCCTTTCCTGGCCGGGCATCATGACTATATACCTGCCGGGAAGGGATATATATGTGGTCAGGCTCGCGCCTTTTGTCTCCCTTTCGTCCTTTTCGACCTGGACAATGAGTTCCTGCCCTTTTTGGAAAATTTCCTGGATGCGGCCCTTCTTACCCTTGCCGCCGTCAGAATTGAAATACTCGGGCATTATCTCGCGGACCTGAAGAAAACCATGCTTCTTCTGGCCGAAATCCACAAAAACGGCCTGAAGGGAAGGCTCTACCCTTGCAATGCGCCCCTTGTAGATGTTGCCCCTCAGGTGTTCCTTCGCGGCCAGCTCCACATAGAAGTCTACCAGGCGGTCTCCCTCAATGATGGCAACCCGCTTTTCCTCGGGATATTTAGCGTCTATCAGAATTTTCTTAGCCATTAACTTGTTATTATAACAGATATTTTTCCAACACCTTCATTTTTTATCACTTTCCGGATGCCGCGCAGGGCAGAAAACAGCGGGAGAGTTTTATTCCCTTCGGGAATCGAATGCAGGGAACTTTTTATTTTCCGTATTTCGCTCACTTACCTTCGGTCTCACTTCGCTTTCCATTTAACAAAAAATTAATTTTTGAAAAAAGAAAAACTGGTCTATAATTGAACCAGACGCGAAAAAAGGCTGCGCGTTTTTGCCGTTCCGGCTGAAAAAAATGGCAAGAATTTTCATAAAAAATAAAACTTTTTCAATTTAACCGGGAGGTGTTCTTTTTGAGCGGGAAGGGTCCTATTGTGAGTGAGGGATTTTATTGTGAGTGAACCAAGGGTCAGTCCTCTTGCCGGCAAGCCGGCCCCCGCTTACATGCTGGCGGACATTCCCCGTCTTGTCACGGCTTACTACACCGGGCAGCCCGATCCCGGGGAGACAGGCCAGAGGGTATCATTTGGCACCTCGGGCCACCGTGGCTCCTCGCTGGACAGGACTTTCAATGAAGGGCACATACTGGCGATAACGCAGGCCATCTGTCTTTTCCGGAAAGAGCAAAAAACGGAGGGCCCGCTTTTTCTGGGCGCGGACACCCACGCGCTCTCCTTTCCGGCTTTTACCAGCGCGCTGGAGGTGCTGGCAGCAAACGGAGTGGAGGTCATGATATCCGAGGGCGGCGAATACACGCCTACCCCTGCCGTCTCCCATGCGATCCTCACATATAACCGGGGCAGGAAGTCCGGGCTTGCGGATGGCATTGTCATAACACCCTCCCATAACCCGCCCGAAAGCGGGGGATTCAAATACAACCCCCCGCATGGAGGACCCGCGGAACCCTCCATAACCGGCTGGATAGAAACCAGGGCGAACGGGTTTATGGAAAACGGCCTTAAAGACATAAAAAGGCTGCCTTATGAAAAGGCTTTGCGGGCAGCAACAACTCACCGGCACGATTATATGAGCGCCTACGCTGGAGACCTTGGCAACGTGATAGACATGGACGCGATCCGGGGGGCAAAGATCCACCTCGGGGTGGACCCCCTTGGCGGGGCAGGGGTACACTATTGGGGGCATATCGCAAGCCGCTTTTCCCTGGACCTGACCGTCGTCAATGACGTCGTGGACCCCACCTTCCGTTTCATGACCGTCGATTGGGACGGCAAGATCCGGATGGACCCGTCGTCACCCTATGCCATGCAGAGGCTTATAGGGCTCAAGGACAGCTTCGATGCCGCATTTGCAAGCGACACGGACCATGACCGCCACGGGGTCGTCACCAGGAGCGCGGGCCTTCTTCCTCCAAACCATTACCTTGCCGCGTCAGTATATTACTTATTTAAAAACAGGCCGGGATGGCCCTCCTCGGCATCGGTCGGGAAGACACTTGTGAGCAGCCGGATGATAGACCACGCCGCACGGAAACTTGGAAGGGACCTTTACGAGACGCCGGTCGGCTTCAAATGGTTTGTTGACGGCCTCCTCACCGGTGCGCTGGGTTTTGCGGGAGAGGAGAGCGCGGGGGCCTCTTTTCTGCGCCGGAACGGCACTGTATGGTCAACGGACAAAGACGGGATCATCCCTGCCCTGCTTGCCGCGGAGATAAGGGCCCGGATGGGCAAGGATACCGGAGAACTATACCAGGAGCTTGCAAGCGAATTCGGGGACCCCGTTTACGACCGCATCGATGCGCCGGCAACTCCTGAACAAAAAAACATCCTGAAAAAACTCTCGCCCGAACATGTGACCTCCACTACACTTGCGGGCGAAAAGATACAGGATATCCTGACCCGCGCACCGGGCAATAACGAGCCCATCGGGGGACTCAAGGTGGAGGCCAAAAACGGGTGGTTCGCCGCCCGCCCCTCCGGGACTGAAAACATCTACAAGATATATGCCGAGAGCTTCCTGGGGCAGGAGCACCTTCGCCGGATACTTGAAGAGGCACAAGGCATCATAGACGATGCCCTGCAGACAGCGGGCAGCAGGGCCTAGTGTTGTGAGCCGTTAAGCCTCCCCGCTTTACCTACCCATTTACCATCGGGAAGATTTATAATCAATGCTTTAAACATAAACTTTAAAAAAGAACTGTCCCCGATGGTAAAAAGAAAAATATTTTTTACCCTGATCTCCGTGGTCATCTCGTGCACCGCCTGCACAACGATGATGCCAAGGAAAGACCTGCCCCTGTTTACAACCAAGGATTACGGCGACCCTGTAAAGGTCGTATCCATTCCCCTGCCCGCCATCTCCACAGACCCTAATGAGGGCCTTACGTCCGGCGTGCTGGGCGCATTTCTTATTTACGACAAAAAAGGCGGGGTAAGGACGCTTTTTGCCCCCCAGGTAAACTACAACAGCTATTATGGCGCCACAGAGACCTTCTACGGGGCCTTTTACCCCCGGGACGGTCAGAGCTGGGAGGCAAACATATCCAGATCCCAGCACGTAAATTTCGATTACGAACTCACGTTCAGGGACATGGACCACCTTGTAAAAGGGGTTGGATTGAACGCGTACGTCTATTACTTTAACAACGGGTCCTCCAGGTTCTTTGGTTTCCAGTCCAGCAGTGCGCTTCGAAACCAGACAAACTACGGGGACCAGGAGGCTGGGTTCGATTTCTCGGCTACCTTCGACGTCCTGCCCGATTTCTATATTTCCCTGGGCGACAGGTTAAGGCGGGTCACGATAACGCATGGAGCCGTCCTTTCACTTCCTTTCATACAGGACGTCTTCACCCCTGAGGAGGTCCCTGGAATTAACGGTTTCAGGACGCACGCCCAGCGCTTTTCCCTTATCTACAGCACCCTTAATTCCCGCGAGATGCCCACGGCCGGTTTTTATTCCAAAGCCACCGCCGAATGGAGCGGCAAAGCCCTGGGCAGCAGCGCGAATTTCTTCCATTATTTCCTTGAGGCCAAGGATTACATGCCGGCTTCAAAGGAGAGGTATGTAACCCTGCTCAGGGCGTCTTATGACCAGACGATCGGAAACAGCGTGCCCTTCCTGGAGCGCTCCATCCTGGGCGGAGAGGACACCCTTCGCGGCTACGGTGACAACAGGTTCATAGATAAAAGCTATGTATTGTTTAACTTTGAAGAGAGGATAAGGCTCTTTACGCGCAGCGTCTTCAACGTGAACACAAGGTGGGAGCTAGCGCCTTTTCTGGATGTGGGCAACGTCATGAGCTCGCTTTACAGCATTTCCACAAAGGGCTTCAAAATAAACCCGGGGCTGGGTTTCAGGGCCACGGTACCGCCCAACATAGTAGGGAGAATAGATGTGGGTTTCGGCAACGAGGGCCCGGCAGTGTTCGTGGGCCTTGGATATCCTTTCTCCAATTAGATATTCCTTCGTGAATTAGCGGCCGGACGCAAACAAACCGGGCGTGAGCGGGAGCGGGCGCGTCACCCTTCGGCAATCAGTTTTTTTTGGCAATGGGCCAGGTTTTTTGATTAAATGCGGGAGCCGGATTTTCATCATAAAAAAGAGGGGCCTTTCGGGCCCCTCAGCGTAGGATGAGAAGGACTTTTTCCTTTTTTATACTAAAACTTTATTCCGTTGTGCCTCAGATATCCCCTTATCTTGTTCTTCAGCGAAGTGGGAAGGGGCACGTAGGCAAGCCTGATGGCGGCCGCGTCGCCATTTTTATAGGCCCAGTCAAAAAACTTGCATACCTTCACATTGGATGCCGGAAGGTCTTTGGAAAGCAGGATGAAAGTCGCGCCGGCTATAGGCCAGGAGGTCTTGCCAGGCGCGTTTACGAGCCACAGGTAAAAGTCTTTGGCGGGGCTGAAGTCCGCTTTTGCGGCCGCGTCCTTGAAGGCCTGGATCGTGGGAGACGCGTAGGCCCCCGCCTTGTTCTTCATAAGCACATCAGCCATGTGTTCCTGAAGGATGTAGGCAAACTCCACATATCCTATGGAATACTGTATCCTTCTGACGTAATTGGCAACGCCCTCACTGCCCTTGGCGCCGACGCCGGCGGGCCACTTTACAGCCACACCCGCACCGACCCTGGACTTCCATTCAGGAGATACGGCGCTCAGATACGTGGTGAATATCGCGGTGGTACCGGAGCCTTCAGACCTGTGGATGCACGTGATCACATGATGAGGGAGCCTGAGCCCCGGGTTCAGGGCTTTTATCCTGGCGTCATCCCAGAACTTGATAGCGCCCAAATAGATGCCGGCAAGGACATCTGAATCCATCTTCATCTGGCCGGCCTTCACGCCGGGAATATTAACTACCGGCACAACGCCACCGATGACGGTCGGAAACTGAAGGAAATGCTTCTGCCTGAGCTCCGCGGGAGTAAGGGGCGCATCCGATGCGCCGAAATCGACAGTCTTGTTGGTGATCTGCTGAATGCCGCCGCCTGAACCTATCGACTGGTAATTGAGTTTTACCCCGGCCACCTTGCTGTAATCATACGCCCAGGCCGAATAGATCGGATAGGCAAAGGTTGAGCCCGCCCCATTCAGGGTCTGGTCCGCCTGAGCCAGCCCGAAGGCAAAAACCGCGCTTAAAACCAGTAACAACGCCAGAAAACGCTTCATCATCTGAAAACCTCCTTGTGGAATTGAAATTTAAATTATATTAAACTGGTTCTATTACATCAGTGTTACACTAGGATTAAGTGTTCTTTGCAGCCATCACAGGAATACTTTTATCATATTATTGATCCCTTGGCAGCGGAATTTTTCTTTTTTAACGCCTTTAAATCCGTTTGATAATACGCTATCAAAGATGTTATCTTCAGGGATTGATCCCTGTCTTCTGAAAAAATTGATCCTTCTTCAGAAATGCGGGCAATATGAACGAAAGGACGCGTGTGAATTAAGATGCTGTTATTGAAGATACTCGTGCTTGCCGCGGTCCAGGGGGCGGCGGAGCTGTTGCCGGTCTCCAGTTCCGCGCACGTCATCGTGGCCGAAAAATTGATGGGGCTTAACCCTACCAGCCCTCAAATGACCCTTCTTCTTGTAATGCTCCATACCGGAACGATGTTTGCCGTCATATATTATTTCTGGGACTCCTGGAAGGCAGGATTTTTCGCTTCCCGAAAGGTCTTCATTAACTCGCTCAAGCTTATCGCGGCAGCCACTTTCTTTACCGGAGTGGTGGGGCTGGCCCTCAAATCCGTGATAGAAAAGTTTTTCCTGCGGGGCGTGGCTCACGCCCAGATAGAAATGATTTTCGGCAACTTAAATATCATAGCGGCCGCGCTTGCCGCGGTGGGCGTCATGATCATTTATTCCCAATGGAAAGCGCGCCCCCTTCCCGCCTCCCCTAAAAAAGAACTTTCGATGGGAACTGAGGTCCATGGCGAACACATGGATTCCTCCGTGGACCTTAAAGGGTCTTCCTTCATAGGGATCATCCAGGGCCTGTGCCTGCCTTTCAGGGGATTTTCGCGCTCCGGAGCGACTATCTCAGCGGGCATGCTCCTGGGGATGGCTAAGGACCGGGCCGAAGAGTTCAGTTTCGCCCTGGCCGTGGTGCTGACCCCTCCTGTCGTCGCAAGGGAGGTATGGCGGGTATTTAAAGACCAAAAAATCCCGATGGCCGGCCTGCATGGCATGGCGGGGGCCTTTTACCCCAGCCTCCTTGGCATGGCCATGAGCTTTATCGCAGGGGTATTGGCGCTGAAATGGCTTTCCAACTGGCTTTCCCGCGGGCGCTGGCACTTTTTTGGAATATACTGCCTAGCAGCTTCCGCCGTGGTGTTCGCGCTCCACCTGAAAGGTTTTTGACCGATTTTGATTTTTTAATTTCAGCCTTACTTGACTATCGTAACGGAGCAGGGCGCCTCGGCGGCCACTCTCCTGGAGACGGACCCCAGGATCAGCCCCTCTATCATCGATTTGCCCTTGTGGCCCATGACTATCAGGTCGCAGCCCTTTTCCCTAGCTATCCGCACGATGCTTCCTGCCGGGTGGCCTATGGCTACCTTTGTCTCGACAACCAGGTCCTTCTTCTTTGCCTTTTCAACCAGTCCAGCCTGCAGTTTTTCATAATTGGCGGTCACCTGGTTTACCACATCGTTCATCTCTACCAAATAGAGCGACTCCGGGGGCTGGACTACAGAGACGACCAATAAGGCGGAGGCGGGCTTGCTCATTGACGCCAGTTCAAGCGCGTAATCAAATGCATCGTAGGCCTTAGACGATCCATCAAAGGCTACCAGTATTTTTCTGAACATTTTTTTAAAAAGTCCCTCCTCTTTTATTGAAAATTAAAAATCAAAAATCTCTAGCAGCAGTTCCCGCTTCCGCCGTCGCCGCACCCGCACGTGGGGGGACCGCCCGTGATCATGCTGCCGATAAGCGCTGAGGCGCAACCCACCCCTTTGCTCACACTTAGAGCGCCAAGGGCGCAATTCTTTTCGCATGCACCGCATTCCATGCACCTGTCCCTTGCCGCGATCACAGCCCGCCTCTCTTCAAGGCGAAAAACCTCATGCGGACAGACCTCCATGCACATGCCGCAGCCCGTGCATTTACCAGCCTCCATCTTCAATGTGATTCCGCCTGTTATGTATCTCATGCTAGATCACCCCCCACGACAGAAGTTTGTAGGCCAGAAGAAGGGCCGCGGATACAGCCGCCGCCGTGATGTAAACTGGCAGCGCGGCCTTCAGCTCTTTTTTTACCCCGGATACGCAGGTGAAGGTGGTTGAACCCGTGAACTGAAGGGCAATGTAGGAGCTTGCCATCGGGAAAAATATCCATGCCGCCCAGGTGAGCGTACTTGGAATCGGACCAAATACGGCAACAGCTTTTATGCATACGAGCAAAACCGCTCCGCCCGCCAGCCAGCCCTTGACGGCAAAGGACCTAAACGGTATGAACGGCAGAAGCACAGGGACCAGTAACGCCCCGGCTAGCACGGACAAAAGACCAAGAAGCAGGAATGGAAGGCCGCCTGAAACTGCGTCCCTGAAGATGATGCCCTGCGGGCCAAGACCAAAAACAGTGAGTATCACAAGCGCAAAAAGCGGGTAACGCTTCATCGCGGGGATGATCTCCATTGGGGCCAGGACGAGCCTGTCCGCAAGACCGAACCGGACTTCCCTCATCCGCCTGGATGCCTTGTGGCCGGCCGCAATATAAGCGGGGATATCGGAGGCCCGGACGGGCCCGTAACAGACCCTGAACCCCGTTTCCTTCCGCACCTCATTGGCGCTTACACCTGGAGCCCCCAGTTGAGGCAGTATCAGCCGGCCCTTGGGGGCCACTACATGAAGGCCGGTGGCGGAAATACGGTTTACCAGCTCAGCTGTCCCGAAGGTCCCCTTCCCAGCCGCGCACCATACGTTTATGCCCTTTGTGTCCAGCACCAGTATCCAGGCGCTCATGCCGGAAAGCTCGCACCTCAACATATCGAAACTGAACTTGTAATTGGCGCTCACAAAGATATCGGAGGCCATACCAGGCTCGCCCACCGCATAAAGCCCGGGGGGGACACTGTATCTGTCCCTGAATGAGCTCACCCGGCATTTGAAGCCGCCCCACCTGTCGGCGCGCGTCAGCGTAGCAGACACCCGGCAGACCGGCCCGGAGGGCGTATCGACAGTGCCGGTGGCCCACTCCGCCCGCACAGGCTCAGGCACTCCGCAGCAAGTCTTCACTTCAACCGGGGATTTTTCATGCCCGGCCGCCGGTTTCAGGATGAGCTTTATTTCAGGCATGTCCTTAGTTTTACCTATAAATGAAGAGGATGTAAAGCATGGACGCTCCGAAATAGAAATCTGCTATACTTTAGCGTCCGGGGACGGCTAAAAATGAAAACAACCAAAACCCTTAGGGGAATAATGATCAACGGGGGACGTTCATGGCTAAGATAAACGTGGTATCAAAGATACTCGAAGCAAACGACCGTCTGGCCGCTGAAAACCGCAGGCTTTTTGCGGAAAAGGGCCTTTTCGTTATCAACCTGATGTCCTCTCCGGGGGCCGGCAAAACCACGGTCATCGAAAGTACGATACGCGCCCTTGGAAGCAGCATCAGGATAGGCGTGATAGAAGGCGATATTCAGGGGACAAGCGATGCCGAAAGAATAGGCGCGCTTGGTGTGCCAGTGGTCCAGATAAACACGGGAGGGGCCTGCCACCTGGATGCGAACATGATAAGGGAGACATTGCCCTCGCTGCCTGTTTCCGGGCTGGACCTCCTGATAATAGAAAACGTGGGCAACCTGGTATGCCCCGCGGAGTTCGACGTGGGGGAGGACGCCAAGGCGATGCTCCTTTCGATAACGGAGGGGGAAGACAAACCCCTGAAGTACCCGCTTATGTTCCAGGAGTCCAGCACGCTTCTGATAAACAAGATGGACCTTGCCCCCCATCTGGACGTGGACATGGAAAAAATAAGGAAGGATTCTTTTTCCCTGAACCCAGGCCTTAAGATATTCGAGATATCGGCCAAAAAAGGCGAAGGCATGTCCGGGTGGATCGACTGGCTATCTGAAAAGGTGAAGGCGAAAAAAGAAAAAAACCGTAAATAGTTTAGAACCTGTCTCAAAATTGATTTCTTGCAACCGAAAGCCATTTTTTTTGAGATAGGTTCTTTTCAGCAGATCCTCGGGAGCTGCTCCCCCGCCAGCATATCCAGCAGCCTCTCTCCCCCGGCCAGGGTCTCCAGTATGACAGAGCGGTCCGGATACTGGCCCGGCGCAACCACTCTGCCGATAGCCGCCGCTGCGCGGCCCGCTTCATCATGCCTCATGGCTTCAAGCACGCTTTCCGCCAGCTCAGGCGCCACTATTGCCACAAGTGCGCCCTCACAGGCCGCGTAAAGGTGATCCAGCCCCAGTAAGCCGCACGCCCCCTTCACCGCAGGCATAACCGGAACGTCTTCTTCCCTTATCACCATCGTAAGCCCGGAGTCCATCGCGAACTCCTTCAGCACCGTGGCAAGCCCTCCCCTTGTGGGGTCTCTCATCACCTTTACCGCTTCGCCATTTGAAAACGAAAAAATACGTTTCACAAGTCCGTTCAGGGCTTTCGTATCGCTTTCAAGCGGAGGGTCGAAATCTATCCCGTTTCTGCGGGCCATTACGGATATGCCGTGCCTGCCCATGTCCCCGCTTACAATGATCGCATCCCCCGGCCTGATGTTATGAGGGGACAGGTTTTTTGCCATGGGGTCTATGGTCCCGATGCCGGAGGTGTTTATGAAGATTCCGTCTCCCTTGCCCTTCTCCACCACCTTGGTGTCCCCGGTGACTATCCGCACCCCCGCCTTTTTGGCCGCGAGGGACATCGACCTGACCACTCTTTTAAGGTCCTCGACAGCAAACCCCTCCTCTATTATGAACCCGGCCGCGATGGCCAGCGGCTGCGCTCCGGTCATCGCAAGGTCGTTGACGGTGCCGTTTATGGCCAGGTCCCCGATGTCCCCACCCTCGAAAAAAACGGGGGAAACGACATAACTGTCCGTGGTAAAAGCCAGGCGGGAAGCCCCCGCATCCGGCGCTTTCCCCGGCAAATTCAACTCCAATATCGCCGAATCAAGGAGAGGCTCTTCCATTCCGAATTCCGCCGTGATGACCTCACTTACAAGCTTTCTCATAAGCCGCCCGCCGCTGCCATGGCCCAGAAGTATTTTTATTTTTTCCTTTTCCATCCCTTTATTGTCCATTCCTCTTGATAAACGCGCCGTACTTGTAATAGGCCGCGCAGCTTCCCTCCGTGCTCACCATGCACGCTCCAAGGGGATGGTCCGGCGTGCACCCAGAGCCAAACAGCCTGCAATCCACAGGCAGCTTGAGCCCTCTTAATATGTCCCCGCAGGAGCAGCCGCTGTCAGAAGATGTGCCGGAAGAAACGTGGGGGGCCAGTTTAAAATCAAAAAAACTTTCGGCATCCATTGCCTTCCACTCCTCCTTCAGCTTAAGCCCGCTGGCCGGGATCGTTCCTATGCCCCTCCATTCGGCGTCAACAGGCTCGAAATACTTATCCATAAGAAAAAGGGCCTTTTGGTTGCCGGCATCCTTCACCACCTTTTTGTATGCCACCTCCACCCTGGCGCTTCGGGAGGTTATCTGCTCAAGGAGCATCAGGACGCCTTCCATTATCTCCTCCGCTTCAAACCCGGTTACGACCGCCGGAATGTGGAAATCCTCCGCCAGAAACCCATATGGACTCGCGCCGATTATCGCGCTCACGTGCCCCGGCAATATGAACCCGTCCAGGTCCACCTTCCTGACGGAAAGGAGCGCCCTTAGGGCCGGAGGCACCAGTTTGTGAACGGAATATATGAAAAAGTTGTCCAGCCCGGAGCCGCGCGCCAGCTCCAGGGCGGCGGCAACCAGCGGAATGGTGGTCTCAAACCCGGTGGCAAAAAAAACTATCTTCCTGTTTTTTCCCCTCTCTTTTTCCGCAGCGCTCACGGCGTCCAAGGGGGAATAGACCACCTTCACATCCGCCCCCTCTGCCCGCGCCCCGTTGAGAGTCCCCAAGGCCCCTGGCACCCTCATCATGTCGCCAAAGGTCATCAGAGTAACGTCCGGCTGCTTTGCGATCATTATAGAGCAGTCTATGTCCCTTTTCGCGGTAACGCAAACAGGACAACCCGGACCGGACAGGAAGCTTATCCCAGGGAAAAGCCCCCGAAGGCCCTGCCGGAATATCGCCACTGTGTGAGTGCCGCAGACCTCCATCAGCTTTACCGGCCTGCCAACCTTTTTTAAAAGACTGTTGATCCCGCTTGCAAGCCTTTCTATCTCCCCTTTACTTTCCATCCTCCCTCATCCTTTCCATCTCCCCCCGTTGTTTTCATCTTGTGATGCCGGCCAGTCCCTTGCCCCTTTTTTGATTTTTTGATCTCTTTATTCAGTAGTCAAGACAACAAAAACCTCTCCCTTGCTATGAACGCCTGACCAAGGCTGATGCCGCCGTCTCCGGGCGGGACAAGCCGGTTTGTGTGCACGCGAATCCCGCAGGCCAAAGACAGCCTCTCAATTACCCTCCCGGTCAAAAACCGGTTCTGGAAAACGCCCCCGCCAAGCACTATGTTTTTTATGCCTGTTTCGGCTGAAAGCCTGAGGGCCGTCTCCGACACGGCCCGTGCGACCGTATTATGAAACCTTGCCGATATCACCCCCGCAGGCACCCCGCGGGCCTTTTCTTCTATGGCCTGAACGAAGGCCGCCGAAAAAGCCAGGTTTTGCTTTTCCCCTCGGCCATCAACAATATCATAGGGATATTCATCTTTTATGGAAAAATCTTCCGAGATGCTCTCAAGCGCAATGGCGGCCTCCGCCTCGAAGGTATTTACATCCACAAGGCCAAGGACGGAGGAGAACGCCTCAAAGAGCCTCCCCGCTCCCGAGGAAAGAGGCGATAGCTCCGGTTTTTTTGATAGCCTGAGGATATTTTCCACCTCCGGCTCCGTGTGTCTGCCGGTGATGCCGGATTTCCGGGCAAGGGAACGCACCATTTCATCAGGGAAAGCCTGCCCCAGCAGCCCAATGGCGGCCCGCCATGGCTCCCTTACGGCCGCCTCCGCTCCCGGAAGGGGGATGGGCCTGAAATGGGCGGCCCTTTCAAACCCGGCAGCGTCCGCTATGAGGAACTCCCCTCCCCATAAAGTCCCGTCCGTTCCGTAACCGGTCCCGTCCAGGGCCACTCCGATCACCTTCCCCGTAAGGCCGGCCTCCGCCATAACAGAGGCGATATGCGCGTGGTGGTGCTGAACGGCGAATTTTCGCGGCATGTCCAGCTCCCCATCAAGCTTTATCAGATTACCCAATATAAGATTAGAAGAGTGGTAGCCCGGATGCATGTCGTACCCGACCGCCTCAGGCCTAATTCTGAAAAGCCTCATCAGTTTTTCGAGCGTCTCCAGATAGAATTTCTGCGCCCTGGGGTTTTCCATGTCCCCTATGTGCTGGCTCATAACGGCCTTGCCGTCTTTTGCAAGGGTGAATGTGTTTTTCAGGTCTCCGCCCGCACCCATAACCTGCGGCCCCGCAAACTTCCCGGAAACGAAATCCTTCCGGTCCCGATACGTCCCGCCCAGGCTGATTGAGCCTGGCGCATATCCCCTTGCCCGCCTGGCAAAGACAAAAAAAGGTGGCCCGCCTCCGGGAGAAACTTCATATATGACGGAATCGTCCACCCTGTTGTGTATGTCCCGGTCATGCAGCGCAAAGTGGCCTGCGATGCCGGAGAGCCTTTTCAGGGCGTCATCGTTGCTAATGACGATAGGTTCATCGGAGAGGTTGCCACTGGTCATCACAAGGGCATGAAAACCTGTTCCTGTCCGCTTCCCATCCGGCCCTGGATAGTTGAACAACAGCCAGTGAAGAGGGGTATAAGGGAGCATGAAACCAAGCCTGCCGTTTCCCGGCGCTATGGCGGAGGGCAGCGGACACCCATCTTTTTTCCTCAGAAGGACAACGGGCCTTTCAGGCGACAGGAGTTTTTGTTCCTCCCCGGCGGAGACATGGCAGAAGAGCTTTATCTTCTCCATGGAGGCAGCCATCAGTGCAAAGGGTTTATTGCCCCTTTTTTTTCTGCGTCGCAGATCCCGGATGGCCGTTTCATTTGCGGCGTCACAGGCCAGATGGAATCCGCCCAGCCCTTTTATGGCTACGATGCCGCCCTCTTTAAGCGCTCTTACCGCAAAGGCTATTGGATCCCCGGAAGGAGAATCACTTGGGGCCTGACTTTTTGCCCCGTTTATGGAAAGTGCCCGCTCAATAGAAAGAGATGGTCCGCAGGCGGGGCAGGCAACCGGCTCCGCGTGGAACCGCCTGTTTGCGGGGTCTGTATATTCGCGTTTGCATTCCGGGCACATACGGAACGCGGACATAGTGGTGTTTTCCCGGTCGTAGGGGGTTTCCGTTATTATGCTGTAGCGTGGCCCGCAGTTGGTGCAGTTGATAAAAGGGTAGAGATAACGCCTGTCCTTCGGGTTGGACATCTCTGCCAGGCATTCCGGGCAGACAGAGACATCCACGCTGATTTCGGCAGTAAAGGGGGCAGCAAAGGGCGCGCTTTGGGCGGGGGAAACCTCGCTTTCTATTATCCTGAAATCGGCATATTCCTCTTCATGCGGCAATTCCCTGATATCAAGCGCGGTTATGCTGGCAAGGGGCGGAGCTTCGGCCTTCAGCCGCTCCATGAACCCCTGGGTGTCTTCTTTGCCCCCTTCCACTTCTATAAGGACCCCGCCGCCGGTGTTTTGAACAAAACCCTTCAGTCCCATGCGACGGGCCAGCCTGAAGACATAGGGCCTGAAACCCACGCCCTGCACTATACCGGAAACATTTATGGACACCCGGCCCATGCACAAAAGTTTACTTTATTCGGGCAATTTTAGAAACAAAAACAAAAACCGGTTAGGCCAGGCCGGGAGGCTGCCCTTCAGAGCAGTCTTTGCCCCTTCCCCGCGATCACGGAAGCAGCGGGGCCGGCTTGAAGCTGGCTTCTATATAGTCCGCCATGTCATCTGAGCCGATCAAGGGGAAACCGGCAAGCTCATATTTTATCACCCGGTTTTTGTCCAGTATCACCGTAGATGGCACCGCTATGACGCCGTAATCATGGAACGCGACGAGCCCGTAATCTATGGAAACGGGAATGTCCAGCTTCATGCCGTCTATCTCTGACTTTATCTGAGAGAGGGTCTGGCCCGTGATCTCCTGGGCATCTACGTCTATGGCCACGACGGACAACCCTTTGCTCTTATACTTGCTATAGAAGCGCTCCATCTGTTCAAGGGCCTGTTTGGAGTACGCGCTCCATGTAGACCAGAAAAGCAGGACGGTAAGCTTTTGCCCTTCTATGCCGGCAAATTTCGTAGTCCGCCCGTTCATGTCTTTAAGAACGAAATCGGGGCCCTTCATACCCGTCCGCAGACTCTCCAGTGCGTTCACGGCCGGTGCGGACGTCAGGATCACAGCAGCAAACAAAAACAGGACTAGGAAAAAGAAATAAAGCGGTCTTAAGCCGGAAAACGGATTTTCTTTCTTAACAGCCGATGGACTTTTCTTCATGGCTCCCCCCCCGGAAGTTTTTAAAAATAAAAAATACTTCAAACAGATTGTAGTTCTTTTCTTGCCGGGGTCCTGTGCCGCAGGTCACATAAAAAGAGGCTGGTGGTCAAAACCGTGCTTTGATGCGAGATGAAGAGATGCGGTGCGGAAAGGAATTCACTTCAAAAGCCTTAATCAGGGAGTCCAGATTTAATAAGGTAGTGGTGCGAGAGAGGGGATTTGAACCCCTACAGGTTGCCCCACTGGATCCTAAGTCCAGCGCGTCTGCCAGTTCCGCCACTCTCGCTCATTGATTTTAAAGGATTTTTTGGCCTTCCGTCAAACCCCCTCGGAAGGGGTGCAGCAAATTTAGAGCAGAGAAAAACGCAATTCATCGGAATAAATAACAAAATTTGGGATTTGCTTCATCAATAGCATATCTAAGTTCATCTGCTGTATTTTTGACCTACCCAGAAAGCATTTTAAAAAGCGGGTCTGGAGAGGCTTTCTCTTGGTGATCCCTTTATCAAGAAGATTTTCAAGGCCGGCAAGGTCCTTTATGGTTGATCCTAATTAGCGGCTCAATTTGGCGGCGGCAAGCCGGTTAAGGCTTATCCCCGTCTCGGCCGATTCTATAGCAAGCGCCTTGTGGGTTTCCGGCGTGACCCGAACGACAAATTTCCCGCTGTAATGCCGGTTTGCTATCGGCTCTGGCACGAGTTCTCCTGATTTCTTCATGTCCTCTATAGCCTCCGCGACAACCTTCCGTATGCCCTTTAGCGCGCTCTCCGGCGTTTTCGCAAGCCAGCTTAAGCTCGGAAATTCGGCGCACAGGCCGACATATTCCTTGTCTTCCGCGGACCATGTCACCCTGTAAGTATAATGGTCATTTTTCATGGCCATGATTCACCTCCAAAATCTCGATGGCCCTTAGCACTTGTTTCACCTGATATGCCTTGGCCTTTCCCTTATCGTCTTGAATGTTAATGCGCGGGTCGCCCTGCCACGGCGTTTTGTATATCCTGTGACTGCCGCCCCTATGCCTGGCCGGCCCGAAATAATGGTCACAGACCATGCACAAATCCGCAAACCGTATGTCCTGAGGATTGCTTTTCATCATGGAAACGATTTTGGCAATCCTATTCATTTGAAATTATAATATCAATAATGATACCAAGTCAAATAATAATAATAATAATGGCATCCCAACATTATCAGGCAGATTAAGCCTCTGCACGCGGTAGAGGCCGATCCCCGCCTGGACAAGCTAAAGCACAGCTATTATCACCATCTATCCCAATGGATATTTGCTTCCTTGAACTTGTCAGTCACTTTTCCCTTGTCCCTAGGGACACCGATCGGGATAACGGCAAGCGGCATTACGTCTTCCGGGACGCCGATAACATCCCTTACGACGGCCATGCGGTCCTCATTAGGATATGCCGCAGTCCATACGGCCCCAAATCCCATGGCATGGCACGCAAGGAGGATATTTTCGGCTGCCGCGGAACAGTCCAGCACCCAATATTTTCCACCAATCGCATCCTTGTATTGTCCGACAGAGACCGCATCCTTGCCGGGCAGGCCGCATACGATTATGGCCGCCCCCGCCTTATCCAGCATCTTGGCATACGGAAGCCTCTCGCACAGGCTGTCAAGGGGTCCCCTTTCCGTAACCGCCACGAACGCCCACGGCTGGATGTTCCTGGCCGACGGGGCCGCCATACCCGCTTTAAGGATCTTCATCAGTGATTCGCGGGAAATCGCCTCTCCCGTGAAACTTCTTACGCTTCGCCGGGTGTATATGACTTCCAAGGCTTCATTTTCCATTGTTACCTCCTGATAGACAAGGATGACAGCAATCACTTTTGTGTCGAGGACTATTTTAAAGAGACTGCTTTGAGGATGTCCTCGTCAGTGATCAGGCCCCCGGCTTCGAGCCTCTTTGTAAGACATTGTAGCCTGAAGGAGGAAGTGCGTTCAAGCGCCACCTGGGGATGATATTCGGACTTTTAAATTATCCGGCGTTACGGCCCACTCCAAAGACCATACGCCGGACTCTTTTTTCAGGCAAAAAATGCCGGCCATCCTGAATTCAATGGCCTTGCGGGGTCTTCCTGCTCACTTAGCGCATCGCCGCGCTGAATAAGATATAGATTCAAGTTCCAACTCCTGAAAATCAGATATGGATCAAATTTTTGCTAAAAGTTTAGCAAACAGGCCGGAGCACCGCCCCAGGGCATTCCAAGACGCATGCTTTTTCGCCATGGGCCTAAATTATGACACAGTAAGACTATCATGTTAGTAATCTCTTGACATCCTGCCGGTCAGGGTCAAAAATTAAATCAGCGATCAGCCTGGATTCTTTGCTTCATGGAAGGAGCGCCGGGGAAAAAGGTCATGAGATCCGAAACGCAAAAGAAAACCGCAGTGGCCGCCTATACCTGTCCCATGCATCCGGAGGTAAGGGAGAGAAAGCCCGTATCGTGCCCCAAATGCGGGATGGCCCTGGAGCCGGAAACACCCTCGCCGGTTTCCACAGGCAAAACGGAATGGACCTGCCCCATGCATCCTGAGATCGTAAAGGACGCGCCCGGGGCCTGCCCCATTTGCGGAATGGCGCTGGAGGCAAAAACACGCACAGCCGCCCAGGAGGAAAACCCGGAGCTGCGCTCCATGACGCGGAGGTTCTGGCTGAGCGTGGCCCTTACAGTGCCGCTTGTGATTGTAGCCATGCGGGAATATCTGCCTTTCCTGAGGGGCTTGCCTTCCTCCCCGCTTAAATGGATCGAATTTGCACTGGCATCTCCGGTTGTTCTTTGGGGCGGCTGGCCGTTTTTCGTCCGGGGCTGGCAATCGATAATAAACAGAAGCCCCAACATGTTCACATTGATAGGGCTTGGCGTAGCGGTGTCCTATTCATACAGCGTTGTAGCCGTGGTTTTTCCAGGCATCTTCCCGGCCTCCTTCCGCGCGGCAAACGGCGAGGTGGGCACATACTTCGAGGCCGCCGCATTCATAACGGCGCTTGTCCTTTTGGGCCAGGTGCTGGAACTGAGGGCAAGAACAAAGACAGGCGCGGCCATCAGGCAGCTTCTCGGGCTTGCGCCAAAAACGGCGCGCAGGGTGCAGCCTGGCGGTTCCGAAAGGGACGTCCTCCTGGAAGAGGTGCGGCCTGGGGACCTTCTTCGCATCCGCCCGGGAGAAAAAGTGCCGGTGGACGGCACTATTGAGGACGGGGCAAGCTCCGTGGATGAGTCCATGATAACGGGCGAACCCATCCCGGTGGAAAAGAAAAAAGGCGGACGTGTGATAGGGGCAACCATAAACGGCTCCGGCACGCTCCTTATGCGGGCTGAAAAGGTGGGGGCGGAGACCCTCCTTTCACAGATCGTCCGTATGGTGGCCGACGCGCAGCGCAGCCGCGCCCCGGTACAGAGGCTTGTTGATATCGTGGCCGCGTATTTCGTGGAGGTGGTGGCCGGGATCGCCGTTCTCACCTTCATCGGGTGGGCGTTATTAGGCCCGCAGCCGCGGATGGCCCTGGCCCTGATAAATGCCGTTGCCGTGCTCATAATCGCCTGTCCCTGCGCTCTTGGGCTTGCCACACCCATGTCCATAATGGTGGCAACCGGCAAAGGGGCCACAGGCGGGGTACTCTTCAAGAACGCCGAGGCGATAGAGGTCATGAAAAAGGTGGACACCCTGGTCGTGGACAAAACCGGAACGCTTACCGAAGGGAAGCCGAAACTCACCCAAGTTTTCCCGGCCCCGGACTTTGACGAAAAGACCGTGCTTTACCATGCCGCCACTATAGAGAAAGGCAGCGAGCACCCGCTTGCTGCAGCGATCGTGAACGGCGCGGCCCAAAAAGGAGTGGCTCCCAGCGCGGCCTCGTCCTTCAATTCCATAGCGGGCAAAGGCGTATCGGGCCGGGTGGACGGAAAAAAAGTGATGCTTGGCAACCTGGCGTTTATGACGGATTCCGGGATTGATTTTGGAGGGCTTTCGGCCAGGGCCGGAGAGATGCGGCAGGCCGGCGAGACCGCTATGTTCCTGTCCATTGGCGGCAAGGCCGCAGGACTGATCGGGGTTGCCGACCCGGTAAAGGGGACCACAAGAGATGCAATAAACGAGCTTCACAGGGAAGGCATTCGCGTGGTGATGCTCACCGGGGACAACCGCACAACCGCCCAAGCGGTGGCCTCAAAGCTGGCCATAGACGAGGTCATCTCCGACGTCCTTCCGGACCAGAAGGCGGACGTGGTAAAACGTCTTCAGCGCGAAGGCCGTATGGTGGCAATGGCGGGGGATGGCATTAATGACGCACCCGCGCTGGCCCAGGCGCATGTAGGCATCGCCATGGGCACAGGGACTGATGTGGCAATGGAGAGCGCCGGGGTGACCCTTGTAAAAGGCGACCTGCGAGGCATAGTGCGCGCCATCCGGCTTAGCCGGGCTACGATGCGCAACATAAAACAGAACCTGTTTTTTGCCTTCGTCTATAATTCCTTCGGCATTCCCATTGCGGCGGGCGTGCTATATCCCTTCATGGGCATACTTCTCAGTCCCGTTATAGCCGCTGCGGCAATGAGCTTCAGCTCGGTCTCTGTTATCAGCAACTCTCTCAGGCTCCGCGGGGCAAGGATATAAAAGGATGAGGCAATATGTGGCCGGGTGACGACAAGAACAACAAGGCCTCCGCACCGCGAAAAAAGGGCATCACTGGAATTCACATGCAGGGTATGACTAGTACAAATAGGACAGCTTTAAAGCGTGTAAAACCAGCCTTAAAAAACGGGGCCTTTTTTATTTGATTTGATTTGATTTAAAGGACTCGCCCTGTTTTTTATTTTATTTGCGGGGCGGGCCTTATGCCGTTTTCTGTCCGCTCTCAACGGCCTGCGAGGTTTTTTGTTTTTTTTCTTTATCCGTTTCTTTTTTCCTCCTGCCCCTTTTTGCGGCAGGCTTTACGCCGGGCACGGCCTTTCTGCCGCGTTTTGCAGCGGCCGGCTTCCTGCCCCTTTTTACGCCCTGGCGCGGTGTCCTTTCCCCAAGGACCCCTTTTCTGATGTCATTGAGGAAGGTCTCCAGGCTTTTGTTTCTCGTTTCCTCGGGGATAAGGCTAATAAGGTGCTTGAGCTGTTCAGATAGCTTGCCGGTAAGTTCGCGGATATCGGCAACCCGCTTCTCGCCCTGCTTTTTAATCAATTCAATTATGTTGTCTGGCATCAGGTCCTCCAAAAAATAAAAAATATTTGAAATTACTATATGTTTTTTATGGTGACCTGTCAAGAAATCGAATTGCCCTCAAACAGAGGTCAAATTACATTTGCACACATTTACTGAAACTTAATACCTCCGACATCACGATGTAACAAGGGATTGATAAATTAATTACTGAAGCCGCGCACCTTAAAACATCCGGTTTCTTTAAGAAAGAAAGGACGACCATGCAAATGACGAAATGCCTCGATACGGATATCCGCCCGGACAAGTGCATCCTGGCAAGGGAGAGAATAAAAAACGGCCTGCTAAGAAGGATGGATACCTTGAGGCATGCCATCAAGGAGAGCTCTTGCAAGCACATGATCCATGGAATCATAGTTTTCCTGGAGGAATATATTAAGGTCCATCTTTCAGAAGAAGAGAGAGCCATGAGGCATTATGGCTATCCGTCATATTTCCCCCATAAGGAAAAACATGAAAGGTTTGCCGCCGGAACGCTTGCCTTAAAGGAAGAACTGCTTGAACTAAGGGCACCAGGAGCAAGAGGCGCATACGAGCTGTCCGTAAAGACGGTACATATGGTGGTGGATTGGGTAAACGATCACGTGACGAAGGACGATAAGGAATTTTGCTGGTTTCTTGGGCACCGGTTTTTTTGATAGCCAGCGTCCGGAAACGATATCATAAGCAGGCAGGAAGTGTTAGAGGATTTAAAGAATGGGCGATGAGGGTTTCGAACCCACGGCCTCTGCCGTGTGAAGGCAGCGCTCTCCCGCTGAGCTAATCGCCCTTGGAATTAAAATTCTAATGGCTTTAAGAGCCGGATGTCAAGGAAGGCGGCTTTTTCCCGCCGCCTTCCTTGTTATTAACCCCTTTAATACCATTCAGGGGCTTTGCAAAAAAAATTCCCGCGACAATGCATCTTTAAACAGAGGGGCTTGAGATAACCTTCTCAAGCGCGCCGGGGTCCGTGACCGCCTGCAGGCACCTGCCGGTCACGCATGGCGTCACCCTGCCCAGGTCCTTGCCATAGGAAACTATCTTGTGGGGCCTGAAAACATTCCTTGCAGCGGCCGCAAGAGGGCTTTCCGCCGCCGCCTCCACGTTCAGGACCATATAATTGTAAAAGCCATCCAGGGCATAGAAATATGTGCCTGCATGAATGCCAAGCCCCTTCGCCCTGTCCGCGAAGGCCAATAGGGAACCTTTGGCGGTTTCCATGTAGGAGGCATTCCCGGTGATGGCTGAAAGCCTCAGGAAATGCCATATGAGCTGCGCGTTTGCGGAGGGGTGAGGGATGTCCTCGACATTCCTGAACTTCAGGCCCATCACTTCCTCCCGGCTGTCGAAAAACCCTCCGGACTGCCCGTCGAGAAAATCCTTCTGAAGCGTCAGGGCCAACCCTTCGGCCTTTTCAAGAAACTCCGCCTGCCCCGTGTTCTCATAGGCGTCCAGGAGCGCCCCGGTCATATGGGCGTAATCATCCAGCACGCCTGGCACATCCCCGCTCCTGTACAATATCCCGTCCCTCAGGTTCTCTTTTAACATCCTGTTTAAAGACAGGAGGGCAAAATCCTTCAAATACGCGTCCCCAAAAACCCGCCAGGCGGACAAGTACGCGGAGACGAAAAGGCCGTTTACAGAGGAATAAAGGCTCTTGTCCACGAAAGGGGGCTCCCTTCTGGACCGCGCGGCCAGTAGCTTGCCCTTCGCGCTTTCTATCAGCGACCTCACCATACCGGCATCCAGGCCCGTTTTTTGGGCTATCTCCTCCGGTCCCATGGCGATGAAAAGCACATGCTTCTTTTTTTCTCCGTGCGGCATGGCCCCGTTTTCATGGAGGAAATGTAGAGAGGCAACCTGGAGCTCATCCCCTTCCAGCACCGCTTTAAAATCTTCCTGCGTCCAGGTGAAATATCCGCCCTCGTCCTCCGGCGTGATGTCCGCGTCCTGGCTTGAATAAAAGCCGCCCTGCGGGTCTGAAAGCACGCCCTTTGCGAAATCGATTATCCCAAGGGCGGTCTTTTTGAACAGGGGCTCCCCGAAGAGATAAAAACCCTCCAGGTAATTTACAAGCAGCCATGCGTTATCTTCCGCCATCTTTTCGAAATGCGGGATTATCCAGGACGCATCGGTGGAATACCTGTGGAACCCGCCGCCTATCTGGTCATAGACGCCTCCTGTTGCCATGGCCGTAAGCGTCCTTTTTATGGCGTCGCCAAGGGAAAGATTTTTATCCCTGAAATACTGGCCCGAAAGGAACCTTATGGCACCCGGCATGGGGAATTTGGGGTAATTGCCAAAGCCTCCGTTCTGGGGGTCGAAGTCCTTTAGCATATCCATTACGGCCGCCTCAAGGGAGGACGCGCTTATCTGTTCTTCCGCAGACCCTTTTTCTTTTTCGGACGGCTCCGGCTTTGCGAGCAATCCCTGCCTCAGGTGCTCTATCACGCGGTCTGAATACTCTTGTGCCTTCTCCTTGTTCTGGGCATAGAACTGGGACACCTCGGTGAGCACCTTTTTGAAGCCGGGCCTGCCCATGGAGTCCACCGGAGGGAAATATGTCCCGCCGTAAAAAGGTTTTCCCTCCGGCGTAAGGAAAATGCTGAGCGGCCAGCCGCCGCCGTGCCCCATTGCGGCAAGGGCCTCCTGGTACCGCCTGTCTATGTCCGGGCGCAGGTCCCTGTCAATCTTTATGCAGATAAAATCCTTATTTAGCTGTTCCACGACCTGCGGGTCCTCGAAACTCTCCGCCGCCTGGACGTGGCACCAGTGGCACCATCCCGCCCCGGAGCTGAGGAACACGGCCTTACCCTCCTCTTTTGCCTTCCTGAATGCCTCCTCGCAATAGGGCAGCCAGTTTATCTTCTGCCTTGCGGCCTTCTGCAGGTACGGGCTTTTCTCATCTGCAAGCTTTTTCTTCATCTCATCACGTTCCCCCTTTTTCAAAAGATTATAACATCCGCATCCCTTACCGTTTGACCTCCCCTTCCCGTTTATGCTTTAATAATTCAGCACCTTTAATTTAACCCGGAGAGGTTAACAAGGTAGGAGAGCGCGTGAAAAAGCCAAAAGTCAAATTTTGCGAAGCGGACCTTCCCACAGGGGGAGGTTTTTTTTTGCCATCCAAAACAAACCCGGGAATCCCCGAACGGACTGAAATATGACAAAACAGCTCCTTGACAGCAAAGAGATAGAACGAACCCTGACGAGGATAAGCCATGAGATCATCGAGCGGAACAAGGGCACGGAAGGGCTCTGCCTGGTGGGCATACAGCGTGGCGGCGTGCACCTTGCGGAAAGGATAGCGGGAAAGATAAAGAACACGGAAGGAGCCGACATACCGGTTGGCTCGCTGGACATATCCTTTTACCGTGACGACATACGGATACGCCAGCCCTCCGTGGTCAGCCGCACCGATATGCCCTTCGACCTGGAAGGTAAAAAGGTCGTGATAGTGGACGATGTTTTTTTCACCGGCCGGTCCATCAGGGCCGCCATGGACGCCATCATGGACATGGGCAGGCCGTCGCTTGTGCAGCTTGCCGTGCTTGTGGACCGCGGGCACAGGGAACTGCCCATAAGGGCCGATTACGCGGGTAAGAATATCCCGACATCAAGGAGCGAACGCGTGGAGGTGCTCCTTAAGGAGGACGGCCATGATGACAGCGTCCTTCTTGTCCCCGAAGAAGAGGTAAAAGACAGGGCCAATACTAGAGATGAAAAGCGGCCCGGAGAAGAAAATAAGACCGGGGAGGAAAGGGAGAAAAATGGCTAGCGCAGGCGGCAGGCATCTTCTTGGCATCAAGGAGCTTTCCGCCCAGGAGATAATGCTTTATCTGAACTCCGCCGGGTCGTTCAAGGACATCCTGAAGCGGGACATAAAAAAGGTCCCGGCGCTCAGGGGCAGGACGGTCGTAAACCTGTTCCTGGAGCCTTCCACGCGCACGAGGACCTCTTTCGAGCTTGCCGCCAAGAGACTAAGCACGGACGTGATAAATTTTTCCGCCCCCTCTAGCAGCATCCTTAAAGGCGAGAGTCTGCTGGACACCGCCCTCACCGTGGAGGCCCTGGGCGCAGACATCATAATAATCAGGCACTCATCTTCCGGCACGCCGCACATGCTGTCCAGGCACCTGAAGGCACACCTCATAAACGCAGGGGACGGAACGAACGAGCACCCCACCCAGGCCCTCCTGGACGCATTTACCATAAAGGAGAAAAAAGGCGGGTTCGAGGGGTTGAAAGTTGCCATAGTGGGGGACATCATACACAGCAGGGTGGCCAAGTCCAACGTCTACTGCCTGAAAAAGCTGGGGGCGGACATAAGGCTTGTCGGGCCTGCGACACTTCTGCCGGAAGAGTTCAGTGAGCTTGGCGTGAACACCACAAGCAGCATGGATGAAGGCCTGGACGGCGCGGACGTAATAATGATGCTAAGGCTTCAGCTTGAAAGGCAGGGGAAGGGGTTTTTCCCGACCACCGCCGAATACTTCAGTCAATGGGGGCTCTCAAGGAAAAGGCTGGAAGCGGCAAAGCGGGACGCAATAGTGATGCACCCCGGCCCAATGAACCGTGGAATAGAGATAGCCTCAACGGTGGCCGATGGAGAGAACTCCGTGATACTGGAGCAAGTTACAAACGGCCTTGCGGTGAGAATGGCGGTCATGTACCACCTGGACGAGAGGAAAGATCAATGAGGATACTCATCACTGGAGGCCGCGTCATAGACCCTTCCCAGGAGTTTGCCGGCAGGGCGGACATACTTATGGAAGACGGGCTCATAAAGACGTTCGCCAGGGACAAAAAGCTGAAAGGCGAGGACCTCTCAGGACAGGACAGGATAATCGATGCGGGGGGGATGTGGGTGATCCCCGGTTTGATAGACATGCACACTCACTTAAGGGAACCCGGTTACGAGAACAAAGAGACGATCAGGACAGGCTCCCTGGCGGCCCTTCACGGCGGCTTTACCACCGTTTGCGCCATGCCGAATACCAATCCCGTAAACGACAATCCCGGAGTGACTGAATTCATACTGAAAAAGGCCCGGGCCGAAGGAAACGCGAGGGTGCTTCCCATAGGGGCGGTCACAAAAGGGCAGACGGGGGAGGAGCTTGCCCCTTTTTACATGATGCGGGAGGCGGGGTGTGTGGCCTTCTCTGATGACGGCAGGCCGGTGGCCAACCCGATAATCATGAGAAGAGCGCTCGAGTACGCCAGGGGGCTGGATGCCTTAATAATCTCCCATGCTGAAGACCCTTTGCTTTCCGATGGCGGCGTCATGAACGAGGGTCTCCTTTCCGTCACAATGGGGCTGAAGGGCTCCCCTTCGATAGCGGAAGAAGTGATGATATACAGGGACATAGCGCTCTCCGAGCTTACAGGCGGAAGGGTGCATATAGCGCATGTATCCACCATGGGCGGAGTGAGGGTGATAAGACAGGCAAAAGAGAGGGGCGTTAACGTTACAGCGGAGACATGCCCGCACTATTTCAGCCTAACTGAAGAGGCCGTAAGCGGCTTTAACACTCATGCCAGGGTGAACCCGCCTCTGAGGACCCATAAAGATGTGGAGGCCATAAAGGAAGGACTCAAGGACGGCACCATAGACATAATAGCTACCGACCACGCCCCGCACAGCAGGGCGGAAAAGATTTCAAGGCAGTTCGATGACGCTCCGCCCGGCATATCCGGGCTGGAGACGGCGTTGCCGTTATCTTTGGCCCTTGTGGAACTGGGCGTGCTTTCGGAGATGGAACTGATAAGGAAACTGACCCAAAACCCGGCAAAAGCGCTCAGAATAGATGGGGGCACACTCAGGGAGGGCATGTCCGCCGAACTGGCGATCGTGGACCCGCAGAGACGGTGCGTAGTTGAGGCCGGAGAAAACTTCATATCGCTTGGAAAAAACACCCCCTTTGACGGCATGGAGCTTAAAGGTGCGGTCATTAAAACCATTTTCAGAGAGAAGGTAATGGAATGGCAGCGGGCATGACGCAAAAAGACAAACAAGATAAAGACAGAAAAGACAAAAAAAACAAAAGAAGCGAAAAAGCCCTGCTTGTCCTCAGGGACGGCCTGGTGTTTGAAGGTTTTTCTTTCGGGGCGCCCGGCCAGGCCATAGGCGAAGTGGTCTTCAACACGTCAATGACCGGCTACCAGGAGATACTAACAGACCCTTCGTACAAAGGGCAGATCGTAACGATGACCTATACCCAGATAGGCAACTACGGCGTCAATATGGAGGACATGGAGTCCGAAAAGCCCTATGCCAACGGGTTTATCGTAAGGGAATACATGCCTATGAGAAGCAACTGGCGCTCCCACGCCTCATTGGGGGAATACCTGAAGGAAAAAGGCATAACGGCCATAGAGGGGATAGACACGAGGGCCCTCACGCGGCACCTGAGGGAAAAAGGCGCACAGACGGGGATAATCTCCACAACCGAGTTGGACCCCGGAAAGCTGCTTGAGAAGGCGCGCTCCTATCCATCGATAGACGCCTTCGATTTCGTGAAGGAGGTCTCCACAAGGGAGCTCTACACCTGGCGGCAGGACCTCTGGCGCTGGCCCGAGGGTCTGGTGCACGCCGGGGAGGAAGGCGCCGGGGGGAAAAAGAAAAAGATAATAGCGTACGATTTCGGAATAAAGTTCAATATACTAAGGAGCCTCATCCACGCGGGTTTCGATGTGACGGTTGTCCCGGCCCTTACCCCAGCTGAAGAAGTCCTGGAGATGGACCCGGACGGCGTCCTTTTAAGCAACGGCCCCGGTGATCCGAGGACCACCACCTACGCCGTCCAAAATGCGAAAAAGATCATAGGCAAAAAACCGGTGCTTGGCATATGCCTGGGCCATCAGATATTGGGGATCGCGATGGGCGGAGAGGTCTACAAACTGAAGTTCGGACACCACGGCGGCAACCACCCGGTGATGGACCTTACGAGTGGGAAAGTGGAGATAACCTCACAAAACCACAATTATTGCGTGGACATAAAAACCATGAAGGGCGCCATGAAGCTGACGCACAAAAACCTCTACGACGGCACGGAGGAGGGAATGGAGCACACGGAGCTGCCTGTGATCTCCGTACAGCATCATCCGGAGGCGGGCCCCGGCCCGAACGACGCCTCGCACATCTTCAGCCGCTTCAGGAGGCTTCTGGGCGAATGACAAATGGGCGAATTACACCTTCCGGCCAAATTAAACCGGGGGGCGAAGCTGCTGCTGATTTCGACCTTACCATCGAAGGGACGGAACTGAATTTCAGGACTTCAGCCTATAAGGCAGAAAAGGGCAGCGTGCTGTCACCCGTGATGTACAGCCATGAACTTTCGGCGATGCTGGCCTCCGCCGTTCCTGCGGCGGCACTTTTTCTGCTTTCAGGCAAAACCGGAACGATGCGCTACCTTGCCGCTCTTGCGGCCTATGCCGCGGGTTTTTTGTTTTTCAGGGCATTTGTCTTTAAAAAAAGATATCTCCTTTTCGATATAAGCAAAAAAAGCGGCATGGCCCGGCTTTGCACCCCGTTCAGGGCGAAAAAAACGTTCGGGACGGAGGAGATAGAAAAGGTGGAGGCGGAGAAGTCTGCCTTTTTGCCCGAAAACCCTGAAGGCCTTAAGCAGGTGGAAAAAATAGCGCTGCACCACCATACGGTGCTTCCGGAGCTGGACAAGCCCGTGGATTTTTACTGCGTGCGGGTGTGGTTGAAAAACAGCTCAAGCTTTGTCATTTACGCCGGAAGGACGCCGGCGGCCGCCGCGGATATAACTTTAAAAATAAAGGAGTTTTTGAGTACACAAAATGCCTAAAAGGACTGATATAAAAAAGATACTCATCATAGGCTCCGGCCCGATAGTGATAGGCCAGGCATGCGAGTTCGACTACTCCGGGACCCAGGCCTGCAAGGCCCTGAAAGAGGAAGGCTACAAGGTGGTGCTCGTCAACTCGAACCCGGCCACCATAATGACCGACCCGGAGATAGCGGACGCCACCTATATAGAGCCCCTTACGCCTGAAGTGCTGGAAAAGATACTGGAGAAGGAAAGGCCCCAGGCCATTCTGCCCACGATGGGCGGGCAGACCGCGCTTAACCTTGCGGTGGAGTTGTCCGAAAGAGGCGTGCTGGACAGGCTGGGCATAGAGCTTATAGGCGCAAGACTGGGTTCGATAAAGAAGGCCGAGGACAGGGAGCTTTTCCGCACGGCGATGAAGAACATCGGGCTTGAGGTGCCCAAAAGCGCCATCGTGTTAAGCGTGGAAGAGGGGATGAGGCATATCGAGGAAATAGGCTTCCCAGCCATTCTGCGCCCGGCGTTTACACTTGGGGGCACGGGAGGCGGCATTGCGTATAACATGGAGGAATACGAAGGGCTGCTGGACAAGGGCCTGAAACTCTCCCTCAATCACCAGGTGCTGGTGGAGGAATCCGCCCTTGGCTGGAAGGAGTACGAGCTTGAGGTGATGAGGGACATGCACGACAACGTGGTCATCATCTGCTCCATAGAGAACCTGGACCCGATGGGCGTGCACACTGGGGATTCCATCACCGTGGCCCCGGCACAGACGCTGACCGATAAGGAATACCAGAGGATGCGTGACGCCTCCATCGCAATAATAAGGGAGATAGGGGTGGACACCGGGGGCAGCAACATCCAGTTCGCCCTTCACCCGGAAACGGGAAGGATGACCGTTATAGAGATGAACCCCAGGGTGTCAAGGAGCTCCGCCCTGGCCAGCAAGGCCACAGGCTTCCCCATAGCAAAAATAGCCGCGAAACTTGCGGTGGGCCTGTCCCTGAACGAGATACCAAACAGCATAACCAGGGAGACGCCGGCCTCTTTCGAACCAACCATAGACTATGTGGTCACAAAAATCCCCCGGTTCGCCTTCGAGAAGTTCCCGGAGGCCGACTCCACCCTGACCACGCAGATGAAGTCCGTGGGTGAGGTAATGGCCATCGGCCGCACCTTTAAGGAGTCTCTTCAGAAGGCCATAAGGAGTCTTGAGACGGGCAGCTACGGGTTTGAGACGGCGACCCGGAACGAAGAGGAACTCGCGGCCAGCCTTAAAAGGCCTAACCCCTCGCGCCTGTGGGCGGTGGGGCAGGCCCTCAGGCAGGGCTGGAGCACGCAGAAGATACACGAGCTTTCCATGATAGACCCCTGGTTCATAGAGAACATAAGACAGATACTGGAAGCCGAAGAAGAAATATCCAGCATGGCCTCACTGGATTCCCTGGACAAAGACACTCTGCATGAGCTAAAAGGAATGGGGTTTTCAGACAAGCGGATAGGTTCGCTTTTGAAAGTGCCTGAAGATGAGATAAGGAAGAAAAGGAAAAGAGCACACATGAGGGCGGTCTACAAGATGGTGGACACCTGCGCCGCGGAGTTCAAGGCCTTCACTCCGTATCTTTACTCCACCTATGAAAAGCCTTTTTATACTATCGGGCAGGAAGCAAATCAAGAGATTACCGGACAGGGCCAGGAGGCCCTTGGGGAGTGCGAAGCGGCCCCGGACGGCAGGAAAAAAGTGATGATACTTGGCTCGGGACCTAACCGCATAGGCCAGGGCATAGAGTTCGACTACTGCTGCGTGCATGCCGTGTTCGCTTTAAAAGAGCTGGGATATGAAACCATAATGGTAAACTGCAACCCGGAGACCGTGAGCACCGATTACGACACGGCCGACAGGCTTTATTTCGAGCCGCTCACCATAGAGGACGTGCTCAATATAATCGAGGTGGAAAGGCCCGAGGGCGTGATAGTGCAGTTCGGGGGGCAGACCCCGCTGAAGCTGGCCATCCCGCTTGAGCGCGAGGGAGTGAGGATACTTGGCACGAGCCCCGAAGCCATCGACAGGGCCGAGGACAGGAAACGCTTCAAGCAACTGCTTGAAAAACTGGACCTGAGGCAGCCTCAAAGTGATACGGCGTTTTCAGTGGAAGAGGCGCTGGCGGCCGCCGGGAGCATCGGGTACCCTGTGATGGTGCGGCCCTCCTATGTGCTTGGCGGGCGGGCGATGGAGATAGTCTACGACGACGTGGCACTCACAAGCTATATGGAGAAGGCCACGAAGGCCTCGCCGGATTACCTGAAGCTTGGGCCGGTGCTTATCGACAAATACCTGGAGGACGCCGTCGAAGTGGATGTGGATGCCATATGCGATGGCAGCAGTGTCTTCATAGGCGGCGTGATGGAGCACATAGAGGAAGCGGGTATTCATTCCGGGGATTCGGCCTGCTCGCTTCCCCCCTACTCCCTCGATGCGGAGATAGTGGAGGAGATAAAGAAACAGACGCGGGCTCTGGCGCTGGAACTGGAGGTCATAGGTCTCATGAACGTGCAGTTTGCTATAAAGGGCCGCGATATCTACATACTGGAAGTAAACCCCCGCGCCTCAAGGACGGTGCCTTTCGTTAGCAAGGCCACCGGCGTGCCCCTGGCCAAGGTTGCCGCAAAGGTCATGACGGGCAAAAAAACCCTTAAAGAGCTCGTTGCTGAACAGGAGGCCACGGCGGACCATGTGGCGGTAAAAGAGGCTGTTTTCCCGTTTGACCGTTTCCCCGGCGTTGACCCCATCCTGGGGCCCGAGATGAAATCCACCGGAGAGGTGATGGGGATAGACCGGAACTTTGGCCTTGCCTACGCAAAGGCGCAGACAGCCACAAGAAACGTGGCGCCCGCCTCTGGCAAGTTTTTCTTCAGCCTAAGGGACAAGGACAAGCCCGCATCCGTGGAATTGGCCAGAAGGCTCATTAAGATGGGTTTCGGCATCGTTGCCACCAAGGGGACTGCAATGCACCTGGCCAGCCATGGCCTTCAGGTGGAAAGCGTGAACAAGCTCTCCGAAGGAAGGCCCAATGTCGTGGACCTCATAAAAAACAGGGGGCTCGGCTTTATAGTAAACACCATAAGCGATGCCAGGGCGCACAAGGACTCTTATTACATCAGGCGGAACGCCCTCCAGTACGGCGTACCCTACACTACCACCATCTCCGGCGCGAGGGCCGTGGTGGAAGCCATAGAGAGTCTCCGGAGCGGTGTATTCTCCATAAAGTCGATCCAGGAATACAACAGGTAAAAGAAAAAAATAAAAAAAGAAAAAACTTTCAGTATTAAAGCCGCCGGACGTTCAGTTTCAGTGTCAATTTATATATCCTTAAACTAAAAAAAGAAGGCCGCCAGAGATCCCCTGCCGCTTAAATTTCGCATACATTTTCAGTTGACTGCGCGTCGGCATTGGTGTACATTCTTTTAGCATCTCGATCAGCTTTTGGAATTTTCAATTAATTAATTCAGTTTCGCTTTTAAATATTTCCATATCATTACGGTAAATTTATTTTTTAATCCTGGAGGGGGGATTTAAAAATGAAGAAATGTCCGTTAGGTATTGTAACGGCCTTTTTCCGGGGCCGAAGACTTTTTTATTTAATTCTTTTTCTCTTTTTCGCCTTTTCGTTCAATATGGGGGGCCTGCTTGCAACACCCTCCGCCAATGCCTTGGATACCCTTCAAAAGGGCATGAAGGCACCGGACTTCACCCTTAAGAGCATGGACGGGAAGACAAAGGAGTTCGCTGACATAAAGGGGCAAAAACTCACGGTCCTTCTCTTCTGGTCCACGTGGAGCGCGTATTCCCAAGACGCCCTAAAGCAGATGGAGCAGATGTATGACATGTACAGAAGCAAAGGATTGTCGGTTATGGCCATAGATGTGGACGGGCAGGAGACTACGGACCAGACCCTTTCCCAGATCAAATCGGAGATAAGCGGCATGAAGCTGGACCTTCCCGTTTCCATAGATTACGGTTTGGTCATGTACCATGATTACGGCGTCATAGCCGTGCCCTCGACCGTAATACTGGATAAAAACAGGGTCATAAAATATGAGCTTGCCGGTTTCCCCCTGATGGGCTCCGCGGATATGGCGGACTATATAGATTCCGTCTTTAAGTCCGGCCCGCGCCAGCCATAACAGCAAAGCCCCTGGGAGAAAAGAAAAAAGATCAGGACAAGCCCGGGGGGTTCAAGATGGGTCCTGGATATTTTTGGTCTCGCTGAAATAACCTGAAGCACCGCTTGGTGGAGGAGGCTCGGGCGTTTCGATCTGGGGCGCGCCGTTGCCGTCATAGCAGCGCACAATGAAGGTATGCTCCCCCGGCGCATATGCCCAGTCGTACCTCCAGATGACCCATGTCGTATGCGAAATAGGCGTGCGAAGCTCCGCCTGCCGCCAGGGGCCATTATCGACCTTCAGTTCCACCCTTGATATCCCGCGTACGCCAGCATGCGCGATGCCGCCCACCGGGATAAGCGTTTTCCCTTGTGCGTTTTTGTATGCCGCCCTGACCGCAACCGTGTCTATTACGGATGTGGCCTTCATACGGGCCACCTTGTCCCATCCCCGCACCACCCAATAACCGGGCTCCCAATGGTCCATCGCCTCGATGGTCTCTATCCACTTGGGCTGTTTCATCCCGTAAAGATCGGGGATATATATCCTTAAGGGGAAGCCGTGCTTCCGCTCCAGTGGAAGGCCGTCCCATGCGTAGGTGAGCATGATCCTTTCGTCGGCCCGGACCTGAGCCAGTGAGACCACTTCCCAGAAGCCGTCCGCCGACGTGATCTTAAGATGTGTGGCCTGTGGCTTTATCCGCAGGAAAGGAAGTATATCTTTCAGGCTGGTCCCCGTCCATCGGGTTGTGCTTATCAGGTCTCCGCCCACCGGGTTGGATATGCATGCCAGGGTAATGAACTGGTACATGGGTTTCATGCGGCGGATGGCATCAAGAGTGAGATACCGGGGGCTCTCGACAAGCCCCTCTGTCTTGAGCCTCCACGTCCGCCCGTCTATCGTTGGAGGGACCGTATCTATATCTATGCGGTAGTGCTTCTCCAGAGGGGTGAATTCCGGCCTCGTACCGGGGGCGGGCTGCACCCTGGCGCCCGCATTCGGCAGGGCATGCGCTTCCGACCATGGCACCGCGCCTGGGCCGCCCCTTCCGGATGTGCTGAAATAACTGAGGGCGGAGAGCTTGCCCACCACCGCGCCCACTACAGTGATGGCCGCTGCGGTCCCTGCGAGCCGGACCATGAAGCTGCGCCGGTCTATTTGTCCGGCCATGCCTTGCTCAGCTTCAGGTTGGCCTATCGGTACGCCTGCCGCCTCCCGTCCTGGCAAGAGCCGCCGGCAAACCCCGCCCATGGCCGCTCCCCAGAGAAGGTAAGCCCCCATTATCCACAGGTCTCTTGCGAGTGGTGAAACGGTGGCAGTCAGGCCAACGGAGGAGCTTATGAATAGGGCACGTCCGCCGGCGGCCGCGCCCAGGACGAGCCCGGCAAGGTAAGCCTTCCTGCCATGCAGGGCGCGGATGACGGGGAAAAGGATGGCCCCGCCTATTACACCCGAAATAAAAAAGATGCCTATCCCCATCGCCTGTTCCATATGCTTGGCCACCGAGTATATGGGCCCAAGATGAAAGGCGCGTATGAACGCCACCATTGCGCCTATGCTTTTTTCTATTACAGGGCCTGGAAGCACCCGCGAAAACCAGTCAAATAAGTCAAACGGGACAAACGGCAGACCCGCCAGCCGCCAGCCCGCATACAGGCAGGAAATGAGCGCAACTGTAAGCATCGCGCCCGCAAGAGCACCGTCAAACGCCGCCCTTTTGCCCGAAGGATACAACACGCATGCTCCTTTCCTCTTCGGCAAACTAATAAAAATCTGTCATCAATCAGGGAGGCTGTCAATATGGGGGGAAAGACAAACGCTTAAGATAGCGCGGCGGATGCAGAATACATTCCGAATATCTAGAGCAGGTCCAGTTCTTTCGCGTATTTACGGAAGAGCGCAAGCCCCTTTTTCTCCATCAGGTCAAGACCATAGGAGATGCCCCGCCAATATTGAAGGACCTCCGAAGGGTCCAGCCCGTTCAGTGGCTTTTCTCTTGCCGCCTCTTCAAGGTGAGAAACGGCATAAAGTTTAGCCCGCTCCAGGTCCCGCCTGAACGCCGCGAAGGCCTTTTTGTTCCGGGAGACGGAATTCTTCCTCGCTATCCAGAGCGCATATACAAAAGGCAGTCCGGTGTTTTCCTTCCAGAGTAAACCAAGGTCGTACATGAAACAGGCATCCGGACCGCCCTTTTTTCCCCTCTGTTTTCGGGCGAGCATAGCATCATCGCCGATCGAGAGGCAGGCCCCATATCTTTGCAGGGATTGGGCCACGGGAAACCTGGTGACCCGTGTCTTAAAATCCACCCCAAGGAATTTCTTTAATACTATTTTCAACAGCGCGGCTGAGGTCTCCGTCTGGTTGGTAATCCCTATTGTCTTTCCCCTGAGCTCCACTATTGGCAGTCTGCTGAAAAGGTAGATGCTTCTTATTGGGCCGTCGGAGCTGATCGAATGGCCCTCGATAAGGCTGTAATCCGCAGGGGCTTTAAGGTACACGATCGAGGAAGAGGGGCTTGCGTCAACATACCCCCTCCGGAGCTTTGAATTGACCAGGGCCGGATGTCCGTCAAAAAACCTGTAGCGGCCCTCCTCCTCAACTGTCTTTTCCAGCCCCCGGAATATGGGGTATAGATTAAGATAGGATATTCTTCCTATCTTAAGGGGATATATCGGGCCTGTCTTGATAGGATAAATAGGTGCCATCATTCCCTCCTAAGACACAGGATGAGGCTGCCTTCGACAAGGTCCTCATGCACGCTTGCCTTGGCTGCCGGGATCTTCCGGGCCGCGAACTCCAGCATTTCCCGGGCGCCATAGTATTCCAGCGCGGCGTCTTTTTCCATGTCCTTTTTGTCTGAGAGAGCATCGAAGACTAGCGCCCTCCTGGTCCTTCTCCACATCTTCTCAATGCACCTTTTGGCAGCCTCCGAAGCCCCTCCGACCCTCTGGTTGAAAACCCCGCATATCAGCGAATAGTCGTAAAACCCGGGAAGCTCCCCGCTGTCTATGTCCAGAACGTCAAAGAAAACATTTTTTTGATCTCCGTTTTTCTCCGAACGATCTTTTCCCCCCAAGTAACGCGTCCTTGCTATCCCGATGAGCCCCGGATTTATGTCAAACCCGGAATAATCTATGCCGCTTATACCCTTCCTGAGCAAAAAACCGTAAAAATCCCCCATGCCGCAGCCGTAATCGGCCAGGGAAACCGCACCGGGGCAGGATACACCGGCGCAGCCCCCCCGTTCATCCACGGATCCAAAACCGGACAAGGATTCAAAACCGAACAATCCGAGGGCGGCCTCGTAACGGGCCGCCTGCCCTTTTTCACTCCACCCCAAAGCGGCGGGGGTTTTGCCGAGGAAACCGACCCGCTTGTCATAACAGGAAATAAGATACTCCCTTTCCAGCTCTTCCATTTCTTATTTGATATTTTACACAATTGAACAAAAAACTTGACTTTTCGGGCCTTTTGCCTATAAATTTTTAGGATGAGGAAACCTCTGATAGCCGCAAATTGGAAGATGTACAAGACTGTCCGGGAGGCGGTGGATTATGTTTCGCAGTTTTTGCCCCTCATCAAGGACACCTCTGATGTGGACAAGCTCATCGCCCCTCCGTTTACCGCCCTTAACGCGGTGGCGTCCGCCCTTGCCGGGTCTGATGTCCTTGTGGCGGCGCAGGACGTATTTTATGAGGAACAGGGCGCGTTCACCGGTGAGATTTCACCCCTGATGGTAAAGGACGCGGGAGGCGCTTTTGTCATCGCCGGCCACTCGGAGCGCAGACAGTATTTTCATGAGACCGATGCCATAGTGAACAAAAAAGCCAAAGCAGCTTTAAAGGCAGGCCTTGGCGTGATACTTTGCATGGGCGAAACCCTTGAGGAAAGAAACTCAAACAGGACCTTTGACGTGATTAAACGGCAGGTCGTGGAAGGACTTGCGGAGTTCGGCGAGGCCGAATTTAAAAATACCGTGCTGGCTTACGAGCCCATCTGGGCCATCGGCACGGGGGTCACGGCCACACCCGCGCAGGCTGAAGAGGCACACGGGTTCATACGCTCCATTGTCAAGGAGATATACGGCGGGGCCGCCGATGACATCAGGATACTCTATGGCGGCAGCGTAAAGCCCGATAACGTAAAAGAAATCATGGCCGGCCCCAATGTGGATGGCGCGCTCGTTGGAGGGGCCAGTCTCGATCCGCAGGTTTTTTCAAAACTTGTAATGTTCAAGAGAGGATAAATAAAAAATCTGAAATGACGATACTTGTAACCATAATTCATGTACTTATATGTTTTTTTCTTATCTTTATTGTTCTGGTCCAGGGCGGAAAGGGCGCTGAAGTGGGCGCGGTTTTTGGCGGCTCCAGCCAGACCCTTTTCGGCAGCCGCGGCGCTGCGACCTTCCTTGGTAAACTTACCACGGTCTTTGCCGCCCTTTTCATGCTGACCTCCCTTGTGCTGACAGTCTCATCCCTGCGGGGTGGAGGCACTGTAGTCAGGCCCACTGCGGCAACCAGGCCTGCGCCGATGCAGCAGATGCCTGCCATGCCCGCGCCAACTCAAAAGATCCCTGCAAAGGGAAAGTAAAAAAAACTGTGCGTGTTTTTCCCGTTTAATATCAGGAAAAATAGAAGATACCTCGCCGGGTTTTTCCTTCTTTTAATTACCGCCTCATTTCTGGCCGCCTGCCACAAGGCGCCCGAAGGCATGCCGGACACGGTCGTCGTGGGCTCGCTTGCTGACGCCAGAAGGCTTCTGCCTCTTTTTGCCGGAGATTCGGCCTCCGCTGACATAAGCGGGCTCATCTTCAACGGGCTCACCAAATATGATAAAAATGTGAAAATAACCGGAGACCTCGCAAAAAGCTGGGAGATCAAAAAAGGGGGGCTCGAGATAATCTTCCATTTGAGGAAAGGCGTCAAATGGCAGGACGGCAAGGATTTCACCTCCGCGGACGTGCTTTTTACGTACAAGACCGTTACCGACCCCAAGGTCCCCACTCCTTACTCAAGCAATTACGGCCCGGTGGACAAGGTGGAGGCCCCCGATCCCTATACCGTCAAGGTCTATTACAAAAAGCCCTTTGCCCCAGCGCTGGAGTCCTGGGGGATGGGCATAATACCAAAGCACATCCTGGAAGGAAAGGATGTGTCCGCTGAGCAGTTCAACCGCCACCCCATCGGCACGGGCCCGTACAGGCTCAAACAATGGATAACGGGGCAGAGGATAGAGCTTGAGGCATTCGATGGCTATTTCGAGGGCAAACCCGGGATAAAGAGATACATAATGAGGATCATACCCGATATGTCGACGATGTTTTTGGAGCTTAAGTTCGGCGGCATAGATTACATGGACGTCTCGCCCGCGCAATACAAGCTGGTCGTGTCCCGCTCCGCTTTTTTCCGCAAGTTCTTTAACCGTTTTCAGTACCCGTCGTTCGGTTTTACATACGTCGGATGGAACCTGCTGGACCCCCGGTTCAGCGACGTAAGGATAAGGCGGGCCCTTTCACACGCGATAGACAAGGCATCCATAATAAAGGGGGCCCTCATGGGATACGGCACTCCATGCACCGGACCGTTCCTTCCCGGCTCCTGGGCGTATAACCCGGATGTGCCGGACCCCTCATACGATCCGGCCCGGTCTCTGGAGCTCTTCCGGGAAGCCGGCTGGACGCTTAAAAAGGGTGTTCTCCAGAAGGACGGGAAACCTTTCCGTTTCACGATACTTACGAACCAGGGCAACACGGAACGGCTGCTTGCGGCCGAGATAATCAAGGAAGACCTGAGAAAAGCAGGCGTCATAGCCAACATAAAGGTGCTCGAATGGCAGGCCCTGCTCCATGATTTCATAGACAAAAAACGCTTTGAAGCGGTCATACTGGGTTGGTCTCTTTCCAGGGACCCGGACCTTTACGAGATATTCGATTCCTCCCAGACGAAAGACGGAGGGTTCAACTTCGTCTCTTTCAAGGACCAGGAGGCCGACCGGCTCATAGAAGAAGGCAGGACCACTTTCGACCTGAAAAAACGGAAGCAGATATATCATAAACTCCACTACCTGCTGGCGCAGGAACAGCCCTATACCTTCCTTTATGTGCCAGATGCCCTGGAGGTCCTCAACAAGAAGTTCCACGGGGTCAGGGAAGCCCCGCTTGGCATATGGTACAACTTCATCCACTGGTGGGTCCCCCGCCAAAAAACCATGTGGTATAATTAGCCCATAGGACACTTGGCCTCTGGTGCTTATTGTGACAGGTTTTTGCTTTTCCTTTTCGTTTTTTTCTTTTTGCCGTTTTGACTTTTTTTTTGCTTTTTTGGTTTTTTGGTTTTCGCGAAGATCAGAAATTTTGGGGAGGAGCACAGAGGATGGCGCATCCTACAACACTGGCCTTTGTCCTTGCCGGAGGCAAAGGCGAACGTCTGTTTCCGCTTACGGCAATGCGGTCAAAGCCATCGGTCCCCTTCGGCGGCAGATACAGGATCGTCGATTTCGCCCTGAGCAACATGATCAACTCCAGGATATATTCCATTTATCTCCTGGTCCAATACAAGTCCCAGTCGCTCATTGAGCATGTAAGGCACAACTGGGTGCTCTCCTCCGTCATGAGGGAGCATTTCGTGGCGGTCGTTCCGCCGCAGATGCGGATGGGGCCGGAGTGGTTCCAGGGCACCGCGGACGCCGTGTTCCAAAACCTGAACTTCATAAGCCAGATAAATCCGGAGCTTGTCATCATATTCGGGGCGGACCACATCTACCGGATGGACATACGGCAGATGATAGACTTCCACCTGGAGAAGAAGGCGGATATAACCGTTGCGGCAAGGCCGGTACCCATCAAGGAGGCGTCCAGCTTCGGCGTTATCGTGGCTGATTCCGACCACCGGATCGCCACCTTCCAGGAAAAGCCCAAGGAACCCATTCCCATGGCGGGGGACCCGGAGAGGGCCTTCGTGTCCATGGGCAATTATATATTCGGAAGGGATTTTCTCACCCGGGCCCTCGTGGAGGCGCAGGCAAAAAGGCATCATGATTTCGGCACGCACATCCTGCCCGCATCCCTGGATAAAGGCCGGGTGTTTGCCTATGATTTTTCCACCAATGTGATCCCGGACATAAAACCGTATGAAGAGACCGGATACTGGAGGGACGTGGGCACCATAAAGTCATACTATGACGCCAACATGGACATGTTGGGCCTTACCCCCGGGTTCGACCCCATGAGCACCCTTTGGCCCATTCATCCGGCATTTTCAGAAGTGGCGGCCACAAAGATCATAAGCGGGGAGATCGTGAACAGCGCCATCGCGGACGGCTGCCTGATAGACGGCGCCGCCATTAGGAACTCCGTCCTCCGCAGCGGGGTGCGCGTGGAGAAGGGCGTTACCATTGACAATTGCATCATAATGGACAACTGCGTCATCCGTAAAGGGGCCAGGCTCAAGAACGTCATAGTGGACAAGCAGAACCTCATCGAGCAGGGCGAGACCATAGGCTACGACCCCCACAAGGACATGTTCCGTTGCCATATAGATTCCTCCGGCATAGCCATTTTGCCCAAACAGGGCAGAAAAGAGATCATTTAAAAAGCTGGAGCTATAGCCAGAGCATTGCCGCTTCGGGCCTTGCCCCCTTCCCTCCCTGTGCCACCGCACTGCCTGGGAAATTCCACAATCGCCTCCCCCTTGACATCCACTTCCCGGTTTGATAAAAGTTTGTTAGGGACTACACGGTTTCACATTATTAATTCCAAACGCAGCCCACAAAACGCTTTCCGGAGAAATCTCTCCGGGGAAAAAGGAGGCAAAATGAAAAAAGCCGTGATTTGCCTGTTGTCGTTGTTTATTGTATTGGGCTTAAGCGCAACGGTTTTCGCACAGAACGGTGACAACGGCATCAACCCAAAGGAAAAGATCTGCAAGCCGGGCGCCATACCCTTTCTTTCAGGCCCTTATTCCCAGCTCTTTCAGGCGGCATCACATTTCGAGGCCCAGTGCACCTGCAACCAGGTGGCCGAGCATTATCATCAATTTGTCTGCTACGCCACACCAAGCGTGACATCCGCAAACGTGCCGCCACTTTGGCACTGCATATGCAGCAAGAAAAAAACGTGGAAATAATACTAACGATATAACAAAAAGATATTTGCGAGATAACAGACCGGGACACGCCCATTTCTGACCAAGAAAGACCGCTTTAGCAGAACACGCGGATGAGGCGGGGGAAAAAGATGTCCCGCAGATATGAGGCGGTGTCCCGATTTTTCCCGATTCAATTAAAATATCAACGGGCCTGGTGTTAATGCTTACCGGTTGTCTTTGCTTCTTTTTTGCAGGGCGTGCCGAAGCTTGCCTGCGTACCTGTTTACGGGGTTTGACCTGCCAAGCAACGGCAATACGGGGTTTTTTCTATCGCCAAGTTTTTTCATCTCCTGGCGGAGCTCCCTGTTTTCAGGGTCCGCGGCAAGCCCTTTTTCAAAAGCGCCGACGGCCTCTTTTTTTTCCCGGGCGGCCAGATACGCCCTGCCCAGATTGAGGTACAGGACAGGGAAAAAAAACTCCGCTCCAAAGGGCAGCCTCTCAGTATGTTTGATAGCCTTCAGGCAGCCGGATATCCCATCCTTTATGCCATCTCCAAGCCTGGCCTTAAGGCAGCCGTAATAAGAGAGCAGGAGGGCATCTTCGGGATAGCGGCCCGACCCTTCGGAAAGCACATCCAGGGCCATGCGGTATTGCTTATTTTTTAAAAAGGCCATGGCCTCTTTGAGATAGTTCTCAGCTTCCTTCTGTCCTCCGCCGGCCATCTTTGCCTTTTTCAGCAGGCCCACGGCGCATTCGTGCTGCTCCTGCATTTGCTCGTGGCACTTCCGCCCGCTTTCCCTTTGATGCCGCGAGGTCCTGGTGTCGATAAGCTCCCCGCCCAGATACACACGGGTTATTATGTTGCCGCCGCCCGCCCTTTCACTAAGCACTTCGGTAAGCACAAGGTATCTGGAGAGATTAATGGTTACGTTGGTTTCAAGCAGAGAACTGGACCTGGAAGTTATTTTGATGCGGCTACCATCTCCCATTTGTTTATCTTATATCAGACTATAAAAAATACTCAAACAGGGAAGGCGAAGATTGCACTAAGGTTTTATTTAACAGCCTTGCCAGCGCGAACGGCAGGGGGATATAATAAAAAACTTAGGAAAGCGGGATTTAAGGTTTTTCGCAATCAGATTTTTTATATAAAGGAGGCCGTTTTCAGACATGATGACCATAACAGAGAAGATACTTGCCGGGCACCTGGCAGACGGCGGCGAGGGGAAAGAGGTCCATCCCGGACAGCTTATCAACGCCAGGGTGGATTTCGTTCTGGCCAATGATATAACCGCCCCTATAGCCATATCGGAATTCAAGCGCATCGGGGCCCGCGATGTTTTTGACCGGGAGCGGGTGACGTTCGTCCCGGACCATTTTGCACCGCAGAAGGACATAAAAGCCGCCGAGCAGTGCAAGATGCTCAGGGAATTCTCCAGCGGGTATGGCCTCAAATACTATTTCGAGGTCGGAAGGATGGGCGTGGAACATGCCCTTTTGCCGGAAGAAGGCCTTGTCCTGCCCGGAGACCTTGTAATCGGGGCGGACAGCCACACCTGCACGTACGGCGGGCTTGGCGCCTTCGCAACGGGTGTGGGTTCAACTGACGTGGCATCCGCAATGGCTACGGGCGAGCTTTGGTTCAAGGTGCCCGAATCCATGAAATTCATTTATCATGGGGAAAAATTGCAGAAATGGGTGGGGGGAAAGGACCTTATTCTTCATACCATTGGAGACATCGGCGTTGACGGCGCGCTGTACCGGGCCATGGAGTTCGAGGGAGACGTGATAAGGGCCCTCCCCATGCACGCCAGGCTTACCATGTGCAACATGGCCATAGAGGCCGGCGGCAAGTCGGGCATAATCGTGCCTGACGATATAACCATGCAGTATGTGAAGGGAAGGGCAAAGAGGGAGTTCAAGTTCTACACCTCGGACCCGGGGGCTGCCTACGTGGAAATAAAAGAGTATGATGTTTCGAAGATTCCCCCAACGGTCTCATGCCCCAGCCTTCCTTCCAACACCAAACCCGCTGCGGAGCTCTCAAACATCGGAATAGACCAGGTGGTGATAGGTTCCTGCACGAACGGACGCATCGAGGACCTTCGGGAAGCCGCACAGATACTCAGGGGCAGGAAGGTAAATCCGAATTTAAGACTTCTGATAATACCGGCCACTCAGCGTATATATATGGAGGCCATGAAGGAGGGGTTGTTCGAGATCTTCGTGGAAGCCGAGGCGGTCGTCTCCACGCCTACCTGCGGTCCGTGCCTTGGCGGCCATATGGGCATACTGGCAAAGGGGGAAAGGGCCCTTGCCACCACCAACAGGAATTTCGTTGGAAGAATGGGGCATCCGGAAAGCGAGGTCTACCTTTCAAGCCCGGCAGTGGCGGCGGCATCGGCAGTCCTTGGCAGGATTGGCCTGCCGGAAGAACTCGGACTGTAGCAGATGACGCCAGAAGAAAAATTGGCCAGCCTGGGCATCGCGCTGCCGGAGCCGCCAACGCCCCTTGGCGCATATGTTCCGGTTTTGAGGTCCGGCAATCTTCTTTTTCTAAGCGGTCTTTTGCCGGTAAAGGAAGGCAGGCTGGTTAAGGCCGGGAAGTTAGGCGCCGATATGGATGAAAAGGAAGGGGCCGGACTTGCCAGGATAGCGGCGGTGAACGCCCTTGCCGTTGTAAAAGGTTACCTGGGAGAACTGGACAAGATCAAAAGGTGCGTCAAGGTAACGGGATATGTCGCGGGGGTCCCGGGCTTTACAGGGCAGGCCGCGGTGCTGAACGGGGCCTCCGATTTCCTTGTACAGATATTCGGCGAAGCAGGCAGGCATGTTCGCGCGGCGGTGGGCGTGGTAGCGCTTCCCATGGACAGCCCTCTTGAGATAGAGTTCATATTCGAGGTTTGTTAGGACCAGGACCTGTTTTAAAATCGATTCCGAACAATAAAGAGCGGAAGAGACAGTTTCTAATAAAGCCTGGAATATTTTTGGGGCTGTTTTCGCGCTCCCAGCGCTCTTTTGACGGTTTCCGCCACTTGGGCCAGGCTGTAGGGCTTGCTCAGGAAGCCGTTAAAACCGGCATCCTTCAGATTTTGCGCATCCGCAACGTAGCCGCTCGACAGAACCACGCTGACGGAATTGTCGATCTGTTTAAGCGCCCGTACTGCGCTTATTCCATCCATCCCGGGCATTATGTTATCAATTATCACAAGGTCTATCTCTTTCCTCCTGGCCCTGTAGGTGCTTACGGCCTCTGCCCCGTTTGAAGCGGTCACCACCTTGTATCCAAGCTCCGTCAACATCGAAAGCCCGATGTCCCTCACAAGGGGTTCGTCGTCGACGATCAATATCGTCTCAGTTCCCCCCGTATAGCTTTCCTGGCCCGGCGCCTTCTGGTCCGGGGCTGCTGTTTCCAAAACAGGAAGGTATATATTGAACTTGGCCCCCCTGCCCTCTTCGCTGTACAGATTTATCCAGCCTCCGTGCGAAGTTACTATAGAATGGGTCACCGCAAGCCCCAGACCGGTCCCCTTCCCGGGCTCCTTCGTTGTGAAAAAAGGCTCAAATATCCTGTGCCTTACCTTCTTCGGAATTCCCGGGCCGGCATCAGAGACGGACAGCAGGACAAAATGCCCCGGCCTTGCATATGCGTTATGCTTGCAGTACTCCTCATTGCACCGGAACTCCCGGATGTTTATGTTTATTGTACCTCCCTGCGGCATGGCGTCACGAGCGTTGATCACCAGGTTCATAAGGACCTGCGTTATTTGCGCTGGGTCGATATAGACAGGAGGAAGACCCGACGAGATGGAGACCTGGAGCTCGATGTTTTCCTCCACCATGCGTCTCAATATCTTCATGGACTCGTCCATGAAATGTGAGATGGCGGTGGGTTTCTGCTCAGGGGGCAGTTTTCTTCCGATAAGAAGTATCTGCCTGGTAAGCTGCGCGGCCTTTCTGGCGGTATTGACTACCATCCCCGCGTTTTCCTTCACATTCTCCTGGGAACTCTGAAGCTTCGCGATCTCCGCGTAACCTATGATGCCTGTAAGCAGGTTGTTGAAGTCATGCGCAATGCCGGAGGCAAGGGCGCCGATGGCCTCCATCTTCTGGGCCTGAAGCAGCGACGCCTTGTATTCATCCAGCTCCTTTTGGGCGGCTTCGTGCTTCTCCATGAGCTTTTCCGTCATCGCACTGAAGCTTCGCGCCAGTACGCCGATTTCGTCTCTTGTCCCTATCTCAAGGCCGCGAGAGAGGTCTAAGTCTTTTTCTTCATAACTGGTCATCCTTACCCTCCCGGTCAGGGTCTCGATCGGTTTCAGGACAAACCTGCGGATAATGAAATACAGAAGGACCGAAAGGGCGGATATGAAGACAAACCCGAAAAGAGCGATCATCCAGCCCTGGGTAGTTACCTGCCGGTCCATGGGCTCAAGCGAATACCCAAGCTCTATTACACCAAGTGTTTTCTGCCATTTCGGATGATAGTGGCAGGCAGCCGTGTAGCATGGCCTCATGTTTGGTATCGGGCGAAACATGGAGAGCACCCGCCGGCCCCCTATGGTCTGTATCTCCCATGGCTTCTTTGTGAACGCGTATTTCGGGGCCCCTGAACAGAGGTCCTTGTTTATCTCCCGAACGTTGGATGAATAACGGACCCTGTAGTTCATGTTGTCTACGCGCAGCCATGTGAAGTTGTCTGCCCTGGCCAGTGATTCCACCGTCTGCTGGATGCCCTCTCTCTGGTTCTTAAGCATACCGAATATGAGAGCGCTTTTTATCAGGCCGGATTGTGACTGGGCGGTTTTTATCGCCTGGTCCAGGGAAGCCCGCTTCATGTAATGAATGGAAGGACACCAGAAAAGAACGCTTACCGCTACGATCACGGGCAGGCTTACCGCAAGTATCTTGCCCGTAAGGGACGGCGGCTTCACATAAATAGATGCCCTCTTAATACGGTTTTTCCACCAATGCATAAAAAAACCCATATGCCCCTTGTTCCTTTACTCCTGCCCGCGGCAAAAAAAAAAAAAACCGCAAGGAATCCAATGCAAAGAATTTTTCATTCGTTGCCCGCAAAAAAGCCGGGTGTGCGCTTCTTCCTTATCTTTAATTCGGAAATTTAAAATTAAAACTTTAGGACAGTTAATAATTTTCTTAACTAATTGACTGAAAAATTTCAAAAAAAAAGAATTTTCGCCATTCTTCGACACCGGTCGCCTCGTCGGACCGGGGTCTCTTACAAAGACAACTGATTGGAAAAATGGCAAATTTTCCTTAATAAACCGAGGCGTTTCCATTGCCTCGCATAGGCTCTATAGGGCCTTTTGTCCAATGGGTGGAATGTTTTTTAACCGGCCCGCCATTGAGATTCCCGTGGCAAGCCCGAGAATCTTATGTAAGGCATTTTCTTACCGGGAGGTCAGACCGCCAGCCCTTCGGGCTTTACGGTGTACCCCGCCCTGGCAAGTATATCCTCTTCATTTGAATCCAGCATATCCAAAAACGCGCTTACCACCAGGGGGTCAAAATGCGTTCCTGAGGAATCACGTATCTCTTCCTTCACCCTCTGCAGGGAAAAGGCTCTCCTGTACGGCCTGTCGGTCATCATGGCGTCGAACGCATCGGCCACGCTCAGGATGCGCGCCTTCAGGGTTATTTCCTCTCCCGCTATGCCGAATGGATAGCCGGTCCCATCATATCTCTCATGGTGCTGGAGGATAGCTGCCCTGATCCCTTCCAGTGTCCCTATCGGGTCAAGTATTTCATTTCCGATCAGGGGATGTGCCTTCACCAGGCTGAACTCAGTCTTTGTAAGCCTCCCGTTTTTGTTGACCAAAAGGGAGTCGACACCGATCTTGCCTATATCGTGCAGGATGGCCGCATGCTCCAGCAGTTCCATTTCCGCGCTTGGAAGCCCCAGTTTCCTGCCTATCATCACCGAGAGCGTCCTTACCCTTTCAGAATGGCCCCTCGTATACCTGTCGTTTGCCTCTATTACGTTTATCAACGCCTGTACGGTACCGAAATAATTGGCTTTAACCGATTCGTAAAGCCATGCGTTTTCTATAGCCACCATCGCCTGCCCCGAGAGTGTAGCCAGCACCTCCAGTTCGTCTTCAGAGAAGGACTCGCTGTTTTTTTCAAGAAGCAGCCCTCCGGCGGGCTTTCCCTTTATCAGGAAGGGCACGCCGATAGCAGACACCGCACCTGCGCCGCCGTTAGAGGCGGAAAAGACATTTGACCCCTCAAGCAGTTTTCTGAAGTCCGGGCGCTCCAGGTCCATGACATTTCCGAACTTTTCCACGCCCATGCCTTTCCTGTACCGGAAGAGGAGTTTTTGCACCCCGTTTTTCTCGATGTAGATATACCCGTTTTCAGCCTTGAGGAGCTCCGACGCCGTCCTGATTATAAGCTTCAGCAACTCCTGCACTTCCACCGCGTGGGACAGGGCACGGCCCAGATCGCTTATCTTTTTCAGACGCTCGACCATCTTTTCAAGCTCAATGTTTTTTGTTTTTAGCTCCCTGCTCAGACTCAGTATGGCGTGGTTTGCGGTCTCAACCTCCTTTACCTTGAACTCCAGCCGGGAATTCAGCTCCTCCAGCGAGCGTTTGTGCTCAAGCTCCGTGCGGGCCCTGTTTATCTTCCTTTCCTTGTTAAGGTTTTTTTCGTGAAGTTCCCTGATGCGCTCGACCATGCGGTTGAAGGACTCCGCCAGAGCCCCTAACTCGCCCTCGCCCCCAAATTCAGCTCTGGCTTCCATGTCCCCGTCCTCAACCTTCTTCATGGTATCCAGAAGGGTCTTAACGGGTCTGGCGATGTTTTTGGCAAAAAGCAGACCCAGAAGCATCGAGACGACGATGACTGTCAGCATATTGGCAAAAACCAGAAACCGTTTCACGGCCAATATATTACCTTCCGTCCTTGTTAAATCGGATTTGATCTCCACAAGTCCGTTTACCTTCACCTTGCTGCTGTGGCATCCGTAACAGCGCGGCTCATTGTATATAGGGGCATACATAAGCATGGCGTTGTCCACGATAGCGGGCCGGCCGGCCCTTTCGTCGGAAGATACAAAATCCTGAGATTTGTAACCGATCTCTGAAGGGTTTTTGGAACTTAATATGTATCCGTCAGGAGAGACTATTCTTAAATTGATGATCTCCGGGGTCTTCCCGATGTTCTCAAGCGTCTTCTGGACTCCGCCTGTCTCACCCATGACCATGTCCTGCTCGATGGACCGGGTGATGATCCCGCTCATGAGTTTCATGCTGAGCAGGTTGTTTTTTAAGATCACAGTTGACTGGAAATTGAGCACGAGGGCAGTCGAGACCCCAACAGTGGCCATTATGACCAACGCGATAATGCTTATGATCTTAGTCTTCAATGACATAAATCCTCAATTTTTAATAGCAAAAAATATGCCCTTTTAAATTTCTTTTTAATATCAATTAATTGTAAAATTAACCTGAATGGAAAAAATCTTTTGTGTATGTGATTTCGCGCATAATTGCTATAATACACGCAATTCTAATACGGGGAATCCAGAAAGACCTTTATGCCAAAAAAACCTCTAGTCGCCATCATAGGAAGGCCCAATGTGGGCAAATCCACGCTCTTTAACCGCATTACGGGCGGTGAAAGCGCCATAGCACACGAACTGGAAGGGGTGACGAGGGACAGACATTATGCCCCTGCCGAGTGGGAGGGGAAAAAATTCATTGTTATTGACACAGGCGGATTTTGTCCTAGCTCTGAGGAAGAGATCTTTTCCGAGGTAAAGGAGCAGGCCATTTTCGCCGCGCAGGAAGCCGATCTGATAATCCATCTGCTTGACGCAAAACAGGGGCTTACCCCTCCGGACCTCGACATCGCGGAGATGCTCCGTTCTTCAGGCAAAAAGGTGCTCTGGGTGGCCAACAAGATAGACGGCCCCACCAAGGAAGACCTGCTTTATGATTTCTACCGCATCGGGGCGGAAGACATACTGCCGGTCTCGGCCTCAACGGGGTACATGTTCGATGAGTTCATGGAAAAAATAGCGGAGCTGCTGCCGGAGGCAGGCCAGGAGGAAGGCGAGGCGCAAATGCCGTCGGTGGCCGTTGTGGGCAGGCCCAATGTAGGGAAATCCACCTTCATAAATTCTCTGCTCGACAAAAAAAGGCTTGTAGTAACGCCCGTTGCAGGGACCACAAGGGATTCCATTGACGTGGTCTGCAGCTATTACGGCAGGAAATATCTCTTCGTGGACACGGCCGGGATAAGGAGAAAGTTCTTTAGAGGCTACCCGGTGGAGCATTTCTCCATGTTAAGGGCATACCAGAGCATAGAGCGGTGCGACGTCGCGGTTGTCATGATCGACGCCACCAAGGGGATAGTCTCCGACGACCAGAAGATCGCGGGCATTGTGCATTCAAACGGAAAAGGGGCCGTTTTCGTACTGAATAAATGGGACATCGTTCAGGACCCGGAGGAGACCTTCAAGAAACTGCAGTCCGAGTTTGCCCGCAGGCTATGGTTTTTTGGACACGCACCCGTTCTGGCCGCATCCGGGCTTGAAAGAAAAAGGATAACAAAGATATTCCCGCTGATAGACGGCGTGCTGCAGGAGCGCGCAAAGACTGTTCCCGCGGACGGCCTTGAAGCCCTTCTGCTTGATGCTCAGAAGAACCTGCGCCTTCCCGTCTACAAGGGCAAAAAAGTCCGTATATTTTCCCTGAACCAGGTGGGCAAGAACCCACCCGTTTTCGCGGTGTATGCGGATGCGCCTGATGGACTTAAAGAAGCCAATTTTAAATTTTTGGAGAAGAAACTCAGGGAGAGGTTCTCATTCGCTGGCGTGCCTATACACGTTGTAGGCAAGCGCAAAAGATGAGCAGGCCCGTCCGCATCCTTGCCAGGAGCCTCCGGGATTTCTATTCGGACGGCGGGGTGACCCAGGCTGCCGCCATCGCCTACTTTGCCATGATGACCATGGTGCCCTTTCTTATATTCCTGTTTTCCCTGATGGGATATTTCCTGGGAGGGGCGGCCTTCAACCGCTTTTTCTTCTCAAGGATAATCTATTATTTCCCCCAAGGGACCGAAAAGATGGCTTCTATCGTAAGGGGCCTTGTCCATTACAGGAAGGCGGGCATGTTTTCCCTGGCAGTTTACGGACTGATCTCATACGGGCTTTTCCTGAACCTGGAGAAGGCCATGAACATCGTCTTCAAGGTCAAAAAGAGCCGCCACATACTGCATTCTTTCCTCCTGGTATTCATGGTCCTGTCCGTGATAGGGGCATTAATACTCCTGTCCTTCGCCCTGGCGGGATTTGACCCGATATTCTCTTATTTCGGAAGGACTCTCAAACTTGGCGTGGTCTATTCGGCAATAATAAAATACCTCGTCCCCGGCAGTTTGCTTTTTGCCGTCTCGCTGGCGATATATAAAGTCCTGCCTGCCAGGAAGATAAGGATGCCGCAGGCCGCGTGGGGCGCCTTGTTCACCTCAGTGATGATAGAGACAGCCAAACATTTCTTTGCTTTCTATATAAAATCGATTTTCAGGGCCGGGAAGATCTATGGCCCCCTGTCGGCCTTCATGTTTTTCCTTTTATGGGTCTTTTATTCCTCCTGCATCTTCATTGTGGGAGGGGAGATCGCATACAATACCGGTCCGCCCGGCAAAAGGCAGGACAGATGAAGGAACTGACCGGCAAGATGGTGGAGGTGGGCACGGTCGGCCTCGTTTACGAGGGTAAGCTAATAGAGACGGGAGAGTCCGAGGTCCTGCTGGATTCCGGGATGGGATGGGTCTCCATTCCCATGGACAGGATAGTCTTCATAAGGGAAAAGGAGGAAAATTCACCCCCTTTTTTATTTCCCTGAAATGATATAAAATCGGGTTGTAAGAAGTAAGGCTGGTCAAAAAAAGGGGAGGGAATCTTAACAACGTGCTCAACGTGCTATTTGCCGTTGCGTCGCTGGTTGGTCTTGTAATAATCGCAGCCTTGATCCTCGGTTTTCTGGAGCTCAGGAAGGAGGTCCGGGTTCTTAATGAATCCCTGCTCAGGATCGAAGCTTCCCTTACGCCCGCGATAAAGAATTTTTCCGAGGCTGCTCAGGAAATAAAAGAGCTGATGGAAGGGGCCAACCGGATAACGGATGATATAAAAACAGTGACAAGCGCCGGCCGCGGGCTGGCCTCCGAGATCGAAAAAATAACCCATCTCCTGAGTTCCACTACCCTTAGAACAAGGGCCAGCGTGGCGGGATTGAAGGCCGGACTTTGGGTGGCCGTGAACGTTCTGAAAGCTAAATTTTTAAAGAAGGAGGCTTCCGAAAATGAGTTATGAAAATGGCCGTAGTGGCGGCAATGTTCTGATGGCATTTGGTTTGGGCGCGCTTGTTGGTGCGGCTGCCGCGATCCTCTTTGCCCCTGCTTCGGGCAGCGAGACCAGAAAACGCATAAAGGATTTCACTGGCGAGGCATTGGACAAGGCCGGCGAGTATGCCGGCAGCGTAAAGGACAGCGTGACAGGGGGCTTTCAAAAAGGAAAAGAGGCCATCGCCGACAGAAAGAACATGATCAAGAGCGCAATAGACGCGGGCAAGGAAGCCTATGAGAGAGAAAAAGAGCGCGTAGAGCGCGAGGGGCATGAGGAGGCCGTCTGACGGGCAATGCATGAGGTATCCATAATGCAGAGCGTTATGGAGGTGGCCGTCGGGAAGTTAGATGAGTCCGGCTACATAAAGATTGATTCCATCACGCTCAGGATCGGGGGGGCAACCGGCATACTCTCGGACTCTCTCAGGTTCGCTTTTGAAGCCCTGAAGCCGGACACTCCCCTCGCAGAGGCGGCGCTGCATATTGAAGAGGTTCCGGTAGGCGGCATATGCGCCGGCTGCGGCGGAAGCTTTTCCACTCCGGAGAAGTTCATATTCTCCTGCCCGCTGTGCGGAGACAGCAGGATCAGGCTCACCCAGGGAAGAGAGCTTGATATTACCAGCATGGACGTTTCCTGAATAAATGTCGTATCCCTAAATTTTTCTTTTATTTATGGCGGAGAGGCAGGGATTCGAACCCTGGGTGGAGTCGCCCCCACAACGGTTTTCGAGACCGTCCCGTTCAACCGCTCCGGCACCTCTCCATTCAAGCAACAGTAATTATAGCAGAGTTCCTACCGTCTTTTCGCCGCAAAAAAGCTCTTCAGCAGCCCCGCGCACTCCGCCTCCATCACGCCGGAGACCACCTCTACCCTGTGATTGAGCCTTGTGTCCCCGGGTATGTTAAAAAGGCTGCCCGCAGCCCCGCCCTTGGAGTCCCTGCATCCGTAGACCAGCTTTCCCAGCCTCGCGTTCACCATGGCCCCCGCGCACATCGGGCAGGGTTCCTTTGTGACAAAAAGCGCCGCCCCCTCAAGCCTCCACGAGCCAAGCTTCTTCGCGCCTTCCCTTAGGGCCAGGACCTCGGCATGCGCGGTCGGGTCGTTGTCATGTTCGCGCATGTTGTGCGCGATGGCCAGGACTTCCTCACCCATTACAAGCACGGCGCCCACAGGGATTTCGCCCGCCACAGCGGCCTTTTTCGCCTCCGCTATGGCAAGCTTCATGTAATGCAAAAAACAAAGACGTTCTTTTTCAGCCATGGACTGCGGACCGGTCATGAGGGAAAAAAGACCGCCTTTTTAGATGTAAGAGAGCCAGCGCCCGTGTTTTTTGTTCTTGCTCTGGCCTTTTGCGGCAGCGAAGAAGATGTTCTGAAGTTGTTTGGTGATCTCGCCCGGTTTGCCGGCGCCGAGCGTCCTGCCGTCCAGTTCCTTTATTGGGGTGATCTCGGCGGCGGTGCCGGTAAGGAATGCCTCCTGGGCTATATATATCTCATCTCTGGTGAAGCGCTCCTCCCTAACCACAAACCCCATTTCCCTGGCCAGCTCCATTACCGTGTCCCGTGTGATACCCTCCAGTATGGAGGTGAGGGGGGTTGTTTTTATTTCCCCGCCCCGGACAATAAATATGTTGGCCCCCGTCGCCTCGGAAACATATCCTTCCGTATCCAGCAGGATCGCCTCATCATACCCAAGAAGGAGGGCTTCCTGCTTGGCAAGCTGCGCGTTCACATAATAGCCGCTTACCTTTGCCATGGACATATTTGAGTTTACATGGCCCCTTATGAAAGAGGATGTCTTGGCTCGAATGCCGTTCTTAAGACCGTCTTCACCAAGATACGCCCCCCAGGGCCAGACGGCAATGACAACATTCACAGGGGCGCCACCCGGAGAAACGCCCATTACGCCGTAGCCATAATATGCCAGCGGCCTTATGTAGCATTCCTTGAGCCCGCTGGATTTGACCGTTTTTATTATCGCTTCCGCGATCTCCCTTCGCGTGAAGGGTATCTTCATGCCAAAGATATGGGCAGAGTCAAAAAACCTGTTCACATGCTCTTCCAGCCTGAAGATAGCCCGGCCCTTTTTTGTGTTGTAGCAGCGGATGCCCTCGAAGATGGCAAGGCCGTAATGGAGCGAATGTGTAAGGACATGGATATTCGCGTCGTCCCAATCGACCAGCTTTCCATCCATCCAGATTTTTTTAGTTTTTTCAAGCATGCGCGTTTATTGTAAAACATCCATGGCGATTCTTCAACACGATGAATAATGTACCCACCAGCCTTTTCCCTCAGCCTTCAGGAGACGGGTTTCAGGCGGTGATGGGAAGAATGAGCAGCGCGGGGCGGGGAAAACCGCTTATTCGTCTCACATCCGCTCCGGGGCGGCAACGCCAAGCACATGGAGCCCGTCCTTGAGGACGCGCCTTGCCGCCATGGAAAGGGCAAGCCTCGCAAGCGTAAGTCTGCCATCCTCTGTGACTATCCTGTGCTTGTTGTAATACGGGTGGAACAGGCCCGCAAGCTCCTGGAGATAAAATGTTATCCTGTGGGGCTCACGTGCATATACCGCCGCTTCGAATACCCCAGGGTATAAAAGTATCTTCTTTATGAGCCTCTGCTCTTCCGGCTCCTCAAGGGGGGACAGGTCGACATCCGCGGAGACCGATCCATCCGGAGCTTCAGGAGTGGAAATGGAAAGGCTCTTTTCAGCGGCATGCCTCAAGATGCTGTTTATCCTTGCGTATGCGTACTGCACATAATATACCGGGTTTTCGGCGGAAGCCGCCTTTGCCACTTCCAGATCAAAATCCAGGTGGCTGTCGGCCTTTCTTGTAAGGAACATGAACTTTGTCGTGTCCGCTCCGACCTCTTCCATGACGTCCCTTAATGTAATGAACTCCCCTGCCCTCTTGGACATCTGAACGGGTTTTCCGCCCCTCAGGAGGGAGACCATCTGCACCAGCAGCACCTTCAATTTCTCTTTATCATACCCCAGGGATTCGAGCGCGGCCTTCACCCTTGGGATGTAACCGTGGTGGTCGGCCCCCCAGATGTCTATCAGCTCATCATAGCCACCATCCACCTTTTTCTTGTGATAGGCGATGTCCGAGGCAAAATAGGTGTACTTGCCGTCGTTTTTTATTATCACCCTGTCTTTTTCGTCCCCGAACTCCGTTGCCTTAAACCATGTGGCGCCCTCATGCTCGTAAATGAAACCCCTCCCGCGCAGATATTCGATCGCCTGTTCCACCTCGTGTTTGTCATAAAGTTCTTTTTCGCTCTGCCAGGTATCGAACGTGACGCCGAATGCCTCCAGGTCAGACTTTATCAGATCAAGCATCTGTTTGCAGGCATATTCGCTGAAGAAATCGCTTTGAGGGTGAACGTATTCAAGCCCCCTGTATCTGTCCGCCACGTTTTCGGCAATTTTTTTTGCGATATCCTCCACATAGGCGCCCCTGTAACCGTCCTCCGGTAAGGAGCGGCTGATACCAAAAAGCTCCTGGTATTTTGCGAATACGGACTCCCCCAGAAGGGCCATCTGCCTGCCAGCATCATTTATGTAATATTCTTTCGTCACCCTAAAGCCGGCGGCGGAAAGCAGGTTTGCCAGCGCAGCGCCAAGCGCCGCACCCCTGCCATGGCCCAGGTGAAGAGGCCCGGTGGGGTTGGCGCTTACGAACTCCAGGAGTATTTTTCTGCCCTTCCCGATGTCTTTTGCGGTAATATGGTTTTCGCCTTCCCGCAACATGCCCGACAGCGACCTGTAGAGGGCTTCTTTTTTGAACGTGAAGTTGATGAAGCCGGGGCCCGCCACCTCTATCTTTTCAAAATCGCCCCTTTCCCTTATGTTGGCGATGATCTCTTCCGCTATTTTTTGGGGCTGCTTTCTTAACAGCTTTGAAAGGGACATCGCGATTGGGGTTGAAAGGTCACCCAGGGCCTCATCCCTCGGGACCTCCACCTCCATCCGCTCCGGCACGGGGATGCCCATGGCGCCCAGGGCTTCAGCAAGGATTTTGCGAATGATCTCTGTCATAAGGGAATAAGTTTAAATTCCGCTGATATTTAATGTCAAATCAAAAACCGGACAATCACTTTTTTTCAAATTATTTTATCGATTTTTAAAACAGAACCGCGCTTTTCTGTTTCTTTAAGTACAACGTCTCTATTTGTTAAGCCTCTTTTTGTAAAACAATCTTTGAACCCTTGACTGCAAGTTCCTCATATGAGTAATTATCCGTGAAATAATCATTTATTTTCATTTTTTTAAGGGAGTCGAATTCCCTCTCAACCGGAATGGCCGCTGTTTCCTCAACAATGCGGAAATTGGCTTTTGCCATCAGCTCCAAATAGTCCTTATGGCGCAGCCTGTTCTGAAAGTGAAGACTGGGGTTGTATTTTTCCCATTGCCGGGGTGAGAATTTCAGAAAATTGTAGCGCGATATATTACTGTCAAAATGTGACCAGTGGTCCCCATAATCGATGGCTATCGAGAAAATGCCGTTTGCCTTCAGTATACGGTGACATTCAAGAAGGATCGGCAATATGTCGCTGATCGGAATATGTTCAAACGTATTATTGGACCCGATGAAATCTATGCTTGAGTCAGCCAGGCCAGTTTCCCTTGCGTCAATGGGCGCTTTGTAATGAATATTGAAAACATCTTTGAGCGCTTCCCGGCAGTTTGATTTCGAGTGTAATTCGCGCCTTTGCGGAAGGATATAGTTAAAAGGCATTTTATCTTTCAGCAGATACAGCCGTTTTATTGTATCCGCCAGTATATCGGGAAAAATCAGGTCCTTTATGTCTATACAATAGAGTTTTTTCATTCCCAGTAGGCTTAAGCCGATGGGGTTCATTAAATCCCATCCGCTTCCAAACTCATAATAGCTCCATTCGTTCGTCTTTGGGTTTGCATACTGGGCGAATTTTTCAAAATGGTACTGCGCCAATTTGAATCTGGCAAGAAAAATCCTGTCATCGACCGGTATTTTTTTGGTTATATATTTCTGAAAATAGTAGTTGTGAACCTCACCATTGGGCAGGATGGAAAAAAGTTTTTGCAAATAGCATTTGCAAATGAAATTCATCTCATTAAGATTCCTTCTGTGTTTATCATCGACGTTCAGTATGCATCTGTACTATTAGTTGAACCATCCCCTATTGCTCCCCACCATTGAGGAATTATTCTTTTTACTGTCCCGTTGCCGCTAAATGTTACATCTCCTTTATTGAATCCGCTGAACACACGATAAAGTCCAGCTGAAAAAGGCCCGTTGATAGTGAGGGTAAAATGGCCAGTTCCGTTACTTATCGCCGCGCCGTTTTCAATGATCAGGGAATCGCTCGCCGGGATCGTAACGCTTCCGGTTAGCGGATACGTCGTTTTAGCTGCGGCGGGACTTTTTGTAACAACCAAAACAGAATTAACAATGCCGGCAGATACAGCATTATTAATACTTCCGTAGACTCGTATATCCACCCATGGCCCTTTCGCTACGACATCGGAAGGATATAACGTCCCGTTGTAAAAGCTCCCTCCTGTCAGGTTTTGAACGCCGCTGATTACCCCTGTGCCACTTATGATGGCATTTGATATGGCGACCCCGCCTTGCAGGCTGAATGCAAGGCATATGAACTGTAGAGTAAAAAACAAATTAAACCGTTTTTCCGTTTTTCAACTCCTGTACGCCACCCCGAATCTACCGGTGGCTCCGCAGTCTGAAACCTAGAGCATGGCCAAACAGCCTGCAGATGGCCAGATGGGCTTTCAACAATAATGGATTCAGCCATTTCGGCAACCGCTCTGTCCATTCCCTTAGAGCAGGCAGCTATGCTTCATCGGTTATCCGGCGGCTTGCCTTTTTGGCGGTTTTACACTTTTAACGTGCAAAACTGACTCAGTTAAACACAACCAGCTTGAGAATGTCAATCAGTTTTTTCAAATGTCAACGCCAAAAAAATGTCCTACTTTGGGCAAAGTAGAAATGTCCTGTTTTGTTAATACGCATAGGCCCACCAGTTCCTTTTCTGATCGCAAGGTGAGGAGGCCGCAAGCCGCCCACTTAAGTTCAGAGGAAAAAACTCCAGGAGGCAATAAATTTCCGGAAAACGGTGATGGGAAAAGACGGGAATGACCGTGATATCCACGGGCATCCCCGTCCCCGGCTATATGCCTTAAAAACGAAAGATTCTATTTACGCTGGCCGAGCCTGAATGCCCTCTCGCACTTATTGGCCGCCTTTTCACACTTGTGAGCTGCCGCTTCTGCCCGGTCGGCGGCGTCCTGGGCCTTTTTAGCGGCCGCATCAGCCTTATCCGCACTGGCGCTGGCAGAGCTCTTGGCCTCTTCCGCAAGCTTTTTTGCGTCCGCCACATCGCTTTTCAAAGCGTTAATATCCGCATCCTGGCTGCCCACCTTGGATTCCAGGCCCGCGACCTTTTTATCCAGAGCGTCAAGACGGCTTTCGACCTTGGCGAGCCTGTCGGATAGCGGCTGGGTCTGCTGATTCACAAAACTCTTGCTGGCGCACCCGGTAAGAAAAATGAACATTGCCAAAACTACGAAGAACCTGGAAACCAAAACTCCCTTCCTCATCTGCTCCTCCTTTGAAAATTAAATTTTTAAAAAAGAAAAAAGACTGAACCTACCCTTAAATAAGAAAGCTTTCCGCGCTTTGAATTTTTTTAATTTAAAAGGATGAATATGCCGCTAAACAAATTATAGGCCCAATTGCCATCGTTGGCAATTCGCCGTATGAGTTGGCAGTGTCTCCAGTTGATAAATACTTTAGACGGGGGCGGCTTTCTTTTTTTCATCACTACAGGCTGTCTAAAACCCGTGCGCCGCGATGTTGTGTTATCATGAGTCAGGGTAATGGAGCGCTATATTCTTGGCATAAGCGGGGCAAGCGGGCAGGCCATCGGGCTAAAGCTCCTTCGGGAGCTTCTGGAACGGGATTTTGATGTGCATCTCGTGATATCGAGACACTCGCTTCCGGTCATCGCCAAGGAGACCGGGGTGCAGCTGGGCCCGGACAAGGCCCATGACGAAAAGACCTTGCGCGGAGGGTCAGGCAAAGGCAGGCTTTTCCAATACTGGGAGGAAGAGATGGAAGCCCCCATAGCAAGCGGATCTTTTAAAGCAAAAGCCATGTTCATCACTCCCTGCTCCATGAAAACCCTGTCCGCCGTGGCCGCGGGATATGCCTCCAACCTCCTTGAAAGGGCGGCAGACGTGACGATAAAGGAAGGGCGGAAACTTGTCCTTTGCCCAAGGGAGATGCCCTTCAGCGCCATACACCTTGAGAATATGCTTAAACTGGCCAGGATCGGCGTGACCATCGCCCCGCCCGTTGCGGCATTTTACCACAGGCCCAAAAACCTTGAGGAGATGGTTGATTTTTTCGCCGGAAAACTGCTCGATTCCGCCGGGATCGAAAACGAAACATTTAAAAGATGGGGTAATAGAGACGGTTAAAGATGGCGGCAATAAAAGCCGGGCCCTTTTTCAAAACAATTTTTATCCTATATATGACCTTTATCATGTACCCGCCGGAAGAAAACTGTTATAACTAAAGCATGGCCAAGGAAAGTTGCCCAGGCAGCCGCGAGATCAGGGAGCCCTACCCGGAGGAGATCCGGTGCCGTCATTGCGGCACGGCGTCAGAGATATGGTCTGATGAGCCTGAAACGGAGTGCAAGGGCTGCGGAAAGACTGTTTCAAGGGAGATGAGTTACAACTGCGTCCTCTGGTGCCCGGCGGCAAAGCAATGCGTAGGGCAGGAAAAATACGACAAGCTCACCCGTGCCCTCAAGGGCAAATGAATAGCGAGCGCACCCCGAAGGGCCAGCGAGCTAATCCCGATTAATCAAAAAATCCCTGCATTCGATGCCTCAAGGGCATAAAATGAATAGCGAGCGCGCTAAAACTAGCAAATTTTTCAAAGTGGATTCCATGTTAGAACTGCCCGGGGATGGCTGCAAACAACTTTTTCTTTTTCAGGAAATTTTTTTTATTTTATTTGCAGAACGGCAAGGTTACTTACGGGACGCTACAGCAGGCCCCTCGATCTTGGCTATCTCCTGCCTGACTGCGCCCGCATCAGGGGCTGAAGGGCTTTGTTTGATATACGCCTTGAACATCTTGACCGCTTCTTTTTTCTGGTGCAAGTCGTACGCAAGCACTACGCCCATGTTCCTTAAGGCAATGGCATGATTGGGATTTACTGCAAGGACCTTCTTGTACTCCTCTACTGCTTTAAGAGACTGTCCTATATTCCTGTAGCAGGTGCCCATGTCCACTCTAACATCCAGGTCTTTAGGGTCCAGTTTCAGTGCGGCATGATATGCGTCTATCGCGTCCTTGTACCTTCCTGAATCCATCGCCGCATTGCCCAGATCTATCCAAGCCCTGAGATTCTTGGGGTCCTGGCTAACAACCACCTTAAGCACCCGCAGTTGGCTATCTGCATCCACCTGGGAGCCTGCATATCCATATTGTCCAGCCTGGCCTTGCTGCCCGCTGGTTCCGCTTTTCTGGCAGGCAAATAAAAGAGAGGCCGGTATCATGAGGCTAAGAACAAGTAATTTCCTCAACGGATCATAATCCTCCCTCGCCGGTCTAGGAACATACCCTTCTATATTACAAAATTTACATATTTTTTTGTAATAATCGTAGGAGTTGTTCTGAATATCCAGGGAGTTTTTAAAACTTTGACTATAAATAAAGGAGTTGCTATAATAAATTTAGCCTTAACCGAGATGAAACCCTCCCACTCGCTAAGGCTTTCCGCCTGGGGAAAACCCCATTTCCCCGGGCTTTTTATGCCCTTCGGGCATCGAATGCAGAGATTTTTCAATCGATTGGATTCGCTCGCTGGCCCTTCGGGGTGCGCTCGCTATCCATTTTTATGCGTTTTCTTATTCGCCTTCTTCCAGGGTAATGGCTTCCACCGGGCAGTTTTCAGCGGCCGCTTCGCAGCAGCCGGAAAATTCGCACCCTTCCGGGTCCATGACCTCCGCCTTACCCAGGTCCTGATTCAGGTGAAACACAGCGGGGCAAACTTCCTGGCAGTTTCCGCAACCGATGCATTTTTCCACGTCTATCACAGGTCTCATATACCTATTATATTCGAACCGGCCGTTGTTTTTTTTGATTTCTTATTTTTTAATCTTACTGCCTTCCGTCCTGAAGCCGTCCCGTTGCGCCCCTGGTTCCTTAAAAGGACCGATAATGGCCAGACCCAGGAGAAAAAGGAGACCTACTGCGGCAATTGCCGGCCTCTGCGAGCCGGTTGCGTGTGATATCAGCCCGAAAATAAGCGGGCCGGCAATCGCCGAGGTCTTCCCTACCATGCCATAGACACCAAAATATTCGGCCTCCCTCCCTTCGGGAACGAACCTCGAAAAAAGGGCCCTCGACGCGGCCTGTACGCTGCCAAGCCCCAAGCCTGCAACGCCGGCCACTGCCCAGAACTGGGCCTTCTGTCTTATAACGCAGGCTGCCACTGTCACCAGTACCCATAACAACAGGGTAAGCACTATAACTTTTTTTGGTCCCCACGAGTCGATCGGCTTTGCCGCTGCCACGGAGCCAAGAAAGGCAGTGACCTGCACCGCCAGATAAAGCAAAACGAGTTCCATGGGATTGAAACCAAGACTGACAGTGGCGAAGATGCTCGAAAACACTATCACAGTGTTCACTCCGTCCTGGTAAAGGAGATATGACAAAAGGAATCTCCGGGACTCCCGGTTTTTCAACCATAACCCCTTTAACGTGGAAATCGCTTTTTTTGTCCCATCAACCGCATATTGGAGCACGCTGTCCTTTGCCGGGACATCCCGCGGCAGAAGGAAAAAGGCAGGAAGCGAGAAAACAAGGAAAAACGCAGACACAGAAAGCCATATGTAGGGGAAATGGCCTGTTTTGAGCAGGGGAAGGGCTATAAGAAGCGCACAGATGGCGCCTGCGTAACCAAGCGCAAAGCCAAGGGCTGAAATACGCCCCCAATATTGCCATGGGGCAAGGTCTGGCAAAAAGGCGTTGTAGAACACAAGCCCCCCTTCCCTGGCCGCATTGGCGCCCACTATCAACAGGAACCCCTCGATTACGGAGCCAGTCTTGAGGAAAGAGAACATGGCCACGAAAATAATGCATACCATGGTATAAAAAACAAGAAACCGTTTCCTCCTGCCGGCCCTGTCCGCAATACCCCCAGCAAAAGGCGAGGAGACCGCGGCTATCAGCATGCTTACGGAGACGGCCCTTCCCCACCAAAGATCGCCCAGGCCCGCGGCATTTCCAACAATGCGGTTCGCGTAAAAAACGGGAAAGATCACCGCCGTTATTACAGCGGAGTAACTCGCATTCGCGAAATCATAAAAACACCATCCCAAAATCACATTTTTTTTCATCGGGCTTGCCTATAATAGCCAATCAGCAACTATTTCAGAAATGAGTTTTTTTATTGTTTGGATTACAATACTATCATGTCGAAAGGAGAATTTGGCATAGGATGAGGAAAGAGAGGCTCGTTTCCCTTTTTCTGGTCTTGGGTTCCATATTGGTGGCCGCGCCGGCCATGGCAGGGATCAACCTTGGTTTTTCGATCGGCAACGGCGGTCTGAACAATTTCTTTCTCTCGGCTGGTGACTACTACCAGACCCCACAGAGGGAGGTTGTGGTAGTGCAGAGGGATGTCCCGGAGAATGACGCTCCTGTTGTCCTTTACCTTGCGCGGAGGGCCCATTGCTCACCATACAAGATAATTAGTATGCGGCGCAGGGGGTACAGCTGGTGGCGCATCACGATGGCCCTTCGTCTGAATCCGGACATATATTATGTGCCGGTGAGGGTAGAAAGAATGGGCCCCCCCTATGGCAGGGCATACGGGTATTACATGCACCGGGGCCGCAGGTATTTGACCGACCCGGACATAGTCAATATGGTCAATTTAAGGTTCATCTCATCCTATTACCATGTGCCGCCGGAAGAGATAATCGAACGGAGGGACCGCGGGGAAGATTTCGCTTCCATTCAGAGATACTATGCCGGACATGGCAGGGACGGGCATGGCAGGGACGAAAGACATCCCCACTGGCAGGATGACGACCGCGGTCATGGACATGGAGACCATGGGGACTGGCACGACCGCCGCCATGGCGAGGGCTGGGGACACGGGCATGGCAGGGGGGATGACGACTAAGATGCCCGAGGAGCTTCTGGAGATAGTTAACGAGGCAGGCCAGGTGACGGGTATCGCCCGCCGCTCTGAGATACACGGCAACCCCGCACTCATGCACAGGGTCGCTCATGTGCTTGTCTTCAACCGGAAGGGCGAAATACTTTTGCAGAAGCGCTCCATAAAAAAAGACGTGGCCCCTGGCTTGTGGGACACGTCGGTGGGCGGCCATGTGGACCCGGGCGAAAGTCCGGAGGCTGCGGCGCTGCGCGAAATGAAGGAAGAACTTGGAGTGGAGGGCCCGATTGAGTTCCTCCACTCCTACAAACATTCAAATCCGTATGAGACGGAGCTCGTCTACACGTTCCGCTCAGTTATCGAAAGCGGGTTTAAGTTCAACCCCGAGGAGATAGATGAGATCAGGTTCTGGGGGCTGGACGAGATCAAAAACGGCATTGGGAAAGAGGTTCTGAGCAGCAACTTCGAGCACGAGATCACGACCTATCTTCAAAAGTTCCACGACGAAAAAACCGGTTTTTGATCTGAACGGCTGCATCTTCCTGCCCAACAAAATTAGGCACTATCTTCCGCAGTTCCGAAACGGCCCCTCCGGGGTCTCTTCTTGAAAGGTGGTCCCTCAAGGCGCTCAAATGCCATTCCAGTTCCTCACGGCTAGGCACCTTTCCCGGGACCGCCATTCTGAGTTTTTCAAAAGGGGAAGGGACAACCTCCTCAGTCTCATCAAAGAGCTCTTCATAGAGCTTCTCTCCGGGCCTGAGCCCCATGAATTCTATCTTTATCTCTTCATATGGGACAAGCCCCGAAAGCTTTATCATATTCAGGGCCAGGTCCAACACTTTTATCTGCTCTCCCATTTCGAGGACGAAGATCTCTCCTCCCTTGCCGGCTGCCGCCGCGACCAGCACCAGGTGGACCGCCTCCTCCGTAAGCATGAAAAACCTCTTCACATCCGGATGTGTGATGGTAAGCGGCCCGCCCCTCTTGAGCTGCTCCCTGAAAGTGGGGACCACGCTGCCGTTGCTGCCCAGGACGTTGCCGAACCTCACGGTCGTAAACCGGGTGAGGGAGGAACTGTTCATCCTCATTGCAAGAAACTCCGCAACCCTCTTTGTGGCCCCCATTATGCTGGTCGGGTTCACCGCCTTGTCCGTTGAGATCATTACAAAATCCTTCACGTAATGGCGGGACGCAGCGGTGATAAGATTGCTGGTGCCAAAAATATTGTTTCTGACCGCCTCAAGAGGGTTCTGCTCCATGAGCGGCACATGTTTATGGGCCGCGGCATGAAATACTATCTGCGGGGCATGAACGGAAAACAGATGTTCAAGGGTTGCCTCATCCCTCATGTCTCCAACAAAGGAGACAATTTCGGGGGCCCGGCACCCGTTGGGCTTGATGGTCTTTTTTCTCAATGCGCAGTCAATCGCGAACAGCCCGTTTTCATATCTATCGAACAGCACGAGCCTTAAGGGCCGGTAATCCATGATCTGTCTGCACAATTCCTGGCCGATGGAGCCGCCCGCCCCGGTCACCAGGATGGTTTTCCCCCTTATCAACTCCTTTACCTGTTCCCTTCCGGTCCTGACCGGCGCGCGCTGCAGCAGATCTTCAAGCTGAAGCGCTTTTATCTGGGAAACCGAGACCTTACCGTCCATTATGTCGCCAAGCCCGGGAAGGGTTGTTATAGGAAGGTTGAAGCTCTTGCACAGTTCATATATACCGTTTATCGCTTTATGGCCCGCTCCGGGCATGGCGATCAATATCTCATTTGGCCTGTTCCGCGTGACGGCAAGAGGTAGCGCCGGCCTGCCCCCGAAGATCGGGACGCCGTGTATCATCAGGCCTTTTTTATATGGGTCGTCATCGATGAATCCGACAGGCTTGTACGCATATTTAGGGTTATTTTTCATGTCCCTCACGATCATCTCACCGGCATCTCCGGCCCCGATTATAAGGACCCGCTTGCCGCCTTTTTCTCCCCCCGCCGAAGTCCCCTTGAAGGCCCTGATAACGAGCCTCACCCCGCTCTCCAGCATGATTAGCAAAACCCAGTCCAGTATATATATGGACAACGGATATCCTGCGCCGCCAGGCAGATATCTGACCAGCAGCGCAAACAGCACGCTGCCAAAAGTCACGGACCTGATAATTTTTTTCAGGTCGTTCACGCCGAAATAACGCCAGAGGCCCTTGTACAAACCCGCCTGGATGCAAAGGGCAAGCCGTATGGACAGAAGGCAGGGAAGATAAGAAAAAAACTGCCCCTGGTAGGCCGAAGGTATGTTCAGATCGAACCTGAGAAGAAAGGCAAGATAATTGGCCAGGGCCGCAACCATCAGATGAAGCAGCGTGACGGCAACCCGCCTGTTTTTTACAGAGAATGCCCTGTTGTTTGCGAAGAATGTCTTCATACGCAAGATAAAAGACCGTCAGGCCGCGCCATGCCCGCTTCTTTTTTTAATGATCTGAAAAACATTTACTTTCCCCCCGATCCTCGAAAAGGTCCTTATTATGAGCATGAGATCGTTGAACAGATTTTTACTGCCGTCCACGTACTCAGATGAAAGCCTTATCTTCTCCGGCAGCACCCTGGTTATATAACACTCTTCCCAATTGGCGGAACGGGCCAGTATCCTTTCCTCGTCCGCATACCGGATAGAGGCCGGGTCCGTCAGCCCCGGCCTCACCGTGAGCAGCCTTTCGTACTGAGGCCTGAAGAGCTCGACATATTTTTTTATTTCCGGTCGGGGGCCCACAAAACTCATCTCTCCCTTAAAGACGTTTACCAGTTGGGGCAGCTCGTCTATCTTGTATTTCCTCAGTATCCCGCCTGCCCGCGTGACTCTCTTGTCGCCGCCAACGGTGACCAACGGTCCGCCTGTGGAACTACTGCGCATGCTCCTGAACTTGTACAGCCAAAAAGGCTTGAAATTGCGGCCTACCCTCTCCTGCCTGAAAAAAACCGCCCCTCCTCCGTCCAGCTTTATCGTCACCGCCGCCATAAAAAAAACCGGCAAAAAAACGACCAGACCGGCAAGGGAGAAAAAAAGATCGAAAGACCTCTTTATGCCCTCCTGGAATCGAATGTCAGGATTTGCGGCTTTAATTTTTTCAAGTTGCATTGCCTTGATGGTCCCCAATCCTTTTCCCCTCTCCCATCGGGAGAGGGGCAGGGGTGAGGGAATAAAAAAACCGGTGAGGGAGAAAAGCAAGCCCTGGTAACGGCGGAGGCAGATGGCGTTTTCCGCCTCTGACTTATTTGAGAATGTCCCTGACCGCGGTTATGACCTTTTCCTGGTCAGAAGGGGTCATCCTTGTATACATGGGCAGGCTCACCGCCCTCTCATAGGCCCTGAGCGCGTTCGGGAAGTCTCCCGGTTTGAGGTCATACCTTTGCCGCCAGTACGGGTGCAGATGGAGCGGAATGAAATGGACGCTGCAGCCTATTCCTTTTTCAGCCATCAGCTCTATGAACCTGTCCCGGCGAACACCGGCATCATCGGCAAGCCGTATCACGTACAGATGCCACGCATGGACGTCCCCAAAATTTGCACGGGGCGGCAGGATAACGGGCAAGTCTCCGAAGGCCTCATTGTACCTGGCGGCCATCTTTGAGCGTATCCTGTGGAAACGCCATACCTTTCTAAGTTGATGTATGCCGATCGCGGCGGCCAGGTCTCCCATATTGTATTTGAACCCCGGCGCGACGACCTCATACTGCCAGGACGGGGTCTCTGCCCTGTACCTATCGAACGCGTCCCGGCTTATGCCGTGCAGCCTCATCGTCCTGCAGCGGCCAGCAATTGCCGGATCCCTGGTCACGATCATACCTCCCTCTCCGGTGGTCATGGTCTTGGTCGCGTAAAAGCTGTAGACCGCGGCATCGCTGCCAAGGCATCCCACAAGATTGTTCCCGTATAGCGCCGGGACCGCATGGGCGGCATCCTCTATTACTTTAAGGCCATGATTTCCCGCTATCCTCAATATTTCGTCCATTTCGCAGGGCAGCCCGCCGAAGTGGACCGGGATTATAGCCTTTATGCCTTTCGCCTGGTTTTTTTTTGCCAGATATTTCTTGACCCTGACGGGGTCCATGTTCAAGGTGGCCGGGTCTATATCTATAAAAACCGGGTCCGCCCCCAGATAGCGGACCACTTCCGCTGTGGCTGTGAAGGTGTACGGGGTCGTAATAACGCGGTCGCCCGGCCGCACCCCCGCGGCCTCGATGGCAAGGTGGAGCCCCGAGGTGGCCGAGTTGACCGCTATCGCCTGCACACCACCTCCGATAAAGGCGGCAAACTCCTGCTCGAACTGTCTTGTCCTTGGGCCGGTTGTTATCCAGCCTGATCGCATCGCCGATGCCACCTCCGCTATCTCTTCTTCCCCTATATCAGGGATGGCAAACGGAATGAACCCGCTCTTTCCTGCCGCTCTCTTGGCGTCAGCCACTTCAGCCGCCCTTCCGGCCACATGCTTGTTAACCCCGAACATTGCGCGCTCCCAGACCATCCGCATGCTCGTAGTCCTTTGTGCTCCCGCCCCCCTCAGTGTTGATGTAAGACGTAACCTTCCGGCCGCTTACGGCCTTGAGAACCCCCCAAAAAAAGCCGGCGTTCGCAAGCAGAAAACTGAATACCTGGCTGGCCACAGGAAGGCGGGCTCTGCTTTTTTCCCCCGCGTAGCCGATAACTCCAAGGCCATAAAACGCGGCCTGCGCATAAAAAAAGGTCCGGTAGAAAACACCATGGGGAAAGAGAAAACAGTTTGTGACCAAAAGGAGGAGCATGAAGTATGGAGTAAGCCATCTGAGCGTTTTATGGGAAAAGACCGCGGCAAAAAGCAGCGGATGCCTGAACGGGTTAAGATGGGGCATACGGCTGAACGTGCCTGTGACATTCCTTAAGGTCATCCTGACGCGCGCCCCAAACTCGCCATCCAGGGTGGCCGGAAAACTGTCGTACACAATGGCGCCCTCCTCGTGGACGACCCTGTAACCCAGCGCCGCAATGTCCAGGGGGATTACGCAGTCATCTCCGTAACTTGCCTCAAAAGGCCGGAAGAGGTCCTTTCTGAAGGCCATTATCATGCCGGAGGCTGTATGCATAAGCCCGAGCCTGCTTTCAAGTTTCCTAAGCAGCATCTCGTAGCTCCAGTAAAAGCCCTGGCTCTCCCCTATCGCTGAACCGTCGCGCCTCAGCATCAACCTGCCGCTTACGCACCCTGTCCTCCGGTCAGCAAAGTGCCTCACCAGCTTTCTTATCGCGTTTCGTTCGAACCTGCTTCTTGCGTCCGTAAGGACGATGACCTCTCCCTTTGCGTAAGGGATCGCCTTGTTTTGCGCAAGGCTCTTGCCACCGGCCTCAACCCTTACCAACCGGATCCTGGGCTTTCCTCCTGGAAGGTTTTTGTTTTTGCCCTGGCGGAGCATGCCCTCGACAATAGGCTCCGTTTCATCGGTCGATCCGTCCGAGGCAACCAGGATCTCGCACCGGTCCGCGGGATAATCAAGTAAAAGCAGGTTCTTTATCCTTTCCCTGACCGCCCGTTCCTCGTTGCGCACGGTCAACAGTATCGTCACAAACGGGTGTGACTTTTTCTCCTTCCGGGCAAACCCCTTGCCCAAGGAAAAGGCGGAAAGCAAAAGAAGATAGCCGGCCCATGCGTAAAGCAATGTTCCAAGGCAGAGGAAGAAAAGCGGTTCCATAGTTTTTAAGCTCGCCCCCATAAAGAGCATGGTTTTATACTTTTGTATCCCGGCGCCGGGGTATACCCGCCCCGTCGAGGGGGAAAAATTCCCCTGCGCATATTTTTTTGTGCATTTTTCTTTTCATGCATATTTTTGTTTCTCTTTTTCTCCCGGTATATATTGGGCCCTCGCGGACATGGAGTCTCCCGGCGCATCTTTCCTCCACCTGGAAGTGCAGACGATCTTCGATGTGTCACAGCGCCCGGCGTATTTTTTCGCTATCCCGATCACCTCTTCCATGAGGCCCATTTTTAATGTGGTGGGACTTAGCCCAAGTTCCAGCAGACATTTGTTTTCAACCGAAAGATCATTTTCAGCGGCCTCGTTCCTTGGGTTCTCCAAATAGGAGATCGAGGACCCCGAGAGCCTTGCCACTATTTTTGCGAGGTCCCTCACGCGGTGGGTCTCGGTCATCTGGTTTATTATCTTGACGCCCTCCTTCTTCCTAGGCGGGTTCAAAATGGCAAGCTCAATGCAACGCACCGTATCGCGGATGTGGATGAAGGCCCTGGTCTGACCTCCCGTTCCATGGACTGTAAGGGGATGCCCGATCGCGGCCTGCATAAGGAACCTGTTGAGCACTGTACCGTAATCTCCGTCGTAATCGAACCGGTTGACAAGCCGTTCATCGAGCGCCGTCTGGGGTGTGTTCGTCCCCCAGACTATCCCCTGGTGGAGGTCGGTTATCCGCAGAAGGTCGTTGTCCGCATAATATTGGAACATCAGGGCATCCTGGCACTTGGTCACGTGATAGACGCTGCCCGGCCTGGGCGGATACATTATCCGGGTTTCTACCTCCCTGACCCCGTCGAGCATCTTCACCTTCAGGTAGCCTTCGGGTATCTTTATCCCCGCTGTTCCGTACCCATAGACCCCCATCGTGCCCAGGTGGACCACGTGCACGTCGATGCCCGATTCGCTAATTGCGCAAAGCAGGTTGTTGGTGCCGTTTAGATTATTGTTGACTGTGTATCTTTTTTGCCTGGCCGACTTCATCGAATACGGGGCGGACCTCTGCTCTGCAAAATGCACGACCACCTCGGGCGCATATCTCCTGATCAATCCGAGCAACTGCTCGTACTCGGTTGCGATATCTAGATTGGCGAACTGTATCGAATTGCCGGTAATTTCTTTCCATGCCGAAAGCCGCGTCATTGCATGGACTATGGGAGTGAGTGAACCGCACCCCAGTTCATTGTCTATGTCCCTTCGCGAAAGATTGTCTACTATGAAAACATCGTGCCCTTTGCTGGACAGATAAAGAGATGTGGGCCATCCGCAGAACCCGTCTCCGCCCAAGACAATGACTTTCATGAAATTTTCTCCTCCATTTTTCTTCTGGAACTCCCTTTTCCTTTTCTCACCGGAGCCCTCCGTTTCCTTACTGAAAATTGTCCTCTCCGATCACATGCTCCACTATGAGCCCGTACATGGCGTCCCGTTGCTTTTCCATCGCGAATTTCCCTGCGGTTTCCAACCCTTTTTTCCCAAAACCCTCGCGCAGCAGTTTTTCATCACACAGTATCCTGATCGCCCGGGCAAGCGCTGCCGGGTCTCCGGGCGGCACAAGCAATCCGTTCACACCTTCATCGACTATCTCGGGCACCCCGCCCACGTTGCTTGCCACAACCGGCAACCCCCTCGCCATCGCCTCATAAAGCACCTTTGGTATCCCCTCCGTCCGCGAAGGCAGAACAAAAGCGTCGGCGTTGTCATAGGCAGCCAGAAGGTCCTTCCCCGGCTGGACAAAACCGGCAAACTCAAGATACCCGCCCAAGCCCGCCTGGGCCACCATCCTCTGCAGCCGCTCTCTTTCTTTTCCATCCCCGATAAGACGAAACACGAACCTGTGGAAACCCGAGCTAACAAGGAGCTCCGCCGCGCGGACCAGATCGTCAAGCCCTTTTTCCGGCGTAAGCCTGCCAACGGCTACAAAATTTACTCTTGCAGGCTCCCTGGCAACATTTTTCTTCTTTATGTCCTGAGCGGTAATGATCGACGGATAGATCTTGTGGACGGACCGGCCGCTTTTTTGAAATACATCCTTAAGTTCATCTCCAACGACAAATACCACGGCGTCCCTGGCCGTGCTCAAGGAGAACCTTTGGATCAGCCTGGAGGCCGCCACCAAAATTTTGCCCTTGATACTGGTACAGCCGTGGCTTCTGACCTCCTCTACAAGATTGCTCCTGTAATAAAAAAAGGCCTTTTTGCCGTTTTTCTTAAGGAACCTGCCGGACAGGTCCGCCAGTACATGGCCTCCCATGATCCATGCCACGTCAAAACCCGCCATCTCGCGCCGGAGGCGGTTCCTTGTCCCCATCCACATGAACGGCAGCTTCAGGTACATCTCAAACGTGGTCCTGTAAAAGGGGATGGGAACTATTCTTACTTTGCCGTCTTGAACAGTTATGCCGAGACGGCCTCTTTCAGACCTGCTATGCTTCAGTGGGGCAAACAGGAACAACGAATCCACTTTCTCCCTGAAGGAGAGCACGAAATTTATAAAAGGGGCGTTGGTGCTGTAATTTACGCCGTCAAACCAGAACGGCTGGTCAAGGACCACCGCCATCTTAAGTCCGGCCCCCCCGCAGCCTGCTCCGGATGCAAACAAATTTCCGCAACAGGCCCGAGGGTTTGTTTTATTTATATCCAGGTTCTCCGCCGTTTCCATTTTCCCGACTTTTTCACTGGTTCTTACAGGCCGCGCCGCTATGCGCTTTGAAGCATTTCGTACGGACGGCCTCCGCCCCCTTCCACCTTGGCGATCTTTTGAAAGGCGAGGGCCAGCCCCACGAAATACCACAGGTGATTATCGTTTAGGGTGGGGGCAAACTGACTGGCGAACAAAAAGGTTATAAACATTATCTGGAAGGCCCGGGCCAGCAGTATGCCCTCCTCATCGCACATGAGCCTTTCAACAGAAAAAAGCCTCTTAAGCAATACTGCGCAGAGCGCGAGAAAACAGGTCAGCCCTGCTATCCCGTATTCCATGAGGATGTTCATTATCAGGTTATGCCCGGTATGCTCTGTGGCCAGGCCCAGACGCTTCGTTATCTCGTATTCCTGGCTTCCGGGACCGGCGCCCAAAAGGGGATACCTCTTGAACGTCTCCCAGGAGGCGATCAGTATGTCGTACCTCAGCTCCTTTTGGTAATGCCCCGTCGTAATGTCCTCAAACCTGTTGTCAAATTCGGCATTGTTTATCACCAGACATCCCCCGATAATGGCAAAAACAATAAAAAGGGCGGCCATTTTTCTACTTCTGTACCTGAGCGCCATAAGGAGGGCGGAGAGGGCCAGAGTCAATATCCCGGACCTGGAAAAAGTCACGAAAATCATGGCACAGCTAAGGACGAACCCAATGAGATAAATCAACCGGCGGCGTCCCCTGGATGTCCTCACAAAAAATGCCAGAAAAGGCAGGCCCACCAGCATTGCCCTGGCCACAATGTTCGGGAACTGTATCAGCGTCAAATTCAGGAGAGGGAATTTATCGGCCCAGAAATTTATGGGCGCTCCCTGGAAATATATGGGAACTCCCCGGAAATTGGTTTGGTACATTCTAAGTATGTATGGCTGCCTGTAGTAAAAGATAAGAAAACACGCAAGGATCATGAGCGCCGCCTGCATGACGAAATAAAAATTAAAGCAGGTATGGAGGTCCCTTCTGGTAGAGATTATCCTGAATACGATATAGGCCAGCAGTCCTTTGAGTAATATGCTCTGCAGGGCCAGCAGCCCATTTTTGAGCGCAAGCGGGCTGTGGGCCATTGAGATCACTCCGGCGTACATGAAAGCAACATAAACCACCCCCAAGATCCTATTGCCGGACGGTGCCTCCCTTTTCTCGAAGGCCCCCTTCACGAAAAACCAGAACAGGATGAGCAGAGATAGAAGCTTTGGCGGTGACCCTATGAACGGGATGGCAAAGGAATCAAACAGATAGAAAAGAGGATAGAGAAACACGCCGTACCTGAGGTCCCGCAGCACGAGAAGGCAAAGAAAGACTGGCAGGATCACCAGCAAAAAGCGGGGCCCGGAAGCCATCATGCCGAAAACCGCCGCAAGGGCAAGGGCGCCCGCGCCAGCCATCGTCCGGTCAATCCGGTTTAAACGCGCGTTTATCCGAAAACCGTTTGTGCTCATTTGGCTATTGGTCCACTGGTTATGTGTCCGGAAGGAAATTCCACTTCCACATGGATACAGAAAAGAAAAAGATTTGAGGGCGGCAGAATTTTTTTAATCTCTGAATTGTTTTTTATTTTTTTATTTTCAAACTGAAGGGCGGCTATTTTAATTCAGCCTGAACCGCTCCGGAAAGTACGCGGCCATGGCATGGCGCATCGACTGCCTTAATTTTTCAGGATTGTGCATCGAGTAATAAAGGAGATGGCTCAGTATCTGCCTTAAGTAGGAATATGGGCTTTTCCGGTACTTGTCATGTACGATCCTCAGTGTTTTCAGATAGAGGGCCTCCAGCTTCTCCTCCGTATCGAGATCGTTCACGATGGTTTTCACAAGCGTCCTGCCGCAGGCGTCCCACTTGTCCTTCTTCCCGGGTATCCACTGTATGCCTCCCTGGCCGTTCTCCACCATAGCGTGCAGCTCCGTGCCGGGATAGACGTCAAGCAGGTTGATATTGACCCCGTCCAGGCTTGAACTGCGAATAAAATCGATGGTCTCCCCGGCGGTATCGCTGTTTTCGTATGGCAAGCCGAAAATAAAGCTCCCCACAACTTCCCGAATGCCCGCGGCCTTTGCCATTGCGATGGCCGCCGAGAGTTTCTGCCTGGTCGCCCGCTTGCCAAGGTGCTGCAATACGGTATCGGAAGCAGATTCCATCCCGAAATATACGTAGACGCATCCCGCGTCCCTGGCGGCCCGGGTACGCTCAAGATCGATATTGTTCACATTGGTCTCATAGCCCCACTTGACCATATTGTGCAGGCCCCGCTCCTTATAGCCGGAGCAGAACTCCAGGAACCACTCTTTCCGTATACCAAATATCGAATCTTCAAAGTAGATCCGGCTGATCCCGTATCTGTCATGAAGGTACTGCACCTCGTCCAGCACGCTGCTGACCGGACGGGCGCGGTGTTTCCTGGACAATACAGGCTGGCAGAACTGGCAGCCATAGGGACAGCCGCGGGAAGCGAAAACCGGCAGCAGCAGATGGTGTTTCCCTGTGAACCGGTCATAATAGCGGTCGTAAAGATCCAGGTCGTAGTATTTCCCCCAATCAGGGGTAGGAATTGTGTCAATGTCCCGAATGAGCTCCTCATTCCCGTTGTCCGCTATTTCACCGCCATCTGAATAAACAACTCCGTTTACACCCCGGAAAGGATGCCTGGAGGCTAACAGGTTCTCTATGACATTATTGAAAACCTGCTCTCCTTCACTTCTGATCACCGCATCCGCCGCCTTTTCACGTGCAACATCATGGGGAAGCGCCGTCGCGTGGGCCCCTCCGTAAATCACAAGGGTTTTTGGTGAGGCCGCCTTGATGGCCTCCGCCACCTCCAGAGAAAAAGGATAGTTGTAGGTCTTGGCCGTAATGCCGCATAGAGTTGCCCCGGTCTCCCTTATGCGGCTTGCTACATCCTTAATGCCGTACCGCTGCGGCAGCATCTCGATGATCTCCACATCTATATCATTCCCAAAACACTTCCCGGCATAGGCGGCAAGAAAAGCCAGCCCGGCAAAAGGCGTCTGCTCTGACATCCGTTTCCTGCGCCTTATGTCTTCCGGATTTACAAGCACTATTTTCATCGGTTTCTTCATGATTCCCCCCGTATCTTGCCGTTACGGTGCATTTTTTGTGCATTTTCAAGTTTTTCCATTTTCTTTTTCATTTTCGTTCCATTGAAAAACCTCTGGCGGAAATTCACCATTTGCTGAACCGGCATTGGGCAAAACGCCCCGGAAATCTTCAGCCTGTACCGCCACCGGCCATCGCGGACGCTTATGCCCATGCGCGGTATGGAGTAGCGGTCCTCCATGAGGCCCGGGGGCAGCGCAAGCGCCGCAGCCATCGCATAACCCGCTTCCGGAACCATCCCCATGACCTCCTTTGTGAAGTCCCCCGAAGGATAGGCAAACGAAAGCACCTGCGCCCCCAAACGCTGCTCTATCATCACCCTGGACTCCACCAACTCCCGCATGGCCTCAGCCGCGGGAATTTCAGAAAGCCTTGAATGGCTGAGCGTGTGGGAACCCACGCGCATGCCGGCCCTGGCCATTTCGCGCAGGTTGCCCCAGCTCATGGCCTCACCTTGTCCCGGCCTTTTGTGCCAGGGGATTATCCTGTGTTCGATGAATTCTGCTGTCACGAAGAACGTTGCGGTAAAGCCCAATTCCAGAAGGATGGGGAAAGCCTCCGTATAATTGTCCAGATAGCCGTCATCAAAGGTCAGCGGTATGGTCCTTCTGTCTTTTCCATTTTCTTTGTAAAAACCCTCCTCTAGGGAAACGCACCTGTATCCTTTATTGGCTATGTGCTGCATCTGCCACCGGAACGACCGGACTGCCACCGACAGCGGCAGTTCGCCGTTATTGCGCACACTATGGTAATTCAGCACCGTCAATGGCATAATCTCATGCCCGCTTCATGCATTGCGGCTCTCAGCTGTCTCTCAATGGAATAACGCCCGGCGGACCGGAATGCCCCCTCCGAGAGCCGGACAAGCTCTCCTGGCGAGTCAATGAGTCTCTCTAAAGCCAGAGATAAAGCCTGGGCGGTGAGCGCCGGAAGAAGTATTCCGTTTTCCCCATCATTTACCATATCAGGGACCCCGCCAACCCCGGACGCGATCACGGGCAAGCCAAAGGAAAATGCCTCCGGGACCACTTTAGGCGTCCCCTCGCTCCGGGACAGCAAAAGGAACACATCCGCCCCGGCATAAAGATCGAACAGCCGCCCGCCGTAGGGAACAAAACCCCGGAAACTCACCACCGCCGCAACGCCCGCGTTTACGGCCAATGCGCGCAGTCTTCCCTCATCCGGCCCCGTCCCAGCGATATCCAGATGTATGGAGTTTTTTTGCCCACGTTCGCTAAGAAGCCTTATGGCCTCGATGGCGATATCGTATCCCTTATACTCCGCCAGATAACCGGCCATGAGCAGCCGGATGGCCGCCTTCCCGGCACGGGATTTACCCTTTTGACGTTGCGCGATCTGTGCCTCGCTCACCGCGGAGGCGTAATAGAGTATTGGATCCGCGGAGCGGTACCGTTCGAACAGCGCCCTGCCGGTCACCACACCCGCGCAATGCCTGAGCATCCGGTTGATGGAAAAGCGCAGGACCCGGCACCAAAGCACCGCAAGCACCTTCCTGCCCCCCGCCCGGTTCCGGTCAAGTAATTCGAAAAAGTCGTCGCCCCTCAGGTAGAGGATGCATTTCTTTCGCAATGCCCTGGCGAGAAGATAGGCCACATGACCAAGAGGATCAGGATCTATGATAACGACGGCATCCCACCGCCCCGATTCGCGGCCAAATAACAAAAACATCTGGAAGACGATCCTCATAAACTTCCGGGCGTAAAGATCAAGCCCGGATGTCCAGCCGCTAAGTGGATGCACCACCATCCCGGCAAGCTCCACGCTGTGTCCTTCGCAGCCCGCTTCCAGGACGGGCCCTTCCATGACAGGACACAGCAGCTCGATATCCAGAAACTGAGGAGCATGGCGCAGCATATTGAAAATAGAGGCCCGGCAAAAGTACTGCTCCCCGTATTTCGTCAATGGCATCCCGGCAAAGACCATTCCTATTCTTGGTTTTTTCCCCATTTTTTGTTCCTTATTTCCGCGCCACCAGGTAAGTTGTGGGCGACAGGACGTCCATCACACTGGATTCCCTGATGAGGTCCAGCCCCCGGCTTGCGCAACGCCGGAAGAGGCCCTGGCGGCCGGCCACGGGCCTTCCCATGAGCCCGGATATGAGCCCTTCCATGAGATTTTCATAAAGTACTGCGTTAGAGAGCATCTGTCTAAAAAAAGGGGCGACTTCCCTTTTCCATCCGCGATGATCGTGATACCGTATATCATCCAGAAAACAGGATTCATATCCTTTTCGCGGCCGGAAAACCCTGACATAGGATCTCCTCAGGGGTGACGGCAGCCAATGAGGGAACCAGAGGTTCACATGCCCTTCGAAAGGCCACAGGGCGTTAGGGACGCGGGCAAAAAAGAGCCCTCCCTCTTTCAATACCCTAGCCACCTCTTTCATCGTGGCCTGCACATCGGCGACGTGCTCCAGGACTTCGTTCATGATAACCATGTCAAGAAAACCGTCCTCAAAAGGCAGTCCCGAGGCGTCACAGTGGATAAAAATATTTTCAGGGAGCCCTTCCAGGCGGGCACGCAGCTTAGAGATCCTGATATTGTCCTCCTTGATGTCCGCGCCCGCTGCCATGCACCCCCTCAGATTAAGGGCCACTACCAGCCCCCCCTCTCCCGAACCCGCATCCAGCACCCTTTTGGAGACTATATTTTCATACATACAAATCCGCCGGATAAGCCTGTCCTGGAACTCCTGCATCCGGAGCTTGTAATCAATGAATTTATTGAATTTCTCCGCAGACATGCAATCCCCATTGTTTTTCCATTTCTCCAGAAGAATCCCCAGCATTTCTTCCCTGATGAATGTCTGCTCATCCATGACCTTCAATCGCTTGTTTTCGTACCGGAGTCGATGTTCATGTGGATGTAGCTGGACAAAATGCCCCAAGCCGATCGGACCCTGAGCTTCACCGTCCCGGTCCTCAAAGATTCCTTCATAAAGGAGCGGCCTTTTTCCCGGTTCGATCTCAGCAGCTCTATCCGTCCCTGCCTGAAATTATTGTAGGCCATCAGCTTTCTGTTATTTTTTAAAACATCTTCCCTGGAAAGGTTTAATTCTTTTCTTTGTTCCGGACCGAGGTTATCAAATACGGACAAGCGATAGCCGTTCATTTTCCGGACTACATCGGTGTCCCATTGCATTGAGGTGACCTGCGAATCATGTGTCCTCCAACAGCCCAATATCCAATTGCCGAAGCAAAATCTCCCCTTCCCGGCAAGGGTAAGCCATGTGGGATAATCCACACATGGCACACCTGCCACTTGCTGGAACCCGCCAACGGCCAGAAGAGCGTCTTTTCTGACCATTACCGAAACCGCAGGAATAATATTGGATTTGATTAGGTAATTAAACGGATTACCGTTCAGGTCCGGCGCTTTCCGGCCGCAGGCGGGTTTGATGCCGATAGGCTTTCCGTTCTTATCGGTCATGCGGACAGATCCCCAGGACAAAATACATCCGGAACCAAAAAGCGGCAATTGTGCTTCTAATTTATTATCCGGCCAGAAATCGTCTCCTTCCAGGATCGCTATGAACTTGCCCTTCGCCATCCCGACCGCCCGGTTATAAGTTCCCGCAAGCCTGAATATGCCCCTGTTCTCCTGGTAAACATATTTTATCCTGCTGTCTTTAAAGGCCTTGATCAGAGCGGCCGTATTGTCCGTTGAACCGTCGTCTATTATTATCTGCTCCCATCCGGTGAAGGTCTGGCCCAGAACGCTCCTTATGCACCTTCCTATAAACGGCCCATGGTTGAAAGTGGGGGTTATTATGGAAACCAGCGGATCCATTGCTCTTTCAATCATCGCAATATTTCCGCCTTGCCGCGCCCGGCGACTTTGACCCGAAGGATATCCATCATTGACACCTTCGCGCTCGCATCTAGTTTTTTCCAGAATGAGAGAGTCAGCAGGACCAGGCCGGTCATGAAAAAGAGCGCCCTTGGCAGCAAACCCTGCACGGCCACTGAAAGCGTCCAGGCTGCCGCCCCGAAAAAGGCCATATAAAGCACAAACCACATCCATCCGCCTCCCGCGTGGAAAAAACCGGTTTCCCCAGCCTTGTGCAGCTTTGCGGCGGCGCCAAATAGCAGAATGGCGTCCATAAGCGACCGGAGTGTCCAACAGAGGGCCGTTCCCTTTATGCCCCAAAGCGGGACAAGGACGGCCAGCAAAAAGACGTACACCGGGAATTCGATCATGTGGAACTTGGCCGTGATATCCGGTCTGCCTGTTGCCAGAAGGAGATTATAGGGGATGTAGGCGAGCACATTCGCCAGGAAGCCCGCCGCCAATATCTTGAGAACTCCCGCGCTTCTTGCGGCATACCCGGCCCCGATCCATATCCTGAGGAAATCCCCGCCAAAAAGGAAAACGGAGATGGCTATGATCCCCGCCGTAAAAAACAGGAACTTGAGCCCGTGCGCGGCCAGAACGTTGATCCTTTCCCTTTGCCCCGCCCCGTGCAGGCCGCTCATGGCGGGAAAAAGAGTGGAGGTAAGGGCCGAAGGGATTATCACAAGTCTGTTTATTATTTCGTACGGGACCGTGTAGAACGCTACAGCCGGTAGGGAGACGAGAGCCCCCACAAAAAACCGGTCCATGTTTTCAAAGACAGGGGCCAGAAAACTGGACACGGAGACCCATCCGCCGAACCTGGCCAGCAAATGGACATTGGAGAGCCTGGCCCCTCCGCCCCTCCTGAATATCTCAGGACAGATGCGCACCGACAACAGGAAAAAAAACGCCAGATAAAGATAAAGCACAAGGACGAGGGCCAGTATTATGTAGTGAAAAGGCCAGCCAAGGGCGGCCCCGGCAAGCGGCACAACGGCATTGCAGATGCTGAGGGGGACCCTTACCATGTTTATCAGATCGAACCGCTGGAAAGCCGCAAGGAGGCTCCTGAACGAATTGGCTGCCAGAACGGCGGGAAAACCCAGACTCGCCACGTAAAAGCCGCGCCGCGCCTCAGCGAGAAGGCCATTGCCTATTTTCAATATCCGGCCGGAAAGATACGGGGCGGCTATCATAAGCGCAAGCATGGCCATTAGCCCAATGGCCGTCTGAACGCAAAACCCGGAGAGCACTATACCCTTTACGGCCCCTCTGTCCCCTTTTCCCAGCGCCTGGGCGCAATACCTGGTGATAGCCGGGGAAAAACCGAACCCGAACATCTGCGCGTACCCGATCGTAAGCCATATGAGAGAAAGTAGTCCGAAGCGCTCCGAGCCCAGTATCCTCACCAGGGGAGGGATGCTGAAAATGATGATAATGCTCGGAACGACCCGCCCAAGCAGATTTAAAACCGTATTGCGGGCCAGGAGCTTGCCTGTTATATCAAAACCCATATTGGCTTAACTATCCCCCTTATCGCCTTGAGCAGCGCACGGTGCGAATGCCCTGGCCGACAGGCTTGTCCGAGTTGTTTTTATTTTTGCAAAAGGGCTTCCGCCGGCGAGGGATTCCCCGGACTTCACATTGAAAGGGTCATACCCGCCAGCCCATGCGCCGTATATCCAGACGTAGTTGTAGGAGACAAGCAGTTCTCTGATCAGCGGCCTGAACCCCTCAAGGTCACTTATCTTCGAGGACGCGCAGTTATCCTTCTTCATCCAGCCCCGCTTTGCCTCTCTGCTTACCCATGGGGCGATCGTACCGCCCAGAGCCAGGTTCGGATATTCCTTCAGCAGTCCCTCGTAAGCAATACCCCTTTGCTTTATATTCTGCTTCAGGCCCTCAAGGGATTCCTGGCAATAGGTAAGGGATATCTCCCCGCCGCTTACAACGGTTATGCGCGAATGCGCAGTTCCGGCCCGTTCCAGCAGGCCGCGTACTATATAAGTAAACGCCCTGTAGCGCCTGCCTTTCCAGAAAGAAAGCGTACTCCTTATCCCGCCGCCAAGCGGCTCCGCAAGCCCGGTGTCAAGAAACCATAATGTGGCCCCTGGATATTGCTTGTCCGTGATATCGCACATCCGGGCGCCAATGGCTTCAAGTCTCTTTTTCACTTCATCCTCCGGTTTGCCCATTCGCTTGGCCAGTGCCGGAAGGCCGCTTACTCCATAATCGTTGTAAAACTCCGGGTCTATGACTATTCCCGGGGTCCCCAGCTTACGCGCGATCAAAAGAGATATGCCGAGCCTTGAGAAAAAATCCCCCAGTGCCCCCTCTTCATTGTAAAGGTCCATACCCTTTATCCGCCTGAATGCGGGCGTGTTTGAACGTGGCGAATGGGTTTTGCCGCCTGCCTTGCTTCCCAGAAACCTGTTGAAAAAGATCCAGGGCCATATCTGCTTGACTGACCTCTCCCTGAAAGATCTTACAGCGCCGTCAAAATCGCTCATGCTGAAGCGTCCCGTATCGTACAGGCTGGTCAACGGGACTGCCGCTCCATCGTAAGGAGACTTGTTCAGGGCCTCCATCTTTGGCAGGCCGAAATCTTTCATCGGACCCGCGGAGAAACTTACAAGCAGAAGATACGGAAGCAGGTGGGAAAATAACTTCATTTACTATTTATCTCCATTTGACGCCCCGGAATATTGATGCCCTGTTGATCCTTGACTTGTAACCCGCCACAAGCCGGAACATGCCTTCCAGGACATCGTCTGTCAGGTAATGGGGTTTCAGTCCAAGTTCCATGAGGCCGGTATATTTAGGGTTGTAATAGTGCTCCTCCTGCTCGACCCTGGGGTTTTCCATGTGCCCGATCTTCACCTCGTAGCCGAGTTTTTCCCCGGCCTTCCTGACCTTCGTTGCCAGATCGTTCACGGTAAAGGTTTCGGTCATCTGGTTGAACACCCGTAGCTCTCCGGGACCGGGCGGAAGCATCGAAGACAGGTAGACACACTGCAGGGTATCCTTGATATTGATATAGCCCCGGGCCTGGCCTCCCCTTCCATAGACCGTCAAGGGGTGTCCCGCAACGGCCTGGACGACAAAACGGTTCAGCACCGTGCCGAAGACCTCGTCGTAACTGAAATTGGGCATAAGGTCCGGGTACATGTTGTCCTCTTCCGTCGATATGCCGTAAACCGGGCCCTGCATCAGGTCCGTGACGGACAGCCCCCATGTCCTCGCAAAAAACCAGAGCAGATCTGTGTCCTGTATCTTTGAGGTATGATAGATGGAGCCTGCCTGCCTTGGGAAAAGGAACCTGTCCTTTCTGCCCTTGTGCTCTATCTCCAGCCATCCCTCTTCTATGTCTATATCAGGTGTCCCGTACTCCCCCATCGTCCCCAGCTTGATGATATGACAGGCGGACCCCGTTTCCTTGACCGCATAGGCCAGGTTGAGGGTTCCCACAAGGTTGTTCTGCACGGTAAAGGCCGCAGTGTCCCTGTCCATCATGGAATAAACGGCGGAAGGCTGCTCCGCGTAATGTATCACCACCTCAGGCTGGCACAATCCGAACACGGCCAGCAGAAAATCGTAATCGGTAATGTCGCCTGTAAGGACCCGGATGGCCCCTCCACCCATGCCCTTCCATGTCTTCGCCCTCTGTGGCAGCCCGGGCGTGGGAATAAGGGGCGGGCAGCCCAATCTCTCCGAGGCGTTGCGCCGGAAATAGTTGTCCACGGCCGTGACCTCATGCCCCTTGCAAGAAAAATGCATGCACGTCGCCCACCCGAGATAACCGTCCGCTCCAAGGACCAGTACCTTCACGCTGCTCCCTCCGTCAAAAAAGATTCCGTCCTGCCCGTCTGGCCGCCCCAGATATCGTCTAGAAGGCCGTTTTTAAGCAGATAATCCCTGATGTCATCCTTTCCCATGGGTTTTTCAGTTGCCGATACGTAGGATTTTGTCAGTCCCATTGAAACAACATCTGGGTAGGAATAATCGATCGACTGGTAGATCGATTTGAAAGCCGGGGTTATCACAAACATGTCCTTCAACTCCATGGACCGGGAGACCTCTTCGTCGCTCATGAGTTCCTCATAGAGTTTCTCTCCGGGTTTCGCCCCTATCTCGACCGTCCTGATCGCCGACGGTTTGTACCCGAACCTTGGGGCCATTGTCTCTATCAATACCTGGGCCAAGTCGGAGATCCTTGCCACAGGCATCTTGGTGACGAATACCTCTCCGCCTCTTGCCTGTGTGAGCGCCTTCAGCACAAGAGTTGCCGATGCCCGGATGCTCATGATAAAACGGGTCATCCTTTTATCGGTAAGCGTGACGGGACCGCCCTTTCTGATCTGGCTGATGAACAGGGGCACCACAGAGCCCCTCGATCCGATCACATTGCCAAAGCGCGAGCTGCTGAATATGGTCCCATCGCCGTTTTTGAGGGCGTTGGCGGCGGTGATAAGGCGCTCTCCCATCAGCTTTGACGTACCCATGACGTTCGTCGGGTTTACCGCTTTGTCGCTGCTTGTGAAAAGGACGTGCTTGACCCCGCCGGCCTTCGCGGACCGTATGATGTTCTCAACACCGAAGATGTTCGTCTGGGCCACGTCGAAAGGGTTGTATTCGGAAAGGATGACGTGCTTGAACGCCGCGCAGTGGATGATTATGTCCAGGCCCTCGGAGAGCTTCTTCAGTTTTCCGGGGTCCCGGACGTCCCCAAGGAAACAAAAGATGTTCCTGCTTTTATACCGCTCCATAAGAAAAAAAAGCGCCGACTCGTTGTTGTCCACCAACCTCAGCTCAGACGGCCCGAATGCATGAAGCTGCCTCACAATCTCGCTGCCCACCGTGCCTGCGGCCCCCGTCACGAGAATCTTTTTCCCGCTGTAAAAATCTTTCAAAATATTCCCTCCGAAAGAGATGCCTTTTGATTTTCCAATCTTTTTCTTCAAACCGCCTTGAGCCTGCCTTCGCTTACAGGTCCCTCCCTCAGGTAATATTCAAGGGTCTTTTCAAGTCCCTGGGACATGCTGAAGCGAGGATCGAACCCCAGCATGCGTTTCGCCTTCGAGATGTCCGAATAATTCCTTTTTACGTCCCCCCGCCTCTTCTTGCCGAAAAATATGCCGACCTTCCTGCCGGTCCTTTTTTCAACGAGACGCCTTATGCTTTGGGCTACCTCGTTTACCGTCGTCTCCCGGTGGGTGGCTATCTGGAAGACCTCACCCCCTAGGCCGGGCTGCCCAGCCAATGAGATCGCCCTTACGATGTCGTCTATATAAATGAAGTCCCTCGTCTGATCGCCGTCCCCGTATATCTCCAGGGGTTTTCCGGCAAGGGCCCGCCTCAGAAATCTGGCGACGACACTGTCCTTGTGCTTGCAACCCGGGCCGTAAACGTTCCCGAACCTGAGAGAGATCGTGGGCAGTCCATATGACCGCCAGTAGGCCTGGCAATAGGCCTCGCCCGCCAGTTTGCTGGCGCCGTACGGTGAAACCGGTTTGGGCGCCTTGTCCTCGTGTATGGGAGGCTCGACTTCTCCGACCGGAGCACCCGAAGAGGCAAAGATGAATTTTTTCACACCGGCCTGCCTTGAGGCCTCAAGCATATTGAGGGTACCTATCACGTTTGTCTCCATATCCGCCCTTGGGTCATCGACCGACTGGGCCACCCCCGTGTTCGCAGCCAGGTGCACAACCGTGTCCACCCCCTCGACGCTTTCAGCGCAGACGCCGTAATCCTTTATATCCCCCACGGAAACGGAGACATTGGCAAGGGGGTCTCCCATTTCGCAGTTAAAACGGATCGTTGATACCATCGCACCTACGGAGCCCTGATTAAGGTTATCCAGGACCCTGATCCTTGTGCCGCCATGATTTTTCAGAATATGTGCCGCGAGATTGGAACCTATGAACCCGCACCCACCCGTAATGAGCCACGCGCCATTCACCGGGATCTCTCCTCCTTTGCAGTTTTAGGCATGCTACCGCCATGGCCTATTTTTTGGCCGCCCTTGCGTTGAAACTGAAATGGCAGATACATTGGTCCGAAGATTTTTTCTATAGCAACCTTAAGTTGTATTTAAGTATAAGTAGGGGGCAAAGTGATGTCAAGAGGAAATTTAAGGTTTTTTTATCTTTGCGATTGGGATTTCAGATAAGAGAAGAACCCGCGTGCGCCAAAGGTTGGCTCAGGCCCTTGGATAATGTCCATTCAGGGGGTCCCCGTTCAGTATGCTTCGGGGGTTCAGTATGAAGAGGTCGTTCGCGAGAGATTGGCCGAATTTTGACGCAACCACGGAGTGTGCTTCCGAGAGGATGGGCGGGCGCCTCCTGGTGTCGTGCGCGTCCGAAGCAATGGCATGGACCAAGCTTTTTTTCAACATCCTGAAACTTGCCTTCCGGACCGCGGCCCCGAACCTCCCGGTTATGCTGCCCGCGGTGAGCTGGCATACCGCGCCGGCCTTTATGAGCTTACCGGCGATGGAGACGTCTTCCAGTATGGCAAGGTTCCTTTCCGGGTGAGTTATCACCGGGGTGACCCCGTTTACCTTCAGGCCGGCTATCATTTTTTCGATCTCGGAGATGGGCGGAAGCACATAATCGGGAAGCTCCAGCAAGAGATAATTCCTGTCGTTTATAAGGGGCAGAACTCCCTTGCGGACATCCTCTATCAGGCCCCTGGAAATATAAATGTCCGCCCCTTGATAAAGTTCGACCCCGTTCTTTTTTGCGCTCCCGTTCAGGCCGCAAATGGCCCGGGTTATAGTCTGCCTGGAGTTGTCATAGACACCGCATTTTATGTGCGGGGAGGCCACGATGCCCTCGACGCCGTCCTTTGCGGCGATCCTCAGCATCTCAAGCGTCTGCGCCATGTCCTTGGCGCCGTCATCAAGCCCTGGCAATATGTGGCAGTGTATGTCAATAAATCCGCTTCCCGTTTGGGCAAGCCCTTGTTCCATCGAAGTCCTCTCTTCCGCCGGGGCGGGCGCCCCCGCCTCTCAGATGGATGCGCGCTGTGGCGAACCCCGCAACAACAGAAAAAGTGATCGCGTTCGAAGGTATGTGCAGATTGAAATCCAAAAAACTGTGGACAAGCATATAAGCCACGGATGCAAGCAGCCCGGCGGTAAGGTAAGATGGCTTTTGCCGTCCGTAATAATTATATACGCCCCTGGCGAATGACGCAAAAAAAACCAGCAGAAAAAAAAAGCCCCACAGGCCCGTTTCCGCAATAAGATTTATATAGTCGTTATGGGCGAAATCGAAGGTCTTCTGCAGACCTGGATTATACAGTGGGAATATCTCCCTGAAGGTGCCAAGACCGGTGCCAAACCATTTAAAGTCCCAGGCAGCACGCAGCGCCGCCTCCCATACCTTCAGTCTTGTTCCAAAGCTGAGCCCACCCTCTTCAAATCTGCCCAGCAACGGTGAGATCCCCCCATAAAAAACATAAAACAGAAGGGCAATCGCAAAAAAACAAAAAACCGCGTAATAAACGGCCCTGTTCCCCGCCCTGCCGCTCTTCGGTCTGGCCATCGCCAGGAAAACGAGCATGGAGGCGAAAAAACTAATTATTCCTCCTCTGGAAAGGGAGTAAAAAAGGCCAGCGGCCATTACCGCTGCCAGCAGGGCATAAAGCACGGTTTTAGCCGGCCTCCTGGCCTCAAAGGCCAGCGCGAGCCCCGGAGGAATAAGCATGCCCATAAACCCCGCGAAATGGTTCCGGTTGACAAATGGCCCAAAGGGATGCCTCCCGTACCGGAGCGCCCTGAACCAGTAGAGCCTGCCATCCCACGTGGATTTCTGAATGACCGCAAAAACAACAAGACCGAAACCGAAAAAAGAGAGAATCGAAAAGGTCCGTTTCAGGGCCTTCCTGTCTCTGCCTGCCCTCTCCGCGATAATGAATACCATGGCGCATATCGCAAGCCTTAAAAGCGCCTCCACACTCTGATGACCATCCAGGCTCAGGGTGTGCCATGCGGGCGGCTGCAGCGAAAGACCCTCTATTAACCCATATCCCTTTTTTGAAAAAAAAGCTATTGTCCGAACCGGAAGCGGTGCCAGCCCCAAAAGTGAAACCGCCATGAACCCTGCGGCGGAAATGAGCATCCCCCCGCGCCAGGAAAAAGCAAAAACCCGCCACGGGATCCCTGGTCCGGATTCTTTACCCCAGATGATCTCCTTTTTCCACCGCGGCCCTTTGGACGGGCGTCCCATGCCGTCCAAAAACCTGGCATCATGGACCCGGATGTTGAAATACATTGTTACAGCCAGGCCTATCAGGCCTGCGGCCCACGGCTCCACGGAGCCAAAAAGCAGCACAGAGACCATTACCGTGACAGCCAGAAAAAGGGGATCGTATCTCAAAGGTTTTTTGTTTTCCTTTTTTTATTTTTTTATTTTTTGTTTTTTTGCCTTTCCGCTTTTTTTGTTTTTTATTTTTTCAGTTCCGCGGGCGGCGGAAAAGGCGATATCCGGACATCGTCAACCCACACATCGCTTGGCGCCTGAAGATCCAGCTTCAGGGCCTCCTGCCTTAATATGCCGGCCTTTAGCAAACGGCATCCCATGGGGGTCTTGAACTCAAGCTGCATCTCCCTCCAATCCGCCGTGCCCCTCAGCGCCGCCGTGCGCGCATAATAACCGCCGCACGCCTGGTTCCAGACCTCAAGATATATGCCGCCTGCCGTTATAACATTGCGCGTCCTGATTTCCGCCTTCAACTCATATGAGCTGTCCGGCTTCACCCTTATGTACTGCCACAACCAAAACCCGGGCTCCCTGCGACCATCAAACGCGATATGCAGGCTTCTTTTCCCTTCCGCCCGGACATTCCCATCATATGAGAGATCAAGACCCGGTCCGCGCCTGGCCCTCCAGCCGAAACACGTTTCATCTTCCGCCCCGACCGGCCTCTCAAATCCCCCGTTAATCATGACCGGGTCCCCGGCGCCAGGGCCTCCCACACCTGCTTCCCTGGCTCCACCCAAAAACTGCCGCCAAAAATCCCAGGCCTCTTCTGAGCGCCTGTCTGCGATCAATAGCCTGCAAAGAGAGGCCAGGCGGTCCGGGCTGACAAAGCCACTCGAAAGCCTGAAAAAAGAAAGGGCATCATCCGTCCTCCTGCTGCCAAGCAGGTAATCCATATAGCCGGAATAGGCCTCGGCCGTTCGAGGCAACACCTTTTCCGCCATATAGCTTTGAGGCGTGTTCATAAGAAGAAAGAGACCCGATACGCCGGCCTCAGAATCCGGCCTGAGTTCAATGCACCTTCTGAAGGCTGCCGCCGCCAGGTCCTCCTGGCCGCCATCCAGCCTGAACACTCCTATGTTCCAGAGGTCCGCCTCGTAGGTACCCCTGAGCATTTCATACCTTGCCATATCATCCCCGGCGTCTGAATTCTTTCCGGCCAGGCGGCAGGCAAGGGCCATCTGATACCACGCCTGGGCGTAAAAAGGGTCCCGGCCCAGAGCAAGTTTGTACAGACATATTGCCTTGTCTAGTTCCGGTCTCTTCAGACTATAGTGGCTCTTGAGGGCCAGACCATAAAGCACCCTGGCATTGCCAGGGTCCACGCGGGAGGCGATGCTGAGGGCCACGCGGTTTCCGGACCTGCAGGCAATATCCGCCAGGCAGTCCGCGCCCAGCCTGTAAACCATGAAAAGACCTAGAAGATGGACAAGGACGATAATTACCCTGCCGCGCGTTTTTACACCCTTCCGTCATTGCGGGGGTAAGCCGGATAATATGAATAGTACCCGTAGCGCATGTCATTTCCCCTGACGCCGTTTATGACCAGGCCAAGCACCTTCGCGTTCACATAGTCCAGGATCTTTTTGGTCTCTCTTAGCGCGTCTCTGGTGGTCCGGCCGCTCATCGCCACGGTTATTACCCCGTCCACGAAGCTGCAAAGGCAGACAGAATCCGCCATGCCCAGAACGGGGGCCGAATCTATTATCACAAAATTGTACATACCCCCCAGCCGCTCCAGCAGCTCCTTCATCCTGGGGGAGCCAAGAAGCTCGGAGGGGTTTGGCGGAACGGGGCCCGCCGTGATTATGTCCAGGGCGGGAACATGCGTGCTCCTTATAAGCCCTTCTCCTGCAAACTCCATGTTCCCCGAAAGATAAGTTGAAAGCCCCTTGCTGTTTTCGAGGCCGAATACACGGTGCAAGCTCGATTTCCTCAGGTCCGCATCGATAATCATTCCTTTCCCCAGGTATTTGGTTAAGGCGATAGAGGTGTTGCAGGACACCGTGGTTTTGCCATCGCCCTCCCTCGGACTGGTAACAAGTATTGTCTTTGGAGGCCGCGCCGCTGATGAAAAAAGGATAAATGTGCCTACGGAGCGGAACGCCTCGGCCAGGGGCCCCTTGTTATCCGCATGGGAGACCAGGGAGAGTTCCTCCATTTCGATCTTTTTCCTGTGGGGGATCGCGCCAAGAGGCGCCAGCTTCATGTTCCTTTCTATCTCTGAGGTGTCCTTGACCGTATTGTCCAGGTACTCCGCAAAGAAGGCCGCCCCGACGCCGCCCGTAAGACCAAAGAAAAGCGCAAATACAAGGTTTCTCACTTTTTGGGGCGCAGACGGCATTTTGGGTAACCGGGCCCTGTCCAGCACCTGGATGTTGGTGGAGGTCATGGTGGCCGAAACGCTGATCTCTTTCAGCCTCTGAAGCAGGCTCAGATAGAGGGTCTGGTTCGTGTCCACCTCCCGCTTAAGTATCTGATACTCCACCATTTTCCTCTGAAAGCCGATGGCCTCTTTCTTCTGGGAATCAAAGACCCGCCTGAGCTGGTTTTCCTTTTTCAACGCCGCCAGGTACTCCCCTTTGATGGATTTGAAGATGCCCAGTTCATCTTCCCGGATGGAGGCTGCCATCGATCTGATCTGGCTTTGAAGGTTCTTCATCTGCGGATACGAGGGCTTGAAAGTCTTCAGCTGGTTATTGTATTGCGCCACCAGAGTCGCATACTGGGACTTCATTTGCTGGATCAGCAAGTTGTCGATGACCGCACGGCTGTCCTCCCCGGCGTCCTTCAGCTCCGTATAGCTCGACTCCTTGTCTATCCGTTCGGCTACCGCCTGATCCAGGGACTCAGCCATATAGCCAAGCGTATAGTCCACTAGGCTTTGCTTGATCCTGTTTTTGTCTTCTATATAGAGCATCTGGTTGTCTGCGGCGTACTGGTTGAGATTCTCCTCGGAGTCCTCGAGCCTGGCTTTCATGATCTTTATCTGCTGTTCAAGCCACCCCCTGGCTTGCCTGCCCGCATCGTATGTGCTCTCAACGTTATAATCTATGTAAGCGCCGGCAATGGCGTTTGCCGCATCCCTTGCAAGAGCGGGATCGTGCGAGGAGAAACTCACGTTCACAAGCTGTGAATTTGGAACGGGGCTTACCTTGACTCTTTTTAAAAATGGCTTCACAACATCCTGGCCGGTCCCCTCCTGGCTAATCCCCTCCTGGTTTGCGCCGCCCCCGTCTTCCTGGAAGAACGGCAAAATGCTTAACACGTCCCCTTCCTTGAAAGCTGACGGACCGCCTGCGGGTGCGAATTCCCTGTTGCGGCCTAAATTCAGTTTTCTTATTACCCTTGCCGCTATGTTCCTGCTTTTAAGTATCTTGTACTGCGTCTGATAATAGCCATCGTCATTTTGCGCGGATTCATAGGCCCCCTTGAATGCCAGTATGTTTGGGGTGCCTTTGTCTATTTTTATGGTCGCAGTGGCGGTGTAGACGGGTTTCACCATGAAATTGGATACCACCGCGGCCGCCATTACGCAAGTGAAAAAAGAGACCAGGACCCACCTTCTTCCAGAAAGGACTCGGAGATAATCCCTCAGATGGATATTTTCGCTCTCCCCACGCTGTAGGCCCGCAAGGGGCTCGCCGGAAGCCGTCGGTTGCGGTACGGCGGGTTTACCAGTTATGCCATATGTCTGCAGTTCCTTGTCCATTCGTTCAATATCCCCTTCCAACCGATATCGAGTGGGTGTAAATGGAGCTCCTCAGCCCCTTGAAAAACTCCTTGACGCTGCTTGTGGGCACTATGATAACGTCCTTGTCCTTTATGTAAATATCGGGGCTCTTCCCGCCCAGTATGGCGTCATAATTCGCCACAAGGAGTTTCCTCCGGCCGCTCCCGGCGTTTCTGTATATCTTTATGCTCTTGACTGCCTCGAAATTGAGTCCCTTTGCCATGCTGATGGCCTGCGTAAGAGTGATGCTGCCGGTAAGTAAGAAGGAACCCGGCGCCCCGACCGCCCCGTCCACAAAGAAACGCCCCGCGCGGGGGATGTTTATGACATCACCCGATTTCACCGGGATATTGAGCTCTGCATTCCCTTTCATTAAAAGTTCATTCAGGTCTATCTTCAGTGTTTTTTCTTTATCTGCCCCGGCTGACCCCGCCTGCCTGCTGATAAAACATAGGTTCGAGGCCTCGTCTGTGAGCCCCCCGGCCATTGAAAGCATGTCCAGAAGATATTTTGGCCCCGATACGCTGAAGACCTGAGGGTTATGCACGGCCCCCAAAACGGTTATTCTCCGGCTGCGGTATTCCTCTATGAACACGTTTACCACCGGGTCTTGTATATAGGCCCTCAGCCTCCGGGCGATGGCCGCCTCCAGTTCCGGTGGCGTCAGCCCCGCAGCCTTCACCTCATTCACAAGAGGAAGCTCTATCATGCCCGCCTGGCTTATACGGACGGTAGAGGAGAGGTCATCCACCCGGAAGACATTGACCTGAACCAGGTCCTCCGGCCCAAGCCTGTAATCCCTGGTGGAATCAAGGGCCCCTTGCGTCATCGCCCTTTTGACGAGCTCGCTGTTGAGCAGGCTGGCTCTGCCTTTCCCGGAGTACGCGTTATTTATGACCCGCTGGTACTCCTGGTCCTGAGCGCATGAGGCAAAGGCCCATGCGGCAAGAACGAGCACTAATATTAATTTTTTATTAAACGTCTTCATTTTGTTCGTATACCCCCCCGTGTATGCCTATGGACTATAAGGGCTCGCTTCGCTCCATCCGCGGTTTTGTTCCACGGTAACCCCCGCTATAGTTCCCGCAATCTCGGCCCCTCCAATCGCAAGCGCGGCTGCGACTGAGCCGCCCCCTGCCGCTCCGGCGCCCCCCGATGCTCCGGGGTCCGAAGAGCCGGCTTGGGCGTTTGGGGCCATGGTTCCGTCATCATCTCCTGCGCCATCCGCGCCCGCATATCCCACTGTGACCTTTTTGATTTTTTGGGCTGAGAGATCCTTTTTGACCGTAAGGCCTCCCGAAAGTGTCTTTACTATGGTCCGCCCTCCATCAAAATAAAGGCCCCCTATAAAACCGGCCTTCCCGGGAGACATCAGGAGATCATCCGGGGTCTGCACAGCGAATTTTGAGAGACTGCCGCCATTGATACCTATCCGCCCCTTAACAAGCGCTATGACGTAGGAATGGCCGCCGCCCGGCCCGGCTTTGAAATAGACAGCCGAGCCCCCTCCCACATCCATGCGCGTTCCGTCGGTAAAAAGAAAGGAGATCGTGCCTCCCGCAGTGCTGAAAACCTCGCCAGGGGCAACCGGACAGATACCGTTCAGCTTTAGCCACTGGCCTGCCAGAAAAACGCGGGCCATGCCTTTGGGATAGGCATTCCCGATCAGTGAGGGGCCGGGGGCCGCCCTCCCCGCCATTGTGACGGAGGCGGTTGAAACATGCCCCTGCACCATGCTTGCCGGGGCGGCAACGGCCTGCCGGGGAAGAATGATGAAACTTACCGAAAAGGCGATCAATGCCAGGAATGCGGCTTTTCTCTTCATGACAGCCTCCTTGCATTTTTTTTTGCAAAAGGGGTCTTCTCCTTAACACAACTATAAGTTTCAACTATACAACCTAGAGTAATACCCTTGCCGGTGTTTGTCAAGCCCTTTTTTAATGGGATTTTCATGCGCGCGTTATCATGCAGTTGTCAGTCTCCAGGGTCCACCCAAGGGCTTCCAGGAGCACCAGGCATCTTTCAGAGCCCTTTGTGTACCGCTTAAATATTCCGTAGAAACCGCCGAAGGGTCCGTCTTTTATCACCACCTGCCCGCCTTCCTTGATTTCCTCGGGCTTAAGCGCAATCAGTCCACCCTCCATTTTATCCCTTATCGAGACTATGATCTCCTCCGGCACGGACATGAGGGAGCCGCCGCCAACGATGTACCTCACCCCCCTTGTGTAACTTATCATCCGGAAATGCACGGAGGGATCGAAGCGGGCAAAGATGTAGCACGGGAAAAGGGGCTCAACGGTCTCGACTATCCTGTGGCTTCTGAACTTCTTTTGCCTTAAAAGCGGGTTCAGCGTCTCGATCCCGGCGCCCGCCAGACGGATGGAGACAGCGTTCTCATGTCCCTGCTTAAGGTATAAGGCATACCATTTTTCCATTCAGGAAAAGATTCTAAACGGGGAGAGGCAAATAAGTCAACCTACGGTTGCAATAATGCTCCTTGCGATTGCATTGGTCAAACGCCGCCGGGCCTTGCTGTTATAATATGTCCGTCCCGGGAAGATAAAACTAAAAAACCCGTGTTTTTTCAGAGGCAAAGCGGCTTCGAATTCTGTTTTGGAGATAAAATCTATCTATGCCTGAAAAAAAAGAAGTCCCACCGGAAATAAAGAAAGAGATAGAGTCTCTGGTAAAGGTGCTTAATTACCACAGCTACCGTTATTATGTGCTCGACTCCCCGGTGATCACGGACGAGGAATACGACAGGCTCTACCGCAGCCTGATGCAGCTTGAGGAAAAATACGGTTACATCCTGCCTGAGACCCCAACGCGCCGTGTGGGTGCCGCCCCCCTGGAGAAATTCGCGAAAGTGAGGCATACCGTCCCCATGCTCTCCCTGGACAACGCATTCTCCCATGACGAGCTGCGGGAGTTCGACCGCAGGATAAAAAGGCTCCTTGAGCAGGAAGAGGACATAGAGTACACGGTGGAGCCCAAATACGACGGCCTAGCCATGGAGCTAACTTACGAGGGGGGGCTCCTTGCAAGGGCCTCAACAAGGGGGGACGGCTTTGAAGGGGAGGACGTGACCCTGAACATAAAAGCGCTCAGGTCTATCCCCATAAAGATAGAGGCGGACGGCAGTATACCGCAGGTGATAGACATCCGTGGCGAGGTATACATGGACCTTGAGGAGTTCAAAAAACTGAACCGCCGCAGGGAAGAGACGGGGGAGCCTTCCTTTGCCAATCCAAGGAATGCCGCGGCGGGAAGCATCAGGCAGCTGGACCCCTCCGTTACAGCGGAAAGGAGACTGTTTCTGGCCTGCTATGGGTTGGGCGCGGCAAAGGGGATCGAATTCAAAAGCCACTCCGGGTTCATGGACTGGCTCAGGGGAAAAAGGTTCCCCGTGCCGGCGATGCTTGAAAAGGCCAAAGGCATTGACGGCGTTCTTAAAGCAGTAGGGAAGATCGAGCAAAAGAGGGAGAGCTTCGGGTTTGAAATAGACGGGGCCGTAATAAAGGTGGATGATTTCGGGCTCCAGCAGAAACTGGGATCAAAGACAAGGGAGCCCCGTTGGGCCATCGCCTATAAATTCGCCGCCCACCAGGCATCCACAAAAATAAAGGACATCAGGGGCAGCGTGGGCCGGACGGGCGTCATAACGCCCTATGCCGTTTTCGAGCCGGTAAGGATAGGCGGCGTAACCGTAACAAAATCGACCCTCCACAACTGGGACGAGATAAAGAGAAAGGACATAAGGATCGGGGACACCGCGGTCGTGGAAAGGGCCGGGGACGTGATCCCGCATGTGCTCATGGTGATAAAGGAGAAAAGGACGGGCAGGGAAAAAGAAGTGCCCATGCCTGAGCGCTGCCCGGCCTGCGGGGGAGAAGTGGTAAGAGAGGAAGGCGAAGTGGCCGTAAGATGCGTGTCCCTTTCATGCCCGGTGCAGGTGCAGGAAAAGATCATACATTTTTCCGGAAGAAACGGAATGGACATAGAGGGGCTTGGCGAAAAGAACGTGGAACTCCTTTATACGAAGGGCCTCATAAAAAACTTTGAGGACATCTACAGGCTTAAAAAGGAAGACTTGCTTAACCTTCCAAGATTCGCCCAAAAATCCGCCTCCAACATGATGGAGGCCATAGAGCGCAGCAAAACGCCCGCACTGGCAAGGTTTCTCTATTCCCTTGGGATCCCCCATGTGGGAGAGTACGCGGCAAGGCTCCTTGCCAAAAACTTTTCGCGTCTTGAGGACCTGTATCATGTGACCCCGGAAAGGCTGAGACCGATAAAGCACATGGGGGACAAGATCGCCAACTCCATTTCAGCTTTCTTCCGGGACGGAAAAAACATAAAGACGATGGAGACGCTGAAGCAGGCCGGACTCCGGATACAAAACCCGGATTTCAAGGCGGCAAAAAAACAGGCAAAACTCCCGCTGGAGGGGATGACCTTCGTGATCACGGGCACACTGCCCGCCCCCAGAAAGGAAGTGGAGGAGAAGATAGAGGCAGAAGGCGGACACGCCTCATCGGCGATCTCCGGCAGCACCGACTATCTGGTGGCGGGGGAAAAACCGGGGTCGAAGCTGGACAAGGCCCAAGAGCTTGGCGTAAAGACCATCTCCTATGAGGAGCTTTTGAAGTTGATAAAGGCCAGCCCCGGAAACCCGACCCTGTTTTAAGAAACAAAAAAAGCTAATGCCCGAAGTCGCTCATACCGGCCATCACCGGCCCAAAAACACAGTGCCTTTCCCTCCGCTGATATATCCGGTTAAAATAAAACATAATGGAACCGATCCGGATAGATTTGCGGGAGGCCGTGAGGCATTCGAAAAGGCCAAAGGCAAACCCTGCGGTTGCGGCGGGGTGTGCGATGCGAAATAAACAGAAAAAAACTCATGCTGCTTCGGGCTAAGACCGGTTGCGGGCCTGCTCCAGAAGGAACCTTAGTGCCTCCAGAGCGGCCTCCTTCTTGTTCTCGTCCCGTCCGCCCTTAAGCAGCATTTTTTTTGTTTGGCAAACCGGCTTTTGGCCGGGGTCTCCGGCCCGCCTTTTTGAGCAGACCCCTACATAAACAAGGCCAACGGCTTTCCCTTCGAGCGCGTCCGGCCCCAGGTTTCCCGTTGTGGAGAGAGCAAAATCCGAGCCAAGCAATTCCATCGCTCCCCTGGCCATCTCACGCGCCGTCTCTTCACTCACAAGGCCTGAAGCCCGTACCACCTCCTCCGGAACATGAAGTACCTTCTCCTTTGCCCTTTCCGAATAGGAGATGACACCTGCCTCGAAAAAACAGCTCGCGCCCGGAAGCTGAGTGATATAGTGGCCAATGAGCCCGCCGGTGCACGATTCCGCAACCGAGAGTTTAAGCCCCGTTTTTTTAAAAAAACTGTGCACACCAGCCACCACATCCAGAGCATCGTCAGGAAAACCGGCGGAAAACAAAAACACATCACCATGAAGACAAGCGGAAGGGTCTTCTTTTTCCATGTTCATAATATATCCTCCAAAACCGTATCCTTTCCGGTCTTTTTATTTTATACTACTACAATAAAACCCTGATTTTAAAAACAAACACATAAAAACGAAACGAAATATCTGTTTTTCATGAAGACAAAATTTTTATATACTTTTTTTGCCGCCCTCATGATGTTTGCCGTGTCCGGCATGGTACAGGCGAAGGCGGCGGGAGCGGCCAAAGACAGCACAGGACTTTCCCCCGGTATGGTCAGCCCCCAGAGCCAAAAATGCATCGACTGCCACCGCAAATATACGCCCGGCATCGTTGAGGAATGGCTCTCCAGCCCGCACTCCAGAACTACACCTTCGGAAGCCCTGAAAAAGCCCGCTATGGAGCGCCTGGTCTCGGCAAAGGATGTGCCTGAAAATCTCGCAAACTATGTGGTTGGCTGCTATGAGTGCCACGGGGAAAACACGAGCGCCCATAAAGACAGTTTCCAGCACTTTGGGGCAACCATAAACGTGATCGTCTCTCCGGCGGACTGCGCCGTTTGCCATCCCGTGGAGCAATCGCAATTTGACAAAAGCATGGAGTCCTACGCCTGGAGCAACCTGGAGAACAATCCCCTGTTCCATACCCTGATGGACACCATCATTGGAACGAAAAACGTATCGGACGGCAGGATCGTCATAGAAAAACCTGATCCGGGGCTTGAGGACTACTCCTGTTACAGCTGCCACGGGCTTCCAGTGAAAGTGGCAGGGATGAAGCAATTGTCCACTCCGGAGGGGATCGTAAATGTGCCCGCTCTTAAGGGATGGCCCAATACCGGAATCGGGAGGATCAACCCGGACGGTTCACGGGGGGCATGCGAGGCCTGCCATCCGGGGCATTCATTCTCAATGGAGGCTGCAAGAAAACCGTACACATGCGCCAGATGCCACACCGGACCGCATGCCCCGGCTTGGGACGTGTATAAAGAAAGCAGCCACGGAGGGATATTTCTTTCTGACGGGACGCAATGGAATTTCACGCGTGTCCCCTGGAGACCCGGTGTGGATTTCAAGGCGCCTACCTGCGCGGCCTGCCACAACAGTCTTCTTGTAGGGGCGGACGGCACTGTCATTGCAGAAAGGACGCACGATTCGGGCTCACGGCTATGGGTAAGGCTCCTGGGGCTCATCTACTCCACAGCCCAGCCTAAAAAGGGCGACACCACGATTATCAAAAATAAGGACGGCCTTCCGCTTCCTTCCACTTTTGGGGGTGCGCCGGCCTCAAGATACCTTATAGACCAATCCATGCAGACAGGCCGCGAAGCCGTTATGAAATCCATATGCGATGCCTGCCACGGCAACCGGTGGACGGACGGCCATTTCTCCAAGATGAACGACACCATAAAGGCGGCCGATAAAATGACGGATGCCGCCACAAAGATCATGGATGAGGCCTGGCGGCGTGGCCTCTCCGATCAGACCAATCCTTTCTCTGATGAAACGGAAATGGACTGGGTGAGGCAGTGGTTCTTCTATGCGACTAACGTAAAGTATGCCGCAGCCATGTCCGGTGCTACGGACCAGATGGCGTTCAGGAACGGCTTTTGGGACTTAAGCCATAACCTGAGAGAGATGGAAAGAGCCGTCAAGGGGGCGCCTGCGCTTAAAGCAGTGCCGAAGACGCCCAGACTTATAGGTATCCCTGAGATCCCGCAAAAAAAGAAGAGGCCCACTTCAAGAAAGAGGCTCAAGAGAAGAACTATAAAAAAACGCATAATAAAAAAGCGGCCGGTTAAAAAACGTGTGCTGAAAAAGAAAAAGAAAGAAGAGAAGAGAAAAAAGAAAAGATAAGAAACCTACCTGTATGCGGATTTGTCTCCTATGTCGCAGTGAAGAGGCATGAACACCTTCCTGGAGGCAAACAGGACATAAAGCGCCGCAATGAACAAAAGCCCCGATTCGATTCCGTACCTGCCCAAGCCGCCCGTTGCAAAAGCAAAAAGATAAAGTGGCATCGCGATGGCAAGCAGATAGCCCTCCGCAAGCCTGAAACAAAACGCCTCCTTGGCGGCCACGAACCCCATGCAACCAGCAAGCGGCAAAAAAAGCAAAGCAGACGCAGTCACACCGGATATAAAAGAAAGAGCGTCCCCCCCTCCTTTTATGAAGACCACGGCCAGTGCGGCAAGCGAAATAAAATAGAGCCCGATCAATTTCCTTTTGAAACTGCCGATATATAGGTGGATAAAAAATACGCTGAGCCCCACGGCAAAATAAAGAAGTCCCAGAAAAAGATCAAAATAAATGGAGGCCCTCCCTGCGCCAATTGCCGGAGAGACCGCCAAGACGGCGGCAAGCGCCACAAGCAACAGGCAGGTCAGAGCAATGCTTGTCCTGTAAATACGGACCGTTACCCTGTCGGTCCTCGTAAGTGGCTGGTAGAGGGTATAGTCGCCCATTTAACCGGCTTTTTTGCCTCCGGTTTTCGCACCCTCAGGTGCCCCTGGGGAAGACTTGCCGGTATTTTTCTTTTTCTTTTTCCAGAAAGAAAGATCGTCAAACATGGTTTTTACCAGCTCCATGGGCTTTTTTTCGGCCACTTCCTTGCACCTGCAACTCTTCTGGCCTCCTTGCGGGCCGGGCTGGATGATCCCGGCAGCCTGTGGGCCGTTTTCTGGTGCAGCGGGTTTTTTCATGTTTTTATCTTGCTTCATGCCTTTATTATAACAGGTCCGCAACCTGGCAAAAGGAGCCGTATAACCACACTCATTGAAGTTGGCAGTATCTGCTCTTATTTGCAAAGATTTTATTAGATGCTATCTTTGATACAGGGCCAACAAATCTATGGACCTTAAATTCTTTGGCTGCGTCCCTTTATCCGGGGTATTGAGCTGGAGACGCATATGCCCGGTTCATACCGCGTCTTCGGAGATGATGATAAATAATCCAGAAAAAAGGACTTGAGAAAAGATAGTTTAAACAGGAATGGGAACATCTAGCGTGAAAAATGTTATTCAGGAAATTCTATATCCTTCGGGCATCGTTCTTAATGGAGAAAACCCATGGGATATCCTGGTAAAGGATGAAAGATTTTACCGGCGAGTGGTCAGGAACGGCAGTTTGGGGCTCGGCGAATCGTACATGGACGGATGGTGGGAATGCGAATGCCTGGACGAGTTTTTCTCAAAGGTCCTGCCCACGCAACCGGAGGCCAGGATCAGAAAAAACTGGAGGCTCCTTTTGAGGCTTATGGGCAACCAGATCATTAATCCGGGCAGAAAATCAAAGGCATTTCAGATAGGAGAAAGACACTATGACAGGGGAAATGAACTCTTTAAAAATATGCTCGACGGGAGAATGGTCTATAGCTGCGCATATTGGAATGAGGCCGGGAATCTGGATGACGCACAGGAAGCCAAGCTGGACCTCATCTGCCGGAAATTGGGCCTCAAGGCTGGTGACAGAATCCTGGACATCGGCTGCGGCTGGGGAAGCCTGGCAAGGCACGCTGCCG
>JAKBYX010000024.1 GCA_021840255.1 Nitrospirota bacterium | reverse complement strand
CGGCCGCCTTCATGTTGTCGATCACAAGGCGCCTTGTGACACCTCCGAAAAACTCCCACGCCTCCTCTATACCCCTTACAAGAGCGGGGAGGTCCTGCCTGTGCGTAACATGCACGTACTGAAATCTGCTGAACACAAGCGTGACCACGAGGCCGTACACAAGCCGCATCTTATTCAGGGCCTTGTCGAAGAGGTATCCCAGCCTGCCGAAATCGACTTCCGCCACCTCTCCGGGGACGGACTCCGCCATTCGGACTGTTCCGCAGTCTGCACCCCCTATATGCTCCTGCACGAAGCGATACAGAGAGCTGTAACTTATCCCGACCCCGAGCCGCAGCAGCTTGATATGCGCCTTGGTAACGGTAAGCCTGTACTGTTCAATCCAATCTTTGATGCTTTCCTTGTGCGGCAGCAGTACGCTGTCCCTGATATTGTCGTCATTGTTGCTGTCCGTGGCGTGGTTTTCTCTGAAAACGGCATATGCTATCTCTTCCAGGTCCAAGTCAGCGCCCCTTGACAACCCTTTCTTTCCGGCGCTTCTGATGTATTTGCGAACAGTATTGCGCGCTATGCCAGTCCCCTTTGCTATCGCTCTGAAGCCATCTCCAGCCTTGAATCTCCTCAAGACATCCAAAATCTCAATCACGGTGTACTCCTTGTTTGACATGCCTACCCCCTTATCGCTTTTTCATAAGGACGTAGTATGACTGGTTTATCAACGCGCTACACCGGGATCGCCCCACGCTTCACAAGGGTGGGTCAATACCCCTGAAAAAGTGGGTCAATGAGGGTGAAAAAGGGGTGGGTCAACGCACCTGAAAAATTAAGCCCCTGGGTGGGTCAATGGTGCTGAAAAATCACAATCAAGCGAAAACTGCTAAGGTTCGCCCTTAGGGCATGGGGAATGGCAAAAGAAAATGAATAAGAAACAAATTGTAGCACTAAAAAATTTGGTGTCTGAAATTGAGAACCAAGCGATTCAATTTGATTCGGACCACTGGCCTCAATTTCAGAAGATATGCGTCGAATGGGGCAATAAAGTTGTTCCTTTTCTAAAACAATATGAAAATCAGCAATTCAATAACGAACTCAGCAAGATCGGAGCTCCCATACATCCGTCGTATTTACCATCTGACCTATCTGGAGCACCTAAAGAAATGGCCTTCAACAAAATGAAAAGATTAGCTAAACAAAGACTTGAAGAGCTGGAGCGTGGAATTGAGGCAAATGACCATAATGAGGGCGTTGTACATTTGCCAAGTAAAGTCACAATAAGATGGCTTTATAAACTATTTTGCAGGTTGTCTATTGGCTCATGGATTTTACTGGGGTCAATTATTATAGGTTTGTTTGGCTTGGGATATAAAACAGCTCGAAACGGATGGTATTTTCCATCCGGCACTTCACAAACTCAGCAATATAAAACCTTGAATTCATCCAGTGCACCCGAAATAAAATTGGGTCTGGAAGAAACCGGAGTATTCGAGGGAAATTCTGTAACCACAAAAGATGGACACTGCACAGTTCATATCATTAGTGCAAATGACTCCAGCATAACACTCTCCGCCGCTATCGATGCCAATAAACCAATCGAGTTTTTTAAACGGCATCCCGGTGATAGAGTTACTGTTGAAGCAGATGGCAGAGTTTATTACATTGACCTACACGGTATTCGTGGAAACATTGTCGATTTAGCAATCTATGCCGCTAGTGGGAAGTAAACAAAAGAAGGGAGAAAAATTCATAAAGTAGGCCGTTCATTCACCATATCATTATTAAGCGTATACATTTATATTTTTAAAAAAGGGACTCATTATTCTATTTCTTTTAAATGACTTTCTTTAAATTAATAAAAGGCCATTACTTACAGTATCACAATATGTTCGCTCCATGTATTCGGCTTTGCCCCAATTTTTAAAACTAAATTCAATAGCGTCATCAGCGATTTTAAGGGTCGACTTTCCATTTTCAGCTGCCTGCAAATGTTTAAATACTAAAGACCTTCTGCACATTACTCCAAAATATGTCGATATGCCAATATCGGGTTTTTTCGAAGATGGATCGTAAGGCAAGCCGCTATCGAGTTTCATTCCGGCTAAATAATTTAAGGCAGTGATTACTGTATCCAAAGGAATATCATCAAGCAATGTAAGAAAATCTATAGTTGTGAGTGCTGAATCAAAAACCATTGTTTTATTATGGCCATAAGGTTCCCAAAGCGGTGCGTATGGATTTGTTGGCGATTTTGCCTCGGATTCAATAGCAAGTAATATCTCGCGCTTACGTTCGGCTAAGAAATTTTTTATCGTATCAACTTCCTTTGAAGATAAATATTTATGGCTTATTGTAGTTGAAGTTGCATACTCCATAACAAACAATATTGCTGCTCGAGCAATTGATGGAGCAGCGTCGTCTTGCAAATCAACAGTCTTTACTGTCAGCAGATATTGGAGCCCCTCACGAATTGCAGATGGTGGTCCATTCAAAGCCATCAAAGTTAAGCAAGCAAGTGCTGTATGCCTAAATGAAGGTTTTAGTTCTTCCCCGCTCCTTGATGCAGAGAAACGACCAAAAGCACCGCGGCCAGTACGCCTTTTTAATAAGTACCCGGCGGCTGCCTTCCCTGGCGTAGAATACGTATTAAGGGTACTCCCGCATGCACGTAAAGCGCGCGCGGCCATGTAAGTACTTATAATGCCACCCTCACGTTTATCAATTTTTGAGGATGGGGACCCATAGTTATATTGGAAAATTCGTTCTTGACTGAGCGACCATCCACCTGATTCAGGGATTTGATCAGAAATCACAAATTCCATGATGTTTTTCTTAAAGCCTGACATGATTTCAGAACTAAATTGCTCTTTTGGCAGTTCAGATAATGGGGCAAGCGGGTCGAGTATAGTGACATCTTCGAAAGGTATATATCCACTCATAAAAAATTTATAAAGTCTGTCTCTGTATTCCTTAATCTCATGCATAGTAAAATTCTTCGATTGGCTTGTTTGGCTATCATATTGATCGTGATGTTCAAGGCAGAGGAATGCTAAATTATCCAAGTCATCATTTTGCGCATTGTGATCTGTATGGGCAATCTGCCCGCGTTTCACTGCTAAATCATCATTAAGTGCAAAACATATACAACATCGTCTTTTACTTTTTGTAAAGATTTCATTTTCAATTTTTGACGATAATTTTTTTCGACTCATTTTTTTAATATTTCAGCCTAAATTAATATAGGATGGGCTGAGTGCAACGAAACCCATCATTCCTCACTACGGGTTTTTAATGAATACACTCCATGTGCCTGGAAAAATCATCCATGCACTATTGAATTGTTGGGCTTCGCTGCGCTCAGCCCATCCTTGTATCTACATTAATTTTAAATGCCCCTGTGACCAAGTTTCCATTCGTAACCTTGGGGATTATAACAGATTTTAAAAGACAGAATATAGGGCGTAACTTGATCTCTGAAGGGCAAACCTGTTTGCGCGAAGTAGAAGGGGGAGTCCTCGCGGGTCCGGTTTTTTAACGATTGGACCTTCTGGCTGACGCACGAAACGGCGGGGTATCAAAGGGTCAAAATTGCTGCGGGGGCGCTATCCCTTTCCCTGGGGCCGGGCAATCAGGCATCAGTCTTTTCCATTTGTTGAAAAGACACTTCTGAAATGCCGGCCTTTTCTTTTGCGTGTTCGATGGTCATGCTCACAAGATTGCCTTTTGCATCCAGATCGATGTAAAGGTTTTCTGATATGGAATATAAAAAATTGGGCAAGCGAGCGTAAAACTGGCGAAACAAGAGAGACCCGAGAGGTTTTTTTTTAAAAAAACCGCCTCCCGTTTCATGTTATATTGAATCATGCCGAGACGTTTGCCTGAAGATATGAAAGACCAGAAGCTTGCCCCGCTGTGCCTGGCCGCAAATCTTAAAGACGCCAGGCAGATAGAGTCCGTGCTGGACGGCGCGGGTATTGACTATACTTTCGAGATAACGCCCGTCTCGGGGAAAAGCGTACTTGGCATAATATTCGGCGCCAGCAAGAAGGGGATCATGTTCCTGGTTCCCGAAGGCGTGTATGAGGCATGTTTAAAACTCCTTGCGGGCGCCGGCCTCTCAAATCTTATTATTAAATAGGGCCTTTGCCTTTCCCACCCATGTCTTTGAGCATGGACTGGAGGTTTTGGCGCGTTTCGGCCAGCCCGTCCGGGTTTACCTCAATAGGCGTCTGGCAAAGCCGGCATTTTGCCTGTTTGCCCTGCACGATGTCCTTCAGTTTGAACTTGCTCTGCTTTTTGCACTTGGGGCACTGAAGCCAGCAAATGGGCTCTTCCAAAATACGGTCTTTCCTTCCTTTTTTATTTTTCTTTTTATTTCAGGTAGGCGTTTTTATCCGCCGGTCAAACGGTGCGCAATCTGTCTTGCGGGTGAGCGGCGATCAATTCCTTTGCCGCCTGAAAGATACCCTGTCTGTCCAGGCCGAACATGGCCCTCAATTCCGCCTGGCTTCCGTGCTCAACGAACAAATCAGGAAACCCCATGGACAGAAATGATACGCCCCCAAGGCCCAAACGCAGGAGCGTCTCGCCCACGGCGGACCCAAAACCTCCAAGCACCGCGTTGTCCTCTACCGTAATTACCCTCCCAGTTGCCGCAGCCAGCCTGACGGCCTCCTCGTCCATGGGTTTTACGGACCTCATGTTATAGACAGATACGTTCAGCCCCTCCTGATCAAGCATTTTTGCGGCTTCCAGGCTCTCCAGGGCCATATTGCCTATGGCAAGAATGGCCGCGTCGGTCCCTTCCTTTAAAAGCTCCGCGCTGCCAGGCGAAAAGGACCTTTCCTCTTCCAGTCCGTCCTGTCCGGCAGCCAGGGCCTTTCCTCTTGGATACCTTATAGCCACCGGTCCGTTGGCAGAAAGGGCGAACTTAAGCATGGCCCGGAGCTCCGGCGCGTCCTTGGGGGCCAGGAGCGTAAGGTTTGGAATGTGCCTCAGATAGGAGAGGTCGAACATCCCGTGATGGGTCGGGCCGTCCTCGCCCACTACCCCTGCCCTGTCTATGGCAAAGACCACCGGGAGTTTCTGCAGGCACACGTCATGGATTATCTCGTCATACCCCCTCTGAAGGAAAGTGGAGTATATGGCAACTACGGGTCTGAAGCCGGATTTCGCAAGCCCTGCCGCAAACACCACCGCATGCGGCTCAGCGATGCCGACATCGTATAGCCTGTCCGGGAATTCCTTTTCAAACGCATTCAGCCCGGTGCCCTCTTTCATGGCCGCGGTAACGGCTATTATCCGGGGGTCGGTCCTTGCGCAGGCCGAAAGCGCCCTGCCAAAATACTCGCTGTATGAAACCGAGCCCGGAAGCGTCTTGCCGCTTTCCACCTCGAACGGCCCCACGCCATGAAAAACGCACGGGTTTTGTTCAGAGGGCTCATAGCCCTTGCCCTTTTTTGTGACAACATGTATCAGCACGGGCCCCTTAAGGGTGGTCGCGCTGCGAAGCGTGGCCAGGACCGCGTCCATGTCATGGCCATCTATGGGCCCTATGTAGTTAAAGCCAAGCTCCTCAAAAAGCATGCCCGGAAGGACTATCCCCTTTACCGCCTCCTCTATCTTCTGGGCGGCCTTGCTCATCTGGGGCCCGAATTTGGGTATGCCTTTTAAAAGGTCCCTCGTGGAACTCTTGAGTTTCAGATAAAGGTCTCCCGTGAGTATCCTGTTTAAATACGCGGCCAGCGCCCCAACGTTTTTAGATATGGACATCTCGTTGTCGTTGAGGATCACGATAAGGTCTTTTTTCAGGTGCCCTGCCTGGTTGAGCCCCTCGAAGGCAAGTCCTGACGTAAGGGAACCGTCCCCGATAACGGCTATCACCTTGTATTTGGCGCCAAGCTTGTCCCTGGCCTCCGCAAGGCCCACGGCGGCTGATATGGATGTGGAACTGTGCCCGGCGATGAACGCGTCGCAAGGGCTCTCCTCCGGCTTTGTGAAACCGGACACCCCGCCCTTTTTCCTCAGTCTGGAAAAACCCTTCTGCCTGCCGGTCAGTATCTTGTGGGTGTAGCTCTGGTGTCCCACGTCCCAGACGAACTTGTCTTCCGCGCAGTTAAAAACATAATGGAGGGCGACTGTAAGCTCCACCACGCCCAGGTTAGAGGCCAGATGGCCCCCGTTCACGGAGACGCGGCTTATTATGAACTCTCTTATCTCAGAGCAAAGGGGCGCGAGCTCCTTCTCCTCAAGGCCCTTAAGATCTTCGGGCCCTTCGATGAACTCAAGCATTTTTTGCCGGCAGACCCCCTTAGCTTTTCCTTTCAATTATATACCTGGCGATAGCCCGCAGGGGCTCGGCACCCGCCCCGAAGGCGCCGTCCAGTGCGGCAAGGGCTTTCTTCACCATGTCCGAGGCCTTTTGCCGGGCCGCCTCTACGCCGTACACGGAAGGATAGGTAAGCTTGCTTTTGCGCTCATCCGAGCCTGCCGTCTTACCCATCAGGGCGGTCTCGCCTTTTACATCAAGGATATCATCAGCCACCTGAAAGGCAAGCCCCGCCGCCTCCCCGTACACGGTGAGGGCCTCAAGCCCGGCCGGGTCCGCGCCGGCGAGCATTCCCCCCATCCTTGTAGAGGCAGTTATAAGCTGGGCGGTCTTGTGCATGTGGATAAACTCTAGCATCTCCTGCCCTCCGGCGCTATCATCAACTGCCCGGCTGCCATCACTTCGCCCGCCTTGATGACCCTGATCAGACCCGCCGTGGCTTTCATCAGACAGGATATCCTGCGCCTGTCCGGCCACCATTCCGTAAAGACCGGCCCTCCGGGCCACATCCCTTATCACATCAAGAAGCACATCCGCCCTGGGGAAAAATCCCTTTTCCTGGACGGAAAGCATATGAAAGGCCTCAGTCAGAAGGCCGTCACCGGCAAGTATGGCCATGGCCTCGCCATAGACCTTGTGGTTTGTGGGTTTCCCTCTTCTCAGATCATCGTCGTCCATTGCAGGCAGGTCGTCATGTATCAGGGAGTAAGTATGAATGAGCTCAAGGGCGCAGGCATAGCGGAGTATGGTTTCGGATTTTTCCCCTCCGGAGGCCTCGAACGAGGCAAGCGCCAGGACCGGCCTCAACCTCTTGCCGCCCGCGTTTATCGAGTACTCCATTGCTTCTTTAAAGAGGCGGGGCTTTACCGGGGAATTTTTTGCAAAATATTCCCGCAGCCAGGCGTCAACAAGACGGCCTTTGGCCGCGAGGTATTCTTTCAGGTCGAACAATCGTGGCCACCTATTCCCATTCGCCCGCCGTCAGTATTATTCCCATTCGATCGTGCCGGGGGGTTTTGAGCTTATATCGTAGACCACCCGGTTTACGCCTTTTACCTCGTTTATTATCCTGTTTGAGATGCAGCCAAGGAGCTCATATGGGAGCTTGGCCCAATCCGCCGTCATACCGTCCAGGCTCTGGACCGCCCTTACAGCCACCGCGTAATCGTACGTGCGTTCATCTCCCATAACGCCCACGCTCCGGACGGGAAGCAAAACGGCAAATGATTGCCAGAGCTCTCCGTAAAGTCCGGCCTTTTTGATCTCCTCCAGCACTATGGCGTCCGCCTCCCGGAGTATCTCAAGCTTGGGGGCGGTTATTTCGCCAAGGCAGCGTATGGCAAGCCCCGGCCCCGGAAAGGGCTGCCGCCAGCAGATATCATCGGGAAGGCCCAGTTCCGTGCCAAGGACCCTCACTTCGTCCTTGAACAACTCCCTCAGGGGCTCTATGAGCTTGAGCTTCATTACCTCGGGGAGCCCCCCCACGTTGTGATGGCTCTTTATGCAGGCCGACGGGCCCTTGAACGAAACGCTCTCTATGACGTCCGGGTAGAGCGTGCCCTGGGCCAGGTATTCAGCGTTTTTTATCTTGCCCGCCTCTTCCTCGAAAACCGCTATGAACTCCCGGCCTATTATCTTTCTTTTCTGTTCGGGATCCGTTACCCCCCGGAGCTTTTCAAGGAACCTTTCCCTTGCGTCCACGTGGATAAGCTTCATCTGGAAATGCTTCTGGAAGGTGTCTATTACCTTGCCGGATTCACCTTTCCTTAAAAGGCCGTTGTCCACGAATATGCAGGTCAGCGCGTCGCCTATGGCCTTATGCACGAGCAGCGCCACAACGGAGGAGTCCACGCCGCCCGAAAGGGCGCAGATCACATTTCTGCCCCCGTCCGTCTGCCTTCTTATGTCTTCCATGGAGCTCTCTATGAAGGAGCTCATCTTCCAGTCAGGTTTGCATCCGCATATCTCGAACAGGAAGTTCCTGATTATCCTTGTCCCTTCCACGGTATGGGCCACTTCCGGATGAAACTGCAGGGCGTAGAGCCTTCCCTCCGGGTTGGACATCGCCGCATAGGGCGAATTCCCTGTATGGCCAATGGCCCTGAAACCGGCTGGAAGCTCCTCTATCTTGTCGCCGTGGCTCATCCAGACGATGCTCTTGTCGTAAACGCCCCACAAAAGCCCCTTGTCGTCATCCACAACAAGCTCGGCCCTGCCGTATTCCCTTCTTGCGGAGCGGGCGACCTTGCCGCCAAGCATATGGGCCATCAGCTGCATACCGTAACAGAGCCCCAGCACCGGTACGCCCAGGCCAAAGACGGCCGGATCGAGCACCGGCGCCCCCTCCGCGTATACGGATGCAGGGCCGCCGGAGAGTATTATCCCCTTGGGCGCAAACTCCCTTATCTTCTCCACCGGGGCATTGTAAGGGAATATCTCCGAATAGACATTCGCCTCCCTGACCCGGCGGGCTATGAGCTGGGTGTACTGTGAGCCAAAATCAAGGACGAGGACCTTTTCGTTTTGCATGAGATTGATTATAACCCAAATCCGCGCTTTAAAAAAAGAATCGGGGCTGTTTGCCCAACCCAAAGGTCCACGCTACAATTGATATAGATGAAATCTCCCGGCAAGTTTCGATACCCGTTGAAGATCGCGCTCATTTATGCCTTGGCTGGCGCTGCATGGATCCTTTTTTCCGACATGCTCCTCTATACGTTCGTTAAAAACCCGAGGGAACTTACCCAGCTTGAAACCGTTAAGGGCTGGACTTTCATCGGCTTAACCGCGGTTTTGCTTTTTCTTGCCATCAGGAACGTGATGTCATCCATCATGAGCAAGGATGAGAGGATCAGGAAGAATGAAAAATTCCTTGGAGACATCCTGGACAGCTTCGAGGACGGGATCGTCATCCTGGACAGGCAGATGAACATCATCCGCGTAAACCCCGCCATGGAGCGCCTGTTTCCTGAACACATGCCCATGAAAGGGCAAAAATGCTGGGACGCCTACTGCCCTGATGGCCAACTCTGCGAGGTTTGCCCTGCCCGCGAGGCCATGGAAGCCGGCAAGCAGACGCGGCGCGAATTGCAGCTTATGATCGAAGGAAACGCAAGGTGGATAGACCTCTATAGCTATCCGCTAAGGGAATCGGAGACGGGCGGGATAATCGGCGCTATCGAATACCTGAAGGACATTACCGGCAGGAAGAAGACCCAGGACGCCCTGCGGGAATCGGAAGAAAAATACCGGGCCATCTTCAACGCGGCAAATGACGCCGTCCTTATAACCGGCGAGAAAGGTCTCATCCTGGAGGTAAACAGCAAAGCGGAAGAGCTCGCCGGAAGAAGCGCAAAAGAACTGGTGGGGCAATCACATTCCGTACTCCATCCGCGGGACGAGGCGGCCAGGTACGACCGCATACTGGCCTCCGCCATCGAAGAAAAAAAACCCGTTTCGGGAGATATTTTCATCCTGAAAAGCGATGGCTCCATGGCGCCCATAGAGCTGAGCGCAAGCAGGGCGGAGTTCGGCGGCAGGCCCATTATCGTGATCATTATCCGGGACATATCGCAGAGAAGGAAGGCGGAGGAGCGCATACAGCAGCAGCTGGACATGCTTTCCGCTCTTTATTCCGGGGCGCAAAAGCTCTCCGAGAGCCTGGATCTGGCAGGCATTGCCCAAAGCGCCGTCTTCTCCTGCATATCCAGCTTCCAGGCCAATTTTGCCTGGGTAAGCATCGCGGAGCCGGGAGGGAAACTCCGCCTGCTGGCGCTTTATCCGGATGTCCCCGAATTCAAACGCTTGGTCACCCTGCGCTGGGACGACTCCCCCGCCGGGCAGGCCCAGACCGGAAGGGCCATAAGGACCGGCATGCCGGTGATAATAGAAGACCTCAAAAAGGAAGAGAGCTTCGCCCCATGGCTTGAAAGCGCTCTTTCAGAGGGTCTGCGCACGGGGGCCTCCTTTCCCCTCATAAGCAGGGAAAAGACACTGGGCGCGCTGACCCTCTACAGCGGCCAGCAGGGGTTTTTTACCAGGGAGAGGGTGAGGTTTTTCCAGGCATACGCCCACCAGGCGGCCGCCGCGCTGGAAAACGCAAGGCTTTACGAAGAGACCGGGCACAGGCTCGAACGCCTGAACGCCCTTTGCTCCATAGACACGGCCATAACCCAGAGCCTGGACCTCCGCGTGATCTTCGACATCATCCTGGACCGGGTGAGCACGCAGCTCAAGGTGGATGCGGCTGACATCCTGCTTATGGACGCAAACACCCTCACTTTCCATTATGCGGCAGGCAGAGGCTTCAGGACGAGGGCGATGGAAGAGACAGCCCAGCGCCTTGGCGAAGGCGGCGCGGGGCACGCCGCCCTTGAGCGCAGGATCATAGGGATCGAAAACATCGAGGAAACCATGGATGACCGGGCGGAGGCCTACGCCAGGGAGGGTTTTGTCTCATACTTTGCCGCCCCCCTGATCACAAAGGGGCAGATATTGGGAGTGCTGGAGCTTTTCCACAGGAAATCCCTGGAAACGGACCGGGAGTGGATGGATTTTCTGGGCGTTATGGCCTCACAGGCGGCAATAGCCATAGAAAACGCCACTCTCTTCAACGACCTGCAAAGGAGCAACACCGAGCTTGCCCTGGCCTATGACACAACCCTGGAGGGTTGGTCCAGGGCGCTGGACCTGAGAGACAGAGAGACGGAAGGGCACACCTCGCGCGTGACCGGACTTACGCTGAAGCTGGCCCGCGCAATGGGGATGGGAGAGGCAAGCCTTATACACATCAGGCGCGGGTCGCTCCTTCATGACATAGGCAAGATGGGCATACCGGACAGCATACTTCTTAAGCCCGGACCGCTCACCAAAGAGGAGCGGGACATTATGCACCTCCACCCTATCTACGCCCTTGACCTGCTTCAGCCGATAGCCTACCTGAGGCCTGCACTGCCCGTGCCGTATCTGCACCACGAAAGGTGGGACGGGACAGGATATCCCAAGGGGCTCAGGGGCGAACAGATACCCCTTGCGGCCAGGATATTTGCGGTGGTTGACGTGTGGGACGCCCTGCGCTCCGACCGCCCGTACAGGCCGCCATGGCCCAAGGAGCGCGTGATGGAGCACATGCTGGACCGCGCGGGCACGCACTTTGACCCGAAGGTGGTGGAGAAGTTCGTGCAACTGGTGGGAAGCGAAAGCGGGGAGCATTAGTTTTTTAACCTGGGCGCAAAGTAAAGGTTTCTTTTTCTGTTTTGCAGGTGCGGGGACTGCCGGGCTCCTGTCATCCTCGCCCCCCATTTGAAATTACTCCCTCCCAATGGTTAATATTTCTCCTGTCTATGGACGGCATGATTGCCTTTTCTCTTCAGTCTGGAAGCAACGGAAATTCCATCTACGTCGAGGCCGGGGGCGTAAGGCTTCTCTTTGACGCAGGCATACCGGGGGTGGCTGCCATGACCAGGCTCAAGGCCTATGGAAGAGACATAAAAGAGGTCTGCGCACTTATGATCTCCCACGACCACTCAGACCACATCAGGTACGCCGGCGTCTATCAGAGAAAATTCGGCCTCCCTGTCTACCTGACCCCCAAAACGCTGGATGCCGCCGTCGCACCCCTTGGCCGTCTGCAAGACGTCCGCATGTTCCTTACCGGAAGCGTCCTTCAGTTTGGCCCGGTGTCAGTCCGCACGATCCCCACAAGCCATGACGGGGCGGACGGGGTGGCGTTCGTGGTTTCACATGAGGGCAGGAAGCTTGGGATACTAACCGACCTCGGGCATCCCTTCGAAGGGCTTGGCGGACTCATATCCTCACTGGACGGGGTCTTCATCGAAAGCAACTATGATCCGGACATGCTCCGGTCCGGACCATATCCGGCATTTCTGAAAAAACGCATCCAGGGCCCGAAAGGCCATATCTCCAATATGGAGGCGGCGGAGCTTATCCGTGAACATGGAGCGCGCCTTAAGTGGGCCTGCCTTTCGCACCTGTCGGAGCAGAACAACCGGCCGGACATCGCACTTAAGACTCACCGCGCAAAATACAGCGGCCTCCCTTTATATGCCGCAAGCCGGTACGTGGCATCACGTATCTTCAGGTTATAAAATTTTCATGGATACAGAAGCGGGAATTTTCCGGATATAGAAGAGGAAAAATGCGCGAAGAAAGATCGAACCTTGTTTACTCCACGGACGGGAGTTCAACAAAAGAGAAAAATCCGGGAAAGCCCGGCAGGGAAAACAAGACCTCCGCGGAAGGCGGGCCGTCATCCGGGCAAAAACAAAAACTGCATCTCAGGCTGGAGCGCAAAGGCAGAGGAGGCAAAACCGTTACGCTTGTATGCGGACTGAGTTCCATTGCAAGTAAAGACATGCCCGGCAACGGGATAACATCTCTTCTTAAGGAGATGAAAGCCAGCCTGGGCACGGGCGGAGCGGTTAAAGACGGCGTCCTGGAGCTGCAGGGCGACCACAGGGATGCAATTACAGCGCTGTTAAGGGAAAAGGGTCTGAAGATCTAGTGTTTCCCCCGCCTCCCGCTTCACTCCCCCCTCTCCCGAAAGGAGAGGGCTTTTCTTTCTGGATGAGGACTGTCATTATTGGTGGGGCGGCCTTTGGCCGCCCCGCTTTGCCGCGGGAGGTGCTACCACTCTTCCCCTTCTCCTTCCTCCATTTCGCCCAACGTGGCCCCGCCTGCCTGCATGTCCTGGATTATCTGGTTGGAAAAACCCTCCACGTCTTCCAGGTCGTCCCAACTTTCGAAGGCGCCGTTTTTATTGCGGTAGTCCACGAGGGCTTGGGCCTTTTTCCTGTCCAGCCCCTTTAATTTCGAAAGCTCCTCGACGCTCGCTGAATTAATGTCCACCTCTGTTTTAACTTGTCCTTTTGGCATCTCAATTGCCTCCTTCAGGGAAACAAAAAACTCCCTGCAAGCTTTTTTGATTTGTTTTTTGTTTTTTTGTTTTTACGACCAGGGCGCCCCTCCTTTTGCAGGAAAAAATTTTTTCAGGATGCGCCCGCCAAGCAAGAATAACCTCTCACAACCAAAGTATATCATCTGCCTCCCGAGCTTCAACCTTTCCGCTTCGTGGACAATTGACAGATATGGCCCTTTTTCATATACTCAGTTAATCAAAAAAGTAAAAATAAAAATAAAAATAAAAAATTTTCCTGCACAAGGAGGAAAACCACCCCCATGGATTTTGGAATAAAAAACAGGCTTTCAAAGATATTCAGCCCCAAAACCGGCAGGACGGTGAGGCTTTCCGTCGACC
>JAKBYX010000013.1 GCA_021840255.1 Nitrospirota bacterium | reverse complement strand
AAGGGCGTCATTCGCGGCCACAGCATTGGCCTCCGCTTGCTTTGCTCCCCTGCCCTTCAGTGACCTCTTAAGGAGAAACCTCTCCAGCATATAGGCGCGGAGCGCCGAGACCGCCTTGCTCCCGACTGGCACGAGCCTTTCTTTTTTCCCTTTCCCCCTGACCTTGCACATGCCTTCCTTCAGGCTCAGATCGTCCATGTTCAGCGCCGCAAGCTCTCCCACCCGCAGGCCGCTTGAATAAAGCAGCTCCAGTATGGCCCTGTCCCTCAGCGCCCGGAAACCCGTGGTCTCCGGCGTATCCATCAGGCTGAATGCCTCATCCACGGTAAGGAACCTGGGGAGCTTCTTTTCGGGTTTCGGAGAGCGCATGAGCCTGGCGGGGTTGGCATCCATGTAACCCTCCCTGTTCAGGAACCTGAAAAAAGACCTGAGCGTGGAGAGCATCCTGCCCATCGAGCTTTTTTTAAGCCCCTTGTTCACGAGAAAGGCGGTGAAGGCCCTTACGTCCGTCAGCTCAACCGCTTCGGGCCGCATCTTCCATTCGTTAAAAAAGAGCGAAAGGTCCGTCCGGTAAGCCCTCAGGGTGTGCGCCGAGGCGCCCTTTTCAAGCTCCATGTGTTTCAGGAATTTCTCTATGAGCGCGCCGCTTTTTTCTTCCAAAAAAGACCTTTCCGCCCGGATGATTCAAAATTAAAAAAAATTCGGGTCCTCATTGCGAAAAAAGTTTGAAAAAAATGAATGTAAGGGCAGAGCCCAGCGCCCCTCCGGCCAGCACCTCGAAAGGCTCATGTATCTTCTTTTTCACGCGGCTCCTGGCAACCGCGAAGGCCAGGACGAACGTGAGCAAAGAAACAAAAAAATTGCCGGTGAGATAGGTTATCGACACCCAGACGGAAAAGGCCAGGGCCGCATGGCCGCTTGGCATTCCTCCCGCAAGCGGGTGCCCCTTGCCGAATTTTGCCTTAAAGAGCACCACGGATATGAGCACGAACACAAGCGCCATCAGGGCGATGTCCTGCCCGGCATGTTTTGCCACCTGGAAACCCTGATCGAACAGCCTGCCCAGGTACGGGTAAAGGATGATAATGCCCACAACGGCAACGCCGCAGGAGGTGATGAGGACAGCCCCGGCCGCAACGTCCTTGGCCACACGGGCTTTTTCGCTTGGCTGCGGGCAGACGATGTCCACAGTGGCTTCCACCGCCGTATTGAACATCTCGGCGGCAAGCACAAGTATTACGGAAACGGATATAACCAGGAACTCCATCCTGCTTACGCCAAGCGCGAAGCTCAGGAAAAGGACAATGAAAGCCGCGTAAAAATGGTAGCGCAGGTGCCTTTGGGTCTTTGCCGCGTGCAGTATGCCCTCTATGGCGAAACTGGCGCTCTTAATCCATGCGTTCAAGGGCATTTATCAGCTCTCTTTCCTTTCTTCTCATCCTCCTGGCCTCGCCCTCGCTTTTTTCGTGGTCGTAACCCAGGAGGTGCACAAAGCCGTGCACCAGAAGGCGACGCATCTCTTCCGCCAGGGTGGCCCCGTAGAGAGCGGCGTTCCTTGCGGCAACCTCCGGACAGATAACGATCTCCCCAAGTATGAATGGAGTTTTTGCTTTTTTCTCCAGCCCGTCCGCTCTGCAATCGCACAGGCTCTTCAGTTCTTTTTCCTCGAAAAAAGGGAATGACAGGACATCGGTCGGCTTGTCCATGCCCCGGAAGGAGCGGTTCAGGGTCTTCATGCGCCCCGGTCCAGAAATGATTACTCCCAGTTCAGCTTTTTGGAGACCAGACCATCGAAGCAGCCCTAGTGACTCTTTCCTTATCCGGCTGCTGCTTAGCCGTATCCGCCTTTGGTAATTGGCCAACTGTACCGGCAACTCCAGCCTCCCTGTCAAAATCGAATCCCGGATAGTCTATCCTCTTATGGAGTATCCCGTTCAGAATATAGATAAAGCGCTGCTTGATCTTCTGGATATCTTTAAGCGTGAGCTCGCAGTTGTCAAGCTGCCCTTCCAGGAATATATGGTTTATTATCTTGCCCACCAGGTTTGAGATGCGCGCGGGCGTGGGATCCCCCAGCACCCTGGAGGCTGCCTCCACTGCGTCCGCCATCATCACCAGGGCGGCCACCTTCGTCTGCGGCGGAGGGCCCGGATATTTATACTGGTCCGCGTTCAGGTCTTCGGTCTTTTCCCTGGCCTTCTGGTAAAAATAGCTTATTATGCTGTTGCCGTGGTGCTGCTGGATTATGTCCACTACCGTCTCGGGCAGCTTGTACTGCCTGGCAAGCTCCATACCCTCCTTCACGTGCGATATGAGTATCATGCTGCTCATATGCGGGGTGAGCCGCTCGTGCCTGCTTGCGCCGCCCGCCTGGTTTTCGATGAAATATTCCGGCATCTTTATCTTGCCTATGTCGTGATAATAGGCGCTTACCCTTGCCAGAAGCGGGTTTACACCCACCTCCTCCGCGGCCGACTCCACCAGGTTGCCCACGATTATGCTGTGATGATAAGTGCCGGGGGCCGCTATCATCATGGTCTTCATGAGGGGATGCTCCAGGTTCAGAAGCTCCAGCAGGCTTATGTCCGTGGTTACGCTGAAAAGATGCTCCAGGATGGGCAGTGCCACGGACACCGCAGCCGTCACCGCAACCGCCCCGACGGCTGCGAAAAGCACAGCGAAACCGGCCCCGGCCGTAAAAAATCTGCTGCTCCAGAGCATTATGAAAGAGGCGGTAATCACGTTCACTGCCAGCAGATAAGCGCCGCCCCTGAGTATTTCCGTCCTTTTTTTGCAGCGTATCACACTGAAGGCGGCCGTAAGGCTGCCCATGAAGGCAAAGACCGTGTAGCCCGCGTCACGCAGCCAAAGGCCTGCCAGCAGGCTCATTACGAATGAGAACATTATCGAGGTGTGGGAGTCAAAAAGGAGCATGGCAAGCATGGCCCCGGAGGCGAAGGGCACCGCGAAGACGATGCTCCCGTGGGGCAGGTCGAACCCCTTGGACATGCCAAGGAGCATGAAATGGGCAAGCCTCGCAAACATCAGGGTCCCTGTCATGAGGACGCCAAGCAGGATAAGATTTTTGGGGCTCGAAAGGAACCTGGGCTTGTACCTGGCCATGTCCCGGTAAAACACGGCCAGCAGCAGCATGGTAAGAAGGAAGGCCCCGGCGATCCTTTCCGGATTAAAGCTGGTTATTATAGACAGGGAAGATGCAAGGCTGAAAAGCGCAATATAAAAATATATTACGCGCTTCTGTCTTTTGTCTTTCTCTTTTTCCGCGGAAGAGGCGGACAGGCCGCTAGGCCTTTGTTTTCCGTTTTTCGTATCTCTCATAAGCCTTCAGTATATCTTGGACCAGCCTATGCCTCACAACGTCATGCTCGGTAAAGTATATCACTTTTATGTCCTTGATCCCTTTAAGCACCCTCTCGGCCTCTATGAGACCCGAGACCCTGCCGTATGGCAGGTCAATCTGCGTAACGTCGCCCGTGATGACAGTTTTGGAGTTGAAACCCAACCTGGTGAGATACATCTTCATCTGCTCTGAGGTCGTGTTCTGGGCCTCATCCAGTATGACAAAGGCGTCATTCAGGGTGCGGCCGCGCATGAAGGCAAGCGGCGCCACCTCTATTATGCCCTTTTCGATGAGGCGCATTGCTTTATCGGCTTCCATCATGTCGAAAAGCGCATCGTAAAGCGGCCTCAGGTAAGGGTTGACCTTCTCCGCTATGTCCCCCGGAAGAAAACCAAGTCTTTCCCCGGCTTCGACGGCGGGCCTTGCGAGCACTATCCTGTTCACCTCTTTTTTAAGCAGGGAGCTCACGGCCACGGCCATCGCCAGATAGGTTTTCCCGGTGCCGGCAGGCCCTATGCCAAACACCATATCGTATTTCCTGATGGCCTCGATGTACTGTCTCTGGGCGTCCGTCTTGGGGATGATCAGCCTTTTCCTGGAAGGTACTTCTATATGGCCGGTGAAGAGGTCCTCGAGAGGTGTCTCATGGCCGTTGCCACCCGGCACTGAGCGCGCCCTCACCGCTTCCCTTATGTCGTCGCCCTTAAGGACGTAGCCCTGCCGGTTTACCTTCCGCAGCTCCTCGATAAGCTCCTCGGCCTTCTCTACGGAAGCCTTCTCTCCCTGGACGAAAAGCCGGTCGCCCCTGAAGCTGACGCGCACCCCCAGGCTTTCCTCAATGAGCTTGAAGGCCGGAATGAGCCCTTCGGTGACAAGGCCCAGCTCTTTATCTATATCGATTGTTATCTGGACGGTTACTGTTTCCACTAAAAATTTAAGGGGCCGCGCTTTCTCCTCTGTTCACCATAAAAAAGGAAGATTCAAAAGCATTGCTTTGCCCCTTCTAAAAGCATAGCATCCCCATAGGAAAAAAATCTATAACCGCCCGAAATGGCCTTCTCATAGGCCTTTAGCAGACGTTCCCGGCCCGCCATGGCCGAGGCCAGCATGAGCGGAGTGGAACCGGGCAGATGGAAATTCGTTACAAGCCGGTCCACCGCCCTGAACCGGTAACCCGGATAGATGAAGATGTCCGTGCTGCCCAGCACCTTTTTATCACCGGCAGGCATGTCATCCGCGGCATCGGGCATATATGTTCCGGAGAAGAAACTCTCTATAGCCCTGGTCGTGGTGGTGCCGACCGCAAAAACCTTTCCGCCCCCCGCCCTTATATCGTTTATCTCCTCCGGGAGCACACTGTCAAACTCGAAATGTTCCCTCTCCATACGGTGGTCCTCAACCTTAAGGCTCTTCACCGGCATGAACGTGCCCCTGCCCACATGGAGCGTAAGGCTCCTCACAAGCGCGCCCTTTGCCCGCACGGCTTCAAGGAGCTCCGGGGTAAAATGAAGCCCCGCGGTAGGCGCCGCGATGGAACCGGGGCAGTTGCCGCCGGCCCGTCCCGTCTTTGCCCCTGCCTCCTTTTTTGCGTATACGGTCTGATAGCGCTCCTTGTCTGTCTCATCCGGCCTTCGTTTTATGTACGGGGGAAGAGGCATCTGCCCGCATCCGGCAAGCGCCTGCAAAAGGCCACCTTTGCAAATGACTTTTACTTCCCTGTCCCTGCCGCAAAACTCCAGGGAAAGCTCTTCGGACACCTTTAAAATGCCAGTATACCTGCCCCTGTAAAGGGCTTCCCAAGTCTCTTCGACATAAGAATCATCCGCCTGGACATAAGAATTCCCGTTGCATACATCCCCGTCTCCGCTGTCATTTCCATTACCGTCCCGTCCATTACTGTCCCTGGCCCCCGTCTTCCTTACAAGGACCACTTCAAGGAGCCCCCCGGTCTTTTTTCTGCCCAAAAGGCGTACCGGCAGCACCCGGGTATCATTTATTAGAAGAAGGTCGCCCTTTTCGATATATTGGGGAAGGTCATAAAAATGCCTGTGCTCCGTTTTTCCGTCCATGAGCACAAACAGCCTGGAGGCGTCTCTCTCACTGGCGGGCCTTAACGCGATCAGCTCCTGGGGCAGGTCGAAATTGAACTCTTCTACTTCCATACGACAAGTTTTGTGCCTGGATAAAAATAGGAAAGTATAGCAGTGTACTTCATCCCCTCTTTGGCCATCTCAAGGGCCGACCACTGGCAAAGGCCCACGCCGTGCCCGTACCCGCTGCCCCTTACCGTCCAGAAGCCGCTTTTAAACCGCATGGAGAAATCAGTGGATGGGAGGTCCTTCCAGCCGATTATCTTCCTCATGTCCACGGCCTTCACCGTAAAGACGCCCTTGCTGCCCGTTACAGCGATGTCCCTCACCCTGCCCGTGCACGTCCTGGATTTTATTTCCATATCACTGATGGCGCCGGTATCCACGCCTCCCGCCTTGAGCGCTTTCCGGACCTTTTCCGCAGGAAACCTTCTTGTCCATGCGTTATAGGGCGAAAGGTCGCATTTCACCTTTACAGGCTTCAGGTAAGGTATATGTTTGCCGAAGACCTCGTAAGGGTCTTCCGTCTCTCCGCAAGATGTCGAATGGAAAAAAGCCTCTATGGGTTTGCCGTTATATACAAGTATCTGCCCCTTTGTCGAATCAACAGCGTCGCTGACCTGCTTGTCATACCCGTCATCCCCGCCATACACCTGGTCCAGCACGGAGGAAGTGAGGTCGTACTTCATCTGCCCCGTATGCAGCTGCCTGTTTATGGCGTATGTTCTTGAAAGGACAGCCTGGGCCTTCAGCGCCTCTATGGCCCAGCCGCTTCCCGCCTCGGCCTCCACCACGCCTTTCACATAATTTTCGATATTCACTTTGTCGATAAGATACAGCCCCTTGCCGCCTTCCCAGATCTGTATCTTTCCGCTGTAGGGTTTTTCTCCCACTAGCAGCCTTCCCGCCGTCTTGTCCAGAAGTACGATCTTCTCATTGCTGCGCGGTATACTGTGGAACTCACCGTCCAGGATCAACACCCTCACATCATCCGCCTCCGCGGTCTGGCATAATGGGAAAAGCGCGGCGCCTGAAGACATCATGAAAAAGAAAAAGGCCAAAAAGGAAAAGGCCAAAAATTGTTTTTTATTTTTCATGTCTTTTTTAATTGAAATTTTAAATGCCGGCGTATCTGCTGATGCCAAAAAATCTTACCTCCTTCTGAAAAGCAGCATTATAAGGGTAAGTATGATGCTTATTATGATGCTTGTGGCAAGGGGGAAATAAAAAGTGAAATCCTTTTTCTTTACAAGTATGTCGCCCGGCAACCTTCCAAGATGCCTCAGAAAGGGCAGCTTCCCCGCGAACATCAAAAAAACACCGGCTGCCGCCACTAGCAGCCCGATGATGACCAGCAGCCTGCCTAAAGACTTATCATGACTCATTTCCGTCCCGTGCTTTTGTCTTTTTTGCCTTTATGAACCGCTCCATCTCCGAATAAATGCAGCCGCAGTATTTCTGCCTGTAGAACCCAAGCTCCCTGGAAAGGTTTTCCCCTTCCCTGAAGCCGGCCCTCCAGTCCTCCAGGTAAAACGGGATGTGAAAAAGCCTCTCCGCCTCCGCCGCTTCGGCGGTTATTATATCAAACTTCTGGTATGGGCTGTATAGAAGGGTGGTGGAAAACGCGTCCGCCTTCATTTTTTTTGCCGCTGAGGCGGCCTCCCTTAACCTCATCCTATAGCAGTGGCGGCACCGGAGGCCTTCTTTGGCGTCCTTTCCTGTCGCGGCAAGGAACTCCATCAGCCCATAGTGATCCGTGTACGTGATGTCCAGGCCCCAGAGCGCCTGGAGCTGCCGCACCGCCTCCAGCCTCTTTAAGTATTCCTGCGCGGGATGGATGTTCGGGTTGTACCAGAAGCCTTTTATTGATATCCCTTTGCCGCCCAGCTCCCGGACCGGATAAAGCGCGCAGTTGGCGCAGCAGATATGCAGTAGAATTTCCATGTCTCTATTTTATCTTTTTTACTTTTTTGCTTTTTGTTTTTTTAACACCTCTGTAATACTATAAACCATGGGCGGCCCTTTGACTGAAAACCTGGCTGAAGACATTGAATGCGTCCTTTTCAGGATAAAACGGGCGGCGCTCAGGGCGGGCAGGGAACCCCGGCAGATAAGACTTATCGCCGTCTCAAAGACCGTGCCCGCTGAAAGGCTGAAAGAGGCCTTCGATTGCGGCCTGGCCGATTTTGGAGAAAACCGCATCCAGGAGGCCAGAACCAAAATAGGCTCTCTGGCAGGATTGCCCGTGCGGTGGCATTTCCTGGGACACCTCCAGACGAACAAGGCCGGCGAGGCAGTCAAAATGGGTTTTGAGCTTTTACACTCTGTAGATTCAGAAAGGCTTCTGGGCATACTGGAAAATCAGGCCGCAAAGGCAGGCAGAACCCAGAGGGCGCTGATAGAGGTGAAACTGTCTGCCGAGCCCTCAAAGCACGGGGTCACGGAAGGGTCTTTTTTCGATCTCCTGCGAGCCTCCCGAGAAGCGCCCCACATCAGGATCGAGGGGCTTATGACGGTGCCCCCCTATTCAAGCGTCCCCGAGGAGGCAAGACCCTACTTCGCGCGGCTGAGGGTGCTTAAGGAGCGTGCGCAGACGGAAGGCTTCGATCTGCCGGAGCTGTCGATGGGCATGTCTCACGATTTTGAGGTGGCCATAGAGGAAGGCGCGACAATGGTAAGAATAGGAACCGCAATATTCGGAGGGAGGACGAAATGACTTCTTTTGGTTTTATAGGCGGCGGCAACATGGCCGAGGCCCTTATCAAGGGGATGAGGTCTAAAGGCGATATGGATATTCTGGTCTCAGAGCCCATGGAGCAAAGAAGAAAGTACCTGGAGGAGACCTACGGCGTAAGAACGACCGCGTCCAACCACGAGGCGGCGGAAGAGGCGGAACTGGTGATCATAGCGGTCAAACCGCAGATAATCGGCCAAGCCCTAACGGGCATGAAAGAGATATTCGGCGGGGGAAAGCAAAAGCAAAAACTCGCCATTTCGATAGCGGCAGGCATAAGGCTTGATTACCTGGTCGATAAACTGGGCACGGAGAACGTTGTGCGCGCCATGCCCAACACCCCCGCCCTGGCCGGACTGGGCATGACAGTGCTTTCCGTGCGCGAGGGCATTTTTCCTTCGGAGGGGTTGGACGCCCGGCTGTTTGCCCGCGCAAAGGAGATATTCATGTCCGTGGGCAAGGTGCTGGTGATGCCTGAAAAACACATGGACGCGGTCACCGCCCTTTCAGGCAGCGGGCCGGCCTTCTTCGCCCTCTTCATCGAGGGTCTGGTGGAGGGGGCCATAAGGCAGGGCCTCCCGCAGGAAGCCGCTGCGGAACTTGCGCTTCAGACTGCGGCAGGGTCCCTAAAAATGCTGGAAGAAGGCATGGATACGGCCATGCTTCGGAAGATGGTCACATCCCCCGGCGGGACCACTCAGGCGGGGCTGGACGTGCTTGAAAGCAGGGGATTTAAGGATATCCTTTATGATACAATAGAGGCCGCGGCCAGAAGGGCTGAAGAGCTGGCAAGAGGCTTTTAAATCGAGGGAAAGGCGCAAGACTTTTCAAAGAGGAAAGGCGAAAGCCGGGGCAAAGCAAAATGTTCGTCATAGGCAATTTCATCTCTGCCGTTGCGGAAGTGCTTGACATAGTCCTTACCTTATACATGTGGGTAGTCATCATAGCCGCGCTCATAAGCTGGGTAAACCCCGATCCCTACAATCCGATCGTGAGATTCCTGTACAAGGCCACAGACCCCGTATTCCGCCCGATAAGGCGGGTTACCGGGACCATGGGCGGCATAGACATATCTCCGCTGATCGTGATACTTGCCATCTACTTTATAAAATATTTCGCCATAGCGTCCCTGAGGGAATTTGCTTTCAGGCTAGGAAGATGAGGAGGGAAGGGAGACCCGAATGAGAATAACGCCACTGGACATACAGCAGAAACAGTTCCCGGTAAAATTCCGGGGATTCGAAATGGACGAGGTATATGCTTTTCTTGAACTCGTCCGGGAAGAGATGGAGGAGCTGCTCAGGGAAAACTCCTCCCTAAAAGAGACGATCTCCAGGCTGGACAGCCAGATGAAGGATTACAAGAACATGGAGTCGTCCCTGAAAGACACGCTCATGACCGCCCAGCAGATGGTCGACGATTACAAGAACAATTCCAGAAAAGAAGCCGAGCTTATCCTCAGGGAGGCTGAAATAAAGGCGGAGGAGATGCTCCGGGACGCCCAGGAACGGGTTGTAAAGATACATGAGGACATCGTGGACCTTAAGGGGATCCGGCGGCATTTCAAGGAAGAGCTGAAGCGCCTTATCCAAAACCATCTCCAGCTGATCGAGTTTGATAGGGAAAGGGAAGGAGAGGACGGAGCGGCCCCTCATGGCAACGGGGGGTTCATTAAGAATGAGCTTGAAAACGAGGCCGATGACTTGTGAGGCCCCGTTTTACCGCCCTTAAGGGCGTAGCCGACGTCCTGCCCCCGGAGACCAGCCTGTGGAGAAAGATAGAAAACGCTGCGGCGGGTGTCATGGGCGCCTACGGATATGACGAAATCATACCCCCGGTGATCGAGCAGACCGGCCTGTTCCTTAGAAGCATAGGAGACTCATCGGACATTGTAGCCAAGGAGATGTACACCTTTACCGACAAAGGGGGAAGAAGCGTAAGCCTGCGCCCCGAAGGAACCGCATCGATTGTGCGGGCATACGTGGAACACAACCTGCCGGTCCGTCCCGCTCCGCAAAAATTCTTCTACTTCGGCCCCATGTTCCGCTATGAAAGGCCGCAGAAAGGCAGACAGCGGCAATTCTACCAGTTGGGCGCGGAGTGCTTCGGAATTGCAGACCCCGGAGTGGACGCGGAGATGATAACCATGCTCCTGACCCTCCTGGATAGAATAGGCCTCAAGGGGCTCTCCCTGGAGCTCAACTCGATCGGCTGCAAGGAATGCCGTCCGGCGTTCAAGGAGCGCCTGAAGGGATTTTTCGGGCCACATTTAAATGAGCTATGCCCGGACTGCCAGAGGCGGCATGAACAAAATCCCCTGCGCATACTGGATTGCAAGGTTGAAAGGTGCATCGAGATCAGAAAGAACGCGCCTCTTATCAGCGAAACCCTGTGCCAGGACTGCAAGGACCATTTTTCCGGCCTGCTGGGGTACCTCGACGCCATGGGGGCGGCCTATGTTTTAAACCCGCACATGGTAAGAGGGCTTGATTATTACACGAGGACAGTGTTCGAGGTGAAGGGTGGCGCCGGACTGGGGGCCCAGAACGCCGTGGCGGCCGGAGGAAGATACGATCTGCTTGTGTCCGAGTTCGGAGGCCCCGATACCCCTGCCATCGGTTTTGCAATGGGGATGGAGAGGCTTGCAGGGCTTCTTCAAGGGGAAGCTGCCGTGCCGGGGCCCGTGCTTTTCATCGCCTCCATGGGGAAAGAGGCGGCCGTGGAAGCCCTGAGAATGGCCGCACGCCTGCGGGATGGCGGCACGCGGGTGGAGCTTGGATGGGGAGGCTCCCTGAAAAGCCAGTTAAGAAGGGCCGATAAGATAAACGCCGGGAATGTGGTCATCATCGGCGAGGAAGAGCTTATGAGCGGCAGGTTCAAATGGAAAGATATGAGGGATGGCTCATCGGGCGAGGGCGGACGGGAAGATATTTTCAAACAATTCTCTCAGGCAAAATAGCTTTTTTATTTTCATTTTTACTTTCATTTTTAGTTTTTGGGCCCTTGCATGGCTGAATTCTCTTCCATAATACCGGGAATATGCCTGGCGGCGGGCGTCGCCTCCCTGGCTCTGCTGGCCTCCTCCCTCCACCCGTCCTTTGACGCCCTGCTGATATCCCCGCTGATGGGTATGCTCCTGGGAAATTTTATCGAAAAAAAAGGCGCATTTGAGGCCGGCACCCGGTTTTGCATCAGGCGGGTCCTGCCGGCCGGGCTTGGCCTTTACGGTTCGCAACTGGTCATTTCCGGGGCGACCATGCGGTTTCTGCCCCACATATTGGGAGCGAGTCTGCTTTTTTTCATCATAACTTTTCTTGTGGCCAGGGGACTAGGACTGGATCATGAAATCACGCTATTGCTTTGCACCGGCCTTTCCATTTCGGGGGCAAGCGGCGTATCCATTATCTCGGGAATGAGGGCCGCGGACAGAAACGATGTGTCCGTCTCACTGATCTCCCTGTGGGCCATCGGGCTGGCCGGCATGCTGTCGATCAGCTTCTGCCCTGACGCGCTGGGGCTTGCCTCCCAAAAATTCGCGTTCATGCTGGGGGCCGCACTGCCTTCCCTTGGCCTGGTAAAAGCGGCCTCCGCTTCCATGAGTGAAAAGCTGGCAGGTCTTGCCACCGGCCTGAAGCTCCTGAGGACCGCGCTTCTGGGTTTTCTGCTCATGGGTCTGTATTTCACAAAAAAGATAAAAAAAACAAAAAAGGCAAAAGAGACTGTGCGGACCTGGGAAGCGGTCTGCTTTATTTCGCTTTTTTGGGGTCTCGCCCTGGCAGTGAACCTGGCCGGAACGGCCGGGCTGAGATTGAGCGGCGCCCTTGCCCCGGCAGGACTCTTTGTGCTGTCCGTTTCCCTGGCCTCCCTGGGTTTTTCCGTGGATTTCGATTCCATTGCACGGAAGGGGGCCTCTCCGGCGCTGACGGCCATGTTTGCCTGGGGCATTTCGGTCCTTTTCATATACCTGGCGATGAAGGCGTTCTAGGCGATGAAAAAAACATTGATAACCGGATTTTTTCTGTTTCTTTTTTCCTTCTCTGCTACCTTTGTCGCAATAATGTTATTGGTAGCGGACCACCAGTCCCATCTGATAATTTCGGGGATGGAAAATATTGCGCCCGTTTCCCTGGAGCAGAAATTTGTTTTCTACAAGCTGACCGCGGAGGGTGAAAACCACTTCCTCGCGATCGGTTTTTACGTATTCATGACCGGTTTCATGGCCGCGCTGTTTTTCGGAAAAAAGTTCCTTAAGGCCGTAAAGGACCTCCATTCGGCCGCCGTAACGATAAATGCGGCCCCCGAAAGGATTGGCATGGCCACCTCAAGGATTGGTATGGATAGTCCGGCGGTCAATCCGGATGCCGATCCCCTGGATGCCGTTCAGTACATCTGCGCGACGGAGTCCGCTTCCGGGGCCGGAGAGCTTGCCGAGATCGCCTGCGCCATGAACCGGCTCTTGCGGACGCTGAGGGACAAGGAAGAGGCCCTGGCGTTAAAAAACCGCTATGTAAGCATGATGCTGGATGCCCTTTGGGTGATGGATGAAGAAAACCTGGTAACGGACATAAACCCGGCCTTCACGGAGCTTCTGGGATATGAACGGGACGATATCATAGGGTTTCCCGTTTTTGATTTCATGGACGAAAAAAGCGAAAGGGCATTGAGAAGGCACCTGCTCTCCTGTGAGGACGGCGCCTGCTCCTCCAGCGAGCTCATGCTCATCTCTAAAAATGGGGAAACGGTGGCCGTAATGGCGTCATGGTCTCCCCTGCCGGCAAAAGCAAACAAAAACAAAAATTCCGTGGGGAAGAGCAAAGGCGAAACTGCCGGCAGGTTGGGCATACTCAAAGACTTCAGGCAGGAGGCAGGGTTCAGGGAGACTCTGAGGGAAGCCGCGGAATTTCAGCAGGCATTCATGGACAGCATGCCGGAGATATTTATGGTGGCCAATGAGGGGCTCAACATAATAATGTCCAACAAGGCCGCAAAGAACGAGACGGGGACAGACCCGGCCGGTGCCCCTTATACCTCTGTCTGCGACCCCGAGGGGACCTGCGCTTCCCTGAATTGCCCCGTAAAAATGGTCTTCAAGACGGGCAGGCCGCAGAAGGAACATGCCATGCCAATGAAAAACCGCGCACAGGTCCCCTCCCTTTATGAAGCCACGGCCTATCCCATTAAAAATCGGCGGGGTATTGTAAAAAATGCCGCCGTTATGATCAGGGACATTACAGAACAGAAACGGCTCCGGGACGAAATGGACAGGAAGGAAAGGGAACTGGCGGCCCTCCTGGATTTTTCGCGGATCATAAACAGTTCTCTTCGCGGAGAGGATGCCTTTAACCCCTCCATGAAAAAGCTGGTTGAGCTTACCGGCATGGACGGGGCGTGCGTCTTTCTGCTCGATGAGATGGGAGTGGAGCTTTCAAGCAAATACCACTGCGGGCCCCTGTCCGGGTTCTTCAGGGAAAACGGGACATTTCAAATGGACAAAATGAGCGGGGCAGGGGAAGACATCCTATGCAAGGCGGCATTGGGGAACCCGTTTACGACAGCCGATCTTTCCTCCGATCCAAGGGCGGAAAAATCCGTCCTCAGGCAAGCGGGCATGCGCGCCTGTGCGGCATTCCCGATGCCGGGAAAGGAGAAGATGAACGGGGTGCTCCTTCTCTTCAGTTTCTCCAGACACGAGTGGAGCGTGGAAGATGAAGATATAATCGTACATGCGGTCCGTATGGCGGGCCTGTCGCTTGAGAATATAAGGCTCTATGAGAAGATGCGCCAGCTATATAATCATCTGAAGTGGAAAAAAGACGGGGAACAAAAAGGGGAAGAATGAATCACCCTGCAGCAAAAAGCTGCAGGGAATAGCAGTTAAAAAATTTTTTCAGCCTACCACGTCAAGTTTCCTGACCCTGAGGTTCTTCACCCCCAGTGTCCCGGCAAGCCGCCGGCAAGCCGCCACGTCCACACCCTCCGTCTCAACGACGGTAACCTGCACGTCCGGCACATACCTGACCGCGCCTGAAATGAAATCCAGAAGCGCCCTGAACGCCTCCTTGTGCAGGGGCTTGCACAATCTCCCGTAAGTCTCTTCGTCCTGGGCGTCCAGACTGATGGAGAGCGAGTCCACGAGTCCCGCAAGTTCAGGCAGGATGTCCCTCCCGTGCACCAGGTTTCCCTGTCCGTTGGTGTTTATCCTCACCCTTCCGCCCCTCTCCTTCACCCATTTGGCCACTTCCTTTACGGTGTCCAGCCGCATGAGAGGTTCGCCATAGCCGCAAAAGACTATTTCGGAATATTTTCGCGGGTCTTTTCCTATCGCCTCTTCCAGGTCCTGCGCGGATGGCTCCCGCCTGAGCCTTAGCATATGCCCTTTTACGAAATCGCTTTTCATCCGCACACAAAAAGTACAGTTATTGGTGCAGCGGTTGGTTACGTTCAGATAAAGGCTGTCGCGTATGGGATAGGCAATTACGCCTTCACCGGGCATCTCTTCCATGCCAAAGAGCCTTGAGGCGTTAAGGGAAGTTATCCTGGCCACGTCGCCTATGGTGATGCCCCTCAGCTCAGCTATTTTTTCCGCCGTGGACCTGATATATGCAGGCTCGTTCCTTTTTCCCCTGAAAGGCTCGGGGGCAAGATACGGGGCATCGGTCTCAATAAGCAGGCGGTCATCAGGGACCCATGCGGCCACACCGGCAAGCGCCGATGATTTTCTGAAAGTGACGGGCCCCGCAAAGGATATATGGAAGCCCATCGCTACCAGCTCACCTGCCATCTCCATGTCCCCGGAAAAACAGTGCAAAACGCCCCTCAGAGGCCCTCCACCATGTTCCCGTCCGCCCTGGCCGTATTCCCTTAACACGCGAAGCGTGTCCTCCGCCGCTTCCCGGGAGTGCACGATAAGGGGAAGCCCCGTTTCCTTGGCAATATCCATGTGCATTCTGAATGCCTCGATCTGGACCTCTTTGGGCGAGTGCATGTAATGATAGTCGAGACCCGTCTCCCCGATAGCCACGGTCTTCTTGTCCCTGGCAAGGGCCAGCAGTGTCTCGAAAGCGTTATCGTCAAAATCCTTGGCGTCATGCGGATGCACACCCACGGCCGCGTAAATGAAATCATCAGAGAAATCATCGGATCTGGCCATCTCCACGGCAGCCTTTGAGCTTTCCAGCCCCGACCCGACCGTTACGATGTGCCTCACACCGGCGGCTTTCGCGCGCTCCAAAACCTCCGCCCTGTCCGCGTCGAACTGGGACATGTCCAGATGGCAATGCGTATCGATGAGAAAACCTCTATTTTTTTCTTTTTCTTTTTCCGTCATGGTCTTCTTATCCGGAATGACTGGTATAAGACTTTGGCAGCACAGCTATCAATAGTTTAACTGAAGGTAAAAAAGAAAAGGTCATTCAGACATCCGGGCTCTTAGGAGCCGAACTTTTTAAGCCTTCCAGCGTTTGCAAGCGCAAGCGCCATGAGGGAAACCGAGGGGATGATCCCAAGCTCGCCCTTAAGGCACTGTCTTTCCGAGAAGCCTTCGGTAAGGCCTCCAAGCACATAAGGCGCATGGAGCATGACGGGGACCGGATGCCAGCTATGGCCTTTCATCACCGCCGGGGTTGAATGGTCCCCGGTGATTATGAGCGCCTCGGGTTTCAGGGCGAGTATGGAGGGCAGCGCCCCGTCCACCTCCTCTATCTTTTTTACCTTTTCGGCGAAATTGCCGTCTTCCCCGTACGAGTCGGTCTTTTTAAAATGTATGAAGAAAAAATCGTAACTGTCCCAATTGTGTTTCATATACTCTATCTCTTCATCGAAGCTGCCCTCGAAGTCCGGAGCCTCCATACCGATCAGCCGCGCAAGCCCGCGGTACATGGGATAAGAAGCAATTGCAAGGGCACGCAGCCCGTAGGCCTCCAGTAAAGAAGGCATACGCGGGTGGGTGGAAAATCCCCTCACAAGGGTATAGTTCTGCGGGTGCCCTCCCTTGAGGATTTCTTCCACTTTATTTATGAACTTGGCGGCTATCGCAGCCGTTCTTTCCGCCTTAGGGTGTTTTGGTATAAGGGGAAGCGGCGCCTTGCCCTCCATCTGGGGATCGGAGTCGTTGACCATGGCGGCCTCAGGAGTTAGCGCCTCCGGAAATCTCATGATGACGGCAAAGCGGTGCTCCATCCCGGGGCCGAATATGAACTTTACCCCGTCTATCTCCGGGATCTCCTTCTGGAGCAGTTCCGTCACCTTCCGCATCTTCTCTGTGGAGGGTCTGCCCGCCCGCCTGTCAGTTATTACATTGTCTTCCAGGGTGGCGTAATTGCACCTGATGGCGACATCGGTCTTTTTTACATCGAGCCCCAGGCCCACGGCCTCCAGTATTCCCCTTCCTATCTCCCATTTAAGCGGGTCGTACCCGAAAAGCCCCAGGTGCCCGGGCCCGCTGCCAGGCGTAATGCCGGCCCCTACCGGCAAGTGCATGCCGCACGCCGAGGCGCCGGACAGCCTGTCCAGGTTAGGGGTGTGCGCGGCCTCCAGTTCCGTTTTCCCTGCAAAAGCCCCCTCTGGTCCTTTATAGGGCAGTCCTCCAAGACCGTCCATAACCAGCAGGACGATCTTGCTGCCGTTTTTTTGTAACAGTCCTTTTATGACCGATTGCATGATTAGTCATTTTACTCCAAAGCGAAGCCCTTTTAAAAGTAGGTTTTTGATATGCCCCACGTTAAGACCCGCGAAGAAAAATAAATATATCTCCCTGGCCCGGAACACGGGATTTTTTAATTACTGCCTGGCATAAGTCTGGCACAAGTCAATGGCTCCTGCTTCAGATTTGCGTGGTTTATGATGTTTTGCATCCCTCAATTATCCCATTGACAAAATGGCCGGGTTAAAGATATACTTTTGGACTATGGGCGGAACATATACGACATTTCATCCTCACACAAGACGGAGAAAGAGAAACCTCGGCTTTCTAAAGAAGATGAGCACCAAGGGTGGACGCGACATCCTTAAAAGAAGAAGGGCCAAAGGCAGAAAAAGACTTACTGTCTAATCTGAAAGCAGCACAAAAGCAAAAAGCCCCTTTTTTTAAAAAATGGTTAAAAAGCTCGTCCTCCTGCTGATAGGGTTCTATCAGGTGGCCTTGTCTCCAATTTTGCCGGCAAGCTGCCGCTTCATACCGTCTTGCTCTGAGTACGCAAGACAGGCCGTAGGGCGCTATGGAGCGCTCAAGGGCGGATGGCTGGGGCTCAAAAGGCTAGCCAGGTGCCATCCTTTTAGCGCCGGGGGCTACGATCCCCTCAGGTAATAAAATAAAAAACAATAACAAAAAATTTAAAAAGCGCGTTCGATTCCCGAAGGGGATGTAAATGGATAAAAAAGCCTTATTAGCGGTAGTCCTGTCAGTAGCGGTGCTCATCCTCTACCAGTATTTCCTGGTCCCCAAAAGGGCGCCGGTCCCTGCGGCCACTGTCTCTCAGACGGCAGCAACCTCACAGATGGCGGCCAACGCGCCCATCGCACAGGAAAAGCCGGCAGCTATGGCTGCCACGTCCGCCGCCGCTCTTTCCCAGGGCGCCCAAAAAACTGTCCCGGAACATATCGTAACGGTCGAGACAGACCAGTATGTAGCCAGGTTCTCATCCGTGGGCGGGGTGCCCGACTACTGGATGCTCAAAAAATTCAAGGGAGACACCAAGCAGACCAAAAACCAGAACGTGGTCATCCTGACCCCTGGCGGTTCGCCTGCGCCTCTGGCGCTGGGGCTGGTATCCGATTTCGATGCCGCAAACCTGAACTTCACCGTTACTGGCGGGGGAGACCTGAAGCTGGACAAATCCCATCCTGAAGGGAAGATCGTATTTGAGTACACCTCCGGCCAGGCGTTAATAAGAAGGACATATACCTTTCATAACGGCCAGTACCGGGTAGACCTTAAAGATGAGGTCAAGGGCTTTCCCAACTATCAAATTACGCTTGGGCCAGATTTCGGCATATATTCCAGGGAGGGCGGAAGAGGCATCCATGTAGGCCCGGTCCTTCTTTCCGGCACCGACAGGATAGAGGTGACACCTAAAAAACTGGAGCATGGGACGATCTCCTACACTCAGGATGTGAAGTGGATAGCCCAGGAAGACAAATATTTCTGCTCCGCGATTGTGCCCCACTCCAAAATGGATGAAGCCGCCGCTTTCATGCAAAACGGCAACCCCATAATTACTTTCAGGGCCAAAAATCCTTCCGTGGAGAAGTTCGCCATTTATGCGGGCCCCAAAAAGCAGTCCGACCTTGCCGCACTGGGTAGCGGGCTGCAGTACATAGTGGATTTCGGCTTTTTCTCCATCATTGCCCGGCCGATATTATGGCTGCTCAATCTGATAAACGGCGAGATCGGCAATTACGGATGGTCCATCATCGCCCTTACCATACTGATAAGGATTCCGTTTCTGCCCATAGTGGCCAAAGGGCAAAAATCAATGAAAAAGCTCCAGATGGTCCAGCCCATGATGCAGGAAATAAGGCAGAAATACAAGAAAGATCCCCAGAGGATGCAGCGGGAGATGATGGAGCTTTACAAAAAGCACAAGGTAAACCCGATGGGCGGCTGCCTTCCGATGCTGCTGCAGATACCGGTTTTCTTCGCTCTCTACAAGGTGCTGCTGATCGACGTCTCGCTGCGGGGGGCGCCCTTCGCCCTCTGGATCACCGACCTCTCCCAGAAAGACCCGTATTATGTGCTGCCCATCATAATGGGCGCGACGATGTTCTTACAGCAGAAGATGACGCCGGCCGCCCCCGGCAACCCGGCCCAGCAGAAGCTGATGCTCTTCATGCCGGTGATCTTCACCTTTATGTTCCTGAATTTCGCGTCGGGACTGGTGCTTTACTGGCTTGTGAACAACATGCTTTCCGTGGCCCAGCAGGCCTACATCAACAAGAAAGTCACAGTTTAAGGGATAGGGCCATCTTCATGGCCTCTATCATGCTGGCGGGATCCGCCTTGCCCTTCCAGGCGATGTCATAGGCGGTGCCGTGGTCCGGCGACGTCCTTATGATGGGAAGCCCCACCGTTACGTTGACCCCTTTTTCGAACGCCACCATTTTAAGCGGGATAAGCCCCTGGTCGTGGTACATCGCAACAACGATGTCCACCTGCCCGGCATAGGCCTTCCTGAAAAGTGCATCGGCGGCTACCGGCCCCTGAACATTGATGCCTTTGTCCCTGGCCTCACGGATGGCCGGAGCTATCTGCAATGCCTCTTCGGAGCCGAAAAGCCCTGCTTCCCCCGCATGGGGGTTAAGGCCGCAGACCGCGATCCTGGGCCTTCTGATGCCAAGCATGCGTGCGGCCCTGGCGGCAAGCATTATCTTTCCGGCTACGGCCTCTTTCTTGATGAGGCGGGGCACGTTCTTTATGGCGGCATGAGTGGTCACGAGCAGGACCCTCAGGGGCCCGCCAACAAGCATCATGGCAAAGTCGGAGGTCCCGGTCAGCCTGGCTAGCATCTCCGTGTGTCCCGGGTATTTTATCCCTGCCATCCCCAGGGCCTCCTTGGAAATGGGCGCGGTGCAGACGGCGGCCATCCTCCCCTCCATGGCAAGCGAGGCGGCCAGTTTTATATATTCGTAAGAAGCCTTTCCGCCGGCGGCAGTAGGCGTCCCGGATTTAAAGCCCGCCTCCCCGGAAGGACCGGTTTCAATGATCTCTAAAAAATCCGCTGCGGGGCGGCTTTCCTCGGGCGTCTCTATGGAGCGCAGCCGCAAAGGGAGCTCGAGCATCTTCAGCGCCCTTTCGACCGGCGCCCTGCTTCCTATAAGGACAGGAGAGCATATCGAGCGTACGTCCTTGCTGCAGGCCGCCTTCACGGCCACCTCCGGCCCGATACCGCCCGGCTCACCTATGGTCACCGCGATCTTTTCAATTTTCTTTTTCTTCGTATAATTCATAAAGTCTTTTTCATTTTAACTGAAAAAAGACAGCGAAAGTAAGGCCGGAAAGCGAAAACCGCCCCTTTCCAGCCATTACCCGATAACTTGTCCGGCCCACTCGCCCGGCCTTCTCCAATGCTCGTCTTGCGGCAGTTGACATGGCTTTATGTGAAATTGACTTTACCCGGCCCAGCCTGATAAAGTAAGTAAGCGCTAACACAGTTTATTGAAAAAAACCTTACTATAATGAGAAGCGGAACAAGAAAGTTTATTGCTCCTGTTTTGCCCCTGGCGGTAGTGGTCTTTATGTTGTTTGCTCCCAAGCCCGGCCTGGCACAGACCGCCGTTAATTCGTCAATAAAGGCGGGCGAGGCCCTTACACTGGAAAAGGCGGTACACATAGCCCTTGCGCTTAACCCGGACATACTTGCCGCCATGGGAACGGAGCGCGCCGCGCACAGCCTTATCGGGCAGGCAGAGGCCTCCTATTATCCGCAGGTAAGCCTTACGGCCTCCCAGGCGGAATACTCCCTTAACCACAATCTCAGTTCCCTGAGCGGCTTCACCGCGCTTGGCGCCGTCTCCCAGGACATCTATGATTTCGGGAAGACGAAAAGCCAGGTAAACGTGCAGAAATATGTCTTTAAATCTTCGGAGCAGGACATGGAGAGCATCAGGCAGAACGTGGCGCTTCAGGTGAAGCAGGCATACTTCAGTCTCTTGCAGGCCCAAAGGAACATAGGCATCGCCCAAATGGTGGTGGACCAGTTCGAACTGCACCTGAAGCAGGCCACCGCTTTTCATGACGCGGGCATAAAGCCAAAGTATGACGTAACGCTGGCCCAGGTGAACCTGAGCAACGCAAAACTTAACCTCATCGTCGTGCAAAACAGCGCGGCCGTGGCCAGGGCGAACCTGAACAATGTGATGGGAGTTCCGGGCTCGCCGGAATACAAGGTGGAGGACAACCTCTCATTCAAAAAATATGATGTGTCCTTTGAAGGCGCCCTTAACAGGGCATATGCAAACCGGCCGGACCTGAAGTCCGTTGTTTTCAGGGAAAACTCCGCACGGGAAGCCATCTCGTTTGTCAAAACAGGGTATTACCCCGTTGTCTCCGGAACGGCAAGCTACGGATACACGGGGGACCGGATGCCGCTGGACAGTTACTGGACGGCGGGCGTGGCCGTCAGTTTCCCAATATTCAGCGGATTCCTTACAAAAAACCAGCTCATCCATTCTAGGGAAAACCTTAACGTGCTTGAGTCCAATGAACTGTCTCTGAAGCAGTCCATATATCTTGAGGTGCAAACCGATTACCTTAACCTGAATGAGGCTGAACAAAGGGTGGGCGCCGCAAAACTTGTCGCAGACCAGGCCAAAGAAAACCTGGACGTGGCAAACGGCATGTACAAGTACGGAGTAGGAAGCGCCCTGGACGTTATCGACGCCCTTACAACATACAGCAGCGCGGAGACCTCATACGTGACCGCGCTCTACGATTATAAAACAGCTCAGGCGCAAATCGAGAAGGCCATGGGCCTCTATGGAGGTGGACATAAATGAAGTTCTACCCTAAGGGCAGCCCGAAAGGGGCCCCGGACCTGAAGGGGCTTACAGGGAGTTTTTACCGGCTTGGGGCGGGGACCGTACTCGCGGCGTTCTGCGCCGCTTCAATTGCGGCCTGCCACGCAAAGCCCGACAGACTGCCCCAGAGGCCGCCGGTTCCTGTATCGGCAGCCTACTCAGAGCTAAGGACCATACCGGTCCAGATAACCGCCATAGGAACCGGAGAGGCTTATTCAACCGTTTCGGTCAAATCCATGGTAAGCGGGCAGATAATGAAGGTCTTTTACAAGGACGGCCAGTATGTAAGAAAGGGGCAGCTCCTCTTCGAGATAGACAGGCGGCCGTACGAAGCAGCCCTTTTGCAGGCCCGCGCCAACATGGCCCGGGACAAGGCAATCTATCAAAACGACAAAAGGGATGCAAAACGGTATGAGCTGCTCGTGAAGAAGGACTACGTGCCGCGTGAGCAGTACGACCAGATAAGATCCAACGCGGTGGCCCAGGGCGCGGTGGTGGATGCAGACAAGGCCGCCATACAGAACATTATGGTCCAGCTAGATTACTGCATGATCCGCTCCCCTATCGACGGGCGCACCGGCAGCACACAGATACAGCTTGGCAACGTGGTCAAGGCAAACGATGTGCCGATGCTTACGATAGCCCGGGTCAATCCCATATATGTGGATTTCTCGGTGCCGGAGAGGTATCTGCCGGAGATCAAAAAATATAACCGGGCCGGAGGGCTTAAGGTGGCGGCGGCCATACCGGGACTCCCCGCGGATGCCCCGGAAATGGGCAGGCTCACCTTCATTAACAACCAGGTAGATGCGGCAACTGGCACCATATTGCTCAAAGGCACCTTCCCGAACGCAAAGCGGCTGCTGTGGCCGGGGCAGTTCGCCAATGTGACGGTCGAGCTCACCACCGCACCCAATTCCGTCATCGTCCCTTCGCAGGCTGTTCAGAACGGGCAGGAAGGGCAGTACGTCTTTGTAATAAAGCCCGATATGTCTGTCGATATGCGCCCGGTCCGGACTGGCGTGACCTATGACGGTTTTACCGTTATAGAAAAAGGGATATCCCAGCGCGAGCATGTGGTTACGGACGGACAGATGCGGCTTGTTCCCGGCGCGAAGGTGTCCATTAAACCGCCCATACATTGATATTTCATGCTAACGGAAAGTTGAACAGGCACTAAACGGGATGAATGAGAATAAGCACACGAGCGTAAACAGGTTCGCAGCCAACGCCGGAAGGGGCATATCGGAACTCTTCATAGGGCGCCCCGTGGCCACAACCCTTATCATGGCGGCCATCCTCATCTTTGGCGTTATCGGCTATAAGCTGCTGCCGGTAAGCGACCTGCCGAATGTGGACTTCCCGACCATCCAGGTGACGGCATCACTGCCGGGCGCAAGCCCGGAAACAATGGCCTCTTCCGTGGCCACGCCGCTTGAGCGCCAGTTCTCCACGATAGCCGGGCTGGACTCCATGACTTCCACTAATGCTTTGGGCAACACGCAGATAACCCTTCAGTTCAACTTAAGCAGGAACCTGGACGCCGCCGCACAGGACGTTCAATCCTCCATCACAGCAGCCTCGAAGCAGCTTCCACAGGGCATGCCTACTCCCCCCACTTACCAGAAGGTGAACCCGGCGGAGCAGCCCGTTCTTTATCTTGCGGTCCTCTCCCCAACCCTTCCACTCTCACAGGTGGACGAGTACGCCGAAACGCTCATGGCCGAGCGCATCTCCATGATAAGCGGGGTCGCACAGGTCTCCGTTTTCGGCTCGCAAAAATACGCGGTAAGGGTGCAACTGGACCCGCAGGCGCTTGCCTCCTCGGGCGTAGGAATTGATGAGGCGGAAACCGCCGTGGCAAACGGCAACGTGAATCTGCCAACGGGCATCCTCTGGGGCGCGCATAAGGCATATACGGTGCAGACATCGGGCCAGCTTGAGGACGCCAGGGCTTACAGGCCGCTTGTCGTGGCCTACAGGAACGGTTCTCCTATACGCCTGGACCAGCTTGGCCGGGTGGTTGACAGCGTGGAAAACGACAAGCTGGCCAGCTGGTACAACGGGCAGCGCGCCATCGTGCTTGCCATTCAGCGCCAGCCCGGCACCAATACGGTGGACGTGGTCAACTCCATAAAGACCCTTCTGCCCCAGATCAAGGCCCAGATACCGGCATCCGTGCAGGTGCATGTCCTTTATGACAGGTCGGCCTCTGTCAGACAGTCCGTAAACGACGTAAAAATAACGCTCTTTATCGCCCTGTGCCTTGTTGTGCTTGTGATATTCCTGTTCTTGAGGAACGTCTCCGCAACGATCATTCCAAGCCTTGCGCTTCCCATGTCCATAATAGGGACGTTCATTGCCATGTACGTCCTGGGCTATAGCCTCGATAACCTGTCGCTCATGGCTTTGACGCTGTCAGTGGGCTTCGTGGTGGATGATGCCATCGTCATGCTTGAAAACATAGTGCGCCACAGCGAGCACGGCGAAGGAGTGCTGGAGGCCGCCCGGAACGGCTCAAGGGAGATCGGCTTCACCATTGTTTCCATGACTATTTCCCTTGTGGCGGTCTTTATTCCTGTTCTCTTCATGAGCGGGATAATGGGAAGACTCCTGCATGAATTCGCGGTCACCATAAGCATGGCCGTCCTTATTTCGGGGTTCGTTTCCCTAACCCTTACTCCCATGCTTTCAAGCCGGATACTGAAGCCGGCATCTGAAGTGCACCATGGACGAATCTACAACGCCTCCGAGCGGGTATTTACCTGGCTGCTGGGGGCCTATGAGAGAAGCCTTAAAGCGGTGCTCAGGCACAGAAGGATCGTCTTGATCCTTTGGGTGGCGCTGCTTGTGTTTACCATCTATTTTTTCAAGATAATGCCTAAAGGCTTCCTGCCCAGCGAGGACACCGGCCAGATATTCGCGTTCACCGAGGCGCAGCAGGGAATATCTTTCGACTCAATGGAAAAACACCAGCTCGCGGTCATGAACATAGTAAAAAAAGACCCCGATATCTCCGCATTCATGTCTGCTATAGGGCCAAGCCCGTTCAGCCCGGCCGCCAATGCCGGGCGCATTTTCATGCGCCTTAAGCCGCGCAACGAGCGTCCAGGCGCAGACACGATAATACAGGAACTCCGTCCGAAACTGGCCAGCATACCAGGGATCAGCGTGTTCATGCAAAATCTGCCCCCAATACGGATAGGCGGCACCCTTACAAAAAGCCAGTACCAGTTTTCACTTCAAAGCCCGGACACGGCGGAGCTCTACAGGATAGTCCCCCGGCTTGAGGCCAGAATGAGGCAGATTCCGGGGCTTGAAGATGTCACAAGCGACCTGCAGATAAAAAACCCGCAGATAAACATAAACATAGACAGAAACAAGGCATCCTCTCTTGGCTTGACCGCCCAGCAGATAGAAAACGCTCTTTATACCGCCTACGGTTCAAAGCAGATATCCACTATCTACGCTGCCAATGACGAATACCAGGTCATTATGGAGCTTGAGCCCAAATACCAGATGGACCCTGAAGCCCTCTCCCTGCTTTATGTGCGCTCAAGCTCAGGACAACTCGTCCCTCTTAATACCGTTGCAAGCATTACGCGGGGCGTAGGTCCCCTGACCATAAATCACATAGGCCAGATACCGGCCGTTACGCTCTCGTTCAATCTGAAACCAGGGGTAGCCCTTGGCGACGCCGTGACAAAGGTGCAGAAAGTGGCGGAGCAGGTCATCCCGTCTTCGATCACGACCAGCTTTCAGGGCGCAGCGCAGGCGTTCCAGGCCTCTGTGACCGGTTTGGGCCTGCTCCTGATCGTGGCCATACTGGTGATCTACATCGTGCTTGGCATATTGTATGAGAGCTTCATTCACCCATTGACTATACTTTCAGGCCTCCCATCGGCCGCCTTTGGCGCCCTGCTCACCCTGTACATTTTCCATATGGAGCTTAATATCTATGCGTTCGTGGGCGTGATCATGCTGATAGGCATCGTGAAGAAAAACGCCATCATGATGATAGACTTCGCGCTGGAGGCCGAAAGGAAGGAAGGCAAGGCCCCGGCTGAAGCCATTTTCCAGGGATGCCTCATACGTTTCCGCCCCATAATGATGACCTCCATGGCCGCAATGATGGGGACGCTTCCCATAGCCATAGGTTTTGGGGCCGGGGCCTCATCCCGCCGCCCCCTGGGAATGGCGGTAGTGGGCGGGCTGCTTTTCTCTCAGCTCATAACACTTTATATAACGCCAGTCATCTATATCTACATGGACAAGCTGCAGAACAAGCTGGGGAAACGTTCCAGCGCAGCCGCCCAGTAGCTGCCTCCCAGACCGTTAAAAAACCCTACGGTCTTATTTTCCTGTTTTTTGTTTTTTGTTTTTTAAAATTTATTACAGGAACAAAACGGCCTCCCGTGAAGAAACCCTCTTTGGCGCCCTGGGCGTCTCGGCCGGGTAACCCACCGGGACGATGGCAACGGGCCTGAGCCATGAGGGCAGGTCCAGGACCCCGGAGACGCCCTCCTCGCTGAATGCACCCACCCATACGCTCCCAAGCCCAAGCTCATGGGCCGCAAGCATCATGCCCATGATACTGATAGAAGCATCCTGAACGCAGTATAGGCCTGTCCCGCGCGGGCCGTATTTTGAGACAGCCCTTTCGTCAGCGCAGGCCACTATGACAATGGGAGCGCCTGCCAAAAAACGCTGCCCCAACGCCTCCTCGCCCAGCCTTTGTTTAAGGGCGGCATCCCTTACAAAATAGAATTTCCTGGACTGCAGGTTTCCTGCGCTCGGGGCCCACAGGAGGGCATCGATGAGCCTTTCCACCGCATCTTGGGGGATGTCCTTTTTTTCAAAACACCTGATGCTCCGTCTTTCCTTTATCGCGGTATAAACATTCATAAAGGACCTCCTGGCCTATCTTACCCCAACAAAATGGCCTTTTTGACTTTTTGTTTTGCTTTTTATTTTATTTTTATTTTTACGGCTGCAATAAAAAAGGGGGCCATGCCAAATGGCATGTCCCCTTAAGTTTTTATCGAGAACGTTTGTTAAATGTTCCGTGTCTTCGATCTTCTTCTTAAAAGCAACGCGCACGCAAGGCCTGCACCCAGAAGAAACAGCGTGGAAGGCTCCGGTACCGGTTGGTAAACCAGTTGGTTTTGCTCGATGTTCCCGCAGGAATCCACAATGTTGAGCACCTCGGTGCCCCATTTGCCTGAAGGGTTACCCGATGCAAGGTTATTTTTCAAGTAATCATTCTCATAGGCATCATACCAAGCGGAATAGTTGGGATCAGTTGGATCCGTATCCGTTGAAAACGATCCCAGCGTGCCCTCACCCTGGAGGTCCCAAAGCAGATTTTGAAAATCGGCCTGCTGGGAGGAATCCAGCGTACCAAACCGGCCGGTCGAATATTGCGCATAGAGCCAGTTGACGGAGCCTTGAAGCGAACCTTCACCTGCTATCGAGGAGTTGAAGGTATTTGTAGCGGGGTTCAATCCGACTATGTCCGACACTTTCCCTATGGTATACGTACTCCAGCCGATGTCCACGTTGTCCTGGATGCAGAACGTTCCGATCGTGAATTTATTTGTACCATCCGCTATTTTAAAGTCCATTATGCCGGCCCCGTAGCCGCTATAGCCGGTCCAATTGGCGCTGGACAGCGTAATGGAATCACCGGCATCGACATAAGGCGTCGCAAAAGCTGCCGGAGCGGCCACCATAAGAATCAACGCCGCCAAACAAATTATTCTTAATCTATTCACCCTTGAACTCCTTTTTGAAAACCTTAATTTACTACCACTTCTTAATTATTCATATTGCAAAAACTATACCCACTGCAAAGCAATTGATTTCAAAAGATATTTAAATGACGCCTTAAAAGAAGCTGTAAGGAATTCCTGACAACTTTCGGAAAACTTTACAGTTTCAGGACTTTTTCCTAAAAATTTTCTCAGCAACAGGGAGGGAAAAAATTATGAACCAAAAATCAAAAAAAGAAAATCAGGAAAACCACCCGAGGGCATCTTTTACGGCGGCCATAGTGGCCCTTGCGGCTCCTCCCGCTTTTTTTGCCCCTTCGTTCACCACATCTTTCAGGTAGGCGGGGTTTTCCTTGAGGGACTTTCTTTTCTCCCAGATCGGCTCCAGCACGCGGGTGACATTCTTAATGAGCACGCCCTTGCAGTCCAGGCATCCTATGCCCGCGCTTATGCACCCCTTCACCACCCAGTCCTTCTCTTTGGAGGTTGAGAATATCTTGTGCAGATGGTAAACGGGGCAAAGCTCCGGGTTGCCCGGATCGGTGCGCCGCTTTCTGGCAGGGTCGGTCATCATCGTTTTTATCTTTGAAACCATCTCTTCAGGCGTGTCGCTAAGGTAAATGGCGTTGCCGTAGCTCTTGCTCATCTTCCTGCCATCCACTCCCGGCACCTTGGGGAATTCGGTCAGGAGTCCATCGGGCTCCGGCAAAACTGCGCCATACAGGTGATTGAACCTGCGGGCGATCTCCCGGGTTATCTCCAGGTGTGGGAGCTGGTCCTGGCCCACGGGCACGTAGTCCGCCCTGTATAGGAGGATATCGGCGGACTGCAAAACCGGGTATCCAAGGAATCCGTAGGTGGACAAGTCCCTGTCCTGCAGTTCCTCTCTTTTTTCCTTGTACGTGGGGACCCTTTCCAGCCAGCCAAGCGGGGTGACCATGGAAAGGACCAGATGAAGCTCGGTATGTTCGGGCACCATGGACTGGATGAATATTGTGCATTTTTCCGGGTCCAGCCCCGCAGACAGGAAATTCAAAAGCAGGTCCATCGTGCTTTCTTTTATAACTGATGGGTTCTGATACCCCGAGGTGAGCGCGTGCCAGTCCGCGACAAAGTAGAAGCACTCATACTGGTCCTGGAGCCGCACCCAGTTCTGAAGGGCTCCCACCAGGTTGCCCAGGTGGAGCTTCCCGCTTGCCTGCATCCCGCTTAAAACCCTTTTCATATGCCTAAAAACTCCCTTTTGTAAAGATATTCATGATTACCAGCAAAAACCTCATCATGGGGTCTATGAAATAAGAGGCAAGCCCGGTGAATATAAGCAGCATGACGATTATAAAACCATACCTCTCCAGCTTCTCAAAGGTATAGGCCTGCCTTGCCGGAAGCAGACCGGCCAGCACCCTTCCGCCGTCAAGCGGAGGGATGGGGATAAGATTGAAGGCGGCCAGCAGAAGGTTTACCCATATGCTCTGTTTCAGCATCCCGCCCACTGGCCTGAGGATGCTGTTGAACACCTGGGGGCTTGCCGTCAAGGCCAGGGGTAAAAGGGCGTAGGTAAGCAGGACGCCGCTTATGATGGCAAGCATCATGTTAGTCACGGGCCCGGCAAGGGCGCTCAGCGCCATTCCCTTCCTGGGGTTTTTGAAGTTGTATGGGTTTATGGGCACCGGCTTGGCATAGCCGAAGACGAACTGCCCTTTCGTCAACACAAGAAGAGCAAGTGGCATGAGCACTGTGCCGATGGGGTCTATGTGAGCCAGGGGATTGAGGGTGAGCCTTCCCATCGACTTCGCAGTCCTGTCCCCCTGGAGATAGGCCACATATCCATGCGCCACCTCATGAAGGGTGACGGCAATAAGGATAGGGACAAGAGATAAGGACACCTGCCTTAAAATGCTATCCATTTATTCCTTCCAGGAATCGAATGTAAGGATCCTCCTTATTTATCATATGCGCTCGCTTGCCCTTCGGGGGGGACGCTCGCTATCCATTTGTAAACCTTTGCTTCTTTCATGGTTTGATGTATAGATTAACATTTTTTGAGGGCTGATAGCCCCCGAAGGGAAACCGTCATCACCTGGCGGCTAACCGCTTTACATAAAAAAAGGAGCGTTTCCGCCCCCTTTTTTACGAACTTTAGCCTTTCGTGTTTTTTTAAACCGGGTTCAGCACCTTGTCTATCACTGTCCTTGCCACTACAAGGGGGTCTATGAAAGAACTGTCCATGTCCTGCTCCAGGTCCCTCTTGTTAGAGAGATAAGTGATCCTGTCCTGCATACGGTCGCGGAGGAACTCCATATAGGCGGCAACCCTCTGCGGCTTGTATTTTTTATCGTAGTCCGGACCGAAGAGGTCGTTTCCGTTTTTAGGGATGGACAGGCCCTGGAAGCGCTTCCAGTCCCGCCATTCTATATTGCCCCGCACAAGCTCGGTCATGATCTTTAACGAAAGCTCCTTGGGGATGTCTATAAGGCCCTCGGGAAGCCCGAAGGCGTGGGTGTTCATAATGTAGCACTCGCAGCCGGCCTTGAACAGCTTCATGAACTGCTGGCAGTCAAGAAGCAGGGGATGCACCCGGAAGGGGTTGGCGAATGGCTCTATTACCAGTTTATTCAGCTCCTTGGGGTCCACGTTTTCCACCCCTTTGGCCCTGAGCGTTGAAAGCGAGGCCCCCATTGCCACGGCCAGGCCCGCTGAATTTATCTTGCATATGGGAGGCAGGCTGGTGTCCTTCTGCAGCCATATGACCTTGCCGGGCGCAGCGCAGAAATCGGCATGGTTGAACATGTCACGGGACTTTATGCAGCGGCCGTTGTCGTTCCTTATGTCCTCGGCCACTATCTTCCGTTCACCCCCGGGCGTTTCGAGGACGGCCACGTTCTGCGCAGAGTAAAAATAGCGGATGATAGGATCGTTGAACCGGACCGCGTCCGTCTTGTCAAAGAGAGAGGGTTCAAGCGCCGTAGTAAGGTTGTTCTCGAAATCTATGAGGAAGGCGTCATCGTGCACCACGGTCACCTTTTCACTGGGCTTCAGCGTACCCTCATGGTCCAGACTGTTGGTTATGGAGGATTTGCCGGAGCCTGACAGTCCAAAGACTGCCACGGGAGGGTTGTTGCCAATGGTTTTGATCCCGCCATGGCAGGCCACCATGTTATGGCGCACACCTACCGTCCAGGCCAGGGTCAGAGTGCCTTTTTTCCTTTCGCCGAAATACCTCATGCCCAGGATGGCGATGCAGTTTTCCTTTTCGTCTATTATGACCAGCCCGCTTGGATGGTCCGGATGCTTCCATTCGGGATCCGCCACGACGAGGATATCGGGCTCGTTGAGCACCCTGGATTTCCTGAACGTAGTGGCCCAAGGCTCTATGAACGGCATGAAATTGAACCCCCAGTCCATCATGTTCTTGGCGTCCGTTTCCGGTGAGAGCAGATGGGCCTTTATCATGAAGCTGGGGTGCAGCCCAACTATTCCCTCAAGCCATAGGCCCGGCCTGCGGTTCAACTGGTAAAGCGCCTCCAGCAGGATGCCTTGCAGCTTGTCCCTGTCTTCTTTTGAAAGCTCCCTGACAAGCCGCCTTGCCTTGGCGGTCCTGCCCACAACCCCTCCGTCATTTGATATGAGCACCTTTGCATCCGGCGGGAGGCCGAACCGCTCCGGCTGGTACATGGGTTCCGTGGTCTCAATGACTTCAGGCTGCTTCAGGGCAAGCTGGTACAGATCAGCCATCCCCACCTTTCTTACGGAATTTGCCAGAAAGGCGGATTCTACCGCCGCCCTCCACGCCGATAACGGTTTTTTCTGGAAAGTTGCCATTCATGCCTCCAAGAATTCGATTAGATATTTTTAGCCTAAAATGTAAAATTTGTCAACTTAAAGCGTGATTTTCTTCACTTCGGGCCATTTTTTTCTAATTAGCGGAGCAAAAAATGAAAAATTTTTCAAAAAAAAGCCTAAAAAAGCCTAAAAATATTTTGCAAAGCTTTTCCTTTCTAAACTATGGAACTCTACTAAAAACAATATTTGTTATAATCAGCGCATGAGGCTTGGGGTTTTGATAACGGACTCCGGTTACCGGGAAATGGTTGTGCCCATCCTGAGGGCCGCCATAAGGAGAGGGGATGAGGTAAACATATTCCTTATGGACGACGGATGTTTCATGTCGAAGGACCTTGAATTCATAAATACGGTGTCAGGAAAGCTTAAAGTGAACGTATGCGACTTGAACCGGGGGCAGAGAAATCTGGAGCTTCCCGGCGAGATACAGGCCGGCAGCCAGTATGACAACATCTCCATGGTGCGCTGGTGCGACCGGCTGCTGGTGTTTTAAACTGATGCCGGAGAGAAAACGCATAGCGGTAATAGTGAAGGGCAGATCGGAGGAGGCCCTGAGGATGGCCCTTGGGCTTACCCTGTACGATGACATGGTGGACGTCTATCTTACTTGCACGGGGCCCGAGCCCACGGAGATGAACCTGATGACCCTGGAGATGCTGAAGGCCATGAAGGCCGGGCTTTACTCGGTTTGCGAGGTCGAGGATTTCCAGCTGGTAAGCGAAGAGGACATGTCCCGGACTTTATTAAAATACGATGTGGTCATACCTTACTGATGAAAATAGTCCACATATTGAAAAAAGAGCCGGGAGCCTTCGACCTGAAGATAATAGAGGCCCACAAGAAGGACAATGAGGTGATTGTCTTCGAGCTTTTCAAGGAATTCGACCCGGACAAACTCCTTAAGGCGGTCGAGGAGGCGGATAAGGTCTTCTGCTGGTGAATGAATCACCCTGTAGAAATCTACAAGGAATTGCAAGTTAATTTATGCAACTACAAGGTTCATACCTGCTATGCCCACTGCGTGCCGCCGTCCACGGCGCTGTGCTCTTCCCACATGAACCAGTTGCCCGTGTCCGTAAGAAATTGGAGGGTATTGGAAAAAATGGTGTAGTGCTGCTCTTCTTCCTTTATCAATCTTTCAAAAACGGTTTTTTCCCTGCCGCTGGCGCCCGCCGCGGCCTTCTCATAAAAATCCACGCTTTCCTTCTCCATCCGCATCGCTATTTCCAGAGCCTGGGTCTCATCCGCGGTGGCGGCCACTCTGCTCAGCATTGCCCCCCTGTTCTCCTCGAACACGGTCCTTATTTTTTTTATCGGGCTTTCTCCAGGAAAGTCTATGTCCATGCCCTCAAAGATGCATTTAAGCACCTCCAGGTGCCTTTTTTCATCATCGATTATGGACAGGAACATCTGTTTACCCACCGGGTGGACTGTTTTCCGGGCGGCCTTGCCGTAGAAATCGATCGCGTCCGTCTCGGTCTTCATGGCTATTTCAACCGCTTTCATAAACCGCCCTCTCTCTTCATATTTTATTGAACTGGTCCTTGCCTGCGCCGCAGACGGGGCAGACCCAATCTTCAGGCAGGTCTTCGAACCGAACCCCGGGGTTTATGCCGCTGTCCGGGTCTCCCAATTCGGGGTCATAAACATAGCCGCACAATTCACACATCCATTTCTCCATTAATCAGAATTAACCTCCGGAATTTTCCTTAAAAACTTTAGGGCAAAAAAGGCGGGCTGTCAAACAGGTTTTTTGAAGTTAAGACCGGGCGGCAGAGAGGCCAGACAATCCATGGAATATTCCTGCCCGAAAGGCAGGCTGCCGGCGATCTTTAAAAATTCCATAACGATCGCAGGGTCGAACTGCGTGCCGGAGCAGCGGATAAGCTCCGATACGGCATAATCTTTGCCGGGCGCTTTTCTGTAAGGCCTGTCTGCGGTCATGGAATCATAGGCGTCCGCCACGTAAAGGACCCTTGAAAGAAAAGGTATGAAGTCCCCCTTGAGCCCGTCCGGGTACCCCGTGCCGTCATAACGCTCATGATGGTGCCTTATGACATTGGCCACGCGCAAAAGGGTGTCGCTCTTGCACAATATCTCCGCCCCGTGGACTGGGTGCAGCTTGACAAGCTCGAACTCGGAGTTGGTAAGGCCGCCCCGTTTTTCCAGCACGGACGCGCAGGTGTCCACCTTCCCGATGTCGTGAAGAAGTCCGGCCAACCTCAGGGTTTCGATGCTTTTTGCAGAAAGCCCCAGCGCTTTGCCCGTTGCCACGGCATATTCCATCACCCGGATCGAATGGCCGTCCATCCAGGACGGCTGTCCGGCCATGACTTCAGAAAGAGCTTGAACTTTGTTCATTTAACCTTTTTTTCTATTTGCTTTTTTTGCTTTTTCCAAATCTTAAAGCCGCTATAAAAATAATAAAAAGAAATCAATATTGTCAATAGAGAATATAAATAAACAAAAAAATAGAAAAATGATGTTTTTAAAACCTGGGTTTTTCTGTTATATTTTTTAATGGATATCAATTCAAAGGCCATGCTGGAAGCGCTCCTTTTCTCCTCCTCTGGCCCGCTTGGCCTCAAAGAGATAAAAGAGACAACCGGACTTCCTGAAACGGAACTTAAAGACCTTCTGGACGAGATAAAAACAGAATACGCGCAGCGTGGGGGCGGCGTCCTGGTCTCGGAGCTTGCGGGCGGCTACATGATGCACACCAATCCGGACTACTCGAACTGGGCCAGAAAGCTCAGGACCTCGCAGCCTTCCAAGCTTTCCCAGGCTTCGCTGGAGACGCTGGCTATAATCGCATACAAGCAGCCGATAACCAAGGCTGAACTTGAGACCCTGCGCGGCGTGAACTCCGACGGCGTAATGAAAACGCTGCTGGACAGGAGGCTTATAAAGATAATGGGAAGAAAAGAGGCCCCTGGCAAACCTCTTCTTTTCGGCACCACCCAGGAGTTCCTCATCCAGTTTGGCCTCAGGGACCTTACGGGCCTGCCCACCTTGAAGGAATTCCAGAGAGAGGATGCTGTTTAGCGGCCTTAGGACGAAACACGAAATGGCAGATTGGGTATTGTTGCCAAAATCAAAGATCAGATGCTATGATAATCAAATTTTATGAATATTGAAGATATAACCATAGGCCTTACTTTTGACGACGTCCTGCTGCTGCCAGCCAGGTCCGATGTTCTGCCCGGCGATGCCGACGTAAGCACGTCTCTTACACGGAACATCAGGATCAATATTCCCATTCTGACATCCGCGATGGACACCGTTACCGAAAGCTCCATGGCTATAGCCGTTGCCCGTGAGGGCGGGATAGGGATCATACACCGCGCCATGACGGCCGAAAGACAGGCCACCGAGGTGGAGAAGGTTAAGAAATCTGAAAGCGGGATGATCCTGGATCCGATTACGGTCCAGCCCGGTGCGGCGATCTCCGAGGCGCTGGGCCTCATGGCCAAATTCAGGATATCCGGGGTGCCTGTAACGGAACACGGCAAGCTTATCGGCATACTCACGAACCGGGACCTCCGCTTCGAGACCGTTCTTGACAGGAAAGTCAGCGAGGTCATGACGAAAGAAGACCTTATTACCGCACGGGAAGGCACCAGCCTCGACGAGGCCAGGGAAATACTGCATAAATACAAGATAGAAAAGCTGCCTATTGTTGACAACGATTACATGCTGAAAGGGCTCATCACCATAAAAGACATAAAGAAAAGGAAAAAATATCCCTTTGCATGCAAGGACGAGGTCGGCAGGCTCCGCGTAGGGGCCGCTCTGGGTGTTTCCGAGACTGAGATAAACAGGGCGGAGCTCCTTGTGCGGGCCGGGGTGGATGTCCTGGCGATAGATACGGCCCACGGTCACACCAAATCCGTCATTGAAATGCTCAAGCAGCTCAAAAAGAAATTCAGCGTGGATGTGATTGCCGGCAATGTCGCCACACGGGAGGGCGCGGAAGACCTCATAAGCGCGGGCGCCGACGCCGTAAAGGTGGGCATCGGGCCGGGGTCCATCTGCACGACCAGGATAATAGCCGGGGCGGGAGTACCCCAGATAACGGCCATCATCAACTGCGCCAAGGCTGCCTCAAAAAAAGGAGTCCCCATCATAGCAGACGGCGGAATAAAATTTTCAGGAGATGTCGCCAAGGCGCTTGCCGCCGGGGCCCACTGCGTCATGATCGGAGGGTTTTTCGCAGGCACCGACGAGGCCCCCGGAGAAATAGTGCTCTACCAGGGCAGAAGCTATAAGGTCTACCGTGGGATGGGCTCGCTAGGGGCCATGGAACAGGGGACAAAAGACAGGTACGGACAGGCAGGGGTCGAGAGCAAAAAGCTCGTGCCTGAAGGTGTTGAAGGCCGGGTGCCGTACAAGGGGCCGGTGGCCCAGAGCGTACATCAGATGATCGGCGGGCTTAAATCCGGGATGGGATATTGCGGCGCAAGGGATCTTGCCACGCTCAGGGAAACCGCCAGGTTCATACGCATAACCTCGGCTGGCCTGAGGGAAAGCCATGTGCACGACGTGATCATCACCAGGGAAGCACCCAATTACCGGACCGAAGACTGGTAAGAAAAAATTAAAAACAGCTTTCTCCTCCTCACCCTTTAACCAAGCCGCCGCCCGGAAGGAAGCGCGGCTTGACACCCCTTCTTCCACGTGATAAAACTCCATTATCAAGACCATGCCTTGAGAAAGGAGACCCAGACGATGGCTAACGCCGTAGAAGAAAAACAGGAAGAAAAAAAGAAAGCGGAAAAGACCGAGAGCCGGGAGCTCGCTCCTCTGCGCAGGGAGACCTGGCTGTCTCCGTTTCGTGAGATGGAGCGGTTGTTCGATGAGATAATAGGCGGCAGGAGAAGACCGTTCTGGCCAGGATGGGCGGTGCCTGAGGAGGTGGCCGCGCCAGCTGTCGACATGTACGAGGAGGCCAACGACCTGGTTCTGAAGGCTGAGATCCCGGGGATGAAGAAAGAGGACATAGAGGTGAACATCACTGACCACATGGTCACTATCTCCGGAGAGAAAAAGAAAGAGGAGAAGGTGGAAAGGAAGGACTATTTCCGGGTTGAGCGCTCAAGCGGATATTTCACCCGTTCATTCACCCTCCCCGAAAACGTGGAGACCGGAAAATCGAAGGCAAAGTTCAGGGACGGAGTCCTTGAGATCAGGATACCCAAGACGGCAGGGCCGAAGGAAAAGAAACAGAGGGTTTCCATAGAATAAAAAGGGATCTTATTGAAAAAAAAGGGCAAGCGTCCGGGGTCCCGCGCTTGCCTTTTTCCATGCCTCAGCCTATTCGTTGAACGTAAGCCCCACCCTGTAAAGCTCCTCAGTGATCTTCCTGCACCACATGACGGTGCCTTTCCGCGGCTCCTCCCAGAATGCCTTGCTCGAAACATAAAGCGTTGCTCCCTGTTCCAGGCGCATCTGGGTATAAAAACATATACCGCTGTCACTGATGTTCAGGGTTATGCCGTTTGCCGCATGGCCGCCCGGCGCCTCCGCTTCAGCCGCCAGGGCAAGACTGTAGCTAACAGGCACGGTAACCAAGTCGCGCTTGTGTCTTCTTTTCTCGTGCGCAACCCCACCCGTTGCCAAGGGGCACCTCCTCGCCGGATTGGAATTTTTGCAAAAAAAAATAATAATTTGATTTTGTGATCGGTGAGCTTAATCAAAGGCTATTACAGGGCCTGGCTAAAGTCAATATGACTTTTTATGTTATTATTCATTCTGATGCTCAAGAATTATTTCCTCAACATCTCTCTCAACAAAAAACTTATTTTCATGATGCTTTTTTTAAGTTTCATGCTGCTTTCGATACTGGCCTTCCTGTATGTGCAGGACGAAAGAAACCTGATAAAGGAGGTCACGCACCGGACGGCCGACCTTTCACAGGCCATTCAGATCGGCGTCGAGGAGGTCACGACCACCGACCAGACGCCGCAATCGAAACTTCAAAAATACCTGAAGCAACTGAAGGCCAAGGGGATCAACGAGATATCCATCATCAGCAACAACGACCATATTATAGCGAGCACCAACCCCAAGAAGGTAGGGGCGGCCCTCAGCCAGAAGAGAAAACAGCTCATCATAAAGGCTGAGCTTGGAGAACCGGTGTCGAACGAAGGCAAGACTTATAATGTCATTCTCCCGGTGGTGGCCGGGAAGGTACATTACGGATATGTGCACCTTACGATCAACGAGGAGGACTTTTCAGTCCTTTTAAGAAACAACCTGGTAAAAAAAGGCATCGCGGCCCTTGTGGTGTTTCTCATAGGCACGGTGGCGGCGGTATTCCTCTCCTCGCGTTATACAAAACCCATTAACGAGATATCGGCTGCGGCGGATAAGGTCGCGGCGGGGGATTTTGTAGAGATAGAACCCTCCGACAGAAAAGATGAGGTCGGTGTGCTCACCAGGAGCTTCAACCTGATGGTGCAGCGGCTCAGGGAGAACCGGCGGCTGGAGGAGAAACTGCGTGAGGCCGAACACCTCTCCGCCGTGGGCCAGCTGTCAAGGAGCATGGCCCACGAGATAAGGAATCCTCTTAACTTCATAAGCCTGAGCATAGATTACATAAAGGACAACTTCACCCCGGCGAACGAGGCCGCAGCCGGGAAGTTCGAAGGTCTTGTTTCGAGCATCAAGCAGGAGATATTCAGGCTGGATACGCTTGTCCGGGATTTTCTGGATTACGGAAAGCCGCTTAAACTGAACATGAAACGCGTGAACGTAGGCAGCCTTTTAGATGAGGTCTTCGCCATAATAAAGGCAAAGGCCGAATCCGACAAGATCAAGGTAATAAGGAAATACGAATACCTGCCGGATATACTCATAGACACTGATTTCATGAAGACCTGCATCTTCAATATAGTGCTCAACGCCTTCCAGGCCATGCCGGGGGGCGGCAGCCTCACGCTCATGAGCAGGAAGGAAGGGCAGCGGGTGGTCCTCGGGATAAGCGACACCGGCCAGGGCGTGGCGCAGGAGTACCTGGAAAAGGTGTTCGAGCCTTTCTTCACAACAAAAAGCGCGGGCCTCGGGCTGGGGCTGGCCACCACCAAGCGCATAGTCGAAGAGCACGGAGGGGAGATCTTTTTTGAAAGCGCTCCCGGCAAAGGCTCACACTTGATACTTAAGCTGCCGGTACCCCCGGAAAACGAAGACGGCGGCGGGACCGCCGTAAACACATAGGGGAGGAACTTTTTAGCGGCATGGCCATCATTCTTGTTGTGGATGACGAGCCCCTTCAGAGGGACATACTTAAAAGCATACTTTCCGATGCCGGATATGAGACCTATACCGGGGCCTCCGGGGAAGAGGCCATCGAGATCGCCAGGACCGTTAACCCTGACGTCGTGCTTACGGACCTGAAAATGAAGCAGATGAACGGCATAGATCTGATGGAGCAGATCAGAGCCGTTAATGACGAGACCGCCATAATAATAATGACCGCCTTCGGGAGCGTCCAAACCGCAGTGGAGGCTATGAAGAAAGGGGCCTTCGATTACCTCTCCAAACCTCTTGAAAAAGAGATGGTGCTGCTTACCGTAAAGCGGGCCGCGCACACAATGGAGCTCCTTAAAAAGAACCGGGAGCTGCAAAACGCCCTGTTCAACAAATTGGGGATCGAAGGGATAGTCGGCAATACAAAGGCGGTCAGGGAGGTCGTTGGCCTTGTGAAAAAGGTCAATGACAGCCCGGTCACCGTCCTTGTGCTCGGGGAGTCTGGAACGGGCAAGGAACTTGTGGCAAGGGCCATCCACTACAGCGGCACAAGGAGCACCAAACCTTTCACTGCCATCAACTGCGCGTCGATACCGGAGGCCCTTCTTGAAAGCGAGCTTTTCGGGTATGAACCGGGGGCGTTCACAGGGGCCAATACCAGGCGGGCGGGGCTTTTCGAGGCCTCAAACGGCGGCACCGTCTTTCTGGACGAGATAGGCGATCTCCCGCCGGCAACTCAGTCCAAGATCCTCCGGGTGCTCCAGGAAAAGGAGTTGAGAAGGCTGGGCGGACGGGACACGATAAAGGTGAACGTCAAGATAATCGCCGCCACCAACAAGGACCTTGAAAAAGAAATCAAAAACGGGCGGTTCAGGGAAGACCTCTATTACAGGCTCCGTGTGGTCACAATAGAGCTGCCCCCTCTCAGGGAACGCAAGGAGGACATAACGGCCCTTGCGGCCTACTTCCTCGAAAAATACAACAAGGAGTTCGGGAGGAGGATAAAAAAGATAAACGACTCGGTGCTGAAGGCCTTTAGCGACTACCACTGGCCTGGAAATATAAGGCAACTCGAGGCCGTTATCGAAAGAGCCGTGCTCATATGCGACACGGACACAATAATGCTCTCAGACATCAAAGGTGAACTGAGGGGTCCCAGGATCGATGGGGCGATGGACATCGAGATCCCCGACGAGGGCCTTGTTTTCTATGAGCTGGAAAAAGAGCTCCTCAAAAAGGCAATGGCCAAAGCCGGAGGGGTCGCCGCCAGGGCCGCAAAGCTCCTTGGAATGAGCTATAAGACCTTTTGGTACAGATGGGAGAAGCTTTCGGAAGAAAATTTATCCCCAAAAGAGGAAGACGTTCCCTAAAAAGGGATATCTTTGCCTGTCTTCCCATTTAAAGTTTTTTTGCTATCCTTATAAAAAGAGCAAAATCCCCTGTATTTCCAGCCAAGACCCCGACAATATTCGCCCTGGCATAATTCTTGTATTATCCTTTGGCTGGAATAAAAAAAACAAGAGGAAAGGAGGTGAAACACAATGAAGAAAGTTTTATCGCTGATATTAGCAGTTGCTTTCGCTTTCTCTCTGGCGGGCGCAGCTATGGCGGCGGATGCAACCACTTCCACCGCAACGGCTCCCAAGACCAAGAAAGTGATGAAGCACAAGAAAGCGGCCAAAAAGAAAATCGCCAGGCTTAAATACGTCTACGGCGAGGTTACCGCTGTTGATGCAACCGCGGGGACCCTTACGGTAAAGGGCAAGAAGGGTGAAGTTTCCCTTGACACCACCAGCAAGACCATGATCAGGCAGGGCAGGAAGAAGATCACCCTCGCCGATATCAAGGCTGGCGACAAGGTGTCGGCCAGGTATTCAGAGGTCAAAGGCAAGGACGTTGCAAAGAGCATCTACATGAGGCCCGTTGCAGCGAAGAAAGCCAAGAAGGCCAAGAAAGCCAAAAAGGCGACAAAGAAAGAAGCGGCGCCTGCTTCAAAATAATCAAGCATCAAAATGCCTTAAAAATAAAAAGGAGGCCTTTTTAAAAAAAGGCCTCCTTTTTATTTGCACCTTTCTCTTTACCGGAAAGGTTACTTGACCGCTTCTACCCTCGTTGATATTATTTTTTCATGGCCAGAAAAAAGAGTGGCAGGCCGGTTATTTCCCTTTGCCTTCTCTTGTCCGCCCTTTCGGTTTTAATCCCCGGCCGGTCAACATTCCGGCATGCGGGCGTTTGGGCCCCGTTGCTCACTGTTCTGCTTGCCTCCGGGCAGGTCTATGCCCTGACCTCGCGCGACATTATCAGGCTCAAAAAGTCCGCGGTCCCGGAAAATCTGATCACCTTGATGCTGGAAACCGGATACGAAAACGCGGACGAGGTGATCTCACTTGAAAAAGCAGGCATCGGGGCGGCGGCCATTCAGGCCTTCGTCCTGGCAAACGGCAGGGAAAATAAAAAAGGCAATATCGTTTATTCCACGAAGGGACTTGAGGACCAGCCCCCCTGCGGCGGGGAAAACACCTTTGCTCCCTACTGGCGGGACATGCTGCCGGACACAAAACTCTTCATTGTCCCAAACGGGAAATGGACTCAGGGACAGGGTAATGCAGGACGGGGCGGCAGATGGCAAGGCACCTCAGGAGTAAAATAGAAAAACCTCAGGCGATCCAGAATCTCCGTACCGCAAATATTGCCATGGCCAGCAGGAAGTAAAGCGCGACGCCTAAGAAAAGCGAAGGGACAAAACCCATCCTTGGGGTAAGAAATATCACGGAAAATATATAGGCAAACCACGGAACCAGCATGACGACAAGCCCCAAGGCATAGGGCACCACCGCTTTCGGCCCTGATTCCAGGTAAATGGTAACAAAAGTAAGGACGGTTATCGTAGGCATATTCGCGATGAAGGCCGCCAAAAGCCCCCTGGCGTGCCCCGCCAGATATGTTACCGAGCTTACGACTATACCACCTACCATAAAATAAAAAAAATATTTCATTGGAATAACGGGGTCTTTGTCTTTTTGTTTATTTCTCTTCCGGTCCCTGACAATCGGACCGATCCTTGGCGAAGGAGATATGCCGCCGCCAATCCCCTTCCTTCTGCGGGTGGTCCGAGCGGAAATGCGCCCCTACGCTGTTTTTTCTCAAACGGGCGGCGCGCACGATGAGGGCGGCGATCTCTATCATGTTCTTAAGCTCGATCTCCCGCCTGGAGAGGAACGTCTTTTCCGTGATGTACCGCCATTTCTCTATTTTTTCAGCGGCTGCGACAAGAGAATCCTCATTCCTCAAGATGCCCGCGTTTTGCCACATGAGCCTCCTTAGATCGCCCCTTATCTCGTCATGGGCCGGAATGGAATGGGGCGGCGAGGGGGAGAAAAGGAAGGTTTTTTCCATTTCTGAAACTTCCGTGGCAGGCATCGCTTTTTCCACCGCGGACTGGCCGGCCCGTTTGCCGTAGACCAATCCTTCCAGAAGGCTGTTGCTGGCAAGCCTGTTTGCGCCATGCACGCCGGTGCAGGCCGCTTCTCCGGCGGCGAAAAGTCCCTTTATGTTCGTTTGGCCCGTGATGTCCGTCCTGACCCCTCCCATCATGTAATGGGCCGCAGGACAAACCGGTATCGGCTGCGCTGTGATGTCGAACCCATATCTGAGGCAGGTTGAAAAAACGCGCGGGAAGCGCCTTTTCACAAAGTCCGGCCCCATATGCCGCAGGTCCAGGTAGACATGCTCGGCCCCGGTGCGGCCCATCTCCGTGAATATCGCCCTGGACACTACGTCCCTAGGGGCCAGTTCCATTTCCTGATGGTAGCGGGACATGAAAGGCTCCATCCTGATATTAAGGAGCTTGCCACCCTCGCCGCGCAGGGCCTCCGTGAGCAGGAAATGTGGCGCGGACTGTAGATAAAGGCTCGTCGGATGGAACTGCACGAACTCCATGTCTTCCAGGACCGCGCCAGCCCGGTAGGCAACGGCATACCCGTCTCCCGTTGCCACCTGCGGATTCGTGGTTATGGAATAGACCTGGCCAAGCCCACCCGTCGCAAGCACCGTTGCCCTGGCGAAGATCGCCATGGGCCGTCTTTCAGAGACGACGACGGCGCCGTAGCAGACCCCGTCCCTTACTATCAGGTCCGAGGCAAGGGTAAAAGGGAGCCGCCTTATGGAGGGGATGGTCCTTACCTTGTCAATGAGCACGCGCTCAAGCTCCTTGCCCGTGGAGTCCCCGCCTGCATGCAGTATCCTTTTTCTCGAATGAGCGGCCTCAAGACCGAAGGCGAGCTTCTGTTTCTTTGCGCCCTCCTTGTCAAACTCCGCCCCCCAGGAGATCAGCTCCAGGATGCGTTCCGGGCCTTCTTCCACAAGGACCTTCACCGCATCTTCGCGGCACAGGCCGTCTCCGGCCCTAAGAGTGTCCTCGTAATGAATCCCCACCTCGTCTTCATCGCTTAAAGCCACGGCTATTCCGCCCTGTGCGTACTCGGTGCTGCTTTCGGTCGGGACATCCTTGGTTATGACCGTCACCCTGCCCGCCGGAGATAACTCTATGGCAGCCCTCAGGCCCGCTACCCCGCTTCCTATGACCAGAAAATCCGTCTGCTCCCTGTTCATTCCACCTTCCGATCCTGCCCTTTAATAGAACATTCCTCTCTTAACAGGACATCTCTGCATTAGCAGGACGTACTGCCTTCACATGGGACATATGATCTCTCCCATCATCCCGGCCAGCTTCATGTTCTCACCATAATCCACCGGGCAGTCGACAACCGATATGCCCCTGGTCTTCAGGGCGTCCCTGAGCACCGGCCCCAATTCACTTTCCTTTTCCACCCTGTATGCCTTCGCATTGAACGATTCGGCCAGTTTCACGAAATCCGGGTTCCCGAACTCCGTAAAAAACTCCTCACCAAACCTGGCCCTTTCCTTCCAACCTATAAGTCCGTACCCTCCATCGTTCCATATGATCACGGTAAAGGACAGGCCCAGTCTCGCTGCGGTCTCCAACTCGGACATGGACATAAGAAACCCTCCGTCCCCCACGGCCGCGATGACTTTTCTTTCCGGGCACAGCATCTTTGCTGAAATCGCCGACGGGATGGCAAACCCCATTGATGCAAGCCCGTTTGAGATAAGAACGGTGCCGGGGCTCATCGCTTCATAGAAGCGAGCTATCCATACCTTGTGCGCGCCAACGTCACTTATAAGTACATCCTTCCTGCCCAGGACATTGCGCATCTCGTTGACAAGCCTGAGCGGCTTTATGGGCCAGCCGGAAAGCGCAAGCGGCATCCCTTTCCTCTCGATCTCCTTGAGACGCGCAAAAAATGACGGTTCCTTCATGACCTTGCCCGTTTTTACCCTCAGCAGCTTGGAAAGAGTGCGCCGTATGTCCCCCACAAGCTCGAAACTCTGGTAAGCGGCGTCAGTCTCAGCCGGTGTGGCGCTTATGTGTATGACGGCTTTTTCTTTTTTGGCCGCGCCTCCCCGCCAGTAACGCGGGCTGAATTCAACGGGGTCGTAACCCACGGTGATGATCAGGTCCGCTTTTTCCAACCCGCAGGATATGTAATCCTTCTGCTGGAGCCCCACTGTGGACATGAAAAGTTCTTCATCTGAGGGTACCGCTCCCATGGCCATGAAGGTGGTGGCAAGGGGTATGCTGAATTTCCTCACGAATTTAAGCAGCTCCCTGCTCGCACCAGCTCTTATTACGCCGCCTCCGGCTATGATAATGGGGTTTTGCGCCCCCTCTATCATCCTGACCGCGTTCTCCACCGCGTCTCCCGGCGGTTCCGGGTAAAGCACGTGAGCCGGGACCATCGGTTCCTGCGCACCCGCTTCCGCCTGGGCAACGTCCTCCGGCAGCTCAAGGTGCGTGGGACCCGGTTTTTCGGTCTGCGCCACCCTGAACGCCTTCCTCACTATCTCCGGGACGTTTTTCCCGCCGATGCTAGCCCCCCATTTGGTCACTGGCTTGTAAATGGAGAAGACATCCACGTACTGGTGGGCCTCCTTGAATGTCTCGGACAGGTTTTTCTGCGCAGTTATCGCCACAAGAGGCGCGAAATCCAGAAAGGCATCGGCCACTCCCAGCAGCATATTTATGGCTCCCGGCCCCAGGGTGGAAATGCAGACGCCAGGCCTGCCGGACAACCTCCCCCACGCCGCCGCCATGAAAGAGGCGCCCCTTTCGTCCCTCGTTACCACGAACTCCAGCGTACCGGACTTCCTTATCGCACGCAGAAGCTCCAGGTTCTCCTCGCCCGGAACTCCGAAGGCGTGCCGGACCCCTTCGTTCTCAAGACATCTGACAAGCAGCTGGGCTATATTCATTTAAGCGTGTCCAAAAGCTCCCTGAAATCTTTGATCGACTGGAACCTGCCGCATTTACCTGTCGGAGGGCTGCTTGTCCTCACCCTTCCCTTTACTTCCCTCGATGCGGGTTTTTCCTTTAGCAGCAGATATTTTATCCCGAATTGCGCCGCAGTTGCCAGGACGCTCTCCGTATCATCGATAAAAAGGGATCCCTCCTTTTTAAAACCGGTCAGGTCCTGTGCTTTTTCCCAGAACCTGATGTCCTCCTTGGGATAGCCCATGCCGTATGAGGCCACGATATGGTCAAAATATTTGGCGAGCCCCGTTTTTTTAAATTTTATCTCTATAGCCTTGTAATGCGCGTTGGTGAAGAGATAGACCTTTTTCCCTCTGCTTCTTAAAGTCTCCAGAAATTCCTCAACATGAGGGTGCACCTCTATCAGGTGTTTTATCTGCTCCTTGAGAGCGGGTATATCCAGCCCGAGTTGGCCCGACCAGAAGTCCAGGTCCGTCCAATTAAGGGTGGCCTCATGGCTACGGTACATCTCCAGGAGCTCTTCCTTCGCCCGTCCGAATGTCACGTTATGGGCCTCGGCGTATCTTTCCGGCACGAGATGCTCCCAGAAATAATCATCAAAGTACTTGTCCAGAAGCGTGCCGTCCAGGTCAAGGAGCACAAAATCTATCTGTCCGAAAGGGATTTTCACCTTTACCTGTTTTGTCTTTTTTGCCTTTTCTGCCGAATTTTGCTTTTGCTTTTTCTCCATTTTTTCCCGTCAGGGAGTAAGTATTATCTTTCCGAAGTGGGCGCTCTTTTCCATCTTCATGTGCGCGCTGGCCGCCTCTTTAAGCGGGAAGACCTCATCTATCACAGGTTTAAGCTTCCCTTCCGCCACAAGCGCCGCCACCTTAAGCAGTTCCGCCCTGGTACCGAGAAAGGAGCCCCGGACATCCAGTTGCCGGGTAAACAGGTGCCTCAGGTCCAGCGTGGCCTCAGGTCCGGTCGTGGCGCCGCAAATGGCAAGCTTGCCCCCTTTTTTCAAAGAGGCCAGGGACTTGCCCAGGGTGGCCGGCCCGACATGCTCAAAGACCATGTCCACTCCGTCTCCGGCGGTAAAATCCATGACCCTTTTGTGAATGTCCTCCGTTTTGTGGTCTATAACATGATCGGCCCCCAGGTCCAACAGCCTGGCCGTTTTTTCCTTCCCCCCGGCAGTCGCGATGACCCTGGCCCCAAAAAGCTTTGCTATCTGGATGGCGGCCACCCCTATGCCGCTTCCGCCGGCTATTATAAGAACGCTTTGGCCACCCCTCAGATCCCCCCTGTTTGCAAGCATATGCCATGCGGTCAGGAAAGTAAGAGGGAAAGCGGCACCTTCTTCGAAACTCACGTGCGCCGGCAGGGGTATAAGGTTGTCCTCGCTCACCTTGGCGTACTCGGCATAGCCGCCCCAGGTGGAGGCACCTATAAGACCCATATGGCGGCAGATATTATTGTCTCCCTCCAGGCAATGGTCGCATTTAAGGCACCTGATCCCAGGGTCTACCGCAACCCTGTCGCCAGGCTTGAAGTTTTTGACATCAGGGGAGACCTCGAAGACCTCTCCGGAAAAATCGCTGCCGATGATGTGGGGATATTTGGCGCCGTAAGCGCCAAGACCGGACCTTATCCAGATGTCGAGGTGGTTCACCGCTGCCGCTTTCACCTTCACAAGCACTTCGCCGCGATGAGGGACAGGCCGGTCCATCTGTTCATATTTAAGGACGCCAGGGCCGCCAGGCTCTCTAAGGACGATCGCATTCATTATGAAACCCTCCTTGAAGAAATTTTTCGATTTGTTCTGATTCGATGGTCTGTTTTTGTTTTTCCCGTCTTTTTTGTTTTGTTCTTTTTGTTTTTTTATTGAGCGGCTTTCCGTGAGAACCTATCTTTCCCCGTTGAACGGCAAGGCAAAAAGACTAAAAGACAATAAAAAGAAAAAGAGGAAAAAAATAAAAAAAGAAAAGAAAAACTGGTTCGTATTTACAATCTTACTAAAATTGCGTTCTGCCCGCTAAAAAAACCTAAAAACTATATTCTGCCCTTCGTGGAAGGGGGCTCCTTTTTCGCCCTGGGGTCCACGGAGACGGCGTTCATCAGCGCCTGCCCTATGGCCTTGAATACGGCCTCCACCATGTGGTGCAGGTTTCTGCCATAGGGGACATCGACGTGCATCGTTATACCCGCGTTTGAAACGAAGGCCTGCAGGAAATCTTCCACCAGATCGGCCTCAAAATCCTTTATGCGCTGCCTTTTGGGATAGGAGACACGGTATACAAGATAAGGCCTTCCGCTTATATCCAGGCTCACCTGGGCCAGCGCCTCATCCATCGGCACAGAAGCGAACCCGTACCTGCGTATGCCTTTCATGGCTCCGAGGGCCTCTTTGAGCGCCTTGCCCGCCACTATCCCCACGTCTTCCACCGTGTGATGATAGTCCACATCCAGGTCTCCTGCCGCCTGAAGCCTCATGTCCATAAGCCCGTGCCTGCACATAAGCGATATCATGTGGTCAAAAAAAGGCATTCCGGTTCTGACCTTGTAATCCCCCTTGCCGTCCAGGTCCAGAGAGAGCGAGATGTTCGTCTCTGCCGTCTTCCTCACCATGGAGGTCTTTCTTCCCTTTTTCTCCGCCGCCCTTTTCATCCTTTTTTTGCCTCTTTTTCAATCTCTTTCTCTTTTTTTATCTCAATGTGGGAGCCTTCCGCCCGATTTTTAATGTGGGGGTCTTCAACCCAGGCAGCCCGGTTTTTTATGGCCTTCAGGAAAGCGTCATTTTCCTTCCTTGAACCGATGGTGACCCTCAGATAGCCTTCCATCGGGCCCGAAAAATTCCTTAAAAGGACCCCCTCGCAGATGGCCCCACAGTATATGCTCTCCGCCCTTGGCGAATGGAACAGGATAAAATTGGCATCCGAGGGATAAACGGTGATGCCCTCTATCTTCCGCAGCTCCTTAAACACCCTGTGTCTTTCAGAGACGATCTTTTTCACGCCCTCCCCCATGCCTGTTCCACCGAGGGCCCGGACAGCGATAGCCTGGGAAAACGAGTTCACGTTGAAAGGCAGCCTCGTCTTGTTCACCTCTTTTATCAGGTGCGGGTTTGCTACAAGAAAACCGATCCTCAGCGCGGCCAGCCCAACCTTTGAAAGCGTCATCAGCACAGCCAGGTTCTCATACCGGTTCAGAAGCGGCAGGAAGCTTTTTTCCCCAGAGAACGCCTGATAGGCCTCATCGACCACCACAATGCCTTTAACATTCTCGATTATGTTTACTATCTTTTCCCAGGAAAAACTGTTGCCAGTGGGGTTATTGGGCCTGCTGATGAAGACGATCTTGCCCTTTTCTTTCCTGAACGCCTTTATCAGCCGTGCGTCGTCTATATCGAAATCCGGCCCGAGAGGGACCTCGATCACATTTTCTCCAAGGGCCTGGGCGATCTTCCCGTACATTGAAAAAGTGGGGCACGGATAAACGACGGGCCCGCCGAAGGCGCATATCAGGTTGTAGATTATCTCATCGGAGCCATTCCCGTGGAGTATGCGGTCTATGTCCCTGAGCTTTGGAGGCAGCATCCGTTTCGCGAAGGCCCGCCTCAGGTCCACAGCAAGGGGGTCCGGATACCGGTTTGTCTTTACCGATCTAAGAAGCCCGGCGTTCAGGGGTTCCGGGTAGGGGCTTTCGTTGGCATCCAGCTTCACACGGCATGCCGCCCCCGTCGCGTCATAGGGTTTCAAGGCCAGGATGTTGGGCCTGACCAGTTTTTTTATATAAGAGGGCACTTTTACAGAAGAAGGCCCTTCAGATCCTCCTGCTTTTGAGCCCTTTCTCTTGATGGTGGGAGGATTTTTTACCTGTAATTTTTTTATTTTTTGAAACCCCCTTTAAGGGGAAATTATAACATGATTTTATCAAGGTAACTTTCGAATTCCATGGCAACGGTGCTCCATGTGTTGTCCGCGGCGAATTTGAGGCCCTTTGCGCCCATCTGCCGCCTCAAAGGATCATTGTTTCCTAAAAATTTTATCTTCTCTGCCAGGTCTTTGCTGTCACCCATCCGGAAATTTACCGCAAACCCGGCATTCACGGCAAAACCCAGTTCCGGGATATCGCTGGCAACGGCGGGGGTGGCGCCCGCGGCGGACTCCAGAAGGACTATCCCGTAGCCTTCAAACCTTGAAGGCAGAACGAACAGCTTGGCCTTCCGCATCAGCTCCATCTTTCTTTCTCCGGAGACAAAACCGGCAAATTCCACATTATCAAGGCCAAGTTCTTTTTGCATCTTTTTGAGTTTTTCCTCGTCCGGGCCCCTTCCGGCGATGATCAGCCTTTCAGACGGCAGAAGCCGCATCGCCTCCAAAAGCGTGTCCAGCCCCTTGTTCTTTTTGTGCAGCCTTCCGGCAAAAAAAAGAAAAGTTTCTTTCTCTTCAGGCGGCGGCCCGGCCAGGACCTCTTCGTCTATGCCGTTTGAAATTATAATGGCGTTCACGCCGAACTTCCTTCTTGTCCCTTCCGATACGGTGATTATGTTTTTGAAAAATTTAGGATAGAACTTCTCTATGAGATAAAAAGGCAGCCCCGGCAAAATATACCACCTTCTGAGGATGCCCGCCCCCTCCCGGTGGTTCAGATGCAGAATAACCGGTTTTTTCCTTACGGCCAGAAGCGAAAAGATCGGGTTCCAGGGGGCAAAGTCCTCCACAACGATGTCCGTCTGACCGCCGTGTTCCTTCAAAAACCTGAAGGCGCTCGCGGCATAGCAGAAGGTGCTCAGAACATAATTGTTTTTTTTAGAACCGATGAAATGAAACCGGATGCCGTCCGCAATATGATCTTGGGCCCCGGGGTAACTGCCGCTTACAACGGTTATCTCATGCCTTTGGGCAAGCCGCTTGTATATCTCAAAAATCCGGACGGCCCCGCCGCCCCCCACCCACGGGTTGCCCACATGATCATAGATAAAATGGAATATGCGCACCTGTTTATGCCCTCCAGGCATCGAATGTGAGGATTTCTTGATCTATCATGTTCGCTCGCTTGCCCTTCGGGATACGCTCGCCATTTATTTTAACAGACCTTTTATTTTAACAGACCTTTACTACCGGTAAAACTAAAGGCGGGCAAACTTTTGCGGCCCTACGGATCTTTTTGCGCGGGCGGGCGGTATTTTCCCCCTCTGCACCCTCTACCCCGGACCTTATTGCTGGGTTGCCGGTTTTTTTATTTTTGTGCGATAATTCAAGAATGAAGAAGTTCCTATTGCTTTCCGTCTTGATTCTTGTCTCCTGCTTATCCCTCATGGCTCCTGCCGCCGGGGCGTCGAACATGGCATCAAACGGGCCGGGGGCGCAGTCTTCCGCCTCGGGGGTCCGGCCTTCCCCAACTGCGGCGCTGTCAAATGCGGTGCCGGACGGCAATTCGTCCTATGAGTTCATCCTGGGCTATCAGGCGGAGCTTTCCGGCAAATGGGAAGATGCCGCGGGCTATTACCAAAAGGCGCTGCAAATGGACCCTTCCTCCTCCACTTTGAGATTGCAGCTTGGGGTCGTTTTGCTCAAATTGGGCAGGTTCAAGGACGCCGCTGCCGTGGTGCAGGAGGTGACAAAAGAGGACCCTTCCAATATAAAGGCCCTTTTCCTTCTGGGCGAGCTTTACAATGGGCAGGGGCGCAGGGACGACGCCATTTCCGTTTATGAGAAGATCCTCAAGGCAGACCCGGTCAACGAGAACGCCCTGCTGCTCGCAGGTGTCCTTCGGGCCTCCAAGGGCGATTACGTGGAAGGGCAGTCCATGCTGCTGAAGATCATCGACCGGAACAAAAAAAACGTCATGGCATACTATTACCTGGGGCTCATAAATTTCGACCTCAAGGATTACACCAAGGCCGGCGAGTATTTTGGCGATGTGCTCAGATTAAGGCCGGGCTCCGAAAGCGCAAGCTTTTACATGGGCCTCATAAGCGAGATAAAGGGCGACATCAATGCCGCCAGGGACTATTACAAGGCCGCCATCCTGGCAAACCCGCGCAATACGGAGGCAAGAGACAGGCTTGGGCAGTTGTACATCCGGACCAAGGAAAAGAAAAAGGCCATCCGGCAGTACGAGAAGATAAAGGCCATGGAGCCGGGCAATACCGATGTCTACAAGAGGCTTGCGGTGCTCTACATGGAAAGCGGCGACTTCGACAAGGCCGTCCTGGAATTAAGGTCGATACTCTCCAAAGACCCGAATGATGTCCACGCCAGGTATTATCTGGCCTATGCCCTGGAAGAGCTTAAAAGGCCGCAGGACGCCAAGGCCGAGCTGGACAAGGTGCTGAAAGCGGAGCCGGGAGACACCCAGGCCCTGCTTTTCATGGGCGGGCTGCTGACCGAGCTGGGGCAAAATGACCAGGCCATCGCCATCTATAAAAAACTGCTTAGCCTGGACAAAGGGAAATCGGACGTATACATCTATCTGGGCTCCCTCTACATGGATTCCAAAGATTACACGGCGGCCGGGTCCGTCTTTTCCGAAGGCCTGAACAGGTTCCCGAATGACGGCGAGCTCCATTTCTACATGGGCATGCTTTACGAGAAGACCGGCAGGTTTGACGACATGGTGGCCCAACTCAAGCGGGTCCTCCAGATAAATCCCTCGCACGCCGATGCCCTTAACTACCTGGGATACAGCTATGCCGAAAAGGGGATCAACCTGGACGAAGCGCTTTCGATGGTTGAGAAGGCGATGAAACTGAAACCCGGAAGCGGCTATATCACCGACAGCCTGGGGTGGATCTATTACAAGATGGGGAAGTTCAACCACGCCCTGACGGAGCTTACCCTCGCGGTGGGGCTTGATAAAGAGGACCCCGTTATCCTGGAACACCTTGGCGATGTCTATAGATCCTTGAACAGGAAACAGGACGCCCTCAACGCATGGGAAAAGTCCATAGAATTCGGCGCGAAGGAAACCGGCCTGAGGGAAAGAGTGGAAAAAAAGATAAAAGAGATACAGAAGTAGAGAAAAGAAGAGAAATCCCCCTATGTTCACCCTGCCCGCCCCCGCAAAGATAAACTGGTTTCTGTTCGTGCCCGGAAAAAGGGACGATGGCTATCATGAGATCCGGTCCCTGATGCAGTGCGTGGACCTTGCAGACCAGCTGAGCTTCGAGGCCGCGGACACGCTTTCCCTGGAGGCCAACTGTTCCATCCCCACATATGACAATGCCGTCTGGAGGGCCGCTCTCCTGCTGAAAGAGCATGCGGGCATCGACAAGGGAGCAAGGATCTCGCTTAAAAAAAATGTCCCCATGGAAGCGGGCCTTGGAGGCGGCAGCTCGGACGCTGCCAGCGCCCTGATGGGCTTAAACAGGCTTTGGGAACTGGGCCTTTCCGGCGGCGAGCTCTCCCGCCTCGGGGCGAAGCTGGGCTCCGATGTGCCTTTCTTCCTCGGCGCGCGCTGTTCGCTTGTCTCCGGACGGGGGGAGATCACCGAGCCCGTAGGGCTTGGAAGGTCCTTTGCCCTTCTCCTCGTAAAGCCCTCATTCGGCGTGCCGACCCCATGGGCTTACCGGGCGCTTTCACGCTATACCGGGTTGACAAATGCCCGCAACAATATTAAACTGTTCATTCGCGCTCTCAAGGATGGGGATCTGGAAAGTCTGGACACCTCGGGCGGAAACGATCTTGAGACCGGAGTGCTGCCGGCCTACCCGGAGATAAGCCGCATAAAAGACGCCCTTAAACGGGAAGGGGCTTCATACGTCATGATGAGCGGCAGCGGCTCCACTGTTTTTGGCGTTTTCCGGAACCAGGAGGCCGCCAGGCGGGCGGCCAGGAAGATGTCCTGGTGGTGCAGGATCGCAAGTACAGTCTGCGCAGATGGCGGTATGGACGGGGCAGCGGGGCAAACGGGGGCATGATGAAATTTTTAGGCGTGCGTTTGGGGCGTCGACAAACGGCAAGTCAGGAGATTTTGGATCTCCCATTTGGAGGTTCGAATCCTCCCGCCCCAGCCATTTAGCCTTGTAAAAAATTTTAGAAGCAGAAAAAGAAAAAATCTCTTTTTTAAATTTATACAGAAACTGAAAGGAAGCGGGAATTTATTTTATGCCGGTAGGCATCAGGATAGTTTCGGGCAACTCGCACAAAGCGCTCGCAAATGCAATCGCAAAGAGCATGGGAGTCCAATTGAGCGACGCCACCATAACCAACTTCAGCGACGGAGAGATAATGCTGCAGATAAACGAAAACGTCCGCGGAGCGGATGTTTTCGTGATACAGTCCACCTGCATGCCGGTCAACGAAAATCTCATGGAGTTGCTTCTGATGTTTGACGCCCTGAAGCGGGCCTCCGCCGGACGGATAACTGCGGTGATGCCCTATTACGGATACGCCAGGCAGGACAGGAAGGTGCAGCCCAGGGTTCCGATATCATCAAAGCTCGTGGCCGACCTCCTTACCGTGGCCGGAGCGAACAGGCTTCTGACCATAGACTTGCACGCGGGGCAGATCCAGGGTTTTTTCAACATCCCGGTGGATCATCTCTATGCCTCCCCGGTGCTTTTCGACTACATAAGGGGCTGCCATTTCAAGGACCTGGTCATCGTATCTCCAGACGCCGGCGGAGTGGAACGGGCAAGGAACTTCGCCAAAAGGCTCAATGCATCCATAGCCATCATAGACAAGCGCCGTGAGGCCGCAAACGTGTCCCAGGTAATGAACGTGGTCGGGGCCGTTGAGGGCAGGGACGTAATGCTTTTGGATGATATGATAGACACCGCGGGCACCATAACACAGGCCGCTAACGCCCTGAAGCAGAAAGGGGCAAGGAAGGTCTGTGCCGCCTGCACTCACGCTGTTCTTTCCGGCCCGGCGGTAGACCGTCTTAACAACTCCGCCATCGAGGAGCTGATAGTGACTGACACCATACCGCTGGACAGCAAGAGGGCGCAATGCCCGAAACTGAAGGTGCTCTCAGTCGCACCCCTCTTTGCCGAAGCGATAAAAAGGATTCATGAGGAATCCTCGATAAGTTCTCTTTTTGTCTGAAGGAGGTTTTTAAAAAATGGAAAAGACTAGCATAAAGGCTGAAAAAAGAGAGGTCTCCGGCAAGGGCATCGCCAGGTCCTTGAGAAGGAAAGGCTTGATCCCCGGCGTCATTTACAGGGAGGGGAAATCGCTCCCCATACAACTGGACAAACCCGAGCTTTTGCGCTTCCTGCACAGGTCGGGCGGTGAGCAGGTTATCGTGAACCTCCAGTTCCCGGACGGAGACAACCGCCTGGCCCTGGTGAAGAACTACCAGGTGGACCCCGTAAACAGGGAACTGCTCCACACGGACTTCTTTGAGGTGTCCCTTAAGGAAACGATAAAGGTCGTGGCTGCGGTGCATATCATGGGTGAACCGATAGGCGTCAAGAGGGAAGGCGGAGCGCTCCAGTACGGCATCTCCCAGATAGAGATAGAGTGCCTTCCGGACAACATTCCCGGACACATCAATGTGGATGTCTCTGAGCTTGGGGCTGGCCATTCCATCCACGTTCGCGATCTGAGCCTCCCGGAGGGTGTAAAGGTGCTCACCCATGGTGAAGAGATGATAGCCACCGTGGCCCTGCCCAAGGAAGAGGAGGCAGCGCCCAGCGCCGCTCCCGCCGAGCCCGAAGTCATAAAGAAGGGCAAGGAGAAGGAAGAGGGCGAGGGGAAGGCCGAGAAGAAGTAGCCTTTTTGCCGGAAACAGGCGATACAGAAAAAGACCTTGTGGCTTGTAGCAGGGCTTGGAAACCCTGACAGAAAATATCTGAAGACCCGCCATAACGCGGGCTTCCTGGCGGCCGATGAGCTTGCGCGCCTGCTGGGCGCGCAGTGGGAGCCGGGCCCCAAAAAAGTGGAATGCATGATGGCCAGGGCCGCGGCAGGCGGCCTTGAGGTGCTCATTCTAAAACCCCTCACCTATATGAACTTAAGCGGCACCGCCGTAAGAGAAGTCCTCAAAAAAAACAATATCTCCCCCGCGGACCTTATCGTCATCCATGACGATATAGACCTGGATGTCGCAAAGATAAGGATAAGGAAAAACGGCTCCGCCGGAGGCCACCGCGGGGTGGATTCCATAATCCGGGAGACCGGCACAAGGGATTTCATAAGGGTGAAGATAGGGGTTGGCAGGGACCCTTCCACCCCAGCCGATGTCTACGTCCTCCAGAAGTTCAGCAAAAGCGAGGCCCCGCTCATCGAAGAGGCGGCCGCACAGGCCGCACAGGCCGCCATTGACGTGATCACGCACGGCGTGGGCGCGGCCATGAACAAGTACAATTAACAGGGATCACCCTCCCTCTGCGGCCATACAGAATTTTTACCACTAAGCAGATTTTTTCTATTTCCCTGCCAGATCTATCTCCACTGCTTCACTTTACATACCCCTTTATAAATCTGTTATAATTGCCCAAATCGGGGGTGAACTCCATTGCCGGACGGTTTCTTGAAGGGCCCGGAAACAGGCAAGAATTGAGGCATTAAGACCATGGGATCAATGCTCATTAAAATGCAAATAAACAAGAGCGGCAAAAACATCACCTCTCATACCAGTAACACTTAATGAAAAAAATACTCGTTGCGGATGACAATTCGGTTTTCTGCCGTTTGATCCAGGAACAATTGACGGACGTGGGCTACAAGGTCAGGAGCGCCACGGACGGCGCTTCCGTGGTTTCCAACGCTATCAGGTTCCAGCCCGACCTGATCCTGCTTGATATCGAGATGCCCCAAGTCAACGGCCTGGAGGCGCTGAGCAAAATACGTGATTACGAGAGCATGAAACGCACTCCTGTCATCATGATCTCGGCCCACAGGGAAAAGGAGACGGTTTTAAGCGCGATCAAGAAAGGGGCCAATGATTACATTGTAAAACCCGTCAATGTGGGTGTGCTCCTTGCCAAGGTTTCAGACTGGATAAACACATCTATCGAGGAAGAGTG
>JAKBYX010000003.1 GCA_021840255.1 Nitrospirota bacterium | reverse complement strand
GATCTAAAGGATTCATTAAAAAAACAGCTCATAGATCTTTCACTTCTCCATTCGCCTCCGGCCAAAACAAAAAGTCTGCGATCATTTGATGTGCAGCGATTGCTCATATGCGGATATCTGTGACCAGCCGCTTATTGCCGGCGTGTAGGCGAAAAAATAGACGATAGCAAAGAGAATGACCCCTATAAAGAGCAGGAGCCATCCCGCAGGCAACGCGTGCGAGGTTTCCTTTGCCTCAAATTCCTCCAGGTTGTCCATATCGTCTGCCATATTTTCCTCCTATTCTTCCTTTTCCCCCTGCAATGACCTTATGTAGGTCACCAGGGACCATATTTCATCCTTTTTAAGGGTTTCCCCGAAACTGGGCATCCCGCCTTTTTCCTTTCTTCCGTCCTCCACTCCGCCTTCGCGCGTACCGTTGTGTATGATGTCAAAATAATCGTCATCGGGCACATTCCCCTTTACGTACAGGAAGACGTTCTTGTCTTTGAGGCTGGGTCCGATATACCCCACCCCTTTCTTGCCATGGCAGGCCTCGCAGTTTTGCTCGAATAGCCGCTCGCCCCTTTCCGCCGCTTCGTGATTGCCAGCCAGGGGATTTTTGATATGCACTTTTTTTACGGTCACGGCGGCTGTAACGGCGGCTTTCCGGGTGACGGCGGTGCCAAGCGTCTGCACGTAAGCCACAAGGGCGTCCAGCCGGGTCTTGTCCGCAAGGGCCTGAATATCAGCGGGCGTATAAGGGAACCCGAGGACGTTCATATGGGTCTGGACTTGGGCAGGGTCAAGCTTGCTATCCTGCAGCCAGCCAAAAGAGGGCATTATGGAGTGGGGAGAAAAGGCCCTTGGGTCTTTAAAATGCGCATATTGCCACGCATCCGGATATTTGCCGCCTTCCCGGGCCAGGTCAGGACCTGTCCGCTTGGTCCCCCATAGGAACGGGCGGTCATAATAGAACTCGCCCGCCTTGGAATACGCGCCGTACCGCTCAACCTCCGTTTTTAGCGGCCTCACGGTCTGGGTGTGGCAAAAAGGGCATCCCTCGGACTGGTAGACGTCCCTGCCCGCAAGCTGCAGCGCGGTGTACGGCTTCAGTCCTGCCAGCTTCGGATGCATCTGGGCGGTCATCATGGGAATAAAAGTGGTTACCAGGGTGCCGACCAGGACGGTCCCAACTGCCAGGATCGTGAAAAGAACCGGTTTACTGTATATGTTTTTTGCCATTTCCGCTTTCCTCTTATGCCTTTGATGCCGCAAGGGCATTTCCCTTGCGGGCCGTCATAAAGACGTTATACACAAAGAAAAGCATACCCACGACAAAAATAATGCCGCCCAGAGTCCTTATCTGCCAGTAGGGGATGTTTTTGGAGACGATCTGGTCCCACGTGTATTTAAGGGTGCCGTCAGGGTTGACGGCCTTCTGCATTGCGCCTTCCTGGATGCCCGCGATCCACATGGTGATGGAGTAGATGATCTGCCCTGTCAGGACCAGCCAGAAATGGGTATTGGCGATCTTCTCGCTGTAGATCTCCGTGTTGTATATCCTGGGGATTATGTAATATATGGCGCCCGTTATGACCAGGGCGTCCCAGCCCATCGCCCCCATGTGGACGTGCCCCACGACCCAGTCCGTATAATGGATGAGCGAACTTACAACCCTCAGCGCCTGAGTAGGCCCCTGGACGGTCTGCAGGCCGTAGAAGGTTATCCCTAAAATGAAAAATTTGGTGAGGTAATGGGTCCTCATCCTGGACCAGTCCTCGCGCACCGTATAGAACCCGTTCACAACGGAACCCCAGGATGGGGCTATAAGGAAAATGCTCATCGCTATGGCGACAGTCTGTATCCAGTCCGGTATGGGCGTGTAGACAAGGTGGTGCGCTCCCGTCCACAGGTATGCAAAGACAAGCGACCAGAAAGCTATTATGGAGAGCCTGTGGCTGTATATCGGCAGGCCCGTGGATTTGGGGAGGAAATAGTAAAACAGGGCAAGCGTGGCCATCGTCAGCTCCGAACCCACCGCGTTATGCCCGTACCACCACTCGACGTTCGCGCTGTTGACACCTGCATATATGGAGTAAGACTTGAAAAGGCCCGCCGGAACCTCCAGGTTGTTAAGTACGTAGATCACTGCCAGCGTCACCACTGTGGCGATGATGTACCAGAGGGATATGTACATCTGCTCCTCTTTCCTTTTGATGACAGTCCCGAAAATGACTATGGCAATGAGCACCCAGAGGATGACTATCAACAGGGACGCAGGCCATTCGAACTCGTTATAGGCAAGAGATTTTGTGTAGCCCATCAGGAGCCCCCAGCCGCCCAGGGCTATGGCAAGATTAAAAAGATAGACGGTGGACCTGGCCACCCTTGGGAACAGCAGGGGCCTCTTTGTGAGCCTCATCGTTATGTAATAAAAGATACCGATCAGAGCCCCAAGGACAAGGCCGAAGGCCATCACGTTCACATGGAATGAGCGCAGCCTGCCATACGTTAACCATCCCGGCCCGTTCAGCCCCGGCGCCCAGAACAGGACCGAGATCCAGATGCCCGCAACCAATGCCAGCACCCCCCAGAAGATGGAGGAGTAAATAAATTTCCGGACCGTCTGATTATCATAATGATAATCACTCATCTGATAACTCATCGGCATCCCTCCTTTTTTTAAAAGACCGCGGTCAAGCTTCCGCTTGCGCATCCCACTGAGAGTTTATCTCAAAAAAAAGCGCTCCACAAATACGGGAGTGATTTTATCCTGTTTTAAATTTGCTTGTCAAGCTTCTCACAGGGTTTTTAAAAGCTTTTTAAAAAAACAACTTTTTTAAAGCGCCCTTTTTCGGAGTAAAATTTAATCATGAAAAGCGCATTGCAACGGCCAGGCCAGCCCCCCGCAAAGCGTCCCTTTTTTTTGCGTTACGGGTATGCCGTGGCCTTTGGGGCGCTGCTGCTCATTGCGGCCAAATATGTTTTCGGTTACCTTGAGGTCATTTTCTTCTCTCTCCCCCTGGCCGCCGTGGCGATGTTTACCCTTTATCTTGGCGCCGGGGCCGGGGCAGTCCTCAGCATCGTGGTCGGCATCGGGATCTGGTATTTCTTCCTGGGCCCCAGGGAAATTTTACAAATCCCAAGCCCCAGGGACGCAGCCCAGCTGTCCGGGTTTTTCCTTGCATCTGGCATAATCGTCTACTCGATCAGCCTGCTTGAGCGCACAAGGGGCAGGCTGCAATCGGCGCTTGCCGAAAAAGAGGTGCTGCTTAAAGAGCTCTACCACAGGACAAAGAACAATCTGCAGGTGGTCTCCAGCCTTATTTCCCTTCAGTGCTCCAGGGGTTATGACAGCGAATCCATCCAGTCCATGTGCGAAGATATTCAAAGCAGGCTTAAAGCCATGGCGCTGGTCCACGAAAAGCTCTACCGGTCCGAGGACCTGGCGCATGTGAACATGAGGGATTACGTGGGGGACCTTTCAAGGAGCATATTGCACGGATATCCCCTCCTCAAGGAAAATCTGGTGCTGGCATACTCCATTGAAGACATCCTGCTGCCCATAGAGCTGGTGGTGCCGTGCGGGCTGATAATAAACGAGTTCATGTCCAATTCCATGAAGCATGCGTTCCCGGAAGGCAAAGGCCGGATAGACATCTCAATGCGCGCCGCAGGGGACGCGATAGAGCTCATTTACAGGGATGACGGCCCGGGCCTGCCGCCGGATATCGACTTAATGAAAACCAGGTCTATGGGCTTGCGGCTGGTAACTACCCTTGCCATGAAAGAACTGAAGGGCAGCATTGATTTCATAAGGGACGATGGAGGGGGGAAAAAGGGAGGGGAGTTCGTTATCAGGTTCCCGGCGGTCCTCTGAGAATTTTTTTCTCGAAGTAATGCCCGCCGTCAGGTTTTTTTGTGCTCCGGCGGCCTTGCACTTTCCCGCAAAAGCATGCGGGCGATGAACCAGGGTTCAAGCAGGTAACGCCTCCACAGCCTGCGCGGTTCGCTAAGCAGCCTGTAGAGCCATTCGAGCCCTGCCTTTCCCATCCAGCGGGGCGGGGTGGGGACCGCGCCGGCAATATAGTCCATGTAAGCGCCCATACTTAAAATAACGTTTGCGTTTAACTTCCGGCAATTGTGCAGAAGCCAGAGCTCCTGCCGCGGCATACCCATGCCGGCCATAAGTATGTGAGGCCGGTACGCATTTATTCTTTCTATGGTCCTCTGGTTGTCTTCACTCCAGGGCATGGCATCAAAATATCCGTGGGAGGCGCATATGTTCAGCCCCGGATGCCTGGACCTCAATATCCCTGCCCCTTTTTCCGCGATACCCGGACGGGAGCCAAGGTAAAATATCCTCCAGCCCTGTCTTTCAGCGCTGGACAGGACCGGGACCATCCAGTCCAGGGAGGTAAGCCTGTCATCGCGCCCAAGCGGATGCCCGGCCAGTCTTCCCGCCAGCACCAGGGACATCCCGTCTATAAACACATAATCCGCTATGTCGTAGAAAGACCGCATCTCCCTGTTGTGGTGATAGATGTATATGCTGTGCAGATTATGGTTTGCGATGATCCTGCGCTCTCCGTTCAGGACCGAACGGGAGATTATTTTGACTATCCCCGCCGCGGTCAATCTGTGAACGGACACCCCAAGCAGGTTTACGGAGGGCAAACGGCCATTATCTTCCATCTGGATAAGTCCGTTCCCCCTTGATGCCACGAAAGAGGGCCTGGTCCGTCCGCCAAAGCGCCTCTGACATGGAGGCAAACACTTTTGGCTCCAGCCCGTTAACGGCTATTTCCCCTCTTCCAAGCTCATAAGCCACCCTTTTAAGGAAATACCCCGGAGCTGTAAGGAATGACCTTGCCGCGTGGCCCATGGCCCTCACATACTGCCGGCGTCCCACGTGTGCGCTTGCCTTCCTTATATGCCATCTAAACTCAAGCTGCCTTTTATCCATCAGTCCGCCCAGTTTCTTTGTTGCCTCCTCGTAAGGAAGAGGGCTCAGCCCCCATAGATAAGATATCAGCTGGTATTGGACATACAGGGTATTTAAGGCATTTGTCTCCAGGTTGCCGCCGCAAACGCTTGAGAGGTTGTGGCGGACGCCGACCGTAACCTCAGGTATCAGGACCATATCGTGGAGAAGCGCCATCCGCCACCAGAGGTCTATATCTTCAATGTGGAGGTCAAAGCGGTAGCCACCCAGCGCAAGGGTCTTTTCTATGTTAAGCGCCGCGGCGGGGTGGCATATGGCAAGCAGGTAGCCTGCGCGCGTAAGGTTGGCCAGCACGGACGGAGGGGCTATAGTGGTTCTGAAGCTTCCGAAACTCCTGCCGTCCTGGTAATAATCCGCCAGTGAATAGAACATCCCCGCGGAGGGAAATCTCCGGATATGCCCGATGACGGCCCCCACCTTGTTTGGATAGGCGATATCGTCGGCGTCATGGCGGAGCAGCCACGGGGTATCCGCCTCCCTGAGCATCCGGTTCAGGGTGTAAGCCAGACCGTGATTTTCCTGCCGCAGCAGCCTCACCCTGCTGTCTTTGACGGTCTCCAGATAGCCCGGGCTGCCATCGGTCGATCCGTCATCTATGATCAGGATCCGGAAGTCCCGGTGGTCCTGGTTGAGGAGGCTTGCGATGGTCTCTGGCAAAAAAGGCATTGCGTTATGGACCGGCAGGCCCACTGTCAATGCATCAGTCCGCAAAAAATAAAATCCCTCCTACGGCTTTCAGTCTTTTGCCTTTAAGAACGAGCGTATCTTCCGCCTCATATGCTGGGGCACGAACCACATCCCCAAAAAAAGCAGGTGGTCCATGGCCCTGGGCAACCCGAAGCGGTACATTTCGCAAAGAAGAGGGACAAAGGCCTTCCATTCCCCCTGGCGCGACGCCTGGGAAACTAGCGATGTAGACACAAACCCCGCGTAGGCCCTAGGCGTAAAAAGAAAACTGCTTTTTTTAAGCCAATCCAGCGAATACTGCCACATGCAGCTGGTCCCCACGCTTTCCCTCCGTCCCTCCGCCACATTCCAGACAGCCAGCGGCTCCGGAACTATCTCAAAGCGCACGCCTTCTATCCTGGCCACCCTCAGAACCCAGTCCCAGTCCTGGTATTTTTTTAAACCGCTTTGAAAGGGGACCGCCTCCAGAAGTCTTTTTTTGACCAGCAGGGTTATGATGGGCAAGATACCCTCGCCCTGGAAAAATGAATGCCGGACGAACAGGTACTCGCATACCGGTTCAGCATCCCCTGGGTTTCTCCTTGGAAGGATAAAATCCCCTGTAGGCGTCCTGGCGATGGTCTTGCAGCTTATTACGGGAAAGACGCTGCGCGAATGGACGGCAAATTCGAGCTGCCTTTCCAGCTTTTCGGGAAGCCATTCGTCATCATCGTCCAGAAACGCTATCCATTCCCCGCGTGAAGCCCTTACGCCCTGATTGCGGGCGTCAGATCCTCCCACATGCTCGGGCAGCACTATTACTCTCATCCTTGGGTCATCTATATGTTTGAGCGTACCAGAGGTTTTTTCGTCGGGTCCGTCGACAACCACGATGACCTCCATGTCTTTGAAAGTCTGGGCAAGCGCGCTCCTGACGGCCCTGCCCACAAGTTGCGGCCTCCCGAAGGTAGGTATGATCACGCTTGCCTCTGTCATTTTCCATCACCTTTTTGGCTCAAGGTAAAACCTGTGGAGGGTCATCCGCTTTTCCCGGCACATACAGGGAAATGGCCGTGCAGACGTAAAGAAGCCAGATTATTGAATTATTGTCCAGGACAGGACTTTCGAAAAAATTGGAAAACAGCATAACGATCAAAAAAAATAGCGGCCAGAATGCCAGACTGCCAGTTCCGGAACGGATCCTGGCAACAGAGTTCCACACGGCCTGTAAAAAACCGGCCAGGAATATGAGCAACCCCAAAAAGCCCAAACCAAGCATAAGGTCCAGGAAGCCGTTGTGGGACTGAAGCACCAGCCATCCGGCCTCATGCTGGACATAGTCCACGTTGCCGGCCCAGAAGGCGCTGTAGCCATAGCCAAGCAGCGGTCTTTTTCTGATGAATTCCATAATGATACTCCAAAGCTCCGTGCGGCCGCTAAAGGTCGAATCCCTTCCCATTGCGGCAAGCAGGGTCCCTATTTTCCCTCCGGACAGCCACATTGCCGAAGCGGTGGCCCCGCCCATATAAAAACAGTATGTGAAGCCCCGGAGCAGTTTTGGCGCTCTTATGGATCTTATCAGGGGTAACAGCAGGGCAATGATCAGGATTGCCGCAATAGATGTTTCCGACCTGGAAAACAACAGGGCCGCCAATGAGAAAACAAGGAATGCCCACTTTACGGTCTTCCTCTTAAGATCCCGGGCCGGCAGAAGGGCGAAAACCAGCGCGCTTAACGCCATCACCTCTCCAAAATTGTTTTTCTGCTCATATATTCCCTGCCATGCCCCTGCATGCGACATGACCGCGGCCCCGTTGTCCACACCGTAGGAGGGGAGGAATTTAACGAATATAAAACTTGCCGCGCCCACGGTCCCGAATGCAAAGGCAAAAAGACCCAGTCTTTTTCCTTCCGAATAATTCAAGGCCAGGTAAACGCCAAACAGGGTCAAACATATAAAGCCGATGGTGTGCCTCAGAGTGAGCATCGGTATGTCCGACCACAGGACAGACAAGGCGGCCAGGAAGATCATGAGGGCAACAAACTTCTCCTTCTTTAGCAGTTCAAAAATATCTCCTGCCCTCCTGCTGGCGAGATACAGCGTAATCAGATATATCGGGTAGGAGACAGCCATGGCAAGCGGGTCCTGGTGTCCAGGGGCGGCCACCATATGGGCGCGCTTTTCGAACTGCTGAATGAAAGCGCCGGAATAATACAGGAAGGCGGTCACGGAAAATGCCTTTTCCAAAAAACTCAAAAAAACGGTTTTTCTCTCAGCAATGGCAGTTGTCATCCCGGTCTACCTCTGTTTCCCTTGGGGAAATCCCTTCCGCACCCCGTCATAAATATTTTCAAGTAAAACGGTCTGACGGGCCAGATCAAAGTGCCGCCTTATCCTCACCTGCCCGTTGCCACTGAACCGCCTCCATAACTGCCCGTCTTCCATCAGGTGCAGAATGTTTCCGGCCAGGGCTTCCCAGTCGCCCTCTTCGGCCAGGAACCCTGTTTCCCCATGCGCCACCGCCTCCGGGACCCCCCCGGAATTAAAGCTCACAACGGGCAGCCCCATGGCCTGGGCCTCCGCAAACACCATCCCGAACCCTTCAGCCCCATCCGGGTTGCTGCTTATGCTGGGCACGCAAAAGACCTTTGCCCTGTTCATCAGCGCCCGGACTTCCGCGCGGGTCTGCATGCCAAGAAATGTGTAGTTGCGCAATGTCCTTTCCGCCTGACGTTCGAGGGACGGACGGAGCGCTCCGTCGCCTGCTATGACAAGCCTCGTCTCCGGCCTGGCGGCCTGTACACCGGACATTGCCTTTATCAGATATTCGCAGCCTTTCTTTTCAACCAGCCTGCCAGTAAACAGCACAAAGGGCTCACGCCGGACCGCGGCTGCGGGCCGGAAAAAATCCGTGTCAACGCCGATATAATGAACGATGACGGAATCCGGAGGGAAACCCTGCTCCAGGAGCCTTTTCTTTATTGATTCGGACACCGCGATGAACACCCGCCCCTTTCGCTTAAGCCGCCCCTGCCTGCGGACGTATGCACGGGTTATGTAGTCGTACCGGCTGAAATTTCGCCTGTTTATGGCAGTATCATAGCCGTGAAACGTAACAATTAGGGGGACGTTCAAATGGCCTGCAAGCGGCACGGCGCTTGCGCCATCCGGCCCGAAATGTGCGTGTATGAGGGCGGGGCGAAGTCTTTTCAGCTGTCCGTACAGCCCCGGCATAACGTTCCAGACCTTAAAAGCGTTCTCACGCAGCCCCCCCAGCCAGCCTCCGCGATTTACAATCAAGCACGGTCCGGGGGGCGGCGGCAGCTGGCCCAGGGAGCGGACGCCCAGGTAATTCGGGACGTAGCGGCGCAGGTGCCCGCTCTGGGCATAAATAAATGTCTCCGACCAATCCATGAGCTCGCATCTGAAGATTATTATGTTGGCTGAGGACATTTTTGTTTTTTATTTTTATTCTTATTGCCCACTGGCGGCAGCGATACCTTCAGCGGCTCTTTGCCTGTGCAGGAGGATGAAAAGGGCCTGCCATAGCAGGAGGGCCAGGAGCCCGTCCGAAGCAAGGCTGGACCATGCCGCCCCGCGCCAGGAATAGGCCGGGATCAGCCACAGGTTTATCGCAACATTGAAAATTGCCACAAACACCTGTATGCCGCTTCTGATGCCCTGGAAACCCGCGCCGGTCAGGCTGTCGGCGGCAAAGTAATGGAGCGCCTTGATGAAGGGCAGCGGGGCAAGCCAGCGAAGGGCCTCAGCCGTTTCCATGTACTGGGCTCCGAGAACAACAGGGAGAAGCGGAGCGGCCATTAAAAGAAGGAGACCACCGGCCACACCGTAGCCGCCCGCAACGGGCAATACCTTTCTGGCAAAACCCATGCTTCCCTTTATCCCGTCTTCCCCGTACCGGAAAAACCTGGCATAAGAGGCATAGAGCAGGGACCGGACAGGGGCAAAGGAAACATCGATGATCCTGTAAGCGGCGCTGTAAATACCAGCGGAGCTCAGGGTGGAAAACCGGGTGAGCATTGTTTTGTCGATGTCATTGTAAATGCTCTGCGCCGAGAGACCGGCCGAAAAGTAAAACCCCTCCGCATGCTCCCCTTTCAGACCGGAGGACAGGAACACCGGGGAGCCAAGCTCCTTGTGGACCAGCCACAAACTGATGGACAAACTTATCATTGTTGTTAAAAGATACAGATAACCCCATTGAAGCGCCGTGGGCGCCTTGACCATAAGGCCAAGGCCCGCTATCGCAGCCAACCTGAGAAAGTTGGGTATCACCAGTATCTGAGCGGTCTTTTCGAGGCGCTCAAAAGCCTGGAACGCCTGGGAACAGATGTCCATGGCGCGTGAAAAAAACAGGTCCGTAACGGACACCACCAGGACAAGCATAAAAGGGATGGACGCCGGAAATACATAGCCTGAGACCCCCAGCACGACGCACAACAGCACCGCGCCCGTTATCAGCAGGACAAGAAGCGCGCGTCCCCAATACCTTCCGAACGACTCCGCGCTCCTTGCGACATTTTTGATCAAAAGGCTTCCGCCCCCCAGTCCGGCAAACGGGGAAACTATTGCCACCAGCGCGCAGACTCCCACGAAAGCGCCATAATTCCTGGAGCCCAGAGACCTTGCTATCAGGATAAAATAGGCCGCCTGGATTACTGTGCGCAGCCCCTGCCCCAAGAACATCCATGCGGTATTGCGCACCAACCGGCTTCCCCTCAAACGTTTTATTATGGCTATGACCAAGGAGGACCTGATGATCTTGCAAAAAATTGGATTTTTTAAAAACGCTTCCTCAAAAAACCATTCCGTACAGTCCTGACCCAGCTCCCATAGCCGCTGGCCATGAAGCGAAATAAAACTGGCGGATCCTCCGTGTCTACATCGAACCGTTCCCTTGCGAAACTACTTCTTTCAGAGGCCCCAGCCGCATAGGACCATGCATAGCCCGCTTCCTTTACCCGTTCCATGACACGCTCATTAAATCTTCCGTAAGGGTAGGCAAAATGTCTTACCGGTGCTCCCAGATGGTCCTCGATCTCTTTACGGGATTCGTTTAGCTCGCGATTGATCTGTTCAACCCCTATCTTCGTCATGTCCGGGTGGGTGCATGTGTGGCTCTGGAAGGACATCCCGTGCCTTTGCATTTCTTTTGCCTGGGGCCAATCCATGTGGGCCGACGGCGCACAGGAGCCGATGGGCTGCGTTTTTTTGCCCACAAAACCGGTGGCAAGGAAGACCGTGGCCTTGAAACCGAATAGTTTCAGTACGGGAAAGGCATTCGTATAGTTGTCCAGATATCCGTCATCAAAGCTTATCGCGAACAAATTTTTTGTTTTTGGGCTTTTTATTTTTGGGCCAGGCCCTGCGCCGCTTTCCCCGCCCATTTCAATGTTCGCCAGTTCGTCCAGCGATATGGACGCATACCCCTTTTTCTTCAGGTATCGCATCTGGGACAGGAACCTGCCGGGTGATATGGAAAAGGCGCGGATGTCTTCCCGCTCCGTCTCAGTTACATGGTGATAGACCAGAACGGGTATGGACCTGTAAGGTATGAGGCCGCCAAGCCAGCTAATGTCCAGAGTGCCCTTTTTAATCATGCCGCTCCGCTTCCCCTGAGGACAGCGGGGATGGTGCCAAGCAGTATCTTGATGTCCAGCCAGAGCGACCACCGGTCGATATACTCCATGTCCAGCTCCATCCACCGGTCAAAGGATATATTGTTCCTGCCGCTTATCTGCCATGTGCAGGTGATGCCCGGGCGCACGCTGAAGCGCCGCCTGTGCCAGTCCGTGTCAAAATTCTCAAAGTCCCGTTCGGGCAGCGGCCTTGGCCCCACCAGGCTCATGTCCCCCAGCAGGACATTAAAAAGCTGCGGCAGTTCGTCGATGCTCGTCTTTCTAAGGAACTTTCCGGCCGAAGTGACCCTCGGGTCGTCTTTTATCTTGAAGGCGGCCCCGCTCATCTCGTTCAGAGCTTCCAGCTCCGCCTGTTTCTTCTCCGCATCCGGCACCATTGTCCGGAATTTGTAAACGCTGATCCTCCGCTTGTTAAGCCCTACCCTCTTCTGGACGAAGAAGACGGGGCCTGGAGAAGTGAGCTTGATCAATAGCACCGCCATAAGCAAAACGGGAGACAGTATGACGATCAAAACGAAGGAGATGGCTATATCCATGGCACGTTTTATAAAGGCCATCTCATCCTCCATGTTACCGGTGTAGAAGCTGATCACGGACTCCCCCTCGAAACTCGCAGCCTTCGAACGGGCCAGCCTGGGGTTGAAAAGGTCCGTGAGCACCCTCACCACTATCCCCTGCTCCTCGCAAAACGCAATGACCCGGGCGGCTTCCTGGTAGAATGACTTCAGCGGGAGACATATGATGACCTCGTCTATTACGGAGCCTCTCAGAAAAGAAGGGAGCTCCGCCAGGCCGCTAACAAGCCTGTAACCGGACTCCCGGAATTCCCGTGAGGGGGCCTGGCATTCGTCGTCGGCGAAACCCAATATGCGGTAGCCCAGGCCGGCGCTCGTCTCAAGCATTCCCGCAAGCCGGAGGGCACGGAGATTGGCGCCTACCAGAAGGACATACCGCAGGTTCCTTCCGCTTATTCTCAGCCTTTTTAAAACCAGTTTAAGGACCAGCCTGCTAAAGATCATCAGGGCACAGCTTGCGGCCCAGAACAGTCCAAGAAAGACGGCACTATTCATGCCGGTATCGAACAGCAGGGCAATTGCAAAAAGCGCGCAGGTCCCCAGAGATACCGCCTTTGCGATATCGTATATCTCCTCCGAACGGGTGCAAAGGCGCTTTGAAGCATAGAGTCCCGATCCCTCCAATATCAGGGACCAGACGAATACGAAGACGGTAAATATCAGGAAGTTCCAGACCCTGACGCGCATCGAAAGAAAATGCGCAAAAAACCTTGCGTGCTCATTGCCCGACTCCATGAACGCCGCAAGGAAAAGGCAAAAGAGCATGGCAAGAACATCAAAAAGACGCATCGCATACAGCAGCGCCTGTCTGCGCCTCAGGCTCATTTGCCGGGAATCCCCCGCTTGCCCTTGTGCCTCCTTCCGGTCCTCAGAGCCTCTTGTATATGAACTCGGGTATATGATAGCGGTGCTTGTCAAAGACGGAGCCAAGGATGTTGCCGCCGCTTTTTTCGATCGCTTCTTTTGTGCTCATGGCCACGGGCCAGCGGGTCGTCTCCGCCCCCAGCACCAGGACCACGCCGTCAGCGCTTCTGGCCATGGCCAGCCCGTCGGGAGACGACTCCGCGGGGGGCGAATCCACAATGACCAGATCGAAACGCGTCCTCAGCTGCTTAAGCAGACTGTCCATCTTCACTGGATCAAAAACATGTCTTGCGATCGTGCCCTTCGGAGATGCCGGGCAAACATACAGGTCCGTCCCGTCAACCTGGTGCAGGACCTTATCAATGCCTCCACAGGAGCTTTCACCACCGCCGGCCCCATCCCCAAAGGGTGAATTGCCACTCAGCAGGCCGTCCCAGCCGGATTCCGGCGCAAGGCCAAAAAGCAGGTGCTGCACAGGCTCAAGCCTGTCGGCATCCAGTATGAGGACTGGCTTGCCCAGGTTGGCCGCCATTATCAGGCCAAAGTCATGGACTATGGTCGATACGCCTTCTCCCTTGCGGGACCCCATGAACTGGACAACCTTTCTGGGGCAGTCCGGCAAGCGGGACTCGATGCCCTGGTACAGGCGGTTCATGGCCTTTTCGAGGGCGGTATCGACAGAAGAAAATGCCCTTCCACAGCCGGTTTCCCTCCCAGGGGCAGCGATGGATTTCGCAGAAGGCTGTGGCCCGGAGCTCCAGGACTCTATTTTCTCTCTCTGTGCCTGTTTAAGTGCGTCATATATCTTGCTCATTTTTCCTCCCTGGAAGGAACGTCCGCGGGAAAAATTATCTTCTCTCCCGTCCTTATTATGTCCCTGTTGGTTATGCTCGTGTTGCTCCGCATGACCAGCCGGACCAGCTTTTCATCATCATTGCCATAGATGTCCCTCACAAGCCCGAGAAGGGTGTCCCCTTCTTTGACCGTCCTCTTAATGGGGACGCCTTCTCCGTAGGAGGTGTCCGGGACGGCAGCGCTCGCTTCCCTGGCCGCGATGAGCGGGGCAGCATGAAGCCCGCCTGCCGCGGCTTTGTAAGCGGGCCGCGTCTGCGTCCCCTGTAAAACTCTTCCGGATAAAATGCCCACGATGTGGGGAGAGACAGCAACGGCCCCCAAAAATACAAGAATGGCCACGGCGGGGAAAAGGAGTTTTTTCCGGTAGGCCCTGGCGCTTGCGCCGCGCAGATCGGCGATGACCTCTTTCGCCACGCCATAATCGACCCGCATTTTCTGGTAGCCAAAGCCGGTGATAAGGGCGTTGTCACAAAGAACGTTTATGACCCTCGGTATCCCGCCGGACTGCGCAATGATCTTTTTCAGCGCCCGCTGCGTAAAGACCGCAGTGCCGCGGGAAGAGGCCCTGGCCATCCGGTGCTGGATGTAAGCGGCGCACTCGTCCCTGGAAAGAGGGGAAATGACCGCCTTTAGCGCGATGCGCTGCCTGAGCTGCCTCAATTCCTTCCGTTCGAGCATCTGGGCCAGTTCCGGCTGGCCGGCAAGAATGATCTGGATAAGCTTGTCCTTGGAAGTCTCAAGATTGGACAGCATGCGAAGGCTCTCCAGCGTCTGCATCGGCATATTCTGGGCCTCGTCGATCACCAGGGCCACGTTGTGTCCCTTCTTGTACTCTTCGATCAATATCCCGTACAGGCGGTTAAGCATCTCCTGCGGGTCGTCCGTCCCGGCCTCCATCCCGAGCTCCCCGAAGATGGCCTTCAAGAGGCCGGCAAAGGACTGGCCCGGATTGAAGATGTACAGCGTCCTCAGTTTTTCCCCGCAGCCTCCTTCCAGCCCGCCTCCTTCCAGATAGGAGCGGATTATTGTGGTCTTTCCAACCCCCACCTCTCCGGTTATGGCGACAAACCCCTTGCGCTGCTCCACGCCGTACATGATGGCGGCCAGGGCCTCTTTATGGCTCGGGCTCAGGAAGAGAAATTCAGGGTCCGGCGTGGTCTGGAACGGCCTTTTTCCCAGGTTATAGAAATCAAGATACATGGTGTTTTTCCCCGCCGCTCTTCATTATTTTCTATAAGGCACGGTCGCAAGGACCGGCAGGTCCAGTCTCTTTTCCACGTTGGCCGTGGTCGATATGCCTTGCGAGTAGTACTCGGAAAGGAAGGCATAGCCGATGCCTGAAACCAGGCCCAGGATGACCGCCCCCAGCAGGTCCAGCATCCTCCTGGGCGCTACAGGCTTAAAGGGGGCCTGGGCCTCCTGGATAACGCTCACATATGCCATCTTCCTGCGGTTCATGTCATCGGATATGCGGGCCTCCTCCACCTTGGCCGCATAGGTGCGGTAGTTCTGGTCATCTATCTGCGTTTCGCGATTCAGGTTCTCAAGTTCCTCTTCGTCGCTGTCCAGTGCCCTTAAGCTGGCGTTAACCTGGCCCAACTGGGAGCTTAGTATCCCCCGTTTCGCCAGATCGGAGTCCAGGGCGGCTTCGGTCTGGATGGCATCCGTCTCCGCCTGCTGGTACACCGCGTTTCCGGTCTTTACCTTTTTCGTTATGTCCGCATCCTGTTTTTTAAGGAAATCCTCCGCTATCGCGATCTGCTGGCGGACGTTCACGACCATCAGGTTGTCCGGCTTGTACTGCTGGAGGAGTTGCTGCTCCTTCAGCCTCAGATCAAAAAGTTTGCCCCTGGCGTCCACAATGATCTTGTCGCGTTCCGTCGGCGTATACCAGTTTTTGCTGGCCGCTATCTTTTTCATCTGCGCCTTCAGGGAAAGCAGCTTGTTTTGCAGTCCGTCGATCTGGCTCTTTGTGTTTTTCAGCCCGGTGTCAAGACTCATGCGCTGCCCCAGCAGAAGGCTTCTCTGCTCATCCAGGGAATAGACCTGATTTTTCTGTTTGAAGCTCTCCAGCCTGTTTTCCGAATCCGTGAGTTTCCGGTCATAAAAGTCCAGCTGCTTTTCCAGGAAAGGGGATTGCAGCCCGCTGTAGACCTGAAGGTGCTTCACCTTGTAGAAATTGACAAGAAGGTTTAGCGCCCGGGCCGCTATCTGCGGGTCCCTGTGGCGGAACGAGACGCTGATAACGCTGGACCGTCTGACCGCCTCCGCATGGAGGTTCTTTGAGAATCTGAGCTCCGCCGCCTGAAGCGGGGTCATACTGGTCCCGATGCCTGCATCCGCAAGCCAAGAGGAAGAGCGGGCCAGCCCCGGATAGATGTTGTCCACCCCTATGGCGCTTATGACCTTTTCTATCAGGTCCTGGCTGGTCAGGATATTGATCTCCGAGTTGACGTTCTCCTCCTGGCTTATCGCGGGCGGGTCCTTCTCCTCCTGCTCATTTCCCACCACGGGGTGATAGATATATTCCCTGCCGAATTTGACCAGCAGGGTGGATTCGGCCTGATATGTGGGCGGAAGAAGGAAAACTGCCGCCCCCGCGGTGATCACGATTGCAAGGAAGACCGCGATTATCTTCACCTTGTGCTTGAAGATTACCGTCAGAAAATCTCTTAATCCGTCCATGTCCCTTTTCCGTTCTTGTTCCGTCATCTTGATTTGGAGCCTCCCGCCGGTATTTAAACCGGCCGCTATGCGCGCCTTTCCCTGTCCCTTTTCCCTGGCCCTGTCAATGTCAATGTTCCTTCGGATTGAAGTTATAGAATATCCCGGCATCCGCGTTTACCGGTATGTTCTTCCTTATGTACTGGTCCACCCACAGGTTCACGTCAGCTATGCGCGACCTTGGGATATAGACGATGTCGTCCGGGAGCAGCCAGAAGTCCCGGGCCCCGCCGTAAATGATCTTTTCCACATTCAACGAGAGTGCAATGGGCTTGTTGCCGAAACCGCGCCGTATTATTATTACCTGGCCCGTATTGGCCGTGTCCTTCAGGCCGCCCGCTTCAGATATGGATTGCAAAACCGTCATTGGCGCGATCATGTTGAGCATCCCCGGCTTGTTGACCTCGCCGTCAACAAAGACCATCTGTCCCCCGAACGAACTGACGATGATGGTGATCTCAGGCTTGGCCAGTTTCGAGGCATAGTCCTTGGTAAGCTGCTCCGTAAGCGCGGCGGGCGTCAACCCTGCCGCCACGACCTCCTGCACCATCTGCAGGGAGATGCGGCCATCCGGCCTGACGGTCACCTTTTCGTTCAGGTCCTTGTTATACAAAAATTTAATGTCCAGGGTGTCTCCGGGCCGGATCCGGTATTCCCCCGCCTGGACCGGATAAGAAGGTTTTTGTCCTTTTCCGGCCGCCCCGGACGTGACAGGCACCAGGTTTTCCGTATTGGGGGCACAGGCCGCAACCGCCAGGAATATCGCCGACATCAGGAACAATAAAAATTTACTGGCCGCTGTTTTTTCGGGCATTTTTCTTGACCCCTTCCTTGTTCACCGGGAATTTTTTTGTTCCATGGAATTTTTATTTATTTCTTAATTTTTTGTATTTTTATTTTTTGTTTTTAATCTCTTGCGAGGTCACTGCTCCGCCCTCCCGGCTACATGCGGAACCGGCTTTGAATGAAATTGGCACGTAAGACAATGCTTTGATGTGCGCTGTGGGGAAAAATCGGGCGGCTTTAAAAAAGCTTGCTCTTATTCCCAATTATATTGAGATTAGCTAACGTGTCAATAGAGAAAATCTATGGTGAAAATCCGGTCCGGCGTCAGCCTTGCACCCGGCACCGGAGGCCAAAAAAAGGGGGGTTAAAGATGGGGTGGAGTGGCTTCTAATTGAATTCCGGTCCTCCCAGTGCGAGCCGGGTGTAGAGGTGCAGACCGCGAAACTTTTGTTTTATTTCGTTACCATTATGGGTTTGTTCCCTATGGATACCGTATTGCCCAGGACGGGGTAGACCGTGTCACTGTCCAGCGTCCTGTAGCGGGTAAAGCCCGGTGGCGCCGTGACAGACATGGAAGTGGTGGAATTCCAAAGTATTCGCGCCGGTCTGCCATCGGACAGGACCAGATCACAGGTCCACGTGCCGTCCGCGCCTTTAGCGCAAAACGGGTTTGCCGGGGTTGAGCCTGCCAGCCATGAATAAACCTGGCCGTATGCGGTCCCCGCCGGGCAGATGCCGTTCGAACCGGTCCAGAGGTTTCCCCAGGCGGCGGTACAGTGGCTGCTGTTGTCCCATTGATACCAGTAGTTCCGTTGCACCCCTTTGTACAGAAGCAGGATATATTGCTTGGCCAGCCATGCCGCCTCCTGGTCGTTGCTGAGGGTGGATATTCCCTGCCAATCGCTTTCGGTCGCCCAAATTGGCAGGTCCAGGTTGTAGCTCTGCATGAGAGCCCTGGTATTGTCCACCCAGGCCAGCCCGTCCTCCGGGTCGCCTCCGCCACCTTCCGGAAAGGGGTGATAGGCAATGATGTCCTGCGCCGTGCTCCCGCCCGCCGCAAAATAATCCGACAGCCATGGGGAGGGATCATGCGTAGGGGCGGGGCTCAGCACCAGTGCGTTAGGGTCCATCCCGTGGATTATGGAGTAGGCGTCCCTGGCCATCCTCACCATCTGTGCGGCTGTCCCTCTCCAGTATTCATGAAGATTGGGCTCGTTCCAGAGTTCGTAATATCTGATGTGCCCTGAAGGCGAGTTCAGGGAATGCCGCACAAGGGCGGTAATGAATTCTTTCCAGATATTGTCGCCGGAATCGACATCATATGGGGGATCATTGCAACCGGTCTGGCCCCCAAATGACCCTGCGCAGCTGGTATCATCAGGGTTTGAAGAGGCCCATTGAGGGGTCCCGGCCAGACATATCAGGATATCCTGCTTGCCGCCGGTTACGGACAGCCAGGCGTCAAGGGTGCTCCAGTCGTAAGCACCCCGGCTTGTTTCAATGTTAAACCAGGCTGTGCCGCTGTCCCAAAGCCGGAGGGCGCCAAAGGGGGCGGACACGAACTGGTAATCCCCGGGAGCTGCAACATCCAGTCCAAAGTAGGATGCCTGCACAGGCCCCGCGCCGGCAGGCGCCGCGGGAGATTGGGTCTGGTTGCCGCTTGCGGGCTGAGGGCCGGATGCCCCGGAAGAGGACGTGGTCCCTCCACCGCCCTGCGGACCGGACCCGGCGGAGGATGAAGCGCCGCCCTGCGATCCGGATGAAGAAGAGGATAAAGTCCCCCCGCCCTGATTGGACGCAGTTGAAGCGGGTGGCGAAGCCCCTCCGCCCCCGCATCCATACGGGACAATTGCGATTAGGACAATTAAAATGCCGGCCAGTTTCATCCAGTCTCCAAGTTAAATCATCTCCAACCAGGATTTTTTTACCAGGAATAACCGCGTGCGTGGAATCCGGAAACCCGAAGCCGTTTAAATTGGATTCCCGCCGCCGCAAGAAAGAAGGCAGGCCCCAATTCCCATTCTATTAAAAATACTGTCTTAGTCAATGGAAACCCGATTGAAAAAATTTCGATCCCGTGTAAGATTGAAAAAAGACGGTCCGCTTTCAAAAAAGAGACAAATCCATTGACTACCTTGACTTCCACCGGAGCGTAAATGGAGGAAAAACAGGCGCTGCAAAACGGCATTTCAAATGTCCCGGCGAGCCTTTTAAAAAAACCTTTCATCCGGTTCCTGAAGGCCGGCATCGATCAATCTGTCGCTGACCGCTTCGAACACCAGGTGGCCAGGCATCCTTCCAGGCTCGCCTTAAAGACGCCAACAGGGCAACTCACTTACGAGGGACTGAACCGGGCCGCCAACCGTATCGCGCGGGCACTGGCCGGAAGGTGCGGACAGGGAGGCGAACCCGTTGCGCTTTTTCTTGGCGATGGGGCCCAACTCATCCCGGCGATGCTTGCTGCACTGAAGGCGGGCAGGCCGTACGTCTCCCTGGACCCCTCCTTTCCCCTTTCAAAAAACGCAGCGGTTGTGAGACATTCCCGCCCCTGTCTTATCGTCACCTGTGAAGAGCTCTACCCCGTGGCCCGCCAACTGTCAGCGGGCAGGCCATCGCCGCTTGTGCTGGAGGAGACGGCTGGACGGAATCCGTCAGAAAGCGAAAACCTGGGCCTCCCGGTCCCTCCTGGGGCATCCGCCTATATAATCTACACATCCGGTTCCACCGGACGGCCAAAAGGGGTGTTCCAGGACCACCGGAACGTGCTTCACAATGTCATGAGATGCACCAACATGCTCCACATCTCGCCGGACGACCGGCTTTCCCTCCTATGGTCCTGCAGCTTTGCGGCGTCGGTGCCCAACATATTCGGCGCCCTGCTGAATGGCGCTTCCCTCTTCCCCTTCGACATCAAAAAAGAGGGTATCTCCGGTCTCGCGGACTGGCTCGTGAAAGAGGAGATCACGATCTATCATTCAGTGCCGTCCGTTTACCGCCATCTTCTGTCCACATTAAAGGGAACGGAGGATTTTTCCAGGCTGCGCCTTATCAAGTTGTCAGGCGAGCCTGTCCGCAAGGGGGACGTGGAGCTGTACAGGAGGCACTTCCCCGAGAACTGCGTCTTTCATGTTTCATACGCATCCACGGAGACGAATATTATCCGCCAGTTTTTTTGCGATCACCATATGATGCCCGGCGCGGAAAATTCCGGATCGATTTGGGAGACCGTGCCGGCAGGCTATGAAGTGGAAGACATGGAGATACTTATACTGGATGAGAACGGCAAAGATGCCGGGGTCAACTGCGCGGGCGAGATCGCGGTCAGAAGTCCTTTCCTTCCGCCTTCCTACTACGGAAAGGACAGCCATTGCGAATCGCCTTTCCTGACCGATGAACGGGACGGGAATTTTTGCCGCATTTACAGGACCGGGGATATGGGGTATTTGCTTCCGGACGGCTGCCTGATCCATCTCGGGCGAAAAGACCGGCAGGTAAAGATAAGGGGGTACAGGGTTGAATTAAGCGAGGTAGAAAGGGCACTGAACGTACTGCCCCAGGTAAAGGAAGCGGCCGTGATGGGGCGCGATGACCCTTACGGCGGAAAACTTCTGGCCGCGTACGTTGTACCGAAAGAAAGGGAAAAGAAAAAATCCCTGACCGCCGGTGAGCTGCGCCTCGCGCTTAAAGACAGTCTTCCGGATTACATGGTCCCCTCATGCTTTGTTTTTCTGGACGCCCTTCCCCTTACCCTGGGCGGCAAAGTGGACCGAAGGGCGCTGCCGGACCCGGGGCGGACCGGACTGGACGCAGAGAGCGATTTCGTTGACCCCGGCACCCCATCGGAAGTAATGCTGGCCGGCCTGTGGAACGGCATCCTGGGGACGGAGCGCGTGGGGGTCTTCGACAACTTTTTCGACCTGGGAGGACATTCCCTGCTGGTGGCGCGCATGGCGGCCGGCATAAAAAAAATGACGGGCAAAAGCATTCCTATCATCGATATACTCCAGAGACCCACCATAAGACAATTGGCGGGCATTCTGGACGGGGAGGAAAGACCGCCAAGGTGGTTTTCCCCATCAATACCGGGACAAGACGGGCGGGCAAAGGGCGGGCAGGCGCGCACAGGGTCCGCGGGGCAAAAACCGCCCCTGTTCTGGATGGGCATCAATCCTGTTTTGCCTGATCTGCTTGGCCCCGGCCAGCAGGTGTACGGGGTAATACTCCAGGGACAATACGGATACCCAGCCACGTACTCTTCCATTGAGGAGCTGGCTTCCCATCACCTAGGAGAAATACTTGAGGCACAGCCAAAAGGCCCTTACCTGCTTGGAGGATTTTGCTTCTCCGGCCTTGTGGCCCTGGAAATGTCCCGGCAGCTGCAAGACCGGGGAGAGAAAGTGGAGTTGCTGTGCCTGGTTGATCCACCCAGGCAATGCCTGCCGTCAGAAGTTCAGTGCCCTTCCGGTTCAGGCCCACTGCAACTGCACAGGATCAACTTCCGCCTGGCGGCAAGGAGATACATGCTTTCAGCCCTCTGCCGGACTTACCGTCTTGCCGGGCGTCCCATCCCTCAGCGGTACACCGGCTTCCATTCGATAAATACTTCCCGAAAGTACAGGGCACGGCCGTACCAGGGGAAGGTTGTCGTGTTCCTGGCGGATGAAGCATGCGGCGCACAGCCGGACTGGAGCCTGCTTGCCGGAGCGCATGTCCATGTGCTGCCAGGCATAAATCACGACGGCATTTATGACAAAGGCAAGGTGGAGATATGGGCAAGACTGCTTGCCGGTTACCTGGGCCAGGTCCGGGGAAAAGACAGGTGAAAATAACAGGCTCCGGCGGCCTTGGAAATAAAGCCGCCGGAGCCCACATCGTTTTTTTTGTTTTCCGTCTTACAGAAACGAACAGCAATAATCGGTAACGGACTTCACCTTCATTTTAAACCTGGAATCTGACGGCACACTGAAAGACCCGCCCCCTGATATCTTCATCCACTCCGCGGTCCCCGGCAGCAGGACCTCTAGCTCGCCTGAAAGTATCTCCATCAGTTCAGGTCCGCCGGTATTGAACTCGTACTCTCCCGGCAGTGCGACCCCAAGGGTCTTTTTGCTGCCGTCGGCAAACAGGACCGTGCGGCTCGTCACCCCTCCACCAAAATAGATGTTCGCTTCCTTCATTACCGTAACGTTTTTAAATTCCGCCATTTTTAAAAAGCCCCCCGTTCAGATGAAATTGCCGCCGGATTTTCAAGTATACCATTTTTGTTTTGCCCGTCAGGTCAGCGTCCGCCCGCCAGCCGCCCATAAGAGGAAACACTGTCAACCACCGTCCCGCCCTCCATTTCACTTTTCATTTTTTCCTTGACAAAGAATTGCTATTATCTTAGAATCATTCCAAGTTGCAATAAAAAAATAAGGAAGCGGATCAGGAAAGGGGGTTTTAAAAAGGTATGTCTTACACAGCCAAAGATTATATGGGGCTTATCGGGATCGAGGGCATGAGCGAGGCGCTGCTTAAAAACCATTTCACGCTTTACCAGGGTTATGTGGCCAACACGAACAAGCTGCTTGACACCTTGAAGGCACTTGCCGAAAAAGGCGAGACCTCCACCCCCGGCTACGCTGAGCTTAAAAGGCGGCTGGGATGGGAGTTTAATGGCATGAGGCTGCACGAGTATTATTTTGAGAACCTGGGCGGGGGAGGCAAACCGGAGGTTGGCAACGATCTCCTGAAGCGCCTCACTACGGAGTTCGGAAGCCTTGAGGCCTGGGAAAGGGATTTCCGGGCCGCGGGAGCGATGAGGGGCATAGGCTGGGTGGTACTGTACCAGGACACGCAAAGCGGAAGGTTTGTTAACTTCTGGGTAAACGAGCACGATGCCGGGCATCCTGCAGGGTGCACCCCGCTGCTTGTAATGGACGTGTTCGAGCACGCCTATATGCTTGACTACGGGCTTAAAAGGGCGGATTATATCGATGCATTCTTTAAAAACATAGACTGGCGGCAGGCGGAAAGGAGACTCAAACAATAATGATCGAAGAGAAGACAGGCACGGGGACCGAAGAACTGACGAAGACGGAAAAAGACCTTCGCGAGGCCTTCGCGGGGGAGTCCCAGGCGTTCATGAGATACACCAGTTTCGCCCGCAAGGCGGACGCGGAAGGGTTCAGGCAGGCGGCAAAGCTGTTCCGCGCCGCGGCCGCGGCGGAGGCCATCCACGCCGCAAACCATTTAAAGGCCCTTAACGCGGTTAAAAGCACAAGGGAGAACCTTATGGAGGCCATTGGCGGGGAGACATACGAGTTCACCAGGATGTACCCGGCCATGATAGCCGATGCCCAGGCCGAGGACAACAAGGCGGCCCTTCGCAGCTTTAATTATGCAAACGATACTGAAAAAGGGCACGCGGAGCTGTATAAAAAAGCGCTTGATCAGCTTGGCGCTGGCAGCGAGACGGACTATTACGTCTGCGATGTCTGCGGCTACACCGCGGAAAGCGAGTTGGACGAGTGCCCGGTCTGCAAGGCCAAAAAGAAGGCTTTTAAAAAGATAGATTAACCAGCCCACGAGATTTTCAGGCTGGTTTTATAAGGGGTGTTTGTTTTGCCTTTAACAAACACCCCATTTTATTTCCCCTTGCAGACCCATCCGGCATATGGCAAGTTTTAATTATCTGTGGAAGATAACGGGGTAGACAAGGAAAAAACTGCCGCTTCCGATCAAAAAAAATCCTCTTTGGGCCCCGCCGGGCCGGGCGAGATCGAGCGGGGCACCATCGAGAGGGACACCATTGAGCGGGCGAGGGAAGTCCTCGAAGGCGGGCGGAGGAAAAACCGGCTGGCGCGCCTGCTGCCCTTCCTGGGCCCCGCCTTTATTGCCAGCGTCGCTTATGTGGACCCAGGCAACTTCGCAACGAACATACAGAGCGGGGCAAAATTCGGCTACATGCTTCTGTGGGTGATCCTGGCCAGCAACATAATGGCCATGGTCATCCAGACTTTATCGGCCAAGCTGGGCATAGCGACCGGCATGAACCTGGCCGAGCACTGCCGGGCAAACTTTTCAAAACCGGTGGCCGTTGCCATGTGGGCGCTTATGGAAGTGGTGGCCATGGCCACGGACCTGGCTGAGTTCCTGGGGGCCGCCCTGGGCTTCAATATGCTTTTGGGCATATCGCTTTTTGCCGGGGCCGTCCTTACCGCCTGCGCAACGCTCCTGATCCTCGGACTGGAAAGGTACGGCTTCCGCCCGCTGGAGATAGTTATCTCCTCAATGGTGGGCGTTATGGCCCTCTGCTACCTGGCTGAGACCGTGCTGGTAAAGCCCGCCTGGGGCCAGATCGCGTATCACGCGTTCGTCCCCGCCTTTTCAGGCACTGAGAGCGTCATCCTGGCCACGGGCATCATTGGGGCCACCGTCATGCCCCACGCCATCTTTCTGCATTCGGCTCTGACGCAGGGGCGCATCGTTGTACGGGACAGGGCAAGGCTAAGGAAGCTGTACCGTTTTGAGATCGCCGACGTGGTGATAGCCATGGGTATAGCGGGCCTCGTCAACGCTGCCATGCTCATCATGGCGGCAGGCGCATTCCACAAGGCGGGACTGGCGCAGATAGCCACACTTGAAGAGGCCCACCGCACACTGCGGCCGCTTCTTGGAAAGGCGGCAAAATGGATATTTGCCGTCTCCCTGCTGGTTTCCGGGTTGTCCTCTTCGACCGTAGGCACCAGTGCAGGCCAGATCATTATGCAGGGGTTCCTCAAGCGGCGCGTGCCGGTCTGGACAAGAAGACTGGTGACCATCATCCCCTCTCTTGTGATAATCGCTTTAAGGCTGGACCCGACAAGGGCGCTTGTGATCAGCCAGGTGGTGCTCAGCTTCGGGCTGCCGTTTGCCATAGTCCCATTGCTGATGTTCACGCGCAGGGAAGACATCATGGGAGAGCTGGCCAACAAAAAAATAACCAATTTTTTTGCCGGGACGTTCGCCGTGCTCATTTTGGCGCTGAATGTTTATCTTTTATATGATACGTTATTTTAAGGGGTTAAAAAGAGTTTAAGGGGTTTAAAAAAACGGGGGACATGTTCGAAAAAAATCAAAAAAACAAAAAAATCCTGGTGCCTCTTGACGGCTCCGGCATGGCGGAGGCGGTCCTGCCCGCCGCCGCTTATATGTCCTGCCGGCTGAACGCCACGGTCACTCTTTTTCACGTCATTGAAAAGGACGCGCCAAGCGAGGTCCACGGGCAGCGGCATCTAAAGGACCCGAAGGAGGCGGAGGCCTATTTGAAAGACGTCTCCATCCGCATCGTCCGGGAGATAGGGCGTATCGTCCAAGAGGCGGGTGAAAGCATCCGGAAAGAAGGCCGGGCCTTCCCGGGGGAGCAGATGTGCCCCGAAGGGGCACGCGCGGATTTCCATGTGCACACCGCCAAGGCGGAAAACGTGGCCGCAAGCATCATCGAGCATGCCCGTGAGCTGGGTTGCGACCTTGTCATCATGTGCTCTCACGGACGTGGCAGGGCATTAAATCTCCTTTTGGGAAGCATCGCCCAGAAGGTCACCGCAAAAGGCGAAAGCCCCGTGCTGCTGATCCGTCCCGCCGCGGACGAGGGTGCGGTCCCATTCTCCTGCCAAACGCTTCTTCTGCCCCTTGACGGGAACCCTGAGCACGAGCAGGCTGTACCGGTTGCGGTTGAACTGGCAAAGGCGTGCGGCTCGGTCCTTCACATTGCCGTAGTCGTCCCAGACTTCGAAACCCTCTCCGGACAGAGCGCGGTAACGAGCCGTTTTTTGCCGGGCACTATGTCTGAAATGCTTGAGATGTCCGTGCAGGACGCTGAGGAATATATACGTAATCAGCTTGAAACAATACGGGAACGCGGAGCCCAAGCCAAGGCCCACTTGCTGCGAGGGGATCCGGCCACGGTCATAAATGATCTTGCCCTCCGGGTGCGGGCGGGCCTCATCGTTATGGCAACACACGGAGGGAAATCCGCGATGGATGCCTTCTGGGACGGGAACGTGCCGCATAAGATATCCAGTCTAAGCAGGGTCCCGTTGCTGCTTGTCCCGGTTAGAGGAAATTTGGCAAATGGACAAGCTTGATGAAAAAGATTTTCTGATGTAAAAAACCAAGGAAAATCAGGAGACGCTGTGGCTGTCGAAAACCCGCAGGAGCAATGGCGTCCGGCCGCAAATCCATGGCTTATAACTGTCGCGGTAATGCTGGCGACCTTCATGGAGGTGCTGGACACCACTATAGTCACCGTGGCGGTCCCTCACATCGCCGGAAGCCTCTCTGCCAGCAATGATGAGGCCACATGGGTGCTTACCAGCTATCTCGTGAGCAATGCGATAGTATTGCCCGCCAGCGGATGGTTTGCCCTTTATTTCGGACGGAAGCGTTTTCTCATTGCCTGTATCGCTATCTTCACGCTTACCTCGGTTGTAAGCGGGGCCGCCACCAGCCTTGGCATGCTGGTGGCGGCGCGCGTTTTCCAAGGGGCGGGGGGCGGCGCGCTCCAGCCCATATCCCAGGCGATACTGCTGGAAAGTTTCCCGCCTGAAAAGCGGGGAATGGCGATGGCGGCCTTTGCTCTCGGGGTGGTCGTCGCGCCCATAGCGGGGCCCACGCTCGGGGGCTGGCTTACGGACAACTACACCTGGCGGTGGGCCTTTTACATAAACGTCCCCATTGGCATATTGGCCGTCCTGATGATAAGGATGTTCGTGGAAGACCCACCCTATATAAAAAACGCGAGGCCCAAAAGGATAGACATGATAGGCTTCGGGCTCATGGGCGTTGCCCTGGCCGCGCTCCAGGTGGTACTGGACAAGGGGCAGCAGGAAAACTGGTTCGCCTCGTCCTGGATAAGGTGGTTCACCATCTCAAGCGCGGTGTCGCTGGTGGTCTTCATCGTATGGGAGCTGCGGGCCAGGGAGCCCATCGTGCGCCTGAACGTATTTAAAAACCGGAACTTTGCCGTGGGAACGCTTCTTATAACCCTTGTCGGCGTGGCGCTGTACAGTGCGATAACTATGATCCCTTTGTTCCTGCAGACACTAATGGGATACCCTGCCCTGCAAAGCGGCCTGGCCGTGGCCCCAAGGGGGGCGGGCGCGCTCATTACCATGCCGCTGGTAGGCTATCTTACCGGCAAGGCCGATTTCAGGAAGCTTATCGCGGCGGGTTTTTTTCTTGTGGCCGTCTCCCTGTGGATAATCAGCGGCCTCACGCTTCAGACCTCTGTGTGGAACATAGCCTGGCCCTCGGTCCTGACCGGGGTTGGCCTTTCTATGCTTTTTGTGCCGCTTGCGACCGTGGCCATGGGCACCCTTCCACAGAAGGACATCGGCAACGCAAGCGGCGTCTTCAACCTGATGAGAAATGTGGGCGGCAGCGCCGGCATTTCGCTGCTGGTGACCTATCTGGCCCGCCACGCCCAGTCCAACCAGGTGAATCTGGTCTCCCGGCTGAGTCCTTTTGACCGTGCCTACAGTCTCCGTTTCCCGGTTGTCCGGGGATTCTTTAATGGAAGGCTCGGGGCTGCGCAGTCTTTCCGCCAGGCCCAGCTCTTTTTTTACAACTCCCTGCTTAAGCAGGCCCAGCTCCTTTCTTTTGTGCAGGGTTTCCGGCTGCTTGCCATTGTATGCCTGGTCTGCGTGGCGGCCGCCTTCCTTTTTAAAAGAGTAAAGCCCCGCGGAGCAAAAGCACCCGCCCATTAGCCGCAGGATCGATCTTGCCTGCAAAAATCAGGTCAAAAAAACAGAAAACAAAAAACCTGAAATCCTTCTATTTTATGCCCTCCGGGCATCGAATGTAAGGAATTCGCTGTTTCTTTGTAGTCGCTCGTTTGCCATGAAGGGATACGCTCTCTATCCATTTCTTGTGACCTGAATCACATATCTCACTTATAAATAAACTTTAACGTTCCATAATTAAAGTTTTTCATTAGCGGGCCGATAAGGAAAAGAAAATCCAGAGGGGTCCGGATTTCCTAAAAAAATTCAAACTGCCCTCCGGTGCATATTCCGGGGGCAAACAGCCGAAAGGAGAGGTGGGAAAGGTTTATGAAGAAGATTATATCTATTTTTAGCATGGCGCTTCTGGTATTGGCGCTGGCAGTGATGTCAGGGTGCGGGGGGGGCGGAAGCACAACCTCCGGCAACGGCGGCAGCGGTGGAGGAGCATCAGTAGGCACAGTGGTCAACGGGAGCGCAAAATGAAAAACAATCAAAGAGGAGCGGAGTGTTTTATTTTTATGAGAAGATCCGTTTTGTTAATGGCGGTCCTGGCGGGCGTTCTTGCCTTCTGCGGCAGCGCCTTTGCGGTCAGCGGTTTAAAGTCTGGCGAAACATATACGATAAACTTTGCCACCATAGGTTCTAACGGGCAGGTGAACCCTGCCGCCTATTCTACAACGGGGATAGCAAACTCAAGCGGCATCGTCAATTTTTCTCTATCCGGCGTGCCAGACAACTCAAGCTGTAACTTCATGGACGTGACCGTCGCTGCCCCGGCCGGAGCCCCGGATTACGTAACGGCTGCAAACGGAGTGGTCCGCGAATCGGTGGTCCCATGCCCTACCAAGGACTCCAATATGCCCCTCGGCATCTCCGGCGTCACGAACGCGCAGGCCGCTGCGCTTAAAACGGCTTTCAGCGCGGCCGGCACCGATGACCCCATCCTTGCGGTATTTTTCTTTACCGCGGTGCAGACCACTGACATACCGTCCCAAGACCTTAAAAACATCGCCAAGTATGCCGGGCAGGGCATCGAATATGGTTTTGTGAACTCTCTGACGACCAATCACAGCAATATCGTAAACGCCACAACTCTCGGAGAGTACCGCAAAAACATAGTGCAGGACCTTGCCGACCCAAACTCCGGCTACACCAAGTTCCTGAAGGAGGCTGCCTCCACCATAAGCAACTCGACGTCTGAGAAAGACATGGGCAAGGCCTCCTCCCTGATACTTTCCACCCTGGTGCAGGCGACGAAGTCTCCAACGGACACCGGCATCCATGCGGGCTGGATAATTGAAGGCACCGATGCCATGGGCAATTATGTGGTGCCTTATTTAATGGACCCCACTAAATGGGCGAGTTCATCCACCCCTGTGGAGATCCAGGACAGCGTCGGCACAGGCCTTCAAAAACTGGGCGAGCAGGTGGCCATACAGAAGTATGAGAACGCCATGACCCTCCTTGGCGCAACGGGCAGCGACGTTACCCAGTTCCAGAACGCGGCAACCGCCCTTCAAAACGCGGTCGACTCCGCCATGGAGAACTTCAATGAGGCCGCCTTTGCAAATGGAGTGGCCGCATCTCCCGCCGTCATGAACGCGGCTTCTCAGGAAATGCAAAACACAACGATGAACGACTTCAATCAGTTCCAGTCCGATATCCAGGCAAGCAACCAGAGGATAGGGATAATTAACAGCAACGGGACGTGGCAGTACGATGGGACCGACCCCAGCAACATGATAAGCAACATCTGCACGGCGCTTGGCTCAAGTGCCCCGACAGATGACCCGACCTCTCAGATACAGCCAAACACTACAGCGTGCACTACGGTGCTTGCCCATATGGACGCCCAGTGGGGCATGTTCAAATGGTTCACCCCAAGCGGGCAGGTCAACTGGCCCATAAACATGGTCATCCTTGCGGACTGGACGTCCAATCTGCTTAAAAACGGCGGCAGCATGTCATATAACAGGGACACTACGGATTTCAACGCCCTGAAAACAAAGTACCCCAATGACCAGATGCTCACCGGATGGGCCGGCTACTGCGACACCTCGGCAATCACTAATTCAAGCGCATGTACATCGGCCGGCGGAAATTGGATGTCCGGCTACTGCAACGGCGGACCGTCTAACAACACCGATACCGGTTGTCAAAGCTCCGGCGTATGGGTGGCCTCCAGTTGCAGTATCTACAATTCACAACAATGTACGCCTGCCAATAACGCGACTTGGGTTCCCGCTCTTTCCTGCTTCGGCCAGCCGGGCTCTCAGCCAAATGGACAGACTGAGCCGCTGACCAGCGAAGGCGAGGAGCCTTCGCAATACTGCCAGCAGAACCCCTACCCCTACTGGATAATGTTTGCCATCCAGCAGGACATACAGGTGGTGCAGGACATACAGATGAATGCCCAGCAGGCCGCCGGGGGGAACATGGGCAACCAGGGAGCGGCCCAGCAGAACTTGGACAAGGCCCTTTCCAACATAGCAAAGGCCATAACAGGGACAACGAATGGAAGCACGGCGATATCCAGCGCCCAGCAGAAGGCGATAATGGAGCTGATGTCGCCTCCGCAGATGTAGGAACCTTTTTTTAAAAAACCGGAGAGGGCATGGCCTCACGCCATGCCCTCTCACTTTACCAAGTGAATTCACCCGTTAAGGGGAATGACTAAACAGATGGACACAACCGGAATATGACCATAACAAAGACCCTCCCCTGGTCCATAGCGCTTCACCTGCTTCTTATAGGAGGAATCGTGGCGGCAAGCGGCAGTGCCATGAGAGGCAGCAAATTCCTTCCTCGCAGGATCATTGTGAGCCTGGAGCAGGCATCCCCCGGACTGCATCCGGTAAAACCGGCCACTAAACAGGTCGCCGTGCCGGAAAGAACCGCCACATCTGAAAAAACAGCTCCAGCAGATAAAATGGAAAAGGCTGATAACCGGCAGAAAGACGTTGCGGCCAATGCAAAACACAAAACACTACCGGCCACGTCTGCCCCTGTAAAGACTATTGCAGAAACCGCGGTGCAGACGCAAGCGCAGGACCCTCAGATAAACTCAAACCAGCCGCGTGCTGCCCTGTTTCAAAATATAATGATGCGCCGGAACATGTGGATGCGGCCGCACCCTTTAATAATGTGGCGGCCCTCTGTAGAGCCGAACCCATGGCTGGCCGCGCCAGCGAAGTCCGGTTTTTTAAACGGCATGCAGTCGAAGCTGGAAGCCCTCCTGGCGGAGAAGATAAAAAAAGAAACAGGCATCCGGTATGACGGGACCGCCGCAAAAATCCTTCTGTCATACGGGCCGGACGGCAAGCTTTCTGGCGTCAGGATATCGTCGGATTCAGGCGGATTAAAGACCCTGCTGGAGGGTATAGACTGGCAAGCGGTCCCGCTTCCCGGCGTATACAGGCTCTCACTAAAAGGGCTTGCCCTTAATATCAGGATCGAAGACGGAATTTCGATCGGAGCGCAGGCGCTTTAAAAAAATCTGAAACCTGCCTTCTTTCCATTTGTCTCTCGCTGCCTGAATTACCACCACCCGACCGCCTTTATCGTAGCCCTGAATGCGTCTTTGCGGATGATCTGCTCGATGAAAAAGAGCGCCCCGCCAAATATATCATTTTCTATGGCTATGGTGTCCCCCACCTTCAGGTCGAAATTCTCCCAGAACACCGGGAAGGTAACTGTGAGGTTCGGATTTTTGGCCTCCAGAAGCATGTGATTTAATACGCTCTGTGCCATCGCGGGGGTGCGGACCGCCTCAAACTGTATCTCCTTTTTGAATATCCCGTAGGTGCCCTGGCTCGTTGCGTCCTGGGCCAGCGCCGTCCCCAGCCATCCGGACTGGCTCTTCCCTGGTATCGTCGTGTACTGCTTGTCGAAGGATGCCACTAAATAGTTGCTGATCTTCTGCCAGTCCGTCTTCCCGAAGGTGAACATAGCGTTTTGCCCGGCCAAGTCAGCCTTGGAGATCGTCTTCACCGCGGCAGGCGCGGCATCCCGGATGACGTTAAGCTCCCAAAAGCCCGCGTTATAAACAAGCGTGCTGCGGCTCTCCCGGGCCAGTTGGGAGAGCCACTGGGATGGCTTTACCTTCTTATCCAGGGCGAAGGCCAACTGGTAGCCGTTCGTGGCGTACCAGTCCCCAGCGGCGGAAAATGAAGCAGGGTCTATATCTGCGGATGAAAATAGCCCGCTTGCCACTTCCAAAAAGTGCTTTATCACGGAATCCGGCCGCTCGATCACCGCCCCGGCCGTCCCGGTGTACGTGCCGTTTGCGTCATCCGCATAGCCGTTTACCACCGCGTGCAGGCGCTCTACCGTTACGGTTGATACGACGGTGCCGCCTTTCGTAACATCTCCGCTCAGGGTGACTGTGCCGGATTTTGTGACGGTGCCCTGCTTGGATATCCCGGCGGTTGCAAAGGCCGTTCCTCTCGTGTGCACTTCCAGCCACATCTCAAAGACCTGCATGTACATAACGGTCGAGCCGCTTGGGTTATTGAAATATGCCCACATTGAGGACGGCACAGTGGTGCCAAAGTATATCTTTTGCGTCTCCTTTTGCTGAGAGCCGTCTATATTGTACCAGGTGGAATTATCGCCGCTGACCCTCGCAGTGACTGCGCCGCCGCTATAGGTCTGGTGCGTGATGCATAGGTATACCGCCGTGGGCTCAGCCCCTGAGTAGGCCGGGAAGTTGATCTGTATCTTCCCCCATCCGGAAAAGGATTTTCCCAGGGCCTTTATGTAGGTGGTGTCGCACTGGTCTATCACATTTCCCGCGCTGCCCGACCATGAAATGTTACCGTTGTCCGAGATTGCGGCGCCTGAGCCGATTACCGGATCACCCGCGGTCATGGAATGGGAATGGTCCGGATCGTTCAGCGATATGCTGTCGTTTACCGTTATCCCGTCGTTTATTACGGTGGTGTTCACCAGGCTTATATTGTCCAGTACTCCTCCCACGCCTATGGCAGAGGAAGCCCGGAGCTTCATATAGCCGTCCGCGTCGAAGAGCGATGAAATGCCGCTGGTAACGAGCCACAGTTTACCGCCCATCTCGGCAAAGATATCTCCCACCGACTGAAGGGGATGGACCGCAAGCACCCAGTCATAAGAAGATTGGTACGGCACCACATCCGCATTCGCCCCATGGGGCGATGCTGAAGTGCCAGACGCTCCGCGTGTAATCCCCGTCAACATGCGGCTGCTGATTGCCGTGTAAGCAATGACTTCGTCGTCGATCATTATGGAACCTGAATCGGAAAAACCGGTCACATCCGTGATCTCCATGGAGGTATCGGTGGCCGCGATGGAGGAAACCAGGGTGGTCTTGCTCCAATCCACTCTTAGCGCGGGTATGAGGATGTCGCTGCCGTAGACGATGGGCACCCATTTGCCCACGTCGTCCGTTGCGGCCGGGAAGTCCACGGTGTCAAGTTGCACCTGCTGCCAGCGGGCGTCCATATACATGGGCATCGTGCTTACCTTGCACTTAAAGCCCATCAGGTCGATGTTCGCCGGGCAGTCCTGGACCCCTTTGAAGATAAGCACGGTGTCTGACGGGTTTTGGCTATCGTCCAGATAAGTCTCGTAGATGCTGCATATGCTGGTCTCGAAGGGATACGTTGTCCCCAGATCTATCAGGTGGGCGTAATCGGTGCCGTTATAGCTTATCTTGTCGTTATGGAAGCCCAGTTCCAGGTTCACGTTCAGGGCCGTGGAGTCCGCCCGCTTGAGCTCCTGGGCGAGTCCGGAGAGGTCATGCAGATAATCCTCGTAAAGCTGGCCTCCTACAGTGATGTTCCGGTCCGAGAAATAAAGGGTGGGCCCGCTGTTTTTAAGGGTTATCTGGACCAGGTAGACCGGCTTTATGCGGGAGGAATCCCGTGCCTGAAGGATGGTGGTCATGACCCCAGCACCTCCAGAAAGTCAAAATCGAACCCGAACTTGCCCGCGCCCGTCTCCTTTAGCCCTATCGGTTTTCTGAGCCTGCCGTATATCCAGTTGCCCTCGTGGTCATAGAGCCAGAAGGGTTTTGATCCCGCCCACGCGGCGTTCAAGGCCAGAATATTCGCCTGCTGGGTGGCTCCTGCGTTCACCACTTTATAAACCCGCTGCCGCCTGGAGTTCCCGAATACCAGAAACCGGTCCAGGCCGCTTGCCGTGGTCTCGTTCTTCACGTTGAACACATCGTCAAAGGGCCCTCCGGGGCGCGCCGGGAGTTTCTCCCAGGTGTAGGTGGATGTGAGAAAAAGCTCCGCGAACTGGGGGGCAACGGAGGGGTTTGTTATGGTGAACTTCCAGTACCGGTGCGTCATGGCCTGCGGGAACCCATACTGGATAAGACCGCTTCCGGAGGGGGTGAGCGTCTGGGCGGAGCCGAACGTGCCGTTATAATTGCTTGCGGTATTATTGGAGGGGGCCGCTTCCAGCTGCGCTCCCCAGAGGTAGATGGTGTTGTTGTTGCCAGTGTATGAAGGCGCAAAGGAAGCCGAATCTGACGGGTTAAAAAATGCCCTTAAATAAGATGCATCATTGGTGGACCCTGTGATCTCGCACCTGTACCAGCCGCCATCTACCGGCGTTATCTTCGCAGAAACTGCAACAGCGCCGCTTCCCGCCATTAAAACGGGCAAGGAAACCAATCCGTTTTTAATGTCAAAATTCGCATAGATCGCGCTTGTGGTGGCGCGCCCCATCGTTAGCTGCAGATATTGCATGGAAATGTATTTGGCATAGATCGAAAATGTGTAAACAACGCCATTATAAACGCTGAGAGCGCCATCAAAAAGATCATGGATGCCGGTTGCGGTCCCATCCGATATCTGGTCAGCCGTCCGTGTTCCGTAAAGCGGGTCCGCACCGGCATCGGCGGTAACGGTCGTATTATCTTTCTGCCACCAAGCGTTTTCAAAATCCTGGCTGTAAGGGAGCAGATTCGGGAAGGCCTGCGTGTAAGTGGTGTCATCGTCTGAAAAGCTTAAGTTGCATTGCATCCCGCCCAGATTATGCCCGGCGGGGATGAAGAGGGAATCAATCGCGTTTTGAATAAGCGCGCCCTGTTCCGCCTTCACCTCCGTAGTAGCCGCGGCGGATCCCGCGAACATGCGCCCTATGTCCCGGTCGTAAAGCCGGTAGAGCGGATAGGAATTGTTCTGGCTGCCCTGGGAAAGGGAGACAGTGGAGGATTCGAGGATGTTTTGATAGCAGGATTTCATCATTTTATCGCTGGAAACCCGCCTCCTTTAGTGCCGTGGTTATGGGGCTTGTGTTGCGCTGGATGTTCTGTGCGATGGCGGTTTCTATCTGGCCCGACAGGTCAGTCACATTGCTCAGATCACCGGCGCCCTGTATCGTCAGGCCGGAGATGTTCACGTTTACCGTGCCGGCTCCGGTACTGACCTGCTCTCCCGTGCCGGGGGCCTTCACCACGTTCATGCCAGTGAGGTCGTTATAGGCGTTCACCTGGGCCTGGTATTGCAGCTGCAGTGCGTTGGCAAAGGATTCTCCAAATTCGCTTTCCAGGTCAGGGTTCATTGCCTCAGCAAGTCCGGCCTGGGCCTGGGCATACATACCGGCAGTATCGTACGCACTTGAGTCACTGCTGCCCCTCCCTTCTTTGCGGCTGAGCCGGGTGCTTCGTCCTCCTCCGTCTCTCATAAAGGCGCTCGTATCCGCATCGCTGAACATGCTGTTCATGTCAGAATCAATAGAGCCTGCCATATTGTTAAAATCCTGATCGACAGATAAGAAAGAGCCGCTCAAGGAAAAAACGGCACTATCGAGGGAGGCTATATTGTCATCAATTGCCGCATCGGCTGACGGCTCATCACTAAAAAAAACCTGAGTGTTTCCCAAATCCTGCAATGTGCCCGCATCCTGGAATGCCAGGCCGCCGCCATACATGCCAAACGCATCCGCTTCTGTCCCCGTTCTTCGCCCGATCCTTATTTTTGCCATGTTTATCTTCTCCCTGCTGTTGCTCTTTTTGAGAGCGTGAGGACCTTTCTCGAACCTCTCGCCCCTAACGCATCGGATCTTATCTCTTTTCCCTCAAGCCGTCTTCCACCGCGGCCAGAGCCCTCAGGTCCTCAAGCGTTGCATGATGCATCATAAGCACCGTTCCAGCGTCCACCAAGCCTTTGAGGCCAGAAAGCAGCCCCCGCATATCGAGTATCCGGAGTTCCTCAGCGGAAAGAGGAGGAATAGGGCAACCAGGGAACTCCAAAGTGGATGCCCGATTACTGTCCTCGGGCATGACGCCATTCCCGCACGTCTTAAGCGGGAATCCATTTTGACTTCCCCCTCTGCACGGCGCCGCAACCCCGTCCACCTCCTCAATATCGATGCAGTTCTCACAGCGCACACCCGGATGGTCTAGTCTGAACCGGATGTGCGCGAGGAGTTTTTTGCCATCTGCTTTGCCTCCTCGTCCTGAAGCGCCTGCAGGTCCACACACACGTTGTTTACGAATCTGGCGAACTCCGGCCATTCCTTCATCAGGAAGTCGCAGTTTTCAGGGGAATAGAGGTAATCCTTATCCTCCATCGTAAACCCCTTCCATCCGCCCACGGCCGCGCGGCCAAGTAGCACATCCGCTTTGAGACCGTCAAACTGCTCCTCTTTCTGGTGCTGCCGGGTATATGATGTGACGGTAGCCTTTTTCCTTATCTCCTGGATCTGCGACCGGCTTACATACCGAATGAGCACCTTTGCCGGGTCGCCCTCCTCTCCAAAAGGCACCCACACCTCAAAATCGTTTCTCTTTAAGCCGCCTATTTCCACGAACCAAAAACCTCCTTTGAATTTAGTTTTTACATCATGCCCGAGGACAGTAATCGGGCATCCACTTTGACTTCAACCTGGATTCCCGTCGCGCTGCGCTTGCGGGAATGGCAACAAAAACTACGCCAGCACATTCGCGCTCTGCCTGTTCACCACATTGATTGCAAACGGGTTTGTCACGCCGGTCATCCCCGCCGGGGCCGTCCCGATGGAGAGCGCCTTGAACTCAAGCGGGTGCTCCAGTATTCCCTCTTTCATGGGCAGGTCCACATTGCTGAGCTGGAGGGCCGGAAACTGTATCTGGAAGCTCCTGTTGTAGGTGCTCGCAATGTTCGCGCCGGTGGCCGTCATCTGGAGCATCTGCTGCGTCATCGGGTCCCAGTTATTGAAGTACGTGGCTGCCGTGTAGCGGGGCATCGTCAGCTTAAGCGTTATTTCCGGCAGGCCGTCATTCGTGGGCTCGTCTATAAGGTCCATGCTCGTGCCGGTGCCGTATTTGCCCGCCATCTTGCGCTTGAACTGGAGCTCGAACTTGTTCGGGAAGATGGCGTTTGAGGATGATAGCGCGCTTCCGCTGTTATTGCCCATCCAAAAAACAGACTGGCCGAAAAGCACACGGGCTCCGGTCTCAAAGAACGTGACGTTGTTGAAGGTCGTGGGCGTGTTCACCGTGGAGCCGGTTATGCGGTCTATGGCAATCGCATGGAATTTTATCTCCCACGGCTTTCCGACCTCACCAGTTAAAGTGAATCCCGTGATCTTCACCGTCGTGTACTCGTCTATGTTCACCCCGTTGTTTACGATGAACGTGGCGAAATAGGTGTCCAGCGTGTTTGCCAGGCTAAAGGTCTGGGCGTACGCGGTGGTCGCTCCCTGTCCGGCGGGCAAGCCGCCGGTTGCGCCCATAGCCAGGGCGATGAGCATGTCGAGCCCGTCATAGCGCAGGTACGAGGGGATATCTCCCTCTACTTTTATTTGGGCGTTCACCGCATTCTGGGGGAAGTACAGGCCCAGAGAGTCGTCTATCAGGGACTGCCTGGTCCTTTTGAGCGTGTGCGGCTTTATGAGGATGCCGCTGTCTGCCCCGCAGGCCACCGCCGCCCCCCACGCCGAGGCCTTTGCGACCGCCGCTTTTACATTTACTCCAGATGCGCTTAATGTCATTTTTTAAAAAACCTCCTTCGTGTGGTCTAATTAATCAAAACCCTTCCGCCGTTGGCAGTGCTCATCCTGCCGCCCGCGCCCAATTTGCAACGGTGGTAATAGGTCTGGTATGCGCCCATGTCCCAATGATTTGATGGCCTCGGGTTGCCTGCCAGATCGACCGTGAATACGGAAGATAGGTCCGTTCCCTCTTTTATAGCCGGTGAGCCCGGTTGAAGTTGCCAGTTGCCGCTGCCTAAAGTGCCATTGGGCAACAAAGTAAAACCGGGATACGAGCTTGAATAATTGTTGCCTCCCAGGCTGTTGCAGTCGTATCCGGCGGCACAGGCGGCAGAAAGGGAGTTATAAGACGTGCCATTAATGTAACCCAAGTGCCCGTACCCTCCACTGGTTGTCACGTTGTAGAGGTTGCCGTCAATTGCCAGGGACGTCCAGGTTCCGGGGCCTACTATCACGCCTGTAGCCACGCCCGAGAAAATATTGTTCTTTACGCTTATGTCCAGGGGGCTGGCAGTGGAGGGGTAATTAATCGCAAAACCGTTATTTACTCCCTTGTTATAACCCACAAGCGCATCGCTGGAAAAAGTGTTGTTATAGACGTTTATGGTCCCCCAGTCGGCAAACCCGGAGCTGTAGCCCATGTCCACGAAATCCTGCATAGGGCTCCCATTTGATGAATTGTTCTCTATCGAAAAAACATTGTCATAGATGGAGGTGTTGCTTGTTCCCCCGTTTGAATAATACTGGGCCGTGCAGTGTTCCCACTGCCCGTTAAAAAGATTATTGTTGAACTCGATGTTCGTCACGCTGACAGCGTTGGCGATGCAGCCAGCGGGACAGCCTACCATCAGTCCGTCATTGTGATATCCTCCGTAGTTGTATATGTCACTGGCAAGCGTGAGGCCCGGACCTTCCCACTTATTGTTGTAAACGCGAACATCATTGACCGTGTACCCCGGATAACCGTAAATCACTCCCCGCCCGGCATAGCTTATCTGGTTGTCATGGACGTAAATTGAGCTTTCATTCCGCGGGCTTCCATTATTGTAATTGGAAAAAGCAAAGGCCTGCGCCGCATGGGGAGAAATAATACAGTTTTCTACTGCGATGGCATTTAAATTCTCAAAAGCGATTGCCGAGCCGGAGGCATCACCTCCAGCTGTTACAGGCGCGCCTATATCCTGAAGCTGCAGCCCGTTTATCACGATATTTGAAACGGAAAATACCCCATTATCGTCACCAACCAACCAGCTGTTTTTCCCCAAAGTGGCCGCCCCGTTCAATGCGCATACATTCAGACCTTCAGCCGTCTGGCAGCCATCGAAAACGGGAGGCATATAAGAAATGCCTGCATACCATGTCTTGTCAACTGCATACTGGTCCGGGTTTCCGGTTGCGCCCCCGGCTTTAATGGTCATTGGGAATATATGGTCCGCCGCGGAATACGCCCATGTCACGCCGCCTTTAAAAATAAATATGTCTCCGGCAGAGTGCGTATAAGTGCCCGTAAATCCCACCATGTACGGCTGGTGTTTCCAGGGCGTGGTTTTTGATGTCCCGGCGTTGGAGTCGGCGCCCCCTGCGTAGTCGATATAATAAGTTGCTCCCCAGGCCGGGGCCTGCAACAGCATCAGGAACATAAGGAAAAATAAAAACCTTTTCTTCTTCATCATTTGCATACGATCGTCATGGCCGCAATTTTCGCGGACGTTGCCGTCGCGATGTTTGCGATTTGATATTGCACAGTGTCCCCCGCCGCTATCGCCACTGTATCGCCAGATCGCTGAGGGTGCCGGTACCGGCTCCAGCAGCTATCGTTATGGCAAGCGGCGTCACTGTGCCGTTATGGTAAAGACTGATCGCCAGCGATCCCGTGGACGACTGAGTCCCCTCCCACGAAACATACAGGTCCTGCATCGTGCAGGCCACAGGCATTACCATTGCCTGCGTCGTATTGTTTAACCCCGAGAATCCCAATTGGCCAGTTATTGGTATCCATTCTGTTGTGGATGCATTTACGGCCAAATTAGGATATGCCAAAATTACGATTGGCTGACCTGCGCCCCCGTCTATCTGCACAGGGCCCGTGACCGTGCCGGATGTGTTGCTGATGCCGTACCAGTGGCCTGCCGCGGAGTTGAAATAGAACTTGTAGTCTCCCGATGCCGGGGTCTGGGGGGTTGATGTCTGGGAAACGCCGGTTACCGGGTCCTGGAAGGTGGCGTTTATGACACCGGGCATATCTAACTGCGCAGGACCGTTAATCGTGCCGGCCGAATTGCTTAAACCATACCAATGGTTATCTGACTTGTTGAAGTATATCCTGTAGTTCCCGGATGATGGGACCAATGGAGTTGAACTTGGAGATATCCCGGTTAGAGGCTGTGACAACTGGCTCGGACTTACAGTGCCTGAAACCTGTGAAAATGAATAATCATTGTAAGAAGGAGTTACGGCACCCATTCTCCCATTAAAGGAAGAAACGCCCGCGAAGGAACTATTTCCTCCGTAATGCTCCGTCGTTCCGGCAGCCCAGGCCGGTTCTCCCTGGCACGCGCAAAGACCCACGGCCAGCGAAACGATCAGGGCGAATATTTTAACTTGTGTTGCCATTCCCGCAAATTTTAATAAAACGGGCTTACGCCCTTGGGCGCGGCGGGAATCCTTCTTAAGAAAGATTCCGCCCGGTTTTATTCGTAAGGGAAGAAAATTCCGGCACCTTCTCATTGGTTCAGCCCCCCGAATGTGCACTCCACTGTTATCTCGTTGCCTATGCCGCAGCCGGAGTCACACCGGCCTCGCCACCATTCGTTAGGGACCTGGTTAAAGAAAAAAGCCCACGTGGCTGGGTTGTTTGTCACCGTTACGGAGACGTCGTTTGTAAAACCGGCGGATGCGCTAACGTTCGAGCCCTGGAGGATAAACGTCCTGGAGGCTGTGCCGTTTACCTGGGTGAACGTGCACTTGCCATAGCCTATGGGCATGCCAATGTCAAAGGCCGGAGCGCTTGTGGAGACGGAGCCGAATGGCCCCATGGTCAGGGACATCGATGGCCTTATCATGGGCTGCCCCCATATGCTGCCCGCGACCGCAGACCTCACCCCAAAGAACATGCAGAGTGCCAATATACCGAATAAACCCTTTTTCATTTTTTTACCTCTTTCATTTGTTATTTGCACTTGTCATTTGCCACTTGTATCGAACATCGTCGTAAACTCGATGCCGTAGCTCGCCGTTGTCTTCGTGATCACGACAAGTTCCGTTTTCACCGGCCGCAGCTTGTAGATGTCCAGCCCGAAGGTCTGGTTTGTAAGCGCGTTAAGCACGTCCGTCACCACACGATACGCGCCGGTGTCCGGGTTTTCCCGCACGTCCTCGTTGATGCCGCTGACTATGCGGTAGCTCCTGGCCGCAATGAGCACCTTGAATGTGGGTAGCTCCTGCCAATTTTCCCCGTCCACCCACTGGAACTGGGAACCCTGGTAGGCCACATAAGCGGCCGGGAAGCCCTTGGGAAGCTCCGCCACTTCCTTCTCAAGCTGCCCCGCGTAGGTCTCGCAGGCCTTCAGATACGGGAGCGCCGCCTTCAGCGCGGAGATGATGCCGTTTTCAATGTCGACGAAGGTCATCAGTAACCACCCAGGGTCGAGCCGTCTGAAACGCCTGGCGTATTGCCGCTGGTGAACACGCGGTTGTCCGTGGAGGTGCTTATGCCGATCTCCGGCTCCTCGGTGACGGTCATGGTTGCGGACTCCGCCGCGCCCAGGGTCATCGCGCCGTTTGATATGTCCTTAAGCCGCTGCAGGGCGTCCTTGTAACGGTTCTCGTGCACCGGGGGGACCTCTTCCACCCGCGCCGGGCGTATAGGTTATGGATGGCCAGCGCCACACTGATGCTGCGCACCACCACAGGCGCCTGGCTAAATGGCACCACGTACCGGGCCCCGCAGTAGCCGTCTATAAGGCTGTCTCCCTCCGCGATGCACTCGTTTATGCGGTCCGTGTTCACCTGCCCAAGGCCCTCATCGTCGGTAAGGGCGATGAGGGTGTCGTTGAGCATGACGTTTTGCAGATCGGTTAATTGGCAGTAAGACATAAGACCTCCCTGACGGCGGACGCGGGAACCGCGCCCCTACGCACGCATTTAAAAACCGTTGTAGGGGCGGGGTTGCCCGGCCCTGTTTTTTCGTCCGTCATTTCTTTTTCCCTTCCACCTCGATCAAATGCTTTTTGAGCGGGGCGGCTTCCTCATCGGGAAGCTCTATTGTCTCTCCGTGCTCGTAGAGTTTGTGCTCCTTGCCCTTGCCGTGCTTTATGGTCGTCCCGTGGACCGTGTATTTCTTTGTGTCAGCCATGATGTCTCCTTTTTTGATGAATCCCATAAGGCGGGCGCGGGAACCGCGCCCCTACGCACGCATTTAAAGGCCGTATGTAGGGGCGGGGTTTCCCCGCCCTGTTTTTGTTCCTACGCCGTCGCGTTCTGCCCGGCTACCGCCTATGCCGTGGCGTTCTGAATGAAATACCCTACGTCGTTGGCGATGACCACCTCGGAAGAGTTCCAGGACACCTTGATGTAATGCGCGCCCTTAACGCCCCTCTTGGGATCAAAATCCCTCATCGTCTGGCGTCTGGTCTCGCAGAAGGTGGCTCCGAAGGTGATGCTCCTTATGCCGGGAGCCTTCTCCACGTAGAGCGCGGCCGCATGCTTGCCCCAGAGCCTGGAGAAGCTGGGGGCCTGCCCCTGCTTTGCCGTGTTGTACCTGCCACGGCCTACGAGGATCTGGTCCACCTCGAAGAGTGAGGCAACCTCGTCCCTGGTGGCCATGCCTCCGTTGTACCCCTGCAGCCTGGTGGCCGCCTTCACGGCATCCAGTATCTGCGGGTTGGTGCGCAGGGCCTTCCAGGTGTCTATGCCGAACACCAGTGTGTTTGCGCGCTGGAAGCAGCTCTCGATCGCGTTCTGGATGTCCTCGATCGGCGTGGCGCTGGAGCTGCTCCACTGCGAGGTGCCGGAAAGCGTCACCTGGTTGGAGGCGCTGTAGTTGGCCGCGTTGAACACCACGTTTGCCACCCTGGCCTCCTGGGCGATGTCCAGCAGCAGGTTCAGGTAATCGTTGGTGTCCACCTCGGGCTGAAGCGGCACATCCGCGTTCTCGATGACCTCCTCAGGGAGCCAGTCTCCAAAGGCATGGTCCGTTACGGAGTAATTTCCGGTAGCCGTGCCCCAGTCCATCTCATTGGGAAGAGCCTTCGGAAAAACGGTGTCATCGGCCAGGGTGTAAGAGTCCGCCTTGTTATAGACGAAGTACTTGTCCGACCTCTTGTTCACGGGGATGAGCGGCAGCACGGCAGGCCATATCATCGCCTCGTTCTGGTAGCGCACCGAGAGGTTGGTCAATGCGCTGTCAATATGTAACTGTCCTACAGGTGGCATGTGTTTTTAATTCTCCTTTCTTGCTTTTTATTAACCCTGTATCCGCCCGGGGGCGATCCGGACGGCGATTATGTCTCCGGCAACTCCGCTTTCAAGGGCGATGCCCAGAACATCTGCGTTCACGCCCGCAGCCGGAGCAGCGGTCACGCCGTTGGCGTTGGCGTCCGAACTGATATAATCGCCCCTGGTGACCGTGCCGCCCAGAACGACGTTACTTATTCCCGTCACCATGACCTCCGCGTGATCCCCCGCGTTGGCCGTCGTGGTCTGAAAGACGCCTATAAGCGGGTCTGTTGATGCGGACGCCGCGGAAAAGGTGTCGTCATCTGCGCCGACCGTCGCGATCAAAAACTGCGTTGCTATGGCGGCCGTGGTCTTTGCCGCCTTGCTGATGCCTGATGTTGCTCTCATTGACATGAGTGTTTTTTCTCCTTTCGTTTTTTAAGCAGTCATTTACTTTTTTGCTTCCCGCCCGAATAATTCCGGGTGTTTCTTTGATACCGCCAGCATCGCTTCCTTGTAGCCCATGCCGTTGTCAGCCATGTGCTTTTTTATGGCGCGCTCCCGTTTGGCGTCCATGTCGCCGCCGCCCGGATCGTCCTCGTCCTTCGCCACTTCCTTGAACTCTATGGCCCTGGGCAGTCCGGACAAAAAGGCCTGCATGAACTCAAGCGGGCTCTGTTTGGCTTTTTTGCCATCCTCGGCCGCCTCGGCGAACTCGTACGTCTCGCCAATCCCAGCGACGGCCTGCATGAAGCTGGTTATCCCCATGCCAAGCTTTTCCATCGCCGGGGTGAGGATGCCTTTTTGCTTGAGGCTCTCGCAAAACTCCGCGATCTCCCTTTTCCTGGCGTCAGCCGCCTGCGTGACAAGCAGCACCTCTTTGGCCTTCAATGCAGCCTCTTTTTCGGCGAAGCTGGCATCGATATCAGCCTTCGCCTTTTCCACCGCGGCAGTCACCGCGGCCTTTACGTCCGCCTCGCTGAAGGCTCCGGGGTTTTTGCTGGAGGGGTCGCTGTCCACCTCTAGGCCCTTTCCCTTCAGGAAGCCTTTAAGCTCATCCCAAAAATTCATACTTCCTCCTTTCCTGTTGTCATTCCCGCGCAGGCGGGAATCCATTTGGGTCTCGCTGAATTTGAACTTGTCCTTATCCATATCCACGCCGTGCTTTTTGGCCGCAGCGAGGATCCTTGCCGTTATCTTGGCCACCTCCTCCTTGGAATATTGCTCCCTGTCCTTGGGCTTGGTCCAATAGGCCAGGGCCGCGTGAATATGCTCCTCGTCAAGCGGGTAGCGGTAATTGACCGGGTCCCCGAACTCATCGTCCGGCACATCCGCGTACTTGGAGGGCTTCGTGACGTTGCCGCCCTCCTTCGCGCTTATGCCGTGCTTCCTGGCCCTGGATTCCTGTGCCGCCTTATCCGCTTCCGTGAAGTCATTCCGGCCAGAATCTATTTTTTCTGAAGATAAAAACGGGCGGAATCCTTCCCCTTCCTCAAACTCGATCACTGCCGCATCCGGGCCATTGAACGCGAAATCAGGCAAGCCCTTCACAGCTGGCGGCATCGCTCCAAGAAAGCCTATGTGCTTCAGCGTCATGTCCGGATAGAGCGAAATAGAACGCTTTTTAAAAAGCCCGGCCTTGAGCCAATCTGTGAATTCGGCAACCGTGGGCCTTATTTCCGCCCAGAGCGTGTCACCGGCGCGCTTCAATCCTTCCACCCAGCCGTATGCCGGCGCGTTGTCCTTTGGGTGGCCGATGACCACCGGAGCCTCGTGGGATTTGGGATCATATTGGGCAACCATGTTGTCCAGATCGCCTTCCGTCCAAGTCTTTTCGTTGCCCTTTGAGTCCGTATGTCTGCCTGTTTTAAATACCGCTATCCACATCTCTTTAACATCCTCCTGTCTTTATGTTTTCGCCCTGGCGTTTTATCAGAGTCACAGAGGAAGGCTGGCCACGTGTGTCTTTTCACCGGTTCCCGTTTCCACTTTCCGGACAGCGCCCGGTAAGGGAGTGAGGACGTCTTCACCTCCCTGCGGTTCCGGAATGCCGTATGTCTCATAGGCGTATGAAGCCGGTATTTTAAGACCCATTTTTTGTATGACCGCGTCCCGGTCGGCGAGCGGTTTTAGGTCTTTCTCCTCCGTCCGGATCCGGATCTGCGGATATTTACTGACCCCTGGAAAGTTGTAATCGGCAATCCATTTGATAAGCTGGCGGTTCAAGGCGTTCGAAAGCAGGTCCGCGTCTGCCCTGATGTAATCCTCCCTCACCTCTTCGTGCACCGCGGCGGCCGCCGACCCTCCTGCCCCCGCCCTTCCGCTGTGCCCGGCCTCGGTCGTGAGTGTCTGTCCCATGATGACCTTGGATATCTCCTGGTTCATGAACGAGCAGAGCATCTCATAGTTGTTCAGTGCCCCGGAGCGCTGGGCCTCTATCAGGCTTATCTGCATGGTGTCCGGGATCTTTATGGCGGATTCCTGCTGCATGGCCTGTAGCGCCTGCAAAAGGGCGTCCTGCTGCCCTGGCGGCGTACCTGCCGGGTACTTGCCCACAACCGTGGGGGAGCCGAACTTCTCGGAGAAGATCATCCAGAACTTTATGGCGTTTTTCTTGAACCACACAGGCCACCATAGGCTTGAGCCAAGGCCATCTCCGTAAGGGCTGCCGTTGTCGGAGCTATAGCGGAACACCTGGAATTTCCTGTCAGGCACCGGAGAACCGTTCATCATCTCGCGCCTGGTTATCAGCCTCAGCTCGCGCGCAAGTCCAAAGGACCATCTGCGTGTCGGCTTGGCTATCATCTCTTTTATCCATACATCGCCTTGGGAATACTCCCACATGATCTCCGAGATCTTGAAGCCGGTGAGGATGCCCTGAAGAAGGTTGTATCGCGCGCTGTCGAAATCGAAACCCAGCAGAACCTCTTTGACAAAATCCGCGATCTGCTGGTCGCGCTTGCTGCCTGACGCCGGCGTGACCAGCCATTGCCTGCCTATGACGGCTAGGCGCCGGGTCTGCAGATTGCCCCTCACCTGTGGGTCCCTGGCCAAGTCTTCGTAAAGTTCGGTGTTGTTTATCCCTTCCGTGCGGAGTGTCTTGTCCGGATTCAGCAGTATCTTTCCCGTGTAATATGCCCAGAAGGGATCCGATATCTGGGAGGAGACCTCCACTCCTGTGATAGGCCTTGTGTCCGCCTCCGGATAATTCAAGGGTTGCGCCAAGGCGTTTCCGATTATCCGCGCCTGGTTGGCGTCAGTGGTTATGATGTCCTTTCCCCTGCCCCCCGTTTTTCTGTCTTTGCTCATAGATATCCCCCCATATTGAAAAATCTCCTTGCGCCCATGGACTCGAACTCTATGACGGCGGACGGCGCGCTGCCTGCGTGAAGTCCAAGGGCCGCGGCCCAAAACCTGTCCGCGTGGCCCAGCTCCGTCCGCTCCGCGTCGAACCGGATGTTCCCGGCTGCCGTGGTGAATTTTTTTACCGAATGGATATCCTCCCGGATGTCCCTGCCGGCAGGTATGCGGACCTGCCGGTCCTCGAAGCGGCGCCGGAGCGTGACAGCCAAATCCTCTTTGACCTTTTGCGTGAACGTTACCGCCTCAACGGTGGGCCCGAACTTCGTGATCGCCTCCTCGGCCAATTGAGCGCCCAGGCCGGTAGAGTCTATGCAGCAGCGGCGGATCCGGATTTTTTGTAGGGTCGGGGTTTCCCCGCCCTGATTCGCCGTCAACGGCGGGCGCGGAAACCGCGCCCCTACAGAACCGTCCAGCAGCCCATACAAAAAATCCCTTTGCACCGCGAAGGCAGCGTTCCTCATTTCCTTCACCATGCGGGTCCAGAACACGTCTCCGGCCTTCTCCCAAAGCCAGAAGATGGTCAGGTCGCCCTTGCGTCCGATATCCATGCCTAAATAAAATTCCCCATCCGTTGTAGGGGCGGGGTTTCCCCGCCCTGATTCGCCGTCAACGGCGGGCGCGGAAACCGCGCCCCTACGTAACGGTATTGAATCTCCCAATTCTTTCGCCGCCCCCTCGTCCTCGCAGGCCTGGATCATCTCATAGGTAATAAACGCGGTGGCCTCGTCCAAAAACCTGCACTCATATTCCTGGGCCCATGAATCAGGGTCCGTGATGCCGCTTCTCAGTGCCCTGATGTCCACTGCCAGGCCCTGGGCCCTGGCCTCATGGATGCTGGTCTCATGTTTTGAAAAATCGCTGTCTGTCCAGAGGCGGTAAAACATATTGGATCTGCCGTTTGCCGTGGAGGAGACACGGATGCGTTTCCCCCTTGTAATGGCCGGGTACATGGCTTTCCAGATCGCGCTTGAGTCCCTGTGGAACGCGAACTCATCCAGCAAGACGTTTCCCGAGAAACCGCGCACCGTGTCAGGGTTTGCGGGCAGGCTTATTATGCGGGACCCGTTAGGCAGCTCCACCTCTGCGCGGGACTCCCTCTCCGCACATATCACGTCCTCGCTCCTTATCTTCAGATAACGCAGGTGAGAAAAGACCTTTTGCATCACTTCCCTGCTCTGGCGCTCCGAAGACGAGAGTATCAGGTTGTTGCAGCGCTCCTCCAGCCCCTCCACCACGGCCTCCATGGAAAGCGCGAAGGACTTTCCTATCTGCCTGGCGGCAAGCCATATCTTTTTTTGAGACCGGTCGTTCAGCCAGCGCCGCTGATATGGCAGGAGGATTGGTTGTGTCAGTCCCCTCCCTGGAGGGACAGGGGTGGGTTTACCTCTTGATCCCATACTCCGCCTCCAGTATCTTTTCCGCCTCCGCCTTCAGCTGTTCTGGCGTGCTTTTTTTCTCTTTAAGCTTCAATTTCCGGGACAGCTCTATCACCGTCTTAAGCAGGTTCGTGTAGGCATGTACTGCCTGGTTGTCCAATTCCGTTTTGGCGTCAAAATATTTCTCGTATTTCTCTATCTGCGCCACGAGCTTTAGCATCATTCTTTCTTCGAACGAGAACCGGGAGTCCCCGGTGACCAGGCGGTCGTAAAAACTGTTCTGTTTCGCCCACCGGTCCAGCGTCAGGCGGGAGATGCGAAGGCCGCGGCTCCCGAGGTCCGCGATGGTGCGGACCTTGTTGCCCCCGTTGGCGCGAAACACCTCAAAGGCCAGTTCGATGTTTTCCGGGGTATTTTTACCTTTGGTGTCCATCATAATCTTGTGTCCACACCGATGTCCGCGATAAAGCCATCCAGCACATCGAGACCAGTGGGGGAGATGGTGACCATCTCCAGCCGGATACCCCTGCACTTGCGAAGTTCCCTGTGGACAAGCCCTTTTTCGGAGAGATAGCAGATGTGGCTCTGGCACTCTTCCTCGGTAATGGAGTATTTGAGGTCGTCCAGCAGCAGGTGTATGACTTTGGAATCCACAGGACGTGGGTGCTCATAAGCCAGAAGCTTGAGGATCGCCCCTCGAACGCGCCTGTATTTTTCTTTCCTGGCATCCATGATTTAATATCTTTCTTTCCTGGCTTCCATGATCTATCTGTTGCCTCCAAAGAAGAACTGGCGGGTGATATCATTTTTTTGCATTAAGCGACTCCTCCAGACCCTTTAATTTGTCAATTGTGAGTTTCTGCAAGATCAGTATCTCCCTGTGCTCCGAGTTGTCCCGGCCGATGAATTCCTTTATCGAGGTCTTCATCTCCTCCATCGCTTCGGCCTGCTTGCCCATGGCCACCGCCTGGGCCTGCTGCGCATGGATGAACTGCGTGCCGTGCTTGTCCGCCAGGCGGTAAAGGCCAAGCAGGATAACCAGGGCGATCAGCAGGCCCCCGCCCGCGTTTATGAGGGCCTGCATTATCTGTGGGGAAAACCAGGACATTTATCTTTTCCCGCCCTCCACCCCTTTAGATGTATGGGGCTTCGCCCCATTCCCCATCAAAGACAAAGGATTCGAACCCATTTCTACTCCCACACCGGCACTGAGGCCTGCGCCGCCTTTATCCTGGCCACAAGCGCGTCCTTGTCCGCCTGGGAGAGCTCCCGGCTCTCGTTTACGGCCCTGGCGATCTCCACGCCCACCTGCACCGCCGCTGACATCGCCATTTCAGCCACGCCGGTAAGATTGTTTGCCTGCTCGAACGTCATTATTTCGCACCTCCGTTAATAAAGACGGGCGTACCAAGGTTCGCTCCTACGTACGACTGCGACCCTGCTGTTGGATTTGTACGTAGGGGCCCAAGGGGGGCGGTTGATGCGCCCCTACTTAAAAACCCTTGCTGCGCCCCTGATGTTTTGATCCCCAATTGGTCCGCCGTGGTTATAAGCTCCGGCAGGAAAGCGCTCAGGTCCGAAAGCGCCTGCTGGTATGCGGCCAAGGATTTTTGCTTTGCCGCCGCGTCCCCGGAGTCCAAAGCCAGGATAAGTGCGTCGCCCGAAGTTATGTAGGCTAACCTGGCCTTGTTATAACCGGCCTTGAGCGTCGCACAGTCCGCGGGCTTTATCTTTCCCGAGTCGCACATGCTTTTTGCCTGGGTCTCAATACCGGCCAGCACCGCGCCTGTGGATTCATACCCCGCGGTGGTATCAGCCTTCCATGCGGCGCAGGATGCGAAAGCGAGGACAAGGGCCGCAAGGGCCAGAAGAAAAAACACCTGTTTAAGCCTGATAAACCCGCTTTGGCCTCCCTTCATGCCAGCCTTGGCGGTTATTGCGCTATCTTCAGTCGCTCCGGCGCCGCTGGTCTTTCCAAGGACAGCCGTTATCAGGTCCCTGGCCTCATCTTCAGAGAGCGCGGGGACCGTCCGCAGCAGAAAGGTGACCGCATCGGAGAGTTTGGTGTCAGAAGGCAGCTTGCTTCCGTGCTCTTTTATGAACTGTGCGCCCTCTTCCTCGGCAAAGGCGATGGCACGCACGGCAATGGCTTCAACGTAGTCCTGGCGGGCCTGGCTTGCCTGTATATGGTATTTCTTCTGAAGCCATGCAAAGAATATTCCCAACAGTGCGAGGACTACGGCAGTAAGAAGCGGGGTTATAGTGTTTTGCACAACCGCGACGACAGCGTTGATCATATAAAGGCCTCCTTTTTGTTTTTGGTTTTTTGTTTTTTGTTTTTTTTGCAGTCATCCGGGCCGGATATCGACTGGCACGAGCCGGGCTGGATGCAGCGTCTTGAGGCGGGACCATGTGCCAGCATGGCTCGCATGGAGGGCCAAGTGAAGAAACAAAAAAGCTATGCGGCGGGCCTTTTCCCCTCCTTAAGCTCCTCGATCGTAAGCCCGCCCGTGTACTCAAAGTGCCCCCAGTCCCTGAACGTAAACCTTCCTCCCCATCTGAGACCGAGGGACTCTCCAACGGCCCCGAGCCGCTCAAAGGAGTAGGTATCCTGCCAGTCGATCTTCCCGTCCTTTAAAATGGCCACATCGAAGGCGCAGCCGAACATATGGACGGATGTGAGCAGCCTTGTCACGATCCGGTTTTGTCCCTCCGTAATCGGGGCAAGCCCGGCCTCTTTCCGCAAACGGTTCACCTCATCTACGGTTTTCCTGCCCTGGGCGAACAGGGCATGCTGCTCGGCCTCCGTGCGGAGGGTGTAAACGGTAATGAATTCAATGCCCAGCTGCTTTGCCCCGGCTTCCAGTTGCAGAAGCCTCTCACGGACCACGGGGACCAGGCTGTTAATATCTCTGCTCATCTTTGTTCGCTCTCCTTTCACCGGACATCTTCCCCTCTTCGCCTGCTTGGCGGGGCGGGCGCAAATGAAAAGGCCGTTCGCATTCCTTTGGGACCTCATTTGCGCCCGCTGTCAGGGGGGGATTAAAAAAAAACCCGTTTTGCCGGCGCGGGCGGAATGCCGGGACGCCCGCGCTTGTTAATGGTAGGGATCCAGGTGGGTTTGCCGGCCTCGTGCCGAGCGGATTCTGGTCCGGGAAAACGGGTCCTGAAACTCTTATTTCAACTCTCATTCCAAACATCATGCATTGAGTTTAAAAGGCGGCGTATGTGCGCGTCCGCTGAAAGAGTTTAGAAAATCAGTTTCTTGAAAAAACGGCTCCGGATTAAAGGGGGGTTTTTCGTGTGTTATAATTAATTTTGCGTGAAGACAGATTTTTAATTTAAAAACACCGTGGCCAGACAGGGATTTTTCCAGTATCAAAAAAACCCCTGCGCCGCCTGCGGAAGGCAACCACATTCAGGCGGGTGCATGTTTAAAATAAATTTTTCAAAGGACGTCACCGGCATCCTGCTCATAGCCGTCATATCCGTTTTTCTCTTCGCGGCTTACAACGTTTTTTTCGTCTTCCCTTCTTTCTCCAGTTTGCATGTGGATTCCATGGAAAACGAGGCCTCCAATATTGCCGTCCACTTCAGCAGCTCGCTTGCGGAGATGGACTTCCGGTTCGAAGACGGGGGCGTAACCGGCGAAGTGAAGAAGGAAGCCCGCCTTCTCCATAACGACTTCGGGCTGTGGAAGATACGGCTTTTTTCCCCTGAAGGCAAGCTTATATTCGATGATACCAACTCTTCCGCGGTGGGGCACATGATCACAAAGAGATTTTTTTATGATACCGTGGCAAAAGGCTATATATACAAGCATTTTATTCCCAAAAACAGCCGTACGCCGGGCGGGGAAGCGGCCCCCACGGACCTTGCCGTAGCGTATGCCCCCGTTATGGTGAACGGAAAGTTTGCCGGGGCAAGCGAGATATATTACGACGTATCCGGCATCAGGAGAAAAGCGGACTCGCTTTTCCTTACGTCTTTTTTAATGCTGGCGCTCCTTGTGTCCGCCTTGCTCCTGGCGGTCGTCATCGTTTCGCTCAAGGCCAACAGTATCGCCGGGGCCAGGCAAAAGGCCGAGGAGGCCCTCCACCGGAGCGAACGTCTGCTGCGTTCCATAATAGAGACGGAGCCCGAGTGCGTAAAGCTGCTTGCGGCGGACAACACCCTTTTGATGATGAACCCGGCGGGGCTTGCCATGATACAGGCCTCCTCTTTTGAAGATGTAAAAAACAGGCCCGTCACGGACCTGGTCATCCCCGAACACCGGGAGGCATTTCTGGAGCTTACCCGGAAGGTGCTGGCCGGGGGGGAGGGTTCGCTGGAATTCGAGATAGCGGGGCTTAAGGGACGCCGCCTTTGGCTGGAGACCAACGCCATCCCCTTCACCAATGAAAAAGGCGAAATAGCCGGTCTGCTCGGCATAACCCGGGACATCACCTCAAAGAAGCGCTGGACGGCAACCCTTGAAAGCTCCCTGAGGGAAAAAGAGACCCTGCTAAGGGAGCTTTATCACAGGACCAAAAACAATATGCAGGTGATCTCAAGCCTCATAAGCCTGCAGTCTTCCTCCGTCTCGGATAGCCGCGTCCTCCAGATGTTCGACGACACAAAAAACAGGATACGCGCCATGGCGCTCGTGCATGAGAAGCTCTATCAGTCCAGGGACCTCTCCAGCGTCAACATGAAAGAATACATCCGGGACTTGGCGGACGCCCTCATTGAAAGCCATTCGCAGGTAGAAGGAAAGGTGGCGCTGAAGCTCGATGCTGACAGCATCACATTGCCCATAGACATAATAATGCCTTGCGGCCTCATCATAAACGAGCTTATCTCCAATTCACTCAAATACGCCTTCACGGGTGAGGGCGGCGGAGAGATAAGGATATCCTTCCGGCAGACCGGCCCCGGCCTGATGGAGATCGTTTACAGGGACAACGGGCCCGGCCTGGAGTCTGCCGGTATCGGCAATATCAGGACCCTGGGTTTGAAGCTGGTCCGCAACCTGGCAACCAAGCAGCTTGGCGGCGAGATAGAAATGATCCCCGGCAGGGGAGCGGAATTCAGGATCAGATTCAAGGCATAAAATGGACAGCGAGCGTAAAGCGAGCGAATATAATCAATAAAAAAGTCCTTACATTCGATGCCCGTAGGGCATAAAAAAAACAGGCGCTCAATAACGGCCTTATTTTAAAATAGACAATGCGCTGTTTAGGCTAAAAATGAAAAATACGAACGGAAAGATAAAGATACTGATAGTGGAGGACGAGTCCATCACCGCCATGAGCATGGCGGATCTCCTGGACCTGTGGGGATATGATGTATGCGAGCCCGCTCCGTCCGGCGAGGACGCGCTTAAGGTGGCGGAAACCGAACGGCCCGCCCTTGCCATACTGGATATAAAGCTGAAGGGGGACATGTCCGGGCTGGAGCTTGCCGCGCTGCTGAAGGAGCGCTTCGGGATACCGGTGGTCTTTATATCGGGCTATGCGGATGAGGCCATAAGGAAGCAGGCTGAAGACGCGGGGGCAGCCGGATACCTGCTTAAACCCTTTGACCTTGCCCACCTGAAGACCATGCTGGAGCGGGCGCTGGGGTCTTCAAACATCTGATTTTTTCGATTCTCATGCCTGCAACGCCAAAAAATTTTTATTTTTTGCGGGATATCGCTATTGGCTGCAGGACCAGTAGGGCCACTGGGAAACCTGATTGCTGTTTTTTACGTTAGTGCAAAGCGAACCGCAGTCCTGCTGAAAGGGGCCGACCCCCAGAATGCCGTTATACCCGTCAATTGACGGGCTTGTATCCAGACTGCTCCCTCCATTGCAATTGGTATAACCCGGAAAAGTCGCATCTATCACCTGGATGGGCAAGCTGGTCACAGCAGGCTCACCGCCCAGCTTCACGTCCGCCAGCTCTACCGGCCCCCAGTCGGCGGTTAGGTCTACATATGGCTGGCACTCGGCAAGCTGCCCGCCACTGGTTTTTTCCGGAGGCAGGGAAAGGCCGTTCAGGGCCTGCTTGAATATCCTGAGTCCATAGCTGCCGGTGTCCAGCAGTATGCCGTTTATGGTCTGGCAGGCGCTTGTGCCGGGAGCACAGACCGTGATACTTACCATCGGCTCATTGTTATAAGTGGCAAGGCCGGGGACGGAACCGCTTACGCTGATAGGCATTACGTTAGCGCCGGAGGGCTGGCTCCCATTGTACACGCCGCTCGCGAAATACAGTCCGTTGTCCCCCAGGTTTGAGCTTTTCCCTTCTATACCCATGAAGACGTTCCTTCCAAGATAAAAAGGCAGCCCCCAGTCAAATGCGCTATTCATCTGTCCGCCTATGTCCGGAAAGACCATCTTGTTCCCGCTACTTGTAAGAGTCTCAAAGTTTTCGATCGTGAATGTGACATTGACCGAAGCGCTGCCCCCCTCCTGGGTGGCCGTATTGGTGAAAGGCGTCTGAGGGCAGTACCACGAAGATAAAGGGGCAGAACAGATGGGGGGATTGTTCTTTGAAACCTGGGGAAAAAAAAGGCCGTTGGAGCCGGTGTCTATGAAGCTGTCTAAGGGGGGCAGGCCGTTCAAAACAGTTGTAAAATCCCCCCTGCTATTCAGGGGTATTGCCGCCGTTACCGAAGAGGGTTGATTGTTGCTCTCCGTTCCGATGCCCAGCACAAGGCTTCCGCTTGCTGAAGAAGCGCCGTCATTGGACACACCCGGAAGCTCGACAAGGGTTCCGTTGTTATCTGTAGGCAGCAGGGGCACCGGGTTTTGGACCTGGCCTGAAAGGGAAACCGCAACCGCCGTGCAGGTGCCAGTGCTCGATGAGGAAGATGGGGTACCATTTGAAGCCGGCGACGAAGATGACCCTCCCCCGCCGCCTCCGCATCCGGCAAGAAAAAAAAGCAACAAGGCAACGGAAAGAAGCCCGATGCTCTTTGTTCCCCTTGTTTTCATTGCCGCCTCACCGGACGGCATCAGGGCTCACCCCCTCGGGAAGAAGCGCCGGCACGTAGGCCCTCCCGTGCATGCTCCGCATGTGCCCCCATTTCTCGACGACCACATCATTTGCCTGCACCCGCATGGACTTTTTTCCGTGCGAAGGGGGCATCTGCTGCCTGGCCTCATGGTACTGGCTGTAATAGGAACCAAGAAGATATCTCAGGTTCGGGCTTAACGGCCCGTCCCAGGCTATGCCGAACACTACTCCGCCTGAAGAAACATACTCCCGCAGCGTCAATGTGCCGGAGGTGATCTCATGGACGGTATAGCAAGGCAGGGTGGTAACCTGGCTGCGCGTCGCCTTCATGGCGGAAATGTCTTTGCTGACCGAGTCAACCGGACCGCCAAGCACGGCGCGCGCATCCCGCGCGGCGGACAAAAAGGCCACGGAAAAAGCGAAGGCCAGCATAAGGGCAAGAAGACCCGTTCTTTTTCTTTTCATTGGCTTTGATACATCCTTATATAGGGGGTTTTGTTTGACAAAAACACTTATATTTTAAGTTTACTTAAATAGCCGCCATGAGTAAAGTGCGGAACAATTGGGATCTTGTGAACAGAAGATCTTGTGAAAAAGGATCTCTGTAGCGGGTGGCCTTTCGGGAAACAAAAACCTCCCCAGGGGGCTCAATCCGCCCTGCCCCTGCGCCTGTGGCTTACGATGCGCCGTATCCAGGTTTCCGTCAGAGCGTATTTCCTGGCAAGCTCCTTGTAATTTGCCCCCGTGAATTCGCGCCTGATGTAAGCGTCGCGCCTCTTTGAAATAAGGGTCCCTATTTTGGGGAAGTAAAAGGGCAGGCCGCCCAGTTCTTGGGAAAGCCTCAGCGCGTTCTCCACGCCAACCACCATGGCAACTGCCCGATAGGCCTCCGGCAGGTCATCGGGGACCATCTCGCTAGCGACTTCTTCCAGCCAACCTCTGCTCATATCAAAAACCGCCTTTCAGATCAAAAAGTCCTTGGAATAAAAAAATTAAAATAAAAACAATAACAAAAAACTTTTTTTGCCCGTCCCTATTGAAAAAAAGCCGTCCCACGGATAGAATATATCGGAGTGCCGATATTGATGATGATAAGAGCATATCCATTTAAAATCCTCCGGCGGCAGGGTTTTTTACCTGTCTTTCATCGAATCCAGCTTGGCCCTCGAAACCAATGCGGACAGGGATACTAATGGAAACATCACTCCCTTTAACGCCAGGATACAGGTTTCAAAATGCGCAGCCGCCATCCTCAAAAAAAGCCTCCTTCCTGCAACTCCCGATAAATATAATCGTCATGACGATAATTTGTCAAGGGGGTGGCGCAAAGTGACCATAGGGAAAAGGATAAAAGGGTACAGGACAAAAAAAGGCTTAAAAGTCAAGGAATTTTCAGAAAAAATAGGAATATCCCAAGGCACACTTTCGGACATTGAGAATGAAAAGACAAAACCCTCGGCCGACACGCTGAGCCTTCTTATTCGACATACGGATATTAATCCCAACTGGTTGCTGACCGGCCACGGGGGATTTACCAGGGAGCCTGCGGCCGCCTACCAGGGCAGGCCCTTTCTGAAAAACGCTCCGAAGGCAGGCGAAAAAGAAAAAACCATGTACTCCCCGCAGCAGCCATCCAGCGCAAAAGGACTGTCGGTCTCCGAGGCCCATTGCAGGGACGAGTTCGCTCGCATCCCGGTTTTCACTCTGGCCGGCGCTGGCGCGCCCAAGGACATCTCCGAGTATGAGCCAATAGAGACCATAACCCTGCCTGGAGATTTTACCGGCCCCGGCATCGTGACCGTCAAGGTGCGAGGCCAGTCCATGGAACCCACGGTCTGGGACGGCGCGGTCACCGGCGTGAACACCATGGTGCAGAATATCGTGAGTGGAGATATCTACGCCTTCTGGCTCCCATACGAGGGCGCGGTCATAAAGAGGGTTTTTGTGGGGTATGAAAGGCTGATACTCAGGTCAGACAATCCCAACTTCCCCCCTATCGAACTGCCCAGAAAGGAACTGGAGGCGGGAGGAGATATTTACCGTCTGCTGGGCCGTGTGGACTGGGTGGTGCAAAGAAGGAAAAAATAGGACATGAAGATCACCGGCAGGGAACCGCTATGGCAGGGCGATTTTCTAAAGACCGTCCGCATCGCATACCTGGACAATAAAGGGGTGGCTCGCACATGGGAAGCCGTGGACAGGGTGGGCGCGGACGGGGTTGTGATAATCGTCCCCGTTACCGGGGCCGGCGAGCTTATCCTCATAAGACAGTTCAGGGTGGTTATCGGCAATTACGCGATAGAGTTCCCGGCAGGGCTCATAAACCCCGGCGAAGACCTGATGGATGCGGCCAGGCGGGAGCTTATAGAAGAGACCGGATTTGACGGGAGGGATTTTTCAGTTCTGGTTGAGAACGTCATATCGACAGGCTCTAACGCCGAGCGCTGGACGGCGGTCCTGGCCAGAGGGGCACTCCAGGTCCCGGAAGAGATCAGGGCCGGTTTTCCCGGTGACGAGTCCGAGGACATAGAGGTCATCAGGACGCCGGCGGCGGCGTTGGCTGATTTTCTTTTCAGCTCACAGAAAGCGGGCGACAGCGTGGATCTGCGCGTCTACGGGCTTTTCGAGACAGCCAAAAGGAAAAAGCTCATTTGAGCCCAGGAATTTCCCCTTTTTTCATTTAACAGCAACCAGCAATATCCCAAGCTTCTTCTCCAGCTCCCGTATCTCCTCCAACTCGCCCGCTGACAGCGCCTCCGGCCTGGTCTCATAACAGCTGTAGGCAAGCAGCGTCTTTCCTATCTTCTTCTCAGCTGTTTTCACCTGGTCCAGCCGGCTTGCGTCCAGTTGTGAAAGGCTGCACATCATGGCAGTGTCCTCCTTTTCGGTTTCGGTCAGTCCTGATTAGAGGTTCTCACCGCTTTGGAAATTGTCAAGACGTGCGGGGAAAGCACCGTGGAATGAAAAGTTTTTTAAAACCTTCCAAGCACCCTGTTTAAAAATTCCCTTGTCCGGAGGACTTTCGGGCTGGTAAATATCTGGGATGGCGGGCCGGTCTCTATGATGCTCCCCTTATCGAACACTATCACCCTGCCGGCCACTTCACTGGCAAAGCCCATCTCATGCGTGGCGATCATGGTGGTCATCCCCTCATCCACCAGCTTCCTTATCACGGAAAGCACCTCCCCGGCCATCTCCGGGTCCAGCGAAGATGTGGGCTCATCGAAAAGCATCGCCTCGGGGCGCATGGCAAGCGCCCTGGCTATCGCCACGCGCTGCTGCTCGCCGCCCGAAAGCTGGGCCGGATAGCTTTCCGCCTTGCCCTCAAGATTGATCTTCTTAAGGAAGTCCCTCGCCTGGGCAATGGCTTCCGCCCTGCCCATTCCAAGCACGCGTATGGGGGCCTCCGTCACGTTTTGCAGCACAGTCATATGCGGGAAGAGGTTGAACTGCTGGAAGACCATTCCAAGCTTCAGCCTCACCCTTCTTATGGTTTCCGCGTCTTCCTTCATAGGCCGCTTCCGGTTTATTGAATGCAGCCCGATCCCCGCCACCGTTATCTCGCCGCTGTCGAACGTCTCCAGCCCGTTTATGCAGCGAAGGACGGTGCTCTTGCCGCTTCCCGACGGGCCTATGAGCACAACGGCCTCGCCCTTTTCCACCTGGAAGGAAACACCCTCGAACAGCCGGTTCGCCCCGTAAGATTTATGCAGGTCCCGGACGTTTATCATCGCCTGTCCTTTTTGAGCTTTTTTTCAAGCCTCCTTGCAAGCAGGGAAAGCGGATAGCTCATGCCAAAGTAAAGGAGCGCGGTGATTATACCTAGCTGGAAGAAGCGGAGCGTGCTTGCCGCAAGCATGCTGTAGGTCTTGGTGAGCTCTACCATCGCGATGACGGAGACCAGTGAGGAGTCCTTGAACAGCGCGATAAAGTCGTTCGTTATTCCAGGAAGGGCTATCTTAACGGCCTGGGGGAGGATAACGCGCTTTAGGGCAAGCCCCCTCTTCATTCCCAGTGAAAGCGCGGCCTCCATCTGCCCGAAGGGCACCGCGTTTATCCCCGCCCGATAGAGCTCGGACTCATAGGCGGCGTAATTCATCCCAAGCCCCAGGAAGGCGGCCATCACCGGGTTAAGAGAAATGCCGATGTTCGGCAGGCCGTAGTAGAGTATATAGAGCTGTATCAGAAGCGGAGTTCCCCTGTATATCTCTATGTAGCCTGTGGCAAGCCAGTCAAAGGGCGGCCCGGCATAAAGCCGCAGGAGGGTAAGCATCAGCCCGAGCGTAATGGCAAGGGCCATCGACGAGACGGATATAAGCACCGTCACCCCGGCACCCTTTAAAAGCATGGGGAAGAAATTCTTTATGGGCGCGCTCCGGCTTTCGTCGAGGGTCTCCGCCCCGGAATTCTTAAAAAACGCGGCCAGCTTGTCCTGCTTGCTGTTCCAGAGGCCCCATTTCTCGTATATCCTTTTAAGCTCGCCCGTGCGGTAGAGTTTTGCCAGAATCTCATCCAGCCTTTTTTTCAATTCCGTGTCGTTTTTACGGATGGCTATGGCATACAGGCCCTCCCCCACCGGCGGCCCCGCAAATTTGAGCGCGGGGTTCGGCCTGGCGTAGTAGGCGGCGATAGGCAGGTCAAGAAGGACGGCATCCAGCCTTCCAAGGGCCAGATCCTGATAGGGCTCCACCTGCCCGGAGTATATCCTTACGTTAACGCCACGCATGCCCATGAGGATGTCCTGGGCCACCGTGCCGGAGAGCGTGCCCACCTTTTTGCCCTTCAGGTCCGCAACGCTCTTTATCGAGGAATCGTCCCTACGCACCACGAGCTGTTCGGTGTAAACGTAGTAAGGGGCACTGAAGAGGACGTGCTCCATTCTTTTCTTCGTTATCTCTATGCCGTTCATGGCGAAATCGAAATCTCCGCGCTCAAGGGCCGGGATCAGGCTGTCCCAGGCGTTCTGGGACTGCACGGCCTTTTTTACTCCAAGCTCCCGCGCGATCGCCCCGGCCAGGTCCACCTCGAAGCCTACGAGTTTTGAAGGGTTTTTGGGGTTGGGGAAGGCATAGGGCGCGCCGCCCTCTGCGTCCGACCCCCAGAGGAGGTAGCCGCGTTTTTTGATCTTTTCAAGCGTGCTCTCCTTAGGCTTGGACGGCGCGGCCATGTATATGACCGCCGCGATCCCGGCAAGGAGCAAAAGAAATTTAAGCAAACGGGACATAATCGTTTTAAGGTAAACAAATCAGGCATGAAGCGTCAAGAGTTCGGGCGACATTGGCTCATGTAAGCGTTATAGGGGGGGCGGCACAGTTTGAACCAAATTGAATCCTGCATTCCCAAATATCATCCGCGCCCACGAGTTTTTTGAAATACGAAGCCGGCACGAAATCCAAATCTTCCAGAAGACTTAAAACCCGTAACTTTTTGCGCCACTTTACTGGGAAGCGAAATCCAGGAACTCCTGTTCGTTAAACGTTTGAACAGCCAGGCCTGTAAAGTCCCAATAAAATCAGGGGTTAAGGCTTTCACCTTGAACGGAAAAACAAAAAAAGGCAATGGGCTTTCAGGAATTTTTTCCCCTACGAATCGGGCTTCAGTCCAATTGCGCTTTGGACCATCCCGGCAACCCGCCTGAAATCGATCTTCCCGGTCCCGGTCCTTGGGAGTTCCGGCAGGACAATGAAATGTTTGGGGATCGCGATATTGGGAAGATACTCCATCAACTGCCTGATGGTTTTCATCTCGTCTATCCCGCTGGTCACGGCCGCCACTATTTTCTGTCCCTTTATTACGTCCGGCACGGCCGCCACGGAGCTGAAAACCCCCTCGGGAAGCACCTTCTCCAGCGCCTCCTCCACCTGCACCAGGGACACCATCTCCCCTCCTATCTTCACGAACCTTTTAAGCCTTCCCGCAAACCACAGGTAGCCGTCCTCATCCAGAAATCCCATGTCCCCTGTATCGTACCAGCCATCGCGTATGCGTCCGGCCGTTTCCTCCGCATCGCCAAGATAGCCCCTCATTACGAGATCGCCTTTCACCATTATCCGGCCGGCAATCCCCGCTGTGCAGTCCTTTTTAATGTGGGGGCCGGCCTCGGGGTTTTCTATGCGCAGGGACACGCCCGGCAAAGCCTTCCCCACGCTGCCCGGCCTGTTTTGCAGCGGCGTATTCACCGATATCACCGGGGAGGTTTCCGTGGCCCCGTAGCCCTCGTAAAGGGTAATATTGTGCTTGTCCATAAAACCCTGCCGCAGCGCGTCCGCGCATTTGTCCGCTCCGCAGACGGCCACTCGCACGCTCCTGAAATCTCCAGGCTCGGATTTGCGCAGGTATCCCCAAAAGAAGCTTGGCGTCCCCAGGATGATGGTCGGCCTTTCGTCGCGGATTATCTCACATATTTTTTTATAGTCGATGGGGTTGGCATAGGAGATGATCGTCATCCCGTGATAAAGGGGCGTCCACAGGTTGGGATTGAACCCGAATATGTGGAAATAAGGCAGGCTGGCAAGCATGCTGTCCTTGCCGGAAAGTTCAAAGGCGCCGCTGAAATCCCTTATGTTGGATATGATGTTCCGGTGGGTCAACTGCACGGCCCTGGCCTCTTTCTCGCTTCCGCTCGTAAAGAGTATGGCCGCCACATCGTTTTCCTCTCCTCCCTCAACCAACCTTAATATGAAGGGGACAGGCAGTTTGGCCAGCGCCGCCGCACTCAATTTCTCCAGTGCGGAAAGCCCTCCTACGATGTCCTCGATAAAGACCATGCCCTCAACATGGGGACAATCGATCTTCTCCATGAGCACCCTCGATGTGACCACTGTTTGGAAAGAGCATTTTTTCTGCGCGTACCGGACATTCCCGGAGGCCCCTTCCAAAGCGGTCCCGGTTGAATAGTTGATCATAACGGGCACCCGGCCGCTCATAAGGACACCCAGCACGGAAAGCGCGCAACCCGCCCCGGTGGGCAGCATTACCCCTATATGGCTCTCGTCATTTCCCCCCAGCCTGCGGGAAAGAGCAAGCGACAGGGCAAGTGCCCTGAAGTAGGTTACGGACTTCCCGGACGTGCAGTCCACGAACGCCGTTTTCCCCGGATATTTTTTTGCTATTTTTATAAAATGATGGTGCAGGAGCATTTTACTTTTTTTATTTTCATATCGTTTTCCGGTTTTATTCATATTGTCCCGCCTTGAAACAACAGCATTTCCATTATCGTCTGTTTTTTGTTTTTGTTTTGCTTTTGACCCATGCGAACAACAAAAAACAGCAAAATTATATCACAAGCATTGACATGAAGGCGCTTATCTGTTGCAATTTGATTAGGCGCACACACCGCCTGGAAGAAAAAATAAAAATAAAAATACAATACAAAAACAAAACAAAAACCCGTGGGGGCCGTTGCAGGAAGGAGGCCCACCCATATGCCAGAAGCGGAAAACAGGTCCGGGAATGAAATCGGACAGAACGAGAGCAGTTCCGGTCAAAATGAGAATCGAGTCCTCCGCAAGGCGGCCTTTGCCGGCGGGTGTTTCTGGTGCATGGAGCACGCTTTCGATCAGGTCCAGGGCGTGCTCTCCGTCACGCCTGGCTACACTGGGGGACACATGGAAAACCCCACTTACGAGGATGTCGCCTCCGGGCAGACCGGCCATGCAGAGGCGGTCCTTGTGGTCTACGACCCAAGGCAGGTGGATTACGAAAAGCTCCTTGACGTCTTCTGGCGCAACATAGACCCTACCACCACGGACCGGCAGTTCTGCGATGTAGGGAACCAGTACAGGACGGCGGTTTTTTATTTTGATGATCAGCAGCGCCGTCTGGCTATGGAGTCAAGGGACCGGCTGCAAAAGACGGGGAATCTCAGGGGGCCGGTTGCCACCGGCATCGTTCCCGCGGGCAGGTTTTACCCCGCCGAAGATTATCACCAGCAGTATTACAGAAAAAACCCGGCCCTTTATGACGCCTACCGCGCCCAGTGCGGACGCGACGAGCGCCTTAGAGAGCTTTGGGGAGATAAGGCGGGGGCCAAATAAGAATGGAAGGAGAAAATAAAAAATGGAATTCGCACTTATTGGGGACACCGGCATAAAGGCCACGCGCGTTTGCATCGGCACATGGGCAATAGGCGGATGGATGTGGGGAGGTTCTGACGAGAGCGAGTCGATAGCGGCCATCCAGGCCGGCCTGAAAAAAGGCTTAAACATCGTAGACACGGCCCCCGTTTACGGTTTCGGCCTTTCGGAGGAGATCGTGGGGAAGGCCATTGCGGCCGCAGGACGTGAGAACGTATATATATCCACCAAGGCAGGCATCCAATGGAGGAACGGCAGCACCTTCCGCAACGCCTCAAGCGGCAGGATCATTCAGGAGCTATCGGATTCGCTGCGGAGGCTCAAGACCAATTACGTGGACATCTACCATGTGCACTGGCCAGACCCGCTTGTCCCGGTGGAGGAAACCGCTGGGGCGATGAACAGCCTCCTTGAGCAGGGCAAGATAAGGGCCATCGGGGTCAGCAATTTCAATGTGGAGCAGATGGAGAGGTTCCGGAAAGAGGCCCCGCTGCACACATGCCAGCCCCCTTACAACATATTCGAGCGCGGGATAGAAAAAGATGTCCTCCCCTATTGCAAAAAAAACGGGATCGCCGTGCTCGCTTACGGGGCCCTGTGCCGCGGCCTGCTTTCAGGGAAGATGAGGCCGGACGCCGTTTTTGTTGGCGACGACCTTAGGAACAAAGACCCCAAATTCCAGCAGCCGCTTTTCGGCCGGTATCTGAAGGCGGTGGATGAGCTTGCCCAGCTGGCCAGGACGCGGTATCAGAAAAGCGTGCTGGAGCTGGCCGTGCGCTGGGTGCTGGACCAGGGGGCAGACGTGGCCCTCTGGGGCGTGCGAAACCCCAGGCAACTGGAACTGGTGGAAGGCACCATGGGTTGGAGCCTGGATGAAAACGCAAAAAAAGCGATAGACGATATCATCCAGAGGAACATACCCTCGCCCGAAGGGCCGGAATTCATGGCCCCTTCATCAAGGACGCCTGAGGAGGCGAAGGTTTATTAATGGAAAATTTATTAACAAAGATTTATTAATATGAAGACATCCAAAAGATCTTGCTGAAAAATTCAAACAGCCCGCCCGGATGTCAGAGGTTTGGCCGGATATTGGGCCGGATATTGTTTTGCCTTTTGGCCTTCGCGTTATTATTTTCAATAGCCGTTAACACCGCATGGGCAGGCGGCGCTCGGGGCGTTAACGATGAGACACTCCAAACCGATGGCGGGCGCTATCAAACGCCGCTTTTCGGGCAGGGGTTCAGGGGAAACGTCTTTGGCCGTGAGGTGACGGTGGCCCCGTTCAACACGCGCTCCATCTCCTCCTGGGACCTGGGGATCGATCTGGCGGAGCCGCCCCCGCAGGACTCCGAACTCCTGCCCGTGGGCAGCCTTTACTTCTGGCGGCATCCGGACAGCGCGCACCTGCTGCGCGCTGAGGTCTCCGGGGTTTATGACGACATATTCTGGGCCCGGCGGCTGGCGGTGGAAACTTCGAAAAAACCGCTTCCCCCTGGGGGCTTTGAGGCGGTCCTGACCTTCAACAACTTCACCCTGCCCTTGGCCAGGGCTGAGTTGGTTGACGGCCGCGCCCTCAAATCCGAAGAGCTCCTTTGGGGGTATGCGCGCGCCGGGCTTGGCGTGGGCTACCGCCGCCAGGTGCGCCCCGGCAATCAGGACAACATGTTCGCCGCCGGCCTCATGTTCGAGCCGGGCTTTCTTTTTTTTGACAGGGGCCCGGACACGGCGGGAGCATTCTCGGTGCCCGAAAACACCCTGGAACTCCGCGCCCATTTGCAGGTGCGCCTGGATGCATTAAAACGGAACATCCTTAAGCTTGCGCACGATGGGTACGCCGCGGGCGCCGACCTTGTTTACGGGCACCGCACGGACTGGCGGGACTGGGGAACAGATGGCGCGGAGAAGGCCGCTCACGGACGGAATTATCTTTCTTTTGCCGGATATTTCCTAAAGGCAGGCGATGTGCCATGGGCAACCGGCAGCAGCCGCCAGCGGCTTATAGCCTCCTTGAACGGGGGCGTGGGCTATCACCTGGACCGGTTTTCCGCGCCGCGCGTGGGCGGCGGACCGGACCCGCTGGGAGAGGAATACGGTTCCACCTGGATACCGGTTCTGCCAGGGGCGTCTATCTGGGAGTTCTTCCCGCACCATTACATCATTTTCACTGGCGAGTACCGCTTTGAGCCCGTCTTTTTCACATATCTGGGCCTTGATGCCGCAGCCGGCTGGCTGGACCGCCTGAGAAACCAAAACACCGGAGGCGGACCGGTAACAAAAAATGATGTCATGTCTTCCGTTGGGACGCGGATCACGACCGGTTTTTTCTTTAACACACGCCTGCAGATCGCCTATAACTATAACTTTTCGGTCGTCAGGAAAGGCTCCTACGGCGGACACGAGCTTTTGATACAGCTGTCGGGCAACCTCTAGCGGGCTTTTTTTTGCAAAGAACGGGGCATTTTTCCTCCGGCCCTCACCTTTTCAGACAGGGCCGAAAAGGTGAGGGCCGGAGGAAAAGCAATCAGGACTTCAGTGCGGCCAGTCTCGTTTTTAATGTTATCTGCACCCCGGCCAAGGCCTGGGAGACGGGGCAGTTCTTTTTGGCCGCCTCCGCCTGCTGCTGGAATTTGCTTTCATCAATGCCCGGCACCTGCGCCTCGCAGTCAAGCTCGCTCTTTGTGATCTTGAAACCGTCTCCGCTTTTTTCGACATGCACATTCGCCGTGGTCCTGATGTGCTCCGGCTTAAACCCTGCCTGCTCAAGGAGCATGGAAAGGGCCATGGAAAAACAGCCCGCGTGCGCCGCGGCGATGAGCTCTTCAGGATTTGTGCCCTGTCCCTGCTCGAAGCGGGACGAGAACGAATAAGGGCCTTCGAACAAGCCGCTTCCAAGCTTCATCATTCCTTTGCCGTTTTTAAGGTTTCCATCCCATATGGCTTCTGATTTGCGTACCGGCATTCTTGACTACCTCCTGACGATCCGATTTTGAATAAAAAAAGTCTATCAGGAAAAAATCTTTTTACAACTGAAATAAAAGAGGGATACGGGCCAGTTTGATAAATACCGCCAGACGAGGCTCATTCGCTTTCACTCTAACAGTAACTGCGTCAAAAATGACCGTCTGCGACACGCCGGCTGTCCCGCGGGAGAAATAACCGCCTTTGTTTTAATATAAATATGATGAAATGCGATGTCATCGTCATAGGGGCAGGCGCCGCGGGACTGATGTGCGCGATCGAGGCCGCCAGGCGCGGCCGGTCCGTTATCGTGCTGGAGCACGGGAAGCCGGGCAGAAAGGTGCTTGCCTCCGGAGGGGGCCGCTCCAATTTCACAAATCTTGAGCTGGGGGCGGACAATTACCTCTCGGAAAATCCCGATTTCACCAGGTCCGCGCTGGCTGGTTTCACTCCCGGCGATATCATCGGGTTCCTTGAAAGCCGGGGTGTGCCGTTTGCCCAAAAGGAAAACGGCCAACTCTTTCTGAAAGGCAGTTCCAGGGCGCTGCTGGAGCTGCTGCTTGGCAAGTGCAGAGAAAACGGCGCGGCCGTAATTACCGGCATAAACATAAAGGGCTTCGGTAAAAAGGCAGCCCGGTTCAACGTGGACACGAATAAAAAGGTCTGTTTCGATTCGGAATCTTTGGTGGTGGCAACCGGAGGGCTCTCGTATCCGGAGCTTGGGGCCACGGACCTGGGCTACAGGATAGCGTCCAGGTTCGGGCTGAGGATCACACCGCTACGTCCGGCCCTTGTTCCATTTACATTCGCCCCGGAGGAAGCGCATAGGTTCAGCGGCCTGTGCGGCCTGTCGCTGCAGGCAGAAATATCCTGCGGCGGGGGAAAAAATAAAAGCAAAAGAACTTTCACGGGGGACATCCTTTTCACCCACAGGGGTCTGAGCGGCCCTGCGGCCCTGCAGGCCTCTTTGTACTGGGCCCCCGGGGAAGAACTCTCGATAGACCTTCTGCCCGATGCCGATATTAAAGGGATGTTCATGAAAGACAGAGGCAGGTCCGTGGAGATGCAGAACTATCTTTCAGGCTTCCTGCCCCGGCGTATGGCCCTTAAGTGGTGCGGCAGCTTTCTTTCTTCGTCCTCAAAAAAACCGCTGCGCCTTCATTCGCAGCGGGAGCTTGAGAGCGCGGCGGAAGCCCTTCATAACTGGACCTTCCGGCCGGCCGGTACGGAGGGATACAGGACGGCGGAGGTGACGGCAGGCGGAGTGGACACCAGGGAACTTTCCTCAAGGACCATGGAGTGCGGGAAGGTGCCGGGGCTTTTTTTTGCCGGAGAGGTGATGGACGTAACGGGGCAGCTTGGGGGTTATAACCTCCACTGGGCCTGGGCGTCGGGGTGCGCGGCGGGCAGATATGCGTAACAATCAAAATAAAAATATAAAAACAAAAATAATACTTGCATCCGCATCGGAAAGAAGAAGGGATATACTGGGCCTGACGGGGCTTCAGTTTACAGTAGAGGAAAGCGGGGTTGAGGAGGTGATGAGCGAATGCGTGCCGCCCCGGAGGCTGGCCAGGCTTCTATCCAGGCAGAAAGCGGAGGCGGTCGCGGCGAGAGAAAAAGAAAAGAAAAAGAAAAAGAAAAAAGGGGGAAACGCGCTAGTGATCGCGGCGGACACCTTTATAAGCATTAACGGCCGGTATCTGGGAAAGGCGCAAGATCAGGCGGAGGCCAGCGCGATGCTCAGGGCTTTAAGCGGACGAGCGCATCTTGTTGTCACGGGCTACACGGTGATAGACTCTTCAAGCGGGAAACGGATATCCGGCTCCTCAGAGACAAAGGTCTATTTCAGACGGCTTCACAAAGAGGAGATAGAATCTTATGTAAAGACCGGCGAGCCCATTGGCAAGGCCGGGGCATACGCCATACAGGGGCTTGGAGCCGCCCTTGTCAGAAAGATCGAGGGGGATTTTTTTAACGTGGTGGGCCTGCCCTTAAGCGCCCTTATAATGACGCTTAATAAATTCGGCATACGGATTTTGTAGCCGGCGGCTCAAAAATTTGCGGCCCTTTTGTCTTTGGGCCATTGTTTTATGATCTGCAATAATTCCCTCACATATGCGTTTTTGCATCTGGCATCGCCCTCTCTGCCTCAAAAAACTCCATTTACTGTCCCTCCCCGCACATTTAAATTTGCTCTTGGGGCTCGTCCTTTTCCCGCGGCAACATTTTCACGAAGTCCTCGATCATGCCCAGAAAACCACGTTTCAGTTTTTTGCTGCGGAGCCCCCTGTAAAGCATAAGAAGCCTTGCCTCCTCATTAAAAATGGCCTGTAAGGCATTCGGCTCGCCCCCCTTGCGAGGGTCTTCCTCATCCAGAAAAAAACTTGAAGGCATTCCCAATGCTTCGGCTATCTGCTCGATCCTGGAAAGGGTGAGCCTGTTTATACCTCTTTCATATTTTTGCACCTGCTGGTATGAAATCCCGATCCTGTCCGCAAGCTGCATCTGGGAAAGCCCGCATGATTTCCTCGTCTGTCTGATCAGCTCCCCTAGCGCCTTGTCGCTCATGAACGTTTCAGTCTTTTCCCAATACATATCTCCCTCTCCTGAAATTTGGGTTAGCCTCTAATTTTCCCATTTTGAAAGTCATTCAGCATGCAGTGCCTTGCTCCCCAAGGCACTGCATGCTGCTGTATTCATACGTTTTATCTGAACGCAGGGACGGCCCAATGAGCGAACATATAATGCGTTCAACGGTCCTGCCCGCTGTAAAAATCCCTGGCGGGTCTGCCCACATAGTAGCCCTGGTCATAAACTATTCCGGCCTGTCTTACGGCCCTCATGATATCTTCATCCTCAACGTATTCGGCGACCGTCTTGATGCCGAATTCCCTGCATAGCGCCACCATTGCCTTCACCAGCGCCATGTCCCTTGCGTCGGAGATCATGTTCTTTATGAATTCCCCTTCGATCTTCACAAAGTCTATCGGGAACCGCTTGATATACTGGAATGATGAAAAACCGGAGCCGAAGTCGTCTATCGCAAAATTAAAACCCTCGGCCTTCAGGTCCCGCACGAACTTCTCCAGAAGAGAGATGTTCTTGACCGTGTCCCTTTCTGTGATCTCAAATACTATCCTGCGGTGGTCCATGCCGTAATTTTTGGCCAGCTTCAGCACGCCCGGAATGAATTCCCTGAGGATCAGGGACTTGGGCGACAGATTGACGAACAGGAGTCCGTCATAACCCTCTTCCCGCACCTTCAGGAAGGCCTTTTCCATGACTATTTGGTCCAGCTTGCTTATCACCGCCAGCTTCTCGGCGATCTCTATGAACTCCCCCGCCGCCAGAATGCCCTTGTCCGTCTGGAGCCTGCAGAGGACCTCATGGCATTCGACCCTGCCCGTCTCCATGTTGACGATCGGCTGAAAGTAGGGGATGACCCTTTTTTCTTCGAGCGCCTTTGTGACGATCGCGGACATTTCCCCTGCCGCCCTGAATACCTCGACTATGTCCTCTTCGGTTGGGATGATGATCGTGTTCTTCCCCCCGCTTTTAGCTTTGTACATCATGTTGTCGGCAAACAGGAAAAGGTCCTTTGCCGTTGTGGCATGAATGGGATAAACGGAAAAACCGATGGAGGCAGTGGCCTTCACCGTTACCCCGTCAATCGTGGAAAAAGATACTGCGCTGATATTCTCCCTGAGCCTGTTAGCGACAAAAAAAGCCTGCGCCTCATCGGCGTCCTGAAGAATGACGGCAAATTCGTCGCCCCCATACCTGGAGAGGATATCGCCGGTCCTCAGGGTATTTTGCATCGCGGCGGCGATCTCCGTAAGGAAACGGTCACCGGCGATATGCCCGTGCGAGTCGTTGATGTTCTTGAAATTGTCCAGGTCTATTACGAGCACCGCAAACTTGTACCCGTAGCGGTCCGCCCTGCCTATCTCATACCCCAGCAATTCCCAGAACAGCCTCTGGTTATAAAGATTGGTCAGGGGGTCCCTTGTCGCGTAATATGCAAGGTCCATGGTGTATTTAGAGATGGCCTTAATGGAGCCCACAACATTCAAGAGGGTGGTCAATATGCCGTCGATGGCAAGCGAGCGGACGGGGTCCCCCGCCAGTGACGGATGTATGCCTATTCCGGCCACTCCCTGGATAGTGGGGTTCTGGACCAGCAGGGCTTTGGTCTTCAGCACAATGTCCTCTTCATTTATGTCCGCCGGAGCGGGGAATTCGGACATTATGTTATGGTTGATCTTGAGAGCGGGAGAGTTGCCCATGCCCTCGCTTATACCGGAGACCTCCCGGCGGACGGCCTTTTCAACGGCCTGCCTTGTCCTGTCAGACGGCGCGCCGGCCCAGAAGATATCGAGATCGTACAGCTCATTGTTGACCTGAAAAACGGAAAAGAGCACGCATGCGTCGATTACCGTGTTGATCTCGCACAGCAGGCGATGGACGTGTTCCTTCCAGTCCCTGACCACTTCTGAGGTGATGACGAATTTCTCCAGCACCTGGAGCTCGAATTCGAGAGTCTTTCTGTCTACCGCAACATCCCTGATGCGCCCCGCGAAGCAGCCCAGCTCCGTCAGTATGCTGTTGAACTCAACAAACCCTATGCATTGGCCGGAACGGTCCATTTCGAGCTTTGTCAGGTCTCCGACGCTGCTTACAGCGCGTATTTTTTCAAGGAACAGTTTTGTTGAACAGTTGATCTTCGCCTTCAGCACGGTCGAGATGACGCCGGCCATGATAAACGGTATTGGGGACAGGACCAGGAAAAAGAATGTAAATTTTCTTTTTATGCGGGCAATTGAGAGCTCAACGCTCCGCATGTGGCCTGTTCCCGGCCCGCGCCCGGTTTCATTCGCCATGTATTCAGGGACCGTCATATTTGCCCTCCCTTGATAGGCCGGACGGGGAGCTGCTTCGCGCGCATAAATGAAAAAAGCGATCACCAGGGCCAAATTGAAGCTGAGAAAGGAAACGGCGAGGGTGGACACGCAGACAAAGGACTTAAGCCGGTACTGCCTTTTTAGGACTGTCCGGGCCAGAGGCTCCCCGGCATAGCGCAACATTGCTTTTTCTATATTCCCGAAAAATTCAAATACTCTTCTCACTTGATGCCACCTCGTCATTTTCCGCAAAAAAAAGGATTTATTTCATCCTGATTTTTAATAAGAAAGCTCATTCGATGCTCCGTCATTTTTAGCAGATCAACCCCGCCTCAGCGTCAGGACACGCCCTTGCCCAGAAGGAAAGGGGCATATTTCTGGTCCGTGCCCCTGATGTGCGTAATAAGCCAGTCCTTGAGGAACTGCATGACCTCGACGGTTATGAGATACTTGCCGCATTTGAAGTCATCATTGAGCTTTAGCACCTTTTGAGCGAACCCTTCATGTTCTTTTTTATGGAACGCGTATCCAGGGAACCCGCAGGTTGTCATAAGCCTTTCCTCATTTGAGAAGTGCGTTATGGTATAGGCGGCCAGCTCGTTCAGGACCTTGCCAAGCACATCCTGCCCTTTGCCCATCTTCATGGCTTCGTGCAGGACGTTGATATAGGAAATAAGCTTCTTGTGCTGCTCGTCTATGGAAGCGATGTTGGTGTTCAGGTCAACTGTCCATTCAATTAACGCCATAATGTTCCCCCATGAAGCTTTTTTGTTTTTTTATTTTTTGTCTTTTGTCTTTTTTTTCACAAAGCAAAGAGGCCCTCGCTTGCCCCTTTTTTTTAGGCTGCAGACAAATATAGCACAGCCTTTTGCAAAAGGAATCCTACTTTGGTTGGGTTGTTTTAACCGTCAGAAATGGTTTAATAAATATGTGGGATGCTTGACAAATGTCAGGATATGCTTTAAACAAGATAGATAAGGTCCGGTTTTTGGATTAAGATGATTTTTTGCAGACTTGAACTTATCGGCAGAGACAAAACGCGGGAAGAGGCGGCAATACCCGCGCCTTTTTCAAATGATGAGCTGGAGGAAACGGCTGTCTGATGGTCCTTTCCTGCAGAGATTACAGGAAGGCATTGGATATAATCGATGCCATCTATTCGATCCCGGATCAAAAGGCGATGATCCGGCAGGTTTGCGAAGAACTGAGGAAGTTCATCGGCATCCACAGCGCGGTCTTTGTCTCCTCGGACCCCAAGACAAGGGAATTCCATTTCAGCGGGTACGAGGTATTCAACAACAGCGAGGAATCCATGCTCACATATCTCGCCCACTTCGCGATGAATGACCCTTTCATGTCAAACGGCTGGTTCAAACACCATTTTAACGAGGCGGCCAGAATTACGGACATGGTGCCCGGGCTTGGCGAGACCGGGTTCGCCCGCGATTTTCTCATCCCAGTTGCCTCCGTATTTTACGGTCTTGGCGCGTGGCTCCGGGCACAGGGCGATATGGTCGGGATATTTATCGCCAACAGGCAGAAGCATGAGCGCGATTTCAGCCGCCGCGACCAGGAGATCGTAAATATCCTCCTGCCCCATGTGGCAATGGCTATCCGCAATATTGAATTGATAGGCGGCCGGGACCCCCTCAAGGAGGCTTGCGGCGTCATCATGAGGGATGAGGCGGGCTTGCCTGTTTTCATGAACGATGCCGCCAGGCAGGCCATAAAAGGGACCTCCGCGGAGCATATCCCCGACCCAGGGCTCGGTTCAGGGGCGGCCTTTTTTAAAAACGGCTCCAGTACGTTCAGAGTGCGCACCGTGCCGTTATGCAACAGGAATAAAAAAGGGAAATTCATACTCCTTGAGCCCCATCCGCCCTCACACAGGCTGGACCCTGGCCTTGACCGCTTCAATCTGAGCCGCCGGGAAAAGGAGATCGCCGTGCTCGTCATCCAGGGCCATTCCAACCGGGAGATCGCGGAAAGGCTTTCTATCAGGGAGCAAACCGTGAAAGGCCACCTGAACAACATATTCGGCAAATTCGAGATAAGGCGGAGAAGCGAACTTGCCGCCGTGGCCCTTGGGTTGCGCTGTACGGCTTGAAGAAGGCGGGTTTAATGGTTCAGGAGGTTAAATTTGATCGAAGCCGCCGTTCGTGGTCCTCTTGCTGCTGATGAAATGAAATGCTGTTTCAGCGGAAGGCGGCGGACCACTGACGGGGGTGGAAAGGCTTTATTTTTAATTTTTTATAAAAAAAGGGACTCGGCGAGAATATTATGCAGATAACAAGAGAGACCGATTACGCCATACGGTGCGTATGCTATCTTGCCCAGAGGCCGGCAGAAATAGTCCCGGTCGAAGAAATATCGAATGGGACGGCGGTCCCCAGGGATTTTATGGCAAAGATACTTCAGAAGCTTGGCAGGGCGTCCATCGTCAGGTCCCACAGGGGAGCAAACGGAGGGTTTGAGCTTGCCAGGAGGCCGTCCGTGATAAGTTTCCTCGATGTGATCGAAGCCGTTCAGGGGCCTGTGGCAATGAATATCTGCGCACTGGACAAGAGGCTCTGCTCCAGGAGCGATTCCTGCATAGTGCATCCCGTGTGGATCGACGTGAGGGAGCAGGTCCGCAAGGTCCTGGCAAAAAACAGTTTCGCCAAATTCATATCAAAATCAAAAAACGGGGGCTTGGTCCGTTGAAAAATTTCCCGGCCCCAGGGGGACTGTAAACCCTGTCGTTGCATTAACCGTTGTCATTCCGGCTTGTCCGGAACATCAATATGCCGCCACCGGGGGGAATTAAAAGCATGCCCGCCAGGGAATTAAAAGTATGAATGTCAGACGCGTGGGCCTTATGCCCTTGCCTTCCCTGGCGCTTCTGACGGGGGCCCTCTACCTTTTCGTAAAACCGTCCTTGTTTTACGACCCGCCCTGGCTGACCACGATCTACAATCTTTTATTCATCGCGGTGATATGTTTCATCGTCGCCTATACAGCCATGAAGAATTACAGGGCAACCAGCCGGGTACTGATACTGCTGCTGGGTTGCGGTGTTTTAAGCCTGGGGCTGGGAGCAGCGGTATCAGGTGGAAGTAATACAGGGACAGGGGACCAGGATCGTTATCCGCTTTGATCGAACACACACTTAACGGAAAGGGGGATTTGTGAGAAGAAAAAAGATACTGATCGTTGAAGACGAATACGTTGGGGCCCTCAGCCTTGCCGACCTGCTTGATCTGTGGGGTTATGAAGTATGCGAGATCGCAAGCACGGGTGAGGACGCCATCGCCGCGGCAGACGGGGAAAAGCCGGACATAATTTTAATGGATGTGAACCTGAACGGGCAGATAGACGGCGTCCGGGCCGCCAAGGAGATAAGAGGCCGGTCTTTCACTCCGGTCGTTTTCATGAGCGGCTACGAGTTGGAAAGGATCAGGGAACTTATGGCGCAGGTGGAACTAAACGGACAATTTCATATCCTCACCAAGCCCGTAGACTTTGACAACCTGGAAAACATCCTGGCCTCCCTATAATTAAAGCATGGGGCGATAATTAAAGCAAAAGCGGGGCCGCCGTTAATTTTAAGGCAAATCCCGGCCCCGGCCATATTCCTCCATCCAGGGAGGTTTTTGTTCCTTGAGAAAAAACGAACTGCACGTCGTTACCGGGGCGTTCGGGTTCTCCGGTAAATATATTGCGCAGCGTCTACTGGAGGCGGGTTATCAGGTGCGCACTCTCACCAATTCCCCCCACAGGGCAAATCCCTTCCGGGGCCGGATAACCGCTTTCCCGTATAACTTCGATAAGCCAAGGAAGTTAGCCGAGTCCTTAAAGGGCGCAACCGTCCTCTATAACAATTATTGGGTGCGGTTCAACTACCATAACGCCGTTTCCTTTTCCTACGCCGAAGCCGTTAAAAATACAAACATACTCTTTGACGCGGCCAGGGAGGCAGGCATAAAAAGGGTGGTCCATATCAGCATAACCAACCCGTCAGAGGACTCGCCTTTCGAGTATTTCAGGGGAAAGGCCCTTCTGGAACGTGCTCTGGCCGAAAGCGGCCTGAGCCATGCCATATTGAGGCCCGCGGTCCTTTTTGGCAAAGAGGACATCCTTGTAAATAATATCGCATGGTTTTTGCGGAGGTTCCCTGTATTTGGCGTCTTCTGCAGGGGAGATTACTGTTTGCAGCCCATATATGTGGACGATCTTGCCAGGCTGGCTGTCGAACATGGCGGCCGCACCGGAAACGCGGTAATCGACGCCATCGGGCCTGAAACCTATACATACCGGGAGCTGGTCAAAACCATAGGAGCTGGCATAGGAAAGCAACGGCCCATGATCTCCATCCCTCCGCTTGCGGGCTACATCCTGGGCTCGCTTATCGGGGAAATGCACGGGGACGTTACGCTAACGCTGGACGAGATCAAAGGGCTCATGGCCGGCCTGCTCTGCACGGGCTCTCCGCCAGCTGGAAGCAAAAGGCTTTCCAAGTGGGTCAGGGAAAATGCCGCCCTCGTGGGCAGCCATTACAGCCATGAGCTCGCAAGAAGAAAGGACAGGGAAAAGCCTTATGACCAGTTATAGGCCATTTTCTTGCCTCCTGGTTCAGCTTTTGTTAATTTGCCCACCGCGCCAAGAACAAGAATGTTCCCTTTGCTTTCCGGCAACACCTTAATCATGCGATTCCTTCTTTCGGGTGCCAAACAGGTTTAGCTTGAATCTTCTGATCGTATCGTGAGCAATCAGCTTACCCTTTTCCGGACGCACCCAATGCATCCGTGGGCAAGATAGCAATAACAGGGACATTATCAGAACAAACCTCTTCAACATTACATATTCACACCATCAAATTACCCCCGCCAAAAAAAAAGGCTAAGGCCCTGGCAGGGCGCTTTCTATAAACTCCTTCACGTCATGCTTCAACTGGCGGATGGCTGTTTGGTCCAGGTACATCATATGCCCTGTCCGGTACCAGCGCATCGTGATGTTCCTGCGGAGAGCCGGTGTCAACCCCAGATGTGCAAGCGTATATTCCGTTGCAAAATAAGGCGTGGCCAGGTCGAAATAACCGGAAGCAACGAACAGTTTCATGTAGGGGTTCTTGGCAAAGGTATTCCTCAGGTTGTCGCTGGTATCCGCGTAGCTGTTTTTGGAATCCCAATCCCATCGCCCGATGCCGCCACCCAAAGTGTAGTATTCCAGGTCGCACTTAAACCCCAGCTCTCGCCGGACATAATCGTTGAAAGTAGCAGTAAAGGGCGGACGGATCGCCGCGATAGTCGGGTCAAAATCAGGCGGGGACCCCGGCTCAAGATTGGCTGCGGTAAAACGGCTGTCCAGGAAACCAACGAGCTTCCTCTCTTTTCTGAGAAGCTCGGTGGCAAAGCTGACCCTGTCTATTCGAAGGTTGCGGTTTTCGATGAAGCCTTTATCGAGCCCGGTAAATTGGGCAAGCTTTTCCACCACTGCTTCGCGCTCCCCTGGAGAAAGGCTGTCGCCCTTTTCGAGGGCCGTTAAATAGCCGGTTGAGGCCCACTTCTGCGAGGCCTGAAGGATTTTCTCCAGGTCAGTATGAGGCGCGAGTTTTTTATGATACCAGGCGGTCGCGGTGTAACTGGGCAGGAACAGCGCGTAAGGCAGGTCATTGCCATTGTCGAATGAGACGGTCTCCAGGTTCATGATGGAAGAGAGCATGACGATACCGTTCAGCGCTATGCCGTGTTCAACCAGATAGTCCGACAGGCCCGCCGCCCGGAACGTCCCATAGCTTTCCCCCACCAGAAACAGAGGCGAACCCCAGCGCTCATAGCGCGTCAGATAAAGCCTGATGAACTTACCCATGGACTCAATATCACCCAGCGCAGAGGTGAACTTTTTGGTAAGCTCCGGCTTTATCGCCCGGCTATAGCCGGTGCCGGCAGGATCGATAAAGACAAGGTCGGCCATATCGAGCCAGGTGAACCTGTTGTCCACCAGGTGATATGGTGGTGGCGGCATTTCGCCATCCGGAAGCATTTTTACACGCCTGGGACCGGCAGCGCCCATTTGCAGCCAGACTGAAGCGGCGCCAGGCCCTCCGTTAAATATGAATAAGAGCGGGCGTTTGGCATGCCGTCCGTTTACCGTATAGGCAATAAAAAACATGTGCGCCTCGGTTTCGCCCTTTTTATTTTTTATTGGAAGCAGGCCTGCCGTCGCAGTATAGCTTATTTCCTTTCCCCCAACGATGATCTTGTGCCGGGTAACCACAGGCTTAGCCTCGGGTGTCTGAGCATCCGCCTTTTGGAGCTTTTTTTGTTTTTGTTTTTGTTTTTCTGCCGTGTTGCTCTGTGCAGCTGCAGTTACGGTCCGAGGCTCGGGCTTTGGCAAACCATGTGGTGTGCCCGCCATAAGCGCCGACGCCAGCAGTATGGATGAAAGCAAAGTGGCCGCCTCCTTATCGGGAATTAATAAAAAAAATATCGAACCTGGCGCTGTCTACGGCCTTCGGGGTCCTCTGATATAGCCCCCCCAAAAAGACCCGCTGTTACAATCACTATCCGCATCCAAAACCATTGAGGTCCCCGATATCACATGGAATATACAATATTTCTCCCTCCGTTTAAAGTAAAAAAGAAGTGGGCAGACCGGAAAAGCCCACCACGGTCAATATAAAAAGTTTAGCTGCGGATTTAAAATGAAGACGCACAAGCTAAAGCTAACAGTTCTCCGCCAAGACCATATTTTTACCATTTTTCTTGGCTGTATACATAAGATCGTCGGCCATTTTCATCATGTTATCCAATGAGCATTGCGCTGTTTTCCGAGTGATGATGCCCATGCTGAAGGTAACCGGCCATACATTATTTACCATGGCGCTCAAAAGATGGGCCTGGACTTTATTCATCGCCACGCTTGCCGCCCCGCTTTCTGTTTCAGGCAACAAAATAGCGAACTCGTCTCCGCCGACCCTTGCAATAATGTCCGTTTTCCTTAATGTTTTCTGAATTGTTTTGGCAACGGTATGAAGAAGGCGGTCGCCTGTTGCATGGCCGAAATTGTCGTTGATATATTTAAAGTTATCGATGTCCACAACCGCTATCGAAAGGGAGCGGCCATATCTTGCCGCGCGGGCGAATTCAATTTCCGCCCGCTCGTAAAAATCCCTGGCGTTAGAGACCTCCGTCAGGTAATCTATGCGGGCAAACCCCCTCTCCCGCTGAAGCACGCCTTTAAGGGTCGAAAAAGAATAACCCACTGTTGACAAGGCGCCGAGCCCCGCAATGCCGTTCCAGACCGGGAGGACGGAATGGGAATAGACATGCCCCGCCATCACATCGGTCGAAAACCATATGAATGCGCAGAATAACGACATCAGCACGGCCGGCGTTCTGCCAGCGAATTTCCACGAGATCAATAAAACCGGAAGCAAATAGAAAAAAGGCAAGTTAATTCCGTAACCCGTTATTCTTCCCATACAGCCTATGGCAAGGGCCAGCAGGACTCCGGCAAGTGCTATTACGGGTTCAGGAATTTTATCAAGGAACCCCATGACCGATCTTATCTTCATGTCAAAAACCGCTCCGGCAAATGCTGAATTACCTTTTGCCGGGACATACGGTTTTTTTATTAGTTTCTTGATAGCCGCGATCTGCCCCGAGCCTCTTTGGACACCCCGAAGACTGTTTTTTCTGTTTACAGAGGCGCTGAAATTCTGAAAATCGCTGCCTACGGAATTTAATGCCTGATCGACGGCTGTGTGCCTAATCATTTTTTGTTTTTCTCCCTTTAGTTACAGCCTGCGATTCCAGACATGAAAAAGCAAGTCTTATGCCAAACGGCTAACCAGACAGGACTTTATTGAATAAACCAGGAATGTTCCAACCTGGACACAGCTTTATCCAAATGGATTGACCGAAGGGCAAGTATTTGATTTTCAAGTAATTTTATTATGTCTTATAGCGGGTGAGCAACTGAGTTGACAAGAACGTTGGTCGTTCCGAAATAATCAAAGTATCCGGAAAACTATGATATATTTTTAAAGGATACCCATTTTAATGGACTATTTCCCATCCCACCGTCAATAAAATGACGAATTCACTTTCCCGTTAAGATTTTAAAAATTTATATTCGATCTGAAAATCTGTCAAAATTCAGATAAATCCAAAGCCGCTTCCCTCTTCTTGCGGAGAATTACCCTCATGCCGGGCTATCAATGGACCTGTTTTATTTTTATTTCAAGGGTACGGGGGTCCCTTTTTTTGCCTTGCTGAGCAGTGGGTTTCGAGCGTCGTTGCCGCGGAATCTTGCATAATACAGGTTTTGCAGGTGATTGCCCTGGATGAAAAAAAGACGGCGTTCCATCAGCAGGCCCGCTATCATTGCAACCGCCGCCAGGACCGCGAACATACTGCCCAGGGCGCCTGCCCCAAGCGGCATGGCCATCCATAATATCATCGGGATGATAAAGGCGGCAAACAGGCTTTTTAATTGAATAGAGCGGACCTGCGCGTCTGTAAGCCCGGAGGAATACTCTTTCGTGTTGTAGTGCTCGTAAGACGTACCCGTGCTCATTAGCCTGATATCGGGGTCATTCATCACAAGGGCATTTTTTATGTCCGTTGGAACATAAACGGTCTTATTAAAAACAAATGCGAGCGTCTTTAAGATGAGGGACCCCGCTGCCAGCAGGATCATTATTCCTCTCAGGTGGATGTAATTGACACCCTGCAGGCAAAGTATCGCGTATGTAACGGCCCCCCCGGATGTGAACCCGAAAAAGACAAAATTCGTTATTGTGAGCTTATTGGACCATTCCCGGACAAACCTGATCCGGGCATAAAGCATCGCCGACGCTATGTAAAGGGCAAAGGCGGCGCAGATGCCAACGATGCCTATAAGGGCCCTTACGCCGTAGGGTGCATTAAGGAAATAAACCAACGGATACAGTGCGGCGCAGCCGCTGAAAAGTCCCATAAAAAGGGCCTCGCGCGAAAGCCAGGAGCTTTGCCATCTGATAACCGCCTTCCAGCCGCGAAGCGGATTGCCCAGATGAAACAGGCTCGCGGCCATTCCGGCCAGGGTGAACGCCAGCGATGAGATGCCCAGCGAATAGATAACCTCCGGATGGGCGCCGTCCATCAGGTGCGGAATGATTACGCCCATCGCGGCAAGAAAAATGAATATCCCCTGTCCGGCTCCAGCCAGGACAAGCAACAGGACCAATGATCTTTCAGGGCGCATGATTTTTTATATCTCCTGTTACGGCGACATGAAGTCGTCGATTATCTGCTCTTTGTACGATGTGATCTTCTTCTCTATCGTAACGATAGCGAGGGGCTTCACGCACAGTTCGTCTTCGTCAAGCTCCACCTTTATCTTCCGCTGAGGGAGATAGTGCGTTGACGGGTCAGCTCCCGTTTCGGGAAGCAGTTTATAGCCGTGCTTTTCACGGATCGCTTTTGACGCTTCGCTGCCGGGGTCGTCGATGTCCCCAAAGATCCTTGCCCTTGTCGGGCAGGCGAGCACGCAGGCCGGTTTCCGCTCTTCTTCGGGCAGGTTTTCATTATATATCCTGTTTACGCACAGTACGCATTTTTTCATAACGCCTTCATGCTCATCAAACTCCCTGCATCCGTAAGGACAGGCCCACGAGCAGTATTTACAGCCGATGCAATCGGCATAATTAACCAGCACTATGCCGTCTTCCTGGCGCTTGTATGACGCGCCCGTGGGGCAGACCTCAACACACGGCGCGTTTTTGCAATGCATGCAGGATTTCGGGAAGTTGATGACCTCGGTTTTTGGATATTTGCCAACCTCGTATGTCTGCACACGATTGAACCAGACGCCTTCCGGCTGCTTCCCATAAGGCTCCTTGTCCGTAAGGGGGCCAAACTCCCCGGAGGTATTCCATGCCTTGCAATTCGTGGCGCAGGCATGGCAACCCACACATTTATTAAGGTCTATGACCAGCGCTAATTGGCTCATTTCTTCCTCTCATCCACCGTATATCGCAGTATATCCGGACGTTTCTCCATATGCGGAAGCGGCTCTACCGGCTTGAACGTGGGATAGAGCCCCGGCTCGCTTGCTTTGCTTATCTTCACCCTCAAGTCAAACCACGCCGCCTGGCCGGAGACCGGGTCGCTGTTTGAGATCATCCCGCCCCCTTCATGGGGCAGCTCTTCCGTTATAAGATGGTTCAGCAGAAACCCCTTTGCAGCCTCATCGGCCCCTGGGTCAAGGTTCCATGCGCCCGGATATTTCCCTATCGCGTTCCATGTCCACACGGTGTCCGTCTGCACTGCCTCCGACAGTTTTACCTGTACCTTGATCTTCCTTTCCCACGGGGATTCCACCCATACCCAGTCCAGCTCATTTATGCCCAATTCTTCAGCCCTGGCCCTGTTCATGTAAAGAAAGTTCTGGCCGATGATCTGCCTCAGCCATGCGTTCTGTCCGTCCCATGAATGGTAGTGCGGCATGGGCCTCTGGGTTATGGCATGAAACTGGTATTTGCCCTTGTCTATGATCTGGTGCTCCAGCGGCTCATACCAGAACGGGAGGGGGTCAAAATACCGGAGTATCCGTTTTTTCTGGGCCTCCGTTTTAGGCTGTCTCCCCTTGCGCTGTCCCTTCGCCGCCAGGCGGAAGCGCTGCATCACCTCGGAATAGAAGTGCATGATAATAGGTTCATTGTCCCGCTTCAGCTTCATATTCTGGGCCCAGTTAAGATAGCCCTGGTTGACGGTGCGATTGTACTTGATCGAATCTTCAAGCTGGATCTCCCAGAAAGACTTGTTCTTGATATACATTTCCCACTGATTGGGGTTTGGCTCTCCGAACATGTGTTTTGTCCCGCCGGGGCCGCGCCAGCCCGCGAGGAACCCCACATTGGCGCCGGGCGACGGCATCCAGTTCGTGACGAATTCCGGATAATTTGCATAAAGCGGTTTTCCGCCCTCATCGCAGAAGCCTGGCAGTCCAAGGGCATTGGCCACGTCTATGATGGTCTGCTGGAAGGGCCTGCAATCCCCTTTGGGAGGCAGAATGGGATGCCTTATAGCGTCAGCCGCTTTCGAATAGTCGCAGATCGGACGGTCCATCAGGGAGATGACATCATGCCTCTCAAGATATGTCGTGTCGGGCAGGACAAGATCCGCGAAAGAGACCATCTCGCTGAAAAAGGCATCGCTTACGGCGATAAATGGAATGGCATAATTACCGTCTTTGTCCTTCTGCCTGAGCATGTCCATAACGCCGCTCGTGTTCATGGTGGAGTTCCACGCCATGTTCGCCATAAACAACATCAGAGTGTCTATATGATAGGGGTCTCCCTTCGAGGCGTTCGTAATGACGTTTTGCATCATGCCGTGGGCCGTGAACGGAAACTCCCAGCTGAACGCCTTGTCTATCCTCACCGGATTGCCGTCCTCGTCGATAGCCAGATGCTCCGGCATGGACGGGAACCCCAGTTCTGGAGCCGGAAGAGGGGTATTGGGCTTTACCTGCTCCGCTTTATTGACCGGCTTGGGGCATGGCGGCACAGGCCTTGGGAACGGAGGCTTGTACCTGAACCCTCCGGGCCGGTCAATGATGCCCAAAAGCATCATCAGCACGCTTAATGCCCTGACGGACTGAAAGCCGTTCGAATGCGCGGCAAGCCCTCTCATGGCGTGCACGGACACGGGGTGCCCGGTTGTCGTCTTGTGCTCATTGCCCCACGCGTCCATCCAGGGAATGGGGAGGGTGATGGTGTTGTCCCTCGCGGTGATGCCCGCCTCAAGGGCGATGCGCTCAATCGTCTTTGCCGGTATGCCGCAGATGGAAGCGAATTCTTCCAGCGAATCCTCTTTCATCACCCGCTCCACCAGCAGCTGGAAGGCGGGCTTCAAGGTCTTTCCTTCCGCGCTTTTGAACTCACCCAGAAGGGCCGGGTCGTTGTCCTTTAAATGGGCTTCCCTGATGCCGCCCGTTTTTCTGTCCCATACGGTGTTCTGGGTATTCACCATGTCACGCTCATGCAGCAGGTAAAACATGCCTTCGTCTTCCCCGCCTTCATCGAGGGTCACCAGATAAGCGGCGTTGGTATGGCTTATAAGGAAGTCCCTGTCATAAAGCCCGTTTTTCAAAAGGACATGAATAAGCCCAAGGATGAAGGCCCCGTCCGTCCCCGGCTTTACAGGCACCCATTCGTCGGCAATCGCGCCGTAACCGGACCTGACAGGGTTGATGACGACCACCTTTCCCCCATGCTCGCGCATCCTGCCCAGTCCCAGTTTCAGCGGGTTGCTGTCGTGGTCTTCCGCCACTCCGAAGAGCAGGAAATATTTGGTCCTCTCATAATCCGCGCCGCCAAATTCCCAACTGCTTCCGCCAATGGAATAGATCATGCCGGTGGCCATATTGACCGAACAGAAACCGCCGTGGGCCGCGAAATTGGGCGTGCCGAACTGTTTCGCGAAGTAGGAGGTGAGCGCCTGCATCTGGTCCCTGCCCGTAAAAAAGGCGAATTTTTTCGGGTCCGTCTCCCTTATCTTTTTCAGGCGGGTGACCAGTATGTCCATGGCCTCATCCCATGAGATCTCATCAAACCGCGCCTCTCCCCGCTCCGCATTCTTTTTGCGGAGGAGCGGCTTTGTAATGCGCGCGGGGCTTAACTGCTTCATTACCCCTGATGAGCCCTTGGCGCATATGACGCCCTGATTGGTAGGATGTGCCGGGTTGCCCTGTATATAGCGTATCTTTCCGTTTTTCAGCGTGACTTTGATGCCGCACCGGCAGGCGCACATATAACAGGTCGTATACTGGATATCTTCGCCTTCCTCTAGCAGATGACCGTGTTTTTCCTTTTTCATGGACACATCCTTAAATGGCTTTTTATTATTCGGGAATTTTTCTTTTTCTTTTTCTTTCTGCTGAATTTTAAAAGCTTTGGTCCAAATAAGTAAATCAAAAGGCCCATTAATAAATCAAATGGCTTCAAATTTTAAAAATTCGGTCATAAACTTTGGACGTAATTCCGGGATACCCTGCTCAAAATTGTCATTAATTTCAGCCAGTAAGAGAGAACATACTTTTTAAGAGCTGAAGCTTCTATGCGGGTTTAGGCGGCAAGTCCCCTTTCCTGAAAAAAGGAACGGAAACAAAAAGGCTAAAATGTTATTGCAAAGGGGCAATATATCATTAATTACTGCTGTTACCGGCAGCCGGCTGTCCTTGGCCTACAACAAAGCCCGTTTTTTTCCGGGTCGAAAGAAAGTTCAGCAGGCTTTCGGTTTCTTCGCTGGAAAGGATGTGGGCGAATACCGGCATATTGTACGCGCCGTTCATGACGCGCAGCAGCATCTGGTCGTGGGTAAGCCGGTCTGCCACATAGCTCAGATCCGGTCCCCTTTTTCCTCCATGTCCATCTATCGTATGGCAGTAGATGCAGGCCTTCTCGCTGAAAACCATGGCCCCGTCATACACCGGACCGGAAGAAGCACCTATGATATCCGCGGTCAGGGGCGGGGTATTGACGCGAGGGGACCAGTTCTCATTCGATCCCGACAGGGTAAGCGCGGCAATAGCCGGGAATATGAATATTACAGCGGCCACGGCCAAAGGTCTTCGCGCCGGATGCCGTTCCCCGCGGTTGCTCACAAACGGGACCGAAAAGAGGATCAGGCCGATAAGCAGGGGCGCCAAAATCATAACATAGTTCTCAAGAGCATGCGGCAGCAGAGCCAGCACGGCGAAATACCACAGGAAATACCAGTCCGGGTGTGGATGCGCATTGATCAGTGAAGGATCGGGCGGCTTGTCAAGCCTGGCTGGCCCGGCTAGCCAGGCCAAAAGCAAAACGGCAAAGACCACCGCAAGCGCGAAAACCAAATCACGCCAGGCGGCTTCGGGCCAGAAAGGGACGCCTCTCTTCCGCAGCATGTCCTGGTATTCCGAACGGTAAGTCGCGGGGTCCACCTTGTGCCCCGGCACCGGAGGTTCGGATACCCCATTGTGCAGGACAAGATATAGATGCAGGCCGGCCAGCGACGCGAGCAGGACCGGCAGGATAAAGACATGCACATCAAATATCCGGCTCAAGGTATAGGAACCCACCACATCTCCGCCCAAGACGAAGTGCGCAAGCCATTTGCCGATCAAGGGAAAGCGTCCGGCCATCCCGGCGCCTACCACCATCGACCATACCGCATTCTGGTCCCAGCGAATTATCTGGCCGCTAAAGGCCATGGCCGTCGTGATGCCAAGCAGAAACACGCCGCTCGCCCAGTTCAATTCCCGCGGAAACTTGTAGCTGCCGGTCAGAAATACCCTGCATAAATGAATTGTGATCAAGACGGCCATGGCTGATGCTCCCCAGCAATGCATGCCTCTCAGCAGGCTGCCCAGCGGAGCTTTGTTGGTAATATACTGCAGGCTTTGATAGGCGCCGCCTGTCGAAGGCACATAGGTCATCAGCAGGCCGATGCCCGTGACCACCTGCACTATAAAGGCCGTCAGGACCGCACTGCCGAAGACATATTTCCACTTGGCCCCGGGTGGGACCGGATGAACGGCCTGCGATACAATCATATCCACTAAGCCGGTCCGGTCGTTCAGCCATTGCAAAAACTTTTTCCACAGTTTCATTGCTGCTTTTTCTCCAAAAATCAAGTTATCGGGATGGGACGGGTCTCCAGTTCCACCTGCCCGTTGTTCACCCTGACGTGGAAGCGCTGCAGAGGCAGGGGAGCAGGACCCGCCGCGACAGTTCCATCCGCATAGTAAACGCTGCCGTGGCAGGGACAGATAAACAGTTTGGAGGAAGGTTCCCAGCGCACCGGACAACCCAAGTGGGAACAATTGAGAACAAAAGCAATAAAATTCGTGTCCCCGACCCTGCGCACCCAAGCCCCCGTCTTGGCCGTCACCCCCGCCCATGGCAAAGCCCTCGGATTTTCAAAAGAGACCAGGACCGTATCGCCGGCAGCGAACCGGTCTACAGGCCCCACGGACACCCACTGGCGCTGCATCCTGCGGAAGGCCGGTTCCAGAATGTAGCCGATTACCGGCAACCCCGCCGCGATAGCCAGCAGGGTCCCGGCAGCCATGCCCAGCCGGGCCAGGAAACGGCGCCTGACCGGGTCTGCTTCACCAGAGGTTTGCCCTCCGGGTCCACTCCGGCCGGTCATGTTGTTTCCAGGCATTTTATTGCCACTTTTCATGCCCGCCTCTGCTTCGCCAGCCCGGTCATATTATTTCCGGCGATATCGTTATTGCCGCTTTTCATGATAGAGCTCTCCTACCCACTTAACGATGGCGATAATAAAAAGGATTATTCCCGTAACGGCAATGATATTTGATGTCAGGACCCCGAGCCCCATAAGCGCCGCGCCAAAGGAAAGCATTAATGGCCAATAGGTGGGAGCGGGTATGGCTTCGGGCTTCGGAATGCTCCAGCCTTCCGGAATTTCTTGTCCCTTGTTCAGGGTTTGTCCATTATCCGGGGAAAAACCTTTGGAGCCATAGCGGTTTTCACTGCCGTCTTGCATCTGCCATTCCTTTCTGTGCGGCCACCTGTTCTTCAGGGTTCCGGTACAGGCGGCTGATCGCAACCAACATCGACGCGAAATACAACAGCCCTCCTACTATCCACATGAACATGCCGCCCAGACCGAGGTCTGACTGCGGGTCCAGCCCCCAGCCCGTTCGGATAAGCTGCAAAATGGCGTTGCCGCCGGCCGGGCGCATGTACCTGGGATAAAATCCTAATGGTGCAAAGGTAAGCAATATCCCCAGGATCATATTGGCCGAAAGGGCGATAAATATATAAACTGCCCCGCCCAAGGGTGAAAGCCGGTGCGGCTGCAAAGGGGTATATATGGGCCACCAGAATATGGTCCCTGTAATCAGCATGCTCAGATGCTGCCCCGCGTGGATCCAGTCGCTGTTCAGCGCCGCGTTATAGAGCACAGGCAGGTGCCAAAGCCACAAGGTCCCCACCGCCAGCAGCCAGGCCACGGCCGGCCTGCGGAGGAACCGCTCGGCCTTTGCCGCAACGCGAACGGTCAAAAGTGATCGGACCGGCTCCTGCGGGAGACCCAGCAGCAGAAGCGGCGGCACGGCCAGCTCAAGCAGGATATGTTCCAGCATGTGGGCGCTGAACATGTAATTGCCGCCCAGAAAATCCAGAGGCCCTATCAGCGTCAGCAGCATAAGGAGCACGCCCCCGGCGAAAAATGCCGTTTTGCCGTTCATGCGGAAGCGCACTACCCACAGGTAAGCCAGTATTAGCGCTGCGCATCCGATGATCACCGTGGGCTCGAAATCCCACGCCTTAAAAAAAAGTTGTCCGTTAGTCATCGCAGTACCCACAGGTAGACAACAGGGAAGATGACCGCCCATACCGCGTCGACGAAATGCCAGTAGATCGTAATGCCTTCCACGGCCTCGGGGCGGCTAACGGCATCCCGCCTCAGTCCGGTGCCGAAAAGAGTCCCCAGCATGATAAGGCCGATAAAAACGTGCAGACCGTGAAAGCCCGTAAGAGTAAAAAACGTTGTGCCGAACAGGTCCCGGCTGATTATCACGTTCTCCCGGATCATGGAGGCGTATTCAGTGCCCTGCCCCGCCAAAAACGCGGTCCCCAATGCAATTGTGGCCAGAAGCCATACAAGCGCCGCCCTGCGCCTGCCGGTCCTGAAATTAATGCCTGCGCGCCACATGGTTAAGCTGCTGCTGAACAGGCATGCGGTGAATACGCCCGTCCTCTGGATGTCCAGGTAACGGGACGCGTCGGCCGCGCTGGGCGAGGTCGCGTGATAAACCACGTAAGCTATGATCAGCATTATAAAAAAAACGGCTTCGGATGCCACGAAAAGCAGCATTGCCATCCTGATCCTGCTCATCCGTTACCCTCCTCAGGAGAAGCTTCGACTGCAGCGTCCGTCGACCTTCCGGCTTTTTCAAGATCCAATAAAGGCCTGATACTGCGGACAGGCGGAATGCGGTCGAAATTGTGAGGCGGAGGCGGGGAGGACGTGGCCCATTCCAGGGTCCAGCCGCCCCAGGGATTATCCCCGGCCGGTTTCCCTTTGCGGAGACTTACGATCAGGTTGACAAAAAAGACCAGGATCCCCAGTGCAAGGACGTAGGCCGACAGAGAGGCTAACAGGTTAAGGCCGGCCAGATACGGCAGGTTTGGGTATGTATAGACCCTTCGCGGCATGCCTTCGAGCCCTTCGAAAAAAAGAGGGAAAAATGCGCCGTTGAAGCCTGTCACCATGAGCCAGAATTGTATCTTGCCCAGCTTTTCCGAAAGCATGCGGCCGGTGATCTTCGGGAACCAGTAATAGAACCCAGCCATCAGGGTAAAAACGGTGCCTCCCAGCAGGGTGTAATGGAAATGGGCCACCACAAAATGTGAGTGGGTAAGCGCCCAGTCGATGGGCACGGTGGCGAAAGCCACTCCTGAGAGCCCGCCAACCGTAAATTGTATGATGAATGCAATGCAGAAAAGCATGGCCGTGTCGAAGCTGATAGAGCCGCCCCACATGGTGGCGATCCAGTTGAAAATCTTGACGCCGGTGGGGATGGCGATCAACATGGTTGCAAGGGCAAAGACATAATAGACCGTAAAGTTCATTCCCGTGGCGAGCATGTGGTGCGCCCAGACGCCCATGCTCAAAAAACCGATCGCCACGGTGGCGATGGCCATAAAGGCGTAGCCGAAGATCGGCTTGCGGGAGAAGACCGGGATCACCTCCGATACGATCCCGAAACCGGGCAGGATCAGGATATAAACCTCGGGGTGGCCGAAAAACCAGAAATAATGCTCCCACAGCAGGGGTTTGCCGCCGCCCGCAGTATTGAAGAAAAGTGCGTTCAGATGCCGGTCGAGGTATAGCATCACCAGCGCGGCGTTCAGCGCGGGCAGGGCCAGGAGCATGAGAACGGCGTTGACCGACGACATCCATACGAAAAGCGGGATCCGGGTCAATTTCATACTGGGGGCGCGCAGGCCGGCAACGGTGACGAGGATGTTGATTGCGGTCATGATCGTCCCTGCCCCGCTCAGGAGGATGCCGATTATCCAGTAATCCACGCCGGTGCCGGTCAGATACAGGCTCTTCGTATAATTAGATGAAGTCAGGGGCGCATAGGCGGACCAGCCCTCCGCCAAGTTGCCGCCGGTAAAAAAGCCGAAATACAAAAGGAGCCCGCCCATCAGGTACAGCCAGTAACTGAGGGCGTTCATCCTGGGGAACGCCACGTCGCGCGCCCCGATCATCAGGGGCGTGAAATAGACCATGAAGGCGATGAGCATTGGCATGATCGCAAGGAATACCATCGTAGTGCCGTGCATCGAGAAAACCTGGTTGTAGGTCTCGGGGGACAGCCAGTGATGATCCGGTTTGATAAGCTGGGTGCGCATGACCATCGCTAAGGAAACCCCTACCAGGAAAAAAAACAGCGATGTCACGAAATACATGATGCCTATCTGCTTGTGGTCCACGGAAGAAAGCCAGCTCAACAGGCCTTTGTATTCCCCGGCCTCGAAGATGCTCCCGGCGTTTCCCGGAGCACGGCTCTCGTTGTTCATTTCAAACCCTCGAGATAGGCCGCCAGATATTTGATTTGCTCGTCAGAAAGGCCCAAGCGGGGCATGTTTACGCCCTTTTTTACAGCCTGGGGGTTCTTAAGCCACCTGGACAGGTTCGCCGGGGTATTGGGAAGCGTACCTGCGGCCAGGGTTTCCCGGCTTGCCACGTGGGTCAGGTCGGGAGCCACATGGCCCCTGGTCACCAGTCCATTAATGGAGTGGCAGTTGACGCAGTTTTTTTCCATGAAGAGCCCGGCGCCTTTCATTGCCTGAACAGCGGAGGGTGGGGAGGCCGGCTGCTGCTGGCGCCTGAGCCACGCATTGAAATCCTCGGGAGACTGCGCAATGACCCGGATTCTCATATCGGCATGCCCCATGCCGCAGAACGAATTTCAGGTGCCAAGATAGGTCCCCGGATGCTCGATGGTCAGCCAGATATGGTTCGGATGGCCGGGAATGATGTCTATCTTCTGTCCCAGTGAGGGGACCCAGAAATCGTGAATGACGTCCGCGGATTCGAACCTGAGCAACAGGCGTCTGCCCACGGGCAGGTGAAACTCATTGGCCGCCGTAACTCCTGATTGCGGCCCGCCTTTACCTGGATAGTGCAGTTCCCACCACCACTGGTGCGCTACCACGATCAGGTCGGGCTTATGGCCCAGCACCGGCGGATTCACCAGGGACATGATCCAGACAGCGACGACAAAGAGCCCAGTGACGATGAAGGTAGGAATGGATATCCAGAGGACTTCCAGCCGGACATTCTCGCTGAACTGCTTGGGCTCCCGCCCTTCCCGGCGGCGAAACCTGCACGTAGCGTACACCACCAGCCCTGCGACAATGGCAAAGATAAAGACGGCAACGCCCAACATGATATAAAACGAGACAAAAATATCAGAGGCCTGCTTCGACCCCGGACTCAACACTGACGTGAAAAAATCCATTTTTATCCCCGGTTATGAAGCATGACGGAATATCCCCCAAAACAACATGGGCCTTGATCAATTTGCCAAATTCTGCGGTCCTCTCTCTGCCCAGGGCCCTGCGCTTCAAATGATCTCATAATTTTTCTTTAACAGTTTCCCGGTGCGATCGAAAAAAAAAAAAAACTTAGCCACCTCATTTTTGCAAAGGAAATTTTCAATATTTATCAGCAATTCGGGAATTGTGTTGAGGTATGGAAATTACTTCTAATTTCATTAAAAAATAGCAGAATGAATTTAGCCTGTCAAACGGTCCACCAAGCAGCAGGCCTGGTTTTATTTGGATTTACTCAGTACGGTTTCTGCTTGCAAAACAGGGAATCCACAGTGATATAAATAGTGATAGAATTTATAAAAGTCAAAAAAATTACCAGGAGAGAGTATCTTATGGCAAAGAAATCAGGCTTGGTGCTTTTAGGGATCATACTCCTCGTGCTAATGGGGCTGGTCAGTTCAAGCGGCGCGGGCGTAAGCGTAGAAGTCCAGATAGGCGCACCGCCGCCGGTACGGTTTTATTCGCCTCCTGAAGTAGTGGTTATCCCAGGCACGTACGTCTATTATGCACCCGATGCGTCCATAGACCTGTTCTTTTATGAGGGTTTCTGGTGGCGTCCCTGGCATGGATACTGGTACAGGTCCCGTTATTACGGAGGCCCGTGGGCATTCATGCCCGTACGCCGGGTGCCCGGTCCGATTGTGGCGCTCCCTCCGGGCTGGCATGGCAGGCCGTCCAGATTCGAGCGCATTCCTTATGGGCAGCTTAGGCGCAACTGGAGACACTGGGAGCGCGAAAGATACTGGGAAAAAGATGAGCGGTGGCACGAGCGAGGCGATCATCACGGCATGGGCCACGGCGAGCATGAGGACCATGGAAGAGGAATGGGAATGGGAAGAGACCGGGAATGATGGGGTGGGGATATGGAATGGGGGCTTTGGGAGGGCTTATGATGCTGGTAATCTGGGTGCTAGTCATCGTAGGGCTCGTATATCTCATCCGATGGCTTGCGCAGTCGGTCAAAAAGAGCGAAACAAAAGAGGAGACGGCGCTTGATCTGCTCAAAAAACTATACGCCAAGGGGGAAATAAGCAAAGAGGAATTCGAGGAAAAGAAGAAAGACCTCGTTTGACAATCGCGAAGCAAACAAACCAAAAATGCTGATCCGAAAAAAGCGGGAAAGACATCTGGGCCGGTATCGCGAGATCGCCGCCATTCTGGCCAGGCATGGCCTGGGATGGCTTGCTCTGGAACTGAATCTCGGAGGGCTGATCCCGTTTCATTGGGGGCTGCTTAAGCCCCTAAAAGAGCGAAGCCTTATACCCAGGCCGAGCACATGAGAATGGCCATGGAGGACCTTGGGGTAACATTCATCAAGCTTGGCCAGATTCTGAGCACCCGTCCCGATCTTCTTGCCGTTGAATACATAGAGCAGTTCAGCAGACTGCAGGACGCAGTCCCGCCATTTTCTTATGAAGAGGTTTCGCGAATAATCCGCCAGGAACTGGGCTCACCTGCAGAGGGGCTGTTCAAAACATTTGAGATCAAACCCTTGGCTTCCGCTTCCGTCGGTCAAGTCCATACGGCCACTCTGCATGACGGCACAAAGGTTGTAGTCAAAGTGCAGAGGCCCGGAATCGATGCCCTTGTAGAGAAGGACCTCGAAGTCCTTGCTACTCTGGCCCGCTTTGCTTCCAGACGCACCGAGTTCGGCGCGAACTACGACATAGAAGGTTGGGTAGAGGAATTCGCATTCACACTGAGAAATGAGCTGGATTACAGGCGTGAGGGACAGAACGCGGACCGGATCAGGCGCAATTTTGGCGAAGACCCGAGAATTCATGTGCCTGCCGTCTATTGGGAATATAGCACCGGCAAGGTGCTTACCATGGAGGAGATCTCCGGGATAAAGATAAGCGACAGCGCATCGTTATCCCGGGCGGGGCTGGACCTTAGCCTTGTGGCCAGAAACTATGCCCATATCTTTCTTACGATGGCATATGACCACGGTTTTTTTCATGCTGATCCCCATCCCGGCAATTTTTTTGTCCTTCCAAATGAAGTCATCGGATTGATCGATTACGGCATGGTCGGCCGTCTTGATGAAAATCTGCGTCTCTCATTGCTTAGGATCTTGATGGCGATGGCCCGCAAGGACACGGAACGATTGGTGGACGAGTTTTTGGCCCTGGGCATCGCCCGAAAAGCCCCTAGAAGGGACATGTTCAGACGGGATATCGATCACTTCATTCAGCTTTTTTATGACAGGCCTCTGAAGGAGATCGCGGCCGCACAAGCCTTTAACGAACTTGTTTCCATAGCGCGCCGCCATAGGCTGCAGTTACCCAGTGATTTGATCATTTATTTTAAGGTCATAGCCATGTATGAAGGGGTTGGTGTCCAATTGGACCCGGATTTCAGGCTGATGGAATTCGCAGAACCATATTTCAAGCGCTTTTGGCTAAAAAGCCACTCTCTCAGGGAGCAAGCCCGAAGAATCAGGGAAGCCATGCAGGAACTAACTGAACTTGGATTCGAGATTCCAAGGCATACGCGGAAGATGTTCGGACAAATGGAGAGGGGCGAGTTGGCCTTCACCTCCCGCTTTGAGGGGCTTGAAGAAATTTTGGCAGAATTTCAGAGGGCCGCCAACAGGGTAGCGATAAGTATTCTGGCAGCGGCCCTGATCGTAGGTGTGGGCTTATTAATGTTGGTCTATCATCCGCCGGGCTGGGTGAAAATCAGCGGCTGGTTCTTTGCTATATTGTTCGGGATCGCTGTCCTTTTCTCTTTAGGGCTGCTCCTTTCCATCTGGCGGACGGGACGTATCAGGAAGCAGTGACATGAAGACCCATCCGGCTAATTCAATTAAAAATGCTGTTTTATGGGACAGCCATTAATTCCAGTCGTACACTGCATTTTATAAAAAGAGGACTCACGCCCGATTACAGCCCGGTTACAGCCCGATTACAGATAGAATCTTAGCCTCAAAAAGAGCCACTCCCTGCAAGGAGTAGCGAGGGCTTGGGTTACGATCGAATACGCGGATAATCACAAATAAAGGAACCTTTAAGCCTGTGCGCCTGCTGCCGGAATTTCAATAAGCCTTGTTTCGCAAAGCGTCAAGGTGTGCAGACCCTGTTTCTACCCTGTGCCTTTGCCTTGTATAGCGCCTTGTCCGCGCTTTCAATAAGCCCTTCGAATTTCCTTGAGTCGACCCCAAAGGTAGAAATGCCGAAACTAAGTGTAACTGCTATTGGGCTTTCCCGATGCACAAAGGGGCATTCCTCTATCGAACGCCTCAGCTTTTCCGCGATCGCAAACGCCTGGTCCCTGCCTGCGTTAGAAAGCAGGACCGCAAATTCTTCGCCCCCATACCGCGATATTACATCGGTCTTTCTCAGGCCTTTCCGCAATGTTTCAGCCACCCAGCAGAGGACTTCATCGCCCACCGGGTGCCCGTAAGTGTCGTTTATGCGTTTAAAATGATCTATATCGCACATTATGAGGCTCAGGCTGTCTCCGTAACGCCGGGCCCGTTCCACTTCATCTAAAAGGCGCTCATTAAAATATCTCCTGTTATGGAGCGAGGTGAGGGAGTCTCTGATGGCGACATCCAGGGTCTTCATGTAGATCTTTGAATTGTTTATCGCCATGCCCACGGTATGGCCTATTACGGAAATCAGGGTAATTGTATCCTCAGTGATGGGCCTGTTTGATATCGAATTGTCCGCCACCAAAACTCCCTCTATCGCATCCATATTGAAAGTCGCAAATATGGGGCAGGTCGAACACTGACCGGCTTTTTCCGCAAGGCTGGCTGCTGCTTCTCCGCTGCACCTTGTTTCAGGAACCAGCCAGCACCTAAGCCATTTTTTGCCATAGGCCGGACAACCAGGCTGGTTGCAGTTTTTTATCTCCCAGCAGGGGATCCTCTTTTTGTTCACTATCGGCACAAGCACCGAATTGGCAAGCCCCAGGAGTCTTTCAGACTGGCCAGGATCGTCCGTACAGATGCGGGCGGGGATGCCGGTGATGAGCGGCCTTACAATAGTGGAATCGGTTTTTATGGGAATCACCGTGTTCTCTATCATTCCGGGGGCGAACCCGCGGGACAACTTGCCTTGCAGCACTTCTTTCCGGTGTTTCAAAAAAAATAGGGCGACCCTGTCGAAGTGGAACCTGTCGTTGACAAGCTCTACGAACCTTTCCTCGATCTTGTCGGTATCCAGATCCTCATAGACGCTGCCGATCATCTCAAGGAGTGTGAGTTCAGTATTTTCCATATTGATCCTTTACGGAGGTTATAAGAGGCACACTATAATCGGAACTGGATCCCTTTGTCAACAACACTCACACGGGAACACTCACACGGGAATTGCCGGATTTCTAACGGGCGGAAGAGAAAAAAAAGCGCTGCGCAAACAAGTTTTATCGCGAATTATCCCGGACGGGACCCGTGCGGGCCTTTTTCTTTTTCCCCAGGGCCTATATTTTAAACGTAATACGGAATTCCGCCGGCCCTCCGGGCGCCAGCTGGATATTGCCGCCAAGCTGCTTGGTGGCCAGGTTGTGAACGAGCTTTAAACCCAGGGTTTTTACGTCTTTAAGACCGGCAAATGGCAAGCCCGGGCCATCGTCCGAGTAAATGAGCTCCATAAGGCCGGGCCCGGTCCGCCGGAAGGATATCCTTATCTCTCCCTTCCTGCCGCCGGTAAAGGCATATTTCAGGGAGTTTGTAACGAGTTCATTGATAATAAGGCCGCATGGCATGATCGCGTCTATAGGCAACTGAACGCTGTCGGCTTCGAGCCTCAGTGCCACATTGCCCGCCTCCCCTCCGCTGCCTTCCAGCAAGACGTTGGCAAGGTCGCGGATATAGTCGTTCATGTTGACGTTGGAGAGGTCCTTGGACTGGTAAAGCTTCTCATGTACGAGCGCCATCGCCCGTATCCTGTTTTTGGTATCATCGAACATCTGGAGGATGCGACTGTCGGAGAGGGACGCGGACTGCAGGCTTATGAGGCTTGTGATGACCTGCATGTTGTTTTTTGTCCTGTGGTACAGTTCCCTGAGCAGGGTCTCTTTTTCCCGCAGGGAACGCTCGAGGTCCTGCGTCCAGCGCTTCCTGGCGGTAACATCCCTGGTGATCCCAAGCAGGCCGGTTATTTCGCCTTTTTCATTGGTAAAGGGGACAGCGTTTGTCTCCAGCCAGAGGCGGCGGCCCTTTAACCCCGTCATCTGAAATTCCAGTGTTCCCGTTTCGCCGGAAAGCACCCTCCGGGTAAGATCATCGAACGCGCCGCGGTATTCGGGCGTAACCAGTTGTCCGGCAGGCGTGCCCTGAACTCCCTCAAGCGAAGAGGCCTGTATCATGGCAAGACCCGCCGGGTTCATCATCAAAAGCGTACCGTCCCTGGCTATGAGCTTTACGCATTCGGGCTCGGTCTCTATTATGGTCCGCAGGAAATATTCGCTTCGTTGAAGGGCATCCTCCGCTTTCTGCTTGGCTCCCGCGATCTTGTTGGCCTTCATTGAAACGATCACTACGGCGGCAAGCAGGCCGGATACAAGCAGGGCCAGCATTGCAAAAGCCTGAAGTTGAAGGGACCGGGCTTTTTTCGTTACGGGGGAAACGTCATAATAGACGCCGCAGGCCCCGGCGAACCTGCCGTTCACCATTGCGGGCACATAAGCTATCGCCAAGTCGGCTGGGGCCACATTGCCGCCGTGCGTAAGCCCCCCTTTGCCAACGAAATGGCTGAATACACGGCCTTTGGCCATGGCTTCATCAAAAGCGGGCAATTTCCCTTTCATTACGCGGCCGATTTCTGAAGGCTCCGTGGAAAACACAACCTGCCTTTCGGGAGATACAAGCCTGATCTTCCACAGGCCGAAATCTTTCTTTAGAAGCCCGGCTTCATTTCTCACGCCCGGCGTGATGGACGCCTTCCCTAAATCTTTGTTCGTCATTAAGATCGAGCTGTCAAAGTGGGTGGCTATCCTTGCGGCCTCGCTTTCCATGTTTTCCACCAGCAGATTCGAAAAAGACGGGAAAACGAAAAAAACATTGTAGGCAAAAAAAAGGAAAACGGATACGCAGGCCAGCAGCAAAATGCCCAGAACGTGTTTGGAGAAATTTATTTTCATTATCCCTTTTCTCTCATACGGTCAGACCTGATATTATAAACCATATTGTCAGAACGAAGCACCTTGAGGATATCGGGGAACGGCCATGCGCTCCCGCTGAAAATACAAAAAAACAAAAAATGGAAAAATGAAAAAATGGAAAAATTCCGGGTTGCCCTTGCGGACCTGTCTAAATATCGAACCTGTTCAATATGGACATTATCTCATCCACTGTACCGCTGGCCTGGGAGATGTGTTCCTTGACGGCTTTCCCGTCCCCCTTCCGGGCGGCTTCATAGGCCAGAAGTCCAAGCTCGTGCAGGCGGCGGTGCGGCGCTTCAAGCTCATGGAAGGTCCTTGTGCCGCCAAACAGCCTCTTCCCCTCGCCACAATACCATCTGCCCATTCTTGAGTTTTCACCGTGCAGTTCATCTTCGGAAATGGTAAGTCCCTTGTTGTCCAGCAGATCCAACAACCTGTTGAACCAGAGCACATAATCGGCCTTGAGCACCCCCACCCCCATCATCGGGTCCGTGTAGTCATCCAGTATTTTCAGGAACTCCCTGGCGTTAAGGTTGAACTTGCCGAACGACATCGCCATTTCTTTTACGGTCGTTGAGTTTTCCTTTGCGTTTTCGCTGATGGCGATCAAGTTTTTGGATATCTCGGAGGCGGTCGCGGACTGCTCATCGGTGGTTGTCACCACTTCCCGTATCAGGTCGGAGACCTGCTCAAAACTGTCGTTGATCACCTTGAAGGACTCCTCGAGTTTCCGCGCAAGACCGCTTGTTGAGTTGGCCTTGCCGACGGCAACGTCCATCATGTCCGTTGCCTGGACAACCCCGGAATGAACCGATCCCAGCAGGCCGTTTATATCGTTTGTGGCGTTTGCCGTTCTTTGGGCGAGCTTGCCCACCTCATCCGCGACCACCGCGAAACCTCTCCCGTGCTCCCCCGCCCTCGCCGCCTCTATCGCCGCGTTCAGGGCCAGGAGATTTGTCTGGTCCGCGATGTCCTTGATGAGGACGACTATCTCATCTATCCTCTTTGAGAGCCCTGCCAGGTCCCTCACCGTGGCAGAGGCGCTTGTTATCTGCGTGTTGACTTCGCCTATGGAGGATACCGTCTCAGTGACTATAGCGCCGCCCTTGGAAGAGGCGTCCCCGGCCCCCTCCGCAGACTGCGAAGCGGTATTTATGTTCCTGGCAATGTCCCCGATGGAAAAAGACATCTCCTCGGTGGCGGCTGCGGCGGTGGTCGTACGTTCAAGGTCCTGATCTACCTTACGGGAAACGCCCTTGCCGTAGTATGTAAGGTCCGTGGCGTCCTTGAGGATATAGGCGGTCTTGCCCGCTATCTTCCTTAACACGGCCTGCATCGCCGATATGATCCTGTTCACATCGTTTGCCAGCTTCCCGAACTCATCGCCCGTTTTTGCCTCCAGGCTGACGGTAAGGTCCCCGGAGGCCACCTTTTCAGCGGACTCGCTTATGTTCCGGAGGACCTTTATCATATATTTGTTTATGATGATGAAGGTGACCGCGAAGCTCAGGGAAAAAACGACCAGGATGATCAGCGCTACCGATATTATGGTGGCCCTTATATCATGGTTTACGGCAGCGATGCGGGCGGAATACAGTTTGTTCGAGCTTTTTATGGTCTGGTTTGCCACTTCCATGAAGGCCCTGGACCTGCGCGCCTGGTCAGTTCCCAGTATGCTAATGGCCTGGTCCGTCTTACCCTCCATCACCAGGGGAACAAGGTCGTCCTTAAGGGTAAGCTTGAAAGGGACCCAGTTGCTTTCTATCTCTCTTATCTGGTCGCCGAAAATACCATTTTGAAGCCTGGACAGGCTCTGATCGGTGCTTTTTATATAAAAGTCTATGACATACTTCTGGTTGTCCCATACCTGGGGGTCCTTGGAAACCGCCATCCTCAGGAAAGCGGCCCGCGCACCGTTTATGTCCGACTTAAGCTGAACGAACAGCTGGATTTCCCGGCTCATCCTGTCCACATAATCATAATGGGCCTTGATCCTGAAAAATTTAACGCCTATAAGGGCAAGGATGGAAAAAACCAGAAGGGTAAAGAAGCTATACCCTGCGATTACCTTGTTCCTTAATTTCATCGATAAAAATATTGATATCGGACCCCTCATGCTGCGCTCTCCCTGCTCTGTTTAGTTTCAAAAAAACTTTTCGCGGCCGTTTCCCCTGCGCAAAGCTGTACCCCAAGGGGTAGCCGGGGCCTTTTTGTATGGGCCAGCACTGACCCGGCCCTTCGCGTAAGGCTTATTTATCTATATTTATATTTATAATCGAATTTTCCGGCAGAAAACTTTAAACGGTGGGGATTCCAGAAATCAGTTAAGGGGCAAAAGGATGTGGCGATAAGGCAGCGGGAGAAAAAAATTTTTTCTCCCGCTGCCTTATAAAGGAAAGCGCGGTTTTTTCTTTTTCTGTCTACCCGCCGGACCCGAAAGCTTTTGGCTTGTATCCTGTTTTTCTACTGGCCGGGCGTGTTGGCTCCTCCCGAGGGCGCATTGCCCATCGGCGCCGTTGCGTTAGACGGAGCGTTGGACGGGGCCGCAGCCGGGGCATTCATTTCAGCCGGCGCCGGCGCTTTTTTCTTGCACCCGCCGAATCCTACGAGGGTAACAGCCATGAGCATGGCTAAAAACAGGGATGTGGCCTTTCTCATCTTGAAAATCCTCCTTCTGGCATTTTTAACCTTTTTGGATTGCAAAGGACTCTCCTAGAGAGAATATCAAAATATGGTTTTAAGTCAAGAAGAAAGGGTAGTCTTACCGGGCCGGTTGCGTCCTATATCTATACGCAAGCGGGATGGAGGGAATAATAATATTCCATGTCCAGAAGCCGTCTTTTTATGTCCGGGCTTGGCGAATATCCGCCGGGGCCGCCTCCGGACTCTATGACCCGGTGGCAGGGCAGGATTATGGGCAGCGGATTTTTTGAAAGGGCCTGGCCGGCCGCCCTTGATGCCCCCGGCCGTCCGGCCCGCTCCGCTATCCACTTATAGGAACGCGTCTGCCCATAAGGGATATCGAGGAGGGAGAGCCAGATCTTGCGTTCAAATTCGGTGCCGCCGGTCAGGGACACCGGATAATCGAACTCCTTCAGCGCACCCTTGAAGTAAGCCGCGAACTGCCGGGCCATCGGCTCCGGCACGTGCCCCCGCCTGATGCCCCGGGGCTCCCGCCAGATAGACACTTCGGCCAGTTCCCTGCCCTTAAGGACCAGGTATGCCGGGCCCACCGGTGTTTCGATCTTACCGTAATGGCTGGTCATAATGGGAATTCATCACAAATCCTGAGCCCGGAATAATAGCAGCACAGCTCGCTGTCCAGATCGTTTAAAAAAGAGCGCTCCTCGCCGTCTTCGAAAAGCACCCTGACCATACATGTACCCCCGTCCATAAAGGAGTGCTTCTCCTCGACGACCTCTCCCATCCCCCAGAAATCGAACCTGATGTGACGGACCTTGTCTCCGGCCTTCAGGTACAGTCTTTTTCTGCGCATGATTTATTATAACAGCGTGTCAAACCTGTCATGAAGCTTTCCAAAGGGGGCCTTTTTATGGTATAAAGAAATGATGCTTTCCGACCCCAAAACCCGAAAGGAGTCATTTCCCAAGATGAAAAAAATTCTGTTGCTGGCGGCCATACTGGCCCTGGCTTTTTCCTGCACGCATCAAAATGCATCACAGGGGTCAGCCTCCTCTGACAATTCAGCAGTCCTGGCCAAGGTGGGAGACAAGACCATAACCACGGCGATGTTCGAGTCCGAACTGAACGCGCTGCCCCCTCAGGTTAGGGGATACTTCATGAAACAGGGCGGCCCCCGCGCCTTGCTGGACCAGATTATCAGCAAGGAGATCCTTTACCAGGAGGCCGTAAAAGAGGGACTGGACCAGGACAAGGACCTCCAGGCTGCCGTCGCGAACTACAAAAAGATCACCATGGTGAAACTGCTCCTGCAGAAAAAGATAGGGAAGGACCTTTCCGTCTCTGATGACGAGGCCCAAAAATATTATGACAGCCACAAGGATGCTTTCACGATGAAGGAGGGGAAGGCGGCTGGCAAGCTGGTCCCGTTCAGCGCTATAAAACCACTGATAAAGCAGCGTCTGGCTTCCGAAAAAGAGGCAAAGGCATTCACTGACTACGTGAGCGAGCTCAAAAAGGGAACCAAAGTGGATGTAAACGATAAAGCGGTGCAGCAGCTTTCAGAGGATGTGCCCGCGGCGGCCAATACGCCCGCGGCCGCTATGCAGCCCTCTGGTGTGCCCGCGGCGAAGTGATCCATAGAAGATAACTCTTTTTTGACGTTATTGCGATAAGCGCAGGGGCGAAGCGGCTCCCCGGGATAATTTTTGGGGAGATCGCTTCGCCCCTCCTGTTATGACCAGGTAAAAATAATTTTATTTTCAGCCGCCTGCCCAGGATATCTGACCCAAAAAAAGTCCACTACAAAAAGATCCTTTGTGACTCATTTGTTTTTTCACTTATTGTTTCACTTTTTTCACTCCATGAGGCCCGGCAAGCAGCGCCTCAACGCCGGCCCGCTTCGTGCAATGAGACCCTTCCGGAAACGACCGATCTCAAACAAACTCAAAAATTTTTAAATGCAGTTTTCCTCTAAGAGTTAATTGCGGATAGTGAAAGAAAAAATTGACGGCTTACTGAAAGGAAAACTTGCGGGTGGGACGTGCGCTGAAAACAGAATATCAGGCCATCGGAATTTTGAACGAACAGTAGTGATCTCCCAGGGGGATCGACCTTTTCATGAAAACCTGCCTGCCTAGCAGCTCCGAAAGAAGTTCGGTTTCATATCCGCAGGCTTCGTTGTAATAAGAGGCTACCTTGGAGATGGGGCAGTTATACTGGTTCAGTGTATAGTTGCCATCGTTCTCGTCAAGTTCCGTAAAATAGCCTTCCTCTTCAAGCATGTTTGAGAGCGCCCTTAGTTTGCCATGAAAATCCTGGTTGGCAAGCTGTTTTCCCCTTGCCTGCAGTAGCCTCTCCTTGCGTATCTTGAAAAGACCGTCTACCTTGTCCCTGCCGTCCAGACTCTCCAGGTCTTTAAGCAGATCCAGTGAAAAATCCCGGTAGACCTTGGGGAACATATCGTCTGCCCGCTCGGTAAGGCTGTATACGAAAACAGGTCGTCCGATGCCGTGTTTTTTCGCGTCGTAATCCACAATTCCCTTTCTCTCAAGGGCTATGAGGTGCTGTCTTATCCCCATCGGGGTTATGCCTACACGCTTGCTTAAGTCCTCGGCGGTGAGGCCGCCAGTCTTCTTAAGAAGCATGATTATCCGGTCCTTTGTCTGACCATCTTCTATACGCATGACCAAAATTAACATAAATCTATAATTTTGTAAACTATTTTTGTAAATTCTTTGACAAAGCGTTTTTCAAAAAAACGGAGGCTTTTACCGTGCCCCAAAAAAGGAAGTGCCAGGAAAAGTCCCACCTCAAAACGTCCGCAGTCCGGTTTTGGGTGCTATAATAGTGTCTGGAATGGCATGGTGTCCGCAAAAATCAAAGCCCCGGAGGATACAGAAATGATAGCGGTTGCCGACAATCTTAACACCAGGAACAAGGGATACATGGCGGCAGTCGAGGCCAGGGACTCCAAGACCCTCTCCGGTCTTGCAAAAAAACTGTCCGAAGCCGGGGCAGAGGTCATAAATGTTCAGTGCTCGCTGGACGGTTCCGGCGATGAGGATCGGTTGCCCTGGGTTTTCGAAACGGTCCAGAACGTGGTGGACTCCGTACTCTGCGTAGATTCAAGGAACACGGAGGCTGTCAAGAAAGCCCTGTCGCTCGCAAAAAAACCGCCTCTCATAAATTACATATCGGACAATGAGCCTGCCCAAAGACAGGACTTCTTCGCGTTAGCAAGCAGGGCGAAAGCGTATATAGTTTTGCGTGCTTCCAGGGGAGGGAACATCCCCACGTCCTTCGAGGGCAAACTCCAGATATTGGAAGCGCTCCTGGAAGACGCTAACAGATCCGACATCCCGAATGAAAGGCTTTTTCTGGACCCCTCGCTGATCCATATAGGAAGAGGGGCCGGGCAAGACCACATAATGAACGCCCATGAATGCATACTTGCGATCAAGGAAATGGTGGAACCGCCCGTAAACACCATAGCCTGGATATCAAATGTGTCCACCGGCATGTCCCCCAGGCAGGCAAGAAAGATGACGGAAGCCAGCATACTTACTTATCTTGCGGGAGCAGGGCTTGATGCGGCCATGCTGGACATACTGGACCCGGGGATAAGCCATGCGCTTTATTTCATCAAATCCTTCAGGGACGAGATAGTATTTTCCCCGGCGGACCTTGTATAAACAAAAACAATGCTCAGGCTCAGAGACGGCATAAAAGAGATAATCAGGAAGACCGCAGTATCCCTTCCACGCGATATCGAGGAAGCACTCAGGGCGGCGTACGAGGCGGAGCCGGAAAAAAGCCCGTCCAGGGAGGCCCTGTCCCAGATGCTAGAAAACACGCAGATCGCCAAAAAAAATTCAAAACCCCTTTGCCAGGATACCGGCACCCCCATCTTCTATGCGCGAGTCCCAAGGGAGCTAAGCTTTGCGGTGGTTGAGCAATCGATAATAGAAGGGGTGAGGCTTGCCACGGAAAGCGTGCCTTTAAGGCCCAACGCGGTCGACATACTCACTGAAAAAAATTCCGGCGACAATACAGGCCTTTTTTTCCCGGAGATATATTTCGAGCAGTCCGAACAGGACACCCTTGTGATAGACCTGTCCCTCAAAGGGGCTGGCAGCGAAAACGCGGGAACATTTTACAAGCTGCCGGATGAAAGGCTAAAGGCAGGCAGGGATTTGGACGGGGTCAGAAAATGCATACTGGATGCCGTATATTCCATCCAGGGCAGGGCGTGCCCTCCTTATACGGTGGGGGTGGGAATCGCCGGCACCAGGCTTGCGGCTGCCAAGCTCTCCAGAGGCGCTCTTATGAGAAAACTAGGAGAGGAAGCCGCGGACCCTCTCATAAGCGAGCTTGAGAGAAGGCTGCTTTTGGAGATAAACAGCCTTGGCATCGGAGCCATGGGACTGGGGGGCAATTGCACGGCCCTAGGCGTAAAGATAAACCATGCCCACAGGCACACTGGCTCGTACTTCGTTGATGTCTCCATCGCCTGCTGGGCAAACAGGCGGAGCAGGCTCGTCTGGTAAAAAAAGACTGGAAAGGCAATTTTTTCTTGAAGGATAAAGCGGCGGTAAAAATAGAAACGCCTCTAAGCGAGGAAACTGTGCGGTCGCTCAGGGTGGGACAGAAGGTCCTTATAAACGGGACCATCTTCACCGCAAGGGACAAGGTACACGGGTATCTGGCGGGCAAGAGACCTCATCCGGAAGATATGCCTTTCAACCTTGCCGGAGCGATCATGTATCATTGCGGCCCTGTGATAATGGAGAAGGACGGCCGCTTTAACGTCATAGCAGCCGGGCCCACCACCAGCCAGAGGATGCAGATGTACGAGCCTTTCGTTATATCGCATTACGGGGTTCGGGGAATCATTGGCAAGGGCGGAATGTCCGCTGAGGTGGCAGAGGCAATGATGGAATCCGGATGCGTTTACCTCCACGCAATAGGAGGCGCGGGTGCGCTTTTGGCGGAAAAGATAAAAAAAGTCGAAGGGGTCTGGCTGCTTGAGGAATTCGGGCGGGCGGAGGCGATGTGGGCGCTTCGGGTTGAGGAGTTCCCAGCGTTCGTTACCATGGACTCTACAGGGGCCAGCATCCATGCCGAAGTGGAAAAAACCTCAAAAGAAAGGCTTTTGAACCTGATACAAGGGCGGTGACACACGATGTTCCTCTTTCTGGCGGGCGCGACAGGGTTTGTCGGAAGCAATCTTCTGCCTGAATTAAAACGGCTGGGGATTCGCGGCAGATGTCTGCTGCGCGATGCTAAAAAGGCATCCCTATGCGAAGGGTTCGAAACGGTCACCGGCTCCCTGGACAATATACCTTCGGGCTCCCTCAGTGGAGTTGATACGGTCGTCCACCTGGTTGGAATAATGCATGAAACAGGCGGACAGACATTCGACTCCGTCCATGTAAAAGGCACCCAGAATCTTGTGAACGAAGCACTAAGGGCTGGCATAAAACTGAAGAATTTCTTTTATCAAAGCAGCCTTGGCGCCTCGCTCGGCTCTCCGAGCATGTACCAGAGATCAAAAGCCAGGGCGGAAGAGATCGTCAAAGATTCCGGGACGCCCTACACCATCTTCCGGCCTTCCCTTATCCTTGGCCCCGGGGACGGGTTTACAAAACAGATGTCCCAGATGATAAACGCTTCCCCCGTCATAGCGGTTCCAGGAAGCGGCGAGGCCAGGTTCCAGCCTTTGATGATATCCGATTGGATCAGGTGCTTTCTGTCGGCAGTTGAGGGCGGCGGACAGGACCGGGTATATGAGATAGGCGGGCCGGAATATCTTTCCTTCAATGACCTGGTAAGGGAATACATGAAGGCCATGGGGGTGGAAGAAAGGAAAAAGTTCATTCATTTTCCGATGGGCCTTGCCAAAGCAGGGCTCTCCCTGCTGTCAGTTGCAAAAATATCGGGCATCAAAAATATCCCTCCCGTTGGGCGTGAACAGCTGTTACTCCTCAGCGCGGACAATATAACGGCCATCGATTCGGTTAAAAAGTATTTCGGGTTCGAGCCTGAAAGCATAAAGGGGAATATCAGGGAGTTTATTCCGGAAGAGTACCTGACCGGCCCATTTCAGAAAACCACTTAACGGACGTTATGCGGCCACTTCCCGCGATTTCGCTCTTAATGAATTCCTGGGGAATAGCGTATCCGGGGTTTTTATTTTTTCAGCAGCCTGCCAAACAAAATAAAAAACTACTTTACAACGAGCACGGGACAGCTGGAATAATCTACGATGCGCGAGGAGATGCTTCCAAGGAGGAATTTCTTGGCCCCGTGCCTACCGTGGGAGCCCGTAACGATAAGGTCTACCTTCATCTTCCTTGCCGTTTCAAGTATCTTTTCGGCCGGGTCCCCCTGCCTGAGAATGATCTTTACATCCATAGATTTCCCCGATAGAGAGGCCCTTATCTTCTCAAGGGCGTTCTGTGTCTCCTCCGTCATAAGCTGGGTAATGCGCTGTCTATCCATGTCAGAAAGCTCGGTCAGATAAAGCTCCGGGATAACTGAAAGAACAGTAATGGAGGATTCGAACTTCCCGGCTATCTCGACGGCCTTCTTAAGGGCTTTATCCGACGCCTTGGAACCGTCATGCGTAACCAATATCCTCTTCAAATAAGAACCCTCCGCTTAATTTGTTTGCGTCTTCATTTTAGCAGTATTTTGGCCAAAAACCAAGAAAAAATATATTTTTCAATCAAATTAAAAGCTTCTTTTCCGGTTGATACCGGCAATGAAGGAGATAAACAGATCCTTTATTACAACCCCTTGAATACTTCAAAAGCGGCCCTGGCTGTCTTTACAATATCAGCGCGGGTATGGGCCATGCTTATGAAACCCGCCTCGAACTGGCTTGGGGCCAGGTTAATGCCCCTTTCGATCATCCCGGTGAAAAACTTGCCGAATTTCACCGTGTCCGAGCTCTTGGCGCTCTCGTAATCGACGATCTCCCTGCTGGTAAAATAGGTGCAAAACATGGTGCCGGCGCGGTAGAACTTCACTTCTGTCCGGCTCCTTTTTGCGGCATCTTTGAGGGCAACCTCCAGCTCAGAGGCACGCTCTTCAAGTCCGTCATAAACACCTTTTTTTGAAAGTATCTTCAGTGTCTCTATTCCGGCGGTCATGGCCAACGGGTTGCCTGACAGCGTCCCCGCCTGGTAAACCGGCCCTTCGGGCGCGATCTTTTCCATTATTTCCCTTTTTCCGCCATAGGCTCCCACCGGCAACCCTCCGCCTATGACCTTACCTAGGCACGTCATGTCCGGTTTGATGCCGAAGCGGGCCTGTGCCCCGCCATACGAGACCCTGAAACCGGTCATTACCTCGTCAAAAATAAGCACTATGCCGTATTTTTTTGTCAGCGCCCTTAACGCTTTGAGAAATCCCAGCTTGGGGAGGACACACCCAATGTTGCCCACCACGGGCTCCACAATGACGCACGCTATCTCCTGCCAGTCTTTTTCTATGATCGTCTTGAGGGCCGACTGGTCGTTAAAAGGCAACGTAATCGTGTTTCTTGCATAGGATTTAGGCACTCCGGGGCTGTCCGGCACGCCAAAGGTTGCGGCTCCGGAACCAGCTTTGACGAGAAGACCATCCGCGTGCCCATGATAGCAGCCTTCGAATTTTATTATCTTGTCCCTGCCGGTGAAACCGCGGGCAGCCCTTATCGCGCTCATGGTGGCCTCGGTGCCGGAATTGACCATCCTCACTTTTTGCATCGAAGGATAAGCCTTAATGACCATCCCGGCCAGCTCTACTTCCAGTGCGGTAGGCGCGCCAAAACTGGTGCCTTTCTCAATAGCCTTTCTCAGAGCGCCCACGACCGCCGGGTGCGCGTGCCCAACGATCATCGGCCCCCATGAAAGCACGTAATCTATGTATTCGTTCCCGTCGACGTCATATATTTTAGAACCCTTTGCCCGGGAGATGAAAAGCGGGTTTCCGCCCACGGCCTTGAACGCACGCACGGGGCTGTTGACCCCGCCTGGCATAAGTTTAACGGCCTTTTTAAAAAGCGCCTTTGATTTACTGAAAGACCTCATGGAATATGGTTTCCTCCTGACAGGATAAAAGACAAATAAAAAAGGCTTTTTTACAATAACATGAATTTTTCAAAAAAGAAATCAGATTAAAAAAAGGGAACGCAAGGCCTCTTGCTTCGAAGAAAACAAACTCCCGGATGCGCCAGCCATAATGGATTATGATCCATATCAGGGCGGTTCGCTCCTGTTAATGATACATTGTATAATAAAACGAAAGGAGGTAGCGATCCAATGCTACAGGGAAACGGCACGTTGCATGACAAAGTCAAAGAAGTAATAGAGGAGATAAGGCCGCTCTTGAAGGCCGATGGCGGGGACGCGGAGCTCGTTGAGGTTACAGATGACGGAATAGTGAAGCTCAGACTTTTAGGGGCCTGCGGCCATTGCCCCATGTCCATCATGACGCTCAAGATGGGCATAGAAAAGAAAATAAAGGATAAAGTCCAGGGGATCAAGGAAGTAGTCGCGGTCTAAACACTAAAAAAGGACCATGGCCGATCTAAAAACCATACGGGAGATCGCAAAAAAATATACCCCGGACCAGATAGAGGGCTGCATAATCATGCAGATGGAGACGGGGCAAAACGTTTGCCTCAGAGACAAGCATCATGAGGGGATAATCAATGAGCTTGCGAAAGCGGCCTTCGTGAAAACCATCATGATGGAAAAAGAGCTCTCTCTTGCCGATGCCTTGAGGGAGCTTGCAGTAAAAATGCGGCAGATGCAAAGCCACTCAGGCACACATGCGAAATCTCATACAAAAAGGGGCAAAGACTAATTTCAAGAAAAACCCAAAAAAGGGGGCTTTTTTCAAAGCCCCCTTTTTTTGTTTACTTGCAGAAAAATTTGCTACCTGTTAGAACAGACCCGTCACCCTGCTGGTTTTAACGTCCACATCCACACGCCTGTAGGCAGGATCGGAGCTTGTCCCCGGCATGAGCTTTATCGCCCCCGCCACCGGGACCACGAAGCCCGCGCCTCCGTAAGTAAGTATGTCCCTTATAAGCAGTCTCCACCCTTTGGGCACGCCCTTGAGATTGGGGTTGTCCGTAAGGGAAAGATGTGTCTTCACCATGCACGTGGCAAGCTTGGAGAGTTTGGGGTCCCCCTCGATGCGCTTTGCCTTGTTGAGGGCTTCCGCCGTATAGTCCACGCCGTCGGCGCCGTAAACCTCTTTAGCTATAAGATCAATGCGCTCCCTGAGCGGGGTCTCAAGCTTGTACAGGAGCTTGAAATTATTGGGCTCGTTGCAGGCATCCATAACGGCGTCGGCCAGCTCAAGCGCTCCATCGCCGCCATACTGCCAGTGTTTTGAGACCGCAACGCGCGCCCCGGCAGACTCGGCCAGTCTCATTACCGCCTTTATCTCGTTGGGCGTATCGGAATAGAAGGCGTTTATGCAGACCACCGGGTTTATACCCGCTTTTTTTACGGTGTTTATATGGTGTATAAGGTTCACAGTGCCAGCCTCTACCCAGCCCACGTTCTCTTTGCCGTACTCGGCCGGGACGGGTTTTCCCGGCACCGGTATGGGCGCGCCGCCATGGCACTTGAGCGCCCTTATGGTGGCCACAATAACGGCTGCGTGGGGCTTCAGGCCGGAGAATCTGCATTTCAGGTTCCAGAACTTCTCAAAGCCTATGTCCGCGCCGAAACCGCTTTCCGTTATGTGGTAATCGGCAAGCTTAAGGCCCACCCTGTCTGCGATGATGGAAGACTGCCCTATGGCAATGTTGGCAAAGGGCCCCGCGTGCACCAGCACCGGCTGCCCCTCTATGGTCTGCATAAGGTTGGGGTTCAGGGCCTCTACCATCCATGCGGTCATGGCGCCGGCCACTTCGAGGTCCTCGGTGGTTACGGGGGTGCCCTTTTTGTCATAGGCCACAACTATCTTGCCTATGCGCTCGCGCATGTCCTTCAGGTCCTTGGCCACCGCAAGAATGGCCATGACCTCGGACGAGACCGCGATGGCGAAGCCGGAGTTCATCATGAAGCCGTCCTGCTTTCCGCCGATGCCTATTATTATGTCCCTCAGGGACTGGGCGCAAAAGTCTATGATCCACTTCATCTCGACGTTCCTGGGGTCTATGTTGAGCCTCTTCAGGCTCCTTTTCGCAAGCTGCTGATCGTCATAGTTGAACTCATGCTGCATGCGGGAGGTCAGGGCAACCATCGCCAGGTTGTGAGCGTTCATTATGGCGTTTATATCGCCGGTAAGCCCAAGGGAAAAAGGAGTAAGCGGCACGCACTGGGAAAGCCCGCCGCCCGCCGCAGAACCCTTTATGTTCATGGTGGGCCCGCCGGAAGGCTGCCTTATCGCCGCGATGACCTTCTTGCCTCTCCTGCCCATTCCCTGGGTAAGACCCATGGTGGTCGTGGATTTGCCCTCACCAAGCGGGGTCGGTGTTATGGCGGTCACGTCTATATACTTGGCGTCCGGGGCCTTTGAAAGCCTTTGGGTGATCTTATTGAAGTCGAGCTTGGCAACATAATGGCCGTGGGGCAAAAGCTCTTCCTTGTCCAGCCCCAGTTCCTCGGCAAGCTGGTAGACCGTTTTCATGGTCTTTTCCGCCTCCTGAGCGATCTTCCAGTCCGGGTTTTTAGTGGGATCAAGCGCGGCAGGTCTCTTGGTTTTTACAGCCTTCCTTGTCGCCATCTCTTTCAGTCCCTCCTTGCGAAAGCGTTTTTTATTTTATTTTAATTTCCCAAAAAAGCCGAAGCTTAAGAAAGGCAAAAAACAACAAAGAAAGAAAAAGCGCCGTGTGCTCACTCCTTCAAAACGGCCTTGAACTTGCAGACATCAAAACAGCTACCGCATTTTATGCAAAGCTCCTTATTTATCATGTGGGGAGACTTCTTGCGGCCGCTGATGGAACCAGCCGGGCAAACCCTCATGCACGCGCCGCAGCCTTTGCAGGCCGACTCCAGGATGTGGTATGTGATCAGCGCCTTGCACGCCTTGGCGGGACATTTTTTATCCAGTATGTGCGCCTCGTACTCGTGCCTGAAATACCGTAAAGTGCTCAGCACGGGGTTTGGCGCCGTCTGCCCAAGACCGCAGAGGGAGCCAAGCTTTATATCTTTTGAGAGCTCGTCCAGCAGGTCCAGATCACTTTCCCTGCCCTCCCCGTTGGTGATGCGGTCCAGCACCTCATAGAGCCTTTTTGTGCCTATCCGGCACGGCACGCACTTCCCGCAGGACTCCATCTGCGTAAAGTTGAGAAAGTACTTTGCCACATTTACCATACAGTCGTCTTCGTCCAGAACGATCATGCCGCCGGAGCCGACTATGGCGCCAAGCTGCATGAGGTTTTCATAATCCACTTTCACGTCCAGGTGCTGCTCCGGGATGCATCCGCCTGAGGGGCCGCCCATCTGCACCGCTTTGAACTTTCTGCCCCCTTCTATGCCGCCCCCTATTGAAAACACGATGTCCCTCATGCTCATGCCCATGGGAATCTCTATAAGGCCGGTGTTCCTGACCTTGCCGGTCAGGGCGAAAACCTTTGTGCCTTTCGATTTTTCGGTTCCCAGTGAGGCAAACCAGTCCGCTCCCCGCCTTATGATGTAGGGGATATTGGCCAGGGTCTCCACATTGTTTATGACGGTGGGTTTGCCCCAAAGGCCGCTCACCACCGGAAACGGGGGCTTTGCCCTTGGCATTCCGCGCTCACCCTCTATGGAGGCTATGAGCGCCGTTTCCTCGCCGCAGACAAAGGCACCCGCGCCGAGCTTTACTTTTATATCAAAATCCAGGCCGGAGCCGAGAATATTTTTACCAAGCAAACCTTTTTCCCTTGCCTGCGCAATGGCCCCTTTAAGCCTTTCGACCGCAAGCGGATACTCTGCTCTGATATAGACATAGCCTTCCGTGGCCCCAACGGCATAGGCGGCCACGATCATTCCTTCCAGCGCGCAATGCGGGTTCCCCTCGATGACCGAACGGTCCATGAACGCGCCCGGGTCCCCCTCATCGGCATTACAGATTATATACTTGAGCCCGGGGGGCTGTTTTCTGGCCGCTTCCCACTTCACGCCGGTGGGGAAGCCAGCCCCGCCTCTGCCCCTAAGGCCGGACCTTTTCACAATGTCTATGACTTCCTCCGGGGACATGCCCGTGAGAGCCTTTTTGACTGCCCCGTAGCCGCCACCCTCGATGTAAGCCTCTATGTCTTCCGGGTCTATCTCCCCGCAATCGGAGAGCACCACCTTGACCTGCCTGTCATGAAAGGCGCGGTAATCGTCCTGGACCTGCCATTCCGGAATGGATGAGCCCTCTATAATATGCTCCTCAACGATCCTCTGGACCATCTCGGGTTTTATGAACTGGTAGGTAGTCCTCTTGCCGTCGATTATTACATCCACCAGGACATCCCTGGCGCAAAAACCCCTGCAGCCCACCTTATGCCTTGAGCAGTTTCTCTCTATTCTGGCCTGTATGTCCGCCCTTGCGAGCAGTTCCTCGAACGCACCCAAGACTCCCGCGCCGCCCGCGGCGATGCCGCCTGTGCCCATGCATACCTTTATCTCTACTTCTCTGCCGTTACTTCCCATCGGTGCCGCCTTTAAGTTTTCTTACCGCTTTCGTTATGCCTTCCGTGCTCATCTTACCGTGGACTTCCTTGTTTATGATAATCACAGGCGCTATGGAGCAAGCCCCCACACAGTTCACCCTTTCAAGGGTGAAGTTCATGTCTTCCGAGGTCTCCTGCCCTTCAGGAATGCCAAGCTCCCTGCCCAGGATGTTTATCAGCCTCTCGGAGCCTTTTACGTGGCAGGCGGTGCCACAGCACGCCGTTATTATGTTTTTGCCCCTTGGTTTGAAATGGAACTGCGAATAGAAGGTGGCCACCCCGTAAAAATGGCTTTTGGGTATCTCCAGCCTGTCCGCTATGAAGTTGACCGCCTCCTCAGGCACATACCCGAAATGCTCCTGTAGCTCCTGAAGGATGGTTATAACGCTTCCTTTTTCCTTTCCATGCAGATCACAGATGCCTTTCAGTTTCTCGGCATTCTCAGCTTTAATATTTTTTTCAACGGTTTCAGACATCCGGACTTTCTCCTTGGGACCGTGTTTTACTTTTTAAACCGGTAAATTTCTAGAGTCTGTCATTTTAACAACCGGCCGCTTTCATTTTCAATGAGCCAATGAAAACATAAATAAATTCAATAGCCATCAGAATATTATAAAAGATATTTTCAGAATTTTTAAACATTCTCGTACGAAAATTCAAAAATATTCTTTAAATATGCTAGAAAGGGACTGATAGATTTTTTCCGGAGCAAGCGGTGAAAAAACAAGAAAAGCCACTGGGCGCGGCCTTCTGCCAGCGCGTAAGGCCAGGGTGGGTTATAATTGACCTATGATCTACCTTGACAACAATGCAAGCACAAGACCGGCCCCCGAGGTTTCGGAGGTGATCTGCCGGGCACTTGACGAATTTTACGGCAACCCCTCTAGCGGCCACATATTCGGGCGGCAGGCGAAGGCCCAGATCGAGCAGGCAAGGAAAAGCGTGGCTGACCTCATAGGAGCAGAAGAGCCCGGAGAGATATACTTCACCTCCGGGGCGACCGAAGCGAACAATATCGCGATATTTGGAGCGGCCGCTATTGCGGCCTGGGGTGGAGCGGCCGCCATGGCTGACGGTCCTTCTGCCGGGAAAGGACACATAATCAGCCAGCAGACGGAGCACCCGGCCGTCCTTCAGCCGTTAAAAGTCCTTCAGGGCAGGGGGTTTGAGATAACCCTGCTGCCAGTGGACGGAGACGGTGTGGTCAGCCTTGCGGCTCTAGAAAAGGCGATAAGGCCGGACACCGTGCTTGTGACCATAATGCACGCAAATAATGAAACAGGCGTCATTCAGCCCATCCGGGAGGCCGTGAACATCTGCCGGGAGAAAAATAAAAAGCAAAAAATTCTTTTCCATGCCGATGCGGCGCAGTCGGTTGGAAAGATCCCGGTAGATGCCGGGGTTTTGGGGGTGGACATGCTTTCCATTGCGGCCCATAAATTTTACGGTCCGAAAGGGATAGGCGCGCTTTATATTAAAAGAGGGGTACCGCTCGAAAACATCCTGATGTTCGGGGCCGGGCACGAAAAAGGGATGCGGCCAGGCACGGAAAACACGCCTTACATTGCGGGCCTGGGCAAGGCCTGTGAGCTAGCCGGAAAGGAACTGCCCGTCCGGATGGAGAAGCTTGAGGGTTTGAGAGGCATGCTCCGCGGGCTCCTGGCCCAGGCGTTCCCAGGGCTGAAAGTAAATGGAGGAAACGCCGGAAGGCTTCCAAACACACTGAATGTCTCCTTCCCTGGAGTGGATGGGAGTTTGCTGGTGGAAGCCCTTAAAGACAACGTTGCCATCTCCGCCGGTTCCGCCTGCCATGAAGGGAAAAGATCGCCCTCCTCTGTGCTTAAGGCCATGGGGGCAAGCGACGATGAGGCGTTTTCTTCGGTCCGGATAACCCTGGGAAGGGAGAATACGGAAACGGAGATCAAAGAGGCGGCAGCGCTTCTCCAAAAGGCTGCCCTTCAATTGGCCCAAGCACGGTAAGCACGGGGCTTTTCCCCTTGATGATCATTTGGGCGGCTTCCCTCAATTTTGGGAGAGTGACGGCATCTATCTGCTCTATTATCTCCTGCGGCGTGAAATGCCTGCCAAAATATATCTCCTGCTTGGCAATGTTTTGCATGCGGGTGGATGTGGATTCAAGACCCAGTATCAGATTGCCCTTAAGCTGCTCTTTCGCCCTGTCCAGCTCCGCCTGTTCGAGCGTATCCGGAAGGGCGCTGAAATGCTCGTGGACCAGAGAGACCACATCTTCCGCCTTCTTTTTTCCGGTCCCCGCGTAAACCCCGAATATACCCGTGTCCATGTAAGAAGAGGCGAATGAATAGATCGTGTAGACGAGCCCGCGTTTTTCCCTTATGTCCTGGAAGAGCCTGGAGCTTATGCCCGCTCCGAGTATGGTGTTCAATATGTAATACTCATAGCGTCCGGGGTAGGACTGTGGGAGCCCCTCGATGCCAAGGCATATGTGCACCTCAGAGAGGTTTTTCCTGTAGACCCTTGCCCCGCTGCCAAAAGCCGGCGCGGCGGTATGGCAGGGCTCAGAACCCCTCCTTAATGAGCCCAGTTTTTCGTTAAGTACGTCAAGGAGCTTTTGAGGCTCGAAACTCCCCGCGCAAGCCACTATTGTGTCCCGGGTGCCGTAAAACCGCCTGACGTGGTTGGTGAGGTCGCTCCTGCCTATGCCCTTCAGGGTATCCCTGGTCCCAAGGACCGGCTGGCCTATCCCCGTCTTTCCCCATATGTCGGTGCTGAACAGGTCGTGAACAAGGTCGTCCGGGGTGTCCTCGACCATCTTTATCTCTTCCTTTATTACGCCGCGCTCCTTCTCGATGTCTTCATCCAGCAAGGTGGAGTGGCAGAATATGTCGGAGAGGATATCGAGGCCCTTCTCCATGTGCAGATCCAGGACCTTGACATAAAAAGCGGTGTTTTCCTTGGAGGTAAAGGCGTTAAGATCCCCGCCAATGTTATCTATTTCAAGGGCTATGTCCCGGGCGCTGCGTTTTGCCGTACCCTTGAAGAACATATGCTCCAGGAAATGGGATATGCCGTTCTTCGCGCCAGGCTCATTTCTGGAGCCTACTTTAACCCAGATGCCTGCAGTAAAAGAGCGGACCCCTGAGAGCCGCTCCATCACCACCGTTATCCCGTTTTCGAGAAGCTCTTTCCTGAACAATGGGCCTCCCCTTCCGACCGGGGTCTTCAGATTTTAATTTTTTTATATCTTTAGCTTTTGATGAAAAAAAGTCTAAGATGCACTATGTTCTTGTCTTTGCTTTTTTACTCGCCGGGCTCCAGAAGTTCCTTCCTGGAGAGTCTGACGCGGCCCCGATCGTCTATTTCTATCACCTTTACGTCCAGCTCGTCACCTTCTTTCAGCACGTCCGTGACCTTCGCAACCCTTTTGTGCGATATCTGGGAGATGTGCAAAAGCCCGTCGACTCCAGGCAGTATCTCAATAAAAGCGCCGAACTCGGCTATACGCACGACCGTACCCTTATAGACCTTTCCAAGCTCCGCCTCGGCCACTATGCCCTCTATTATCGCCTTGGCCTTCATCGCCGATTCCTCATCGCTTGAGGCTATATTGACCAGCCCGGTGTCGTCTATGTCTATCTTGACGCCCGTTTCCTCGACAATGCCGCGGATCACCTTGCCTCCGGTGCCTATTACTTCACGGATCTTTTCAGGCCTTATGTGCATAACGTAGATGCGCGGCGCATAAGGCGCCAGGTTCTGCCTGGGGGCTTCCAGCACCTCTTTCATCTTGCCAAGAATATGCAGCCTGCCCAGCCTGGCCCTTTCAAGCGCCTGCTCCAGGATGGCCCTGTTTATGCCGGCCTTTTTTACATCCATCTGGAATGCGGTGACGCCTTTGTCGGTTCCGGTCACCTTGAAATCCATGTCGCCAAGATGGTCCTCAAGCCCCAGAATATCGCTCAACACGACTACCTTGTCGTCCTCGAGCACGAGGCCCATGGCTATGCCCGCGACAGGCGACTTTACCGGCACCCCGGCGTCCATAAGGGCCAGCACGGAGGCGCAAACTGTTGCCATGGAAGAAGAACCGTTTGATTCAAGTATATCGGAGACAACCCTTATCGTATACGGGAATTCCTCTTTCCCGGGGATCATCGGCTTGACCGCCCTTTCAGCAAGAGCGCCGTGGCCTATCTCCCTTCTGCCCGGTCCGCGCAGGAATTTTACTTCGCCCACGCTGAAAGGCGGGAAGTTGTAGTGCAGCATGAATCTTTTATAGCTTTCCCCTTCAAGGGCGTCGATCTTCTGCTCATCCTCGCCCGTCCCAAGGGTAGCCACGCAAAGCGCCTGGGTCTCTCCGCGCACAAAAAGAGCAGAGCCGTGGGCCCTGGGCAAAAACCCTACTTTGCCATATATTGGTCTTATCTCATCAGGCCTTCTGCCGTCGGCCCTGACGCCGGTATTCACGATCATGCCGCGCACGATCTTTTTCTCCATATCCAGGAAAGCCTTGGCAATGTCCTTGCTTCTGTCAACTGCTGGCTGATCGGCTCCGTCCGCAGGCTGATTGAGCTTTTCGACAACATCGGCCCTCACAACATCAAGGGCGGCCTGCCTTTTGAGCTTGTCAGGAATCGCAATGCACTCCTTCACCTTCTGCTCGCACATCTCCCACACGGCTTTCCTCAAGTCTTCGTCTATCACCGGAGGAGTAACCGCGCGCTTGGGCTTGCCCGCCTTTTCGCGCATCTCCTTCTGGAAACGGCAGAGCTTCTTTATCTCGGCATGCGCCGTCTCGATCGCCTCCAGAAGCAGCGCCTCGGACACCTGGGAAGCGCCCCCCTCGACCATGACGATAAAGTCCTCCGTGCCCGCCACTGTAAGGCTAAGCTCAAGGGCTTCAATTTCTGACAGGGCCGGGTTCACAATGATCTTGCCATCCAGATAACCAACCCGCACAGCGCCCACCGGGCCGCCAAACGGTATGTCAGAAAGCATGAGCGCACAGGACATTCCTATTATGCCAAGCACATCAGATACATTTTCCTCTCCGAAGGAAAGAAGGGTTGCGATACCCTGCGTCTCGGAGAAAAATCCTTCGGGGAACAACGGTCTGATCGGCCTGTCTATGAGCCTTGAGGTCAGGACTTCCTTCTCGGACGGCCTGCCTTCCCTTTTGAAAAACCCGCCGGGGATCTTGCCCGCGGCATACGCCTTCTCCTGATAATCTATGGTAAGGGGGAAAAAATCGAGCCCCTCTCTCGCCGTCTTTTGAGCTACGACAGTGGCCAGCACGACCGTGTCCCCGATCCTTACAAGGGCAGCGCCGTCTGACTGTTTTGCGAACTCTCCTGTTTCGACAATAAGTTTACTGTTACCGATACCGGTTTCAAATATATTCATTTTTATCTCTTTATTTCCGGATGCCCAAGCCCTCGATGACTTTTTCGTAGCCGGGCTTGTTGTGGGATTTCAGATAATCAAGGAGCTTCCTGCGCTTGCCGACAAGCTTAAGAAGGCCCCTTCTGGAATGATGATCCTTGGTGTGGGTCTTGAAATGCTCGGTGAGATAGCCTATTCTTTCGCTTAAAAGGGCTATCTGCACTTCAGCCGAGCCCGTGTCCTTCTCATGGATTTTGTAGTTATCAATGATGCTTTTTTTCTGATCTTTGCTGAATGCCATTTTTCACTCCTTGCCCTTTTCCAGGGGCTCCTTTTCTAATTATATTCCTCTTTAAGTAGGAATAATAACACACCTGCGCCGCTCTGTAAAGGAACTATTGTAAAAAATATTTTATAAATTGACAACTTCCGGTTTTGAGATTAAAATAATTGGGCATGCAGGCCTGCCGTGCAGCGCAGGTTTCCGCAAGGCAGCATTCATCAGAAAATCCGTACCGGATGCGCCCATAGCTCAGCTGGATAGAGCGTCGGACTACGAATCCGCAGGTCGGGGGTTCGAATCCCTCTGGGCGCGCTTTATTTTTCAAGGGCTTACCTTTCATTGTCAAATTAATTAGCTGCCGCGCTATGCAGTAAATATGCAGTCCGCTTTTCTTCCCCGGTGATATTCAGCATATTCACGGCATTCTGTAAATGATTCGGCGCTAGATGTGCGTACCTTAAAGTCATGGTCAGGCTCTTGTGTCCAAGGAGCTTTGAGACCGTGGTTATGTCTACCCCGGCCATAACAAGATGAGACGCAAATGTATGCCGGAGATCGTGGAAATGAAAGTCCGCTATTCCGGCCCTCCGGCAAGCCGTCTGAAAGCTTCTCTTTACGTCCTGGTAAGGGTTTCCGGTGTTCGGGTCATGGAAGACATAGGAAACGTCCAGCCGCCTTGTAAGGCCTTGTAGCGCGGCTTTGAGGGTATCGCTTATAGGAATGTCCCGGCGCTCCCCGTTTTTTGTCCTGTCCAGCCTGATAAAACCGTGCTTGAGGTCTACATTCTCCCATTTAAGAGAGAGGATTTCCCCTTTCCGGCATCCGGTATTCAGGGCAAAGGTAACGATTGTCTTAAGGTGTCCGGGACAGTTTTCAAGAAGCGCCCGGCATTCCTCTTTCGATAAATACCGTAAGCGCCTGTTATTTTCTTCCAGTAGCCTTACCTGGCGGACGCGCTTCAAGGTTTCCTCTCCGCACATTTCCCATTGATAGCCCTTATGGATACAGTGTTTGATCGTGGCAATAAGGCGGTTTACCGTGGCGGGCTTATTCCCCTTGTTTATCCGGTCGCTCTGGAATTGCTCAAGGAGCTTGGTATTGATCTGCCTTAATTGCAGAATGCCGAAAGCTTCCGTTAATTGAAGTATGCAGCTTCTTTTTGCCCTGAATCCCCGCTGCCGTTCACACCATTTCATGTACTCTCCGGCAAGCTGTGAAAAGGTGTAATTGGGGATTTTCTTGATAGGCTCAGGCTCCTTGCCGTCCCGGATAGCCTTCCGCTGATTTTCTAGCTTTGCCTGTGCTTCTTTGAAATTGGCGGTCCTTGTGGACTCTCTAATAATCTTGCCGTCCGGCCCGGCGTAACGTATCCAGTAAAAGTCTGAGCCGCGCTGCTTATAGATGCCCTTGTGCTTCGCCATGCTTCCTTTCACTCTCCTTTCTTTCCCGTTTTCTTTTCCGTGTGCTGCCCTTCCAGGCAGTCAAGTAAGGCCCTCATAGTATTACTCGGTGATCTCACCCCCTTTTCAAGATTGCAAACGTATTGCTCAGTTACCCGTAACAATGCGGCCAAATCCTTTTGATAAAGATTTAGCCTCTGCCTGAATGCCTTGATTTCTTCCGGCGTCCATTGTTTCATGTGTTCTATCTTATAGTTAAACAATGTTTAAGTAAAGAGATATTTATCAAGGTGCATAGTTTAGAGCATAGTGGCTATTATCTATTTGATTTAAAAGGGATTATTTCGGCGGTCATTTGATAAATAATCCGCAGGGCGGGCATGGCTTATTTTGCCGGTACATGGGGTTACTTCCGGGACAGTATGCCGCTGCATCCACTTGTCTATGTCCCGCTGCCGGAAACGTACCCCTCCCGATTGCCCGGCTTGTATCTTAAAATGCGGTATCTGCTTATTCATGACAAGCTTGTTGATCGTGCTTTCCGAAACGTGGAGATACGCGGCAAGACCCCTCTTATCGAAAACGGTGTCTTCACCGGCGCTCTTTCCGCTGCCGGAGATCATGGGCTTGAGCATTTCCAGAACCGCGGATGCTATTGCCTGGTAAGCTTCCGGCGATATGTCGTCTCTCTCGATCTTCACAGGGCCGCTGCCTTATGCTCGTGCCGTTTCCAGATAGCCATTCATGCTCCTATGCAATGGCATACCGTCACCCTCTCGGATTGCCCATCCGGAAATTTGATTTCTGATTTTCAAATCCGAAAAAAAATGACCGGCAATGTCCAGACATATCCCGGCATATTTCGCATCCCTGCATATGGAGTCTTGCTTGGATATTTTGCGTTCAAGCTCGTTCATTGGTTAGCTTTCTTTTCTTGGCCCTTGACCTGGATTACTAAGGTCCCGGAAACGGCCTGGTCCCGCTTCAAGTTCAAGGTGGCCTCGATTATCGACTGGGCCGCCCTTAGCCGAACGCTATCCTGATCGGAAGACAGGAGCTTCCGTAAGACCTCCACGGCCTGCCCTGCAATGCTCCTAAGGCTCTCCCGAGCGGTATCTATCATGGCCCCGGTCTGGCGCATGTATTCAGCTTTAAAGGCCGGTTCCTGGAGCCAGGCATAGAAGGTCTCCCGCGAAATCTTGGCCGCCCGGCAGCCATCGGTTACAGTACGGGCCGCAAGAATGGCCGGGATTGCCTTTAGCTGCTTCGCGGTCAACTCAGTCTGACGGTAATTGACGGAATCTGACATATTAGGCGGTCTCCTTTTTGACTTCCCGGATTATCGAGCCGGGGAATAGTTGTTTGACCTCGTGGACGCGCCGGAGGATAGTAGGACCGGCCTTTTTCTCATAGAGCCTGTGTACTTCGTCCACGGTATAGACAGCGCTGCTTATGCCCTCTGAGGCTTGCAGGGCTTCCCGGTCCGCCTCGTCCTGGACAACCCAAAGGCAGGCGTCAAGGATACGGGAATAGACCTTTATGGCTGTCCTCTGGATGGGTTCAACCTTGCTCTCATTCAAAAGCCTGATGGCAGCCTCTTTCGGGAGAGAGACGATCTGTCCGGGTTTAATTTCCATTTCCCCGGTATCTGTCCGAGCCTTGAAACTGTCCAGCACAAGGCACCTCATTCAATCACCTCATGGACAGTTATTTCCTCATCTGTCCGAACTGTCCCGGAAGGGTTCGGACAATTGGACAATTGGCTACTATCAAGAGTTTGTGGGCTATCGGGCGGCCCGTCTGTCTTTTTCGTTTCGGACAGGTTTTTTTCTATTGTCCTATTGTCCGGAGTATCTATATAGGACAGTTGGACAGCTTGATAGAAATGAGCCCGGCCCTCTTTTTCTACCGTCCAATATTTGTCCTCTCCCTTGCGCATGAGCTTGAGGAAAAGCCCCTTGCTCTTTATGTCCAGTTCTTTTTTGGCAAGCTCAAAAGCCTGAGACTGGTTCAACCTGCCCTTGCCGGATAAGAACTCATGAATGGCCTCGATGTCGTTAATATCGGGGTCTTTGGCTACCGTAAAGCCCCTCTCCGGGTCGAAGGTTAGAAAAATATGGAAAGGCTCATACCGGGTCTTGTCTTTCGTTCCAAGCCGGTAATTGCAATCCGGGTCGTCCTCATCCTCTATGATCTCATCGGGATTTGTTTTCTTTACCCGGTGAAGGCTTAGAACATGATCGGCAAGATCGAGAATCGCAGTTGAGCCTTTATAAGTCCGATCATTGCCTTTTGGGGTATGGTGAAGCAAAAGGATTGTATAACCCTTGTCCCTTAAGTCTTTCAGCCGTCCCATTATAAAAGCCATGTGCTGAGAGTCGTTTTCATCCTGGCCCTGGGCGGCCCGGAGAGTATCGAATATAAGTAGCCCTCCGGCGGGTAGGGACGCGTATGCCGTCCACTCTTTACTATCCAGTTTTGGCGGCTTCATGGTCTCATTTGAGTTATGCCAGAAAAGAACATCTTCACAGCCCGCCTTTTTTACTCTTTCCACAAGGACGGGCAGCGAGTTTTCAAAATCCATGAAGATAACGGGCATTTGATTGGTCTGAATCTCCGCGAAAGGTAATCCCTTGGAAATTGCATTGCCCATAATCAGGGCAAGCCAGGTCTTTCCTATGCCGCCCCGTCCATGTAACAGGGTTATGGACTGGCGCGGCAGAAGTTTATTAATTGCCCATTCAACCCGGCATTCAAGGGCCTGTAGGTCTGAGCCTTTTTTGAGGAAGGAAATCGGCTCTGGTATTGAATTGTCCAACTGTCCAATTTGTCTTATATATATAGCTGGACAATTGGACAGATCGTATTCCGGGGCCTGATTGATTATATTTAGCAGGGCTTCTTTAGCACCGCCCTGGGCTATCCAGTCCGAAACGTCGCCCTTGTCCGGCAGGCCGGGGAGTTCAATAAGTTTTTCTGATTCAGCTATCCCTGTAAGCCCTTGAGCTACTTGGTGCGCGTGTTTCCGGCCCGGCTCATCATTATCGGCAAGGATGATAACCCGTTTGCCCCTGAAATACTCATTGTATTCGGGCTTCCACTTCAATGCTCCCATCGGGTTACAGGTTGCGGTCAAGCCCCATGCTTTCAGGGCTAAAGCGTCTTTTTCTCCCTCAACTATATAAACGGTTTCGGCTCTGATAATAGTCGGCAGATTGAAAGGTACAAGCCGGACATCTTGAATGTTATATATCCAGCCGCCCTTGCCATCGGGCCGCCGCTGCTGGAAGTCTTTTGGTTCAAAGCGGACAGTCTGAAACAGAAGGTTTCCGGCCGCGTCTGTATAGTCATAGGTGTCCTTGATTCTTTTTTTTGGGGTTGAAGCAATCCCCGCACGTTCCGCAAGGGCTTGTTTAGCTGTCGGGAAATCCACTTCATGCCGAGCCATAAAGAAATCAAAGATGCTGCCTTTCTTATCACAGCCGAAACAATGAAAGGCCCCTGTCTCAAGGTCCACTTTAAAGGAAGGGTCTTTTTCGTCATGGAAGGGGCAAAGGGCAAAAAAATCTTTTCCTTTTTTCTTAAGAGAAGATAACTCTTTTTCATAGAAGGCCCGAATATCGAGATGGTCAAGGATGGCTTGCTTATCCATTCCGGCCACCTTTTAAAGCAAAAATACTCGACCTAAGTCCTTTCAGTGATTTTATAAAATCAAGCACTCCAACTTGTCTATTGCTGTACAATTCATCCAGCGCCTGATCTATGCCCTCGCCCTCAACCAAAAATTCGACTTGCCCATTAGAGGCGCGTTGAGGAATTATCCGAAAGGGTTTTTTTGAGGCTTCGAAGAATGCGACAATCGAAGGGTCCGAGAAGATTCTTTTTTTCATCTTGGGCTTTATCCTTTCCAGGGCCGCCCAAGAAATAAAAAACCAAGGACGGCTATTCTGCCAGATCCTTGGCCTCATTTTTTGCTCCCACTCATCGGGAAGCCGACTACAACTTAATCCTAAACATAAAATAAATCGTTTGCGCAAAAAAGTCAAACTCCCGGTAGCGCCATGACAAAAATTCGCAAACGCAAGTTCTTCCATGCCTGGAGCCCTTTTATGATCGAGACGGATTTCCTGCATAGTAATCCCTACTGAATAATAGCGGAGGGGGCAACCGGCCACGGTTTTCCATGGGGTTTTCCCGATGGTTTTCCACTGGGCAGAGGTGGTCTGCCGCGGAAGATTCTTTTTGAAGGGTTTTGGTAGAGACAATAACGGAGTTTGTTTCTTTGTGAAAATGTCCGATTCGATAACTTTGTTATCTTTGTGAATTTGTCAGATTTCAGGGCGCGACGGCGATACGGGCCATAAAAAGCGACCGCCAAGGAAAGGTATCACAGATGTTAGGCAGGCGGGGAGGGTCAGGCGGCCGACCGGCAGGGAGGCCGCCGCATTGAGAGGAAGGAAAATGATCACTTCCGGGCTAAATCCCACAACTTCCAAAGCCTTAACAAACGAACAGAACGAACAAACGGAACAAGCCCTCCCGGGCAACAAACGGCGTTTTCCATAAAACGAGCAAACTTAAGATTCTGCACTGACAATCTGAGAAGGCCAGCAATGAGTTTCATTCCTCTTCGACATAACCAATTTTCCTAGCAAAAGATAATTCGATTATGCCGACCTTGCCAGGAATGATGATTAAACCAGCAAGAAACGGCCAGAGCAAAGACAAGAGCGCTGGAAACCACTGCTTATGGACAACGAGATAAATAAAACTGCCAATACATGCCGGCCATTTTAGTCTTGCGACAAAAATACTGGCATTATTGGCGAGAAACACATTAACAAAAGAATACCGCACGAATGTCCATAAAAAGCCAACAAGATATAATCCGATCAAAACTTTCAGAACGGGGAAAAAAATAAATAAAACTGGAACTATGGGTTGTGTAACAAAGAACGGAAAGCCGCACCATTCAACGGCTCGCAGCCATAGCCATTTTTGCATAACATCTTCTGAGGGGGTCAGACAATTTTTTAATCCTAGTCGGTAGGCAGGAACAAATCCTTTCTTTTTCATTGCCTTCTTTTACAATCCTCTTCCCGCGCCGTTTTTGGGCTAGTTTTTACTTCTTAGCGGCCGCCATCCTTCACCGGCTTGAAATCACTATTCATGTTGGCTGCGGAACCTGCTATCCATCCCAACTCCGCACATCCTTCGGTGGTGCCTTTAGGAGAATTCCAAAAAGCACTGGGGGCAAACTCAACGCATGTCTTACCGGTCGCAGTATCGAATAGCCATGTATTGTCACCCTCTCGCCACAATTTATAGCGCCCTATGGCCTTGTTTTCTGTTTTATGACATGCAGATAATACGAACGGGGCCAGTATCAAGGCAAGCATAAGAATCCATTTCTTTTTCATTCCCGTACCCTCATTTCTGCATGCAAAGGGTGCAATCGCATTAAGATTGTTTGATTTATTAAATTGCTGGTCCTGCTTTCGGAGCCATCTTCTATCGCACGTTGTTTGACGCGCTGCTTCCACCCCCAGTGGGCTGTCTTATTAAGTTGCCGGTTCCGCTTTCGGTGCCGCCACAATTTGAGCTGCCCTTGTAACTGAAACTCATGGTATTGGGAGTGACCTGATCGTCAATGATGCCGGTACCCGCGCCCGTTTCTGAACAATTGCCCGCCGTTACGGATAGATTCACATATGTTGTATCGCCGCTGACCGTGCCGGTTATCTGCCCGTCAGCCCCTGTAGATGCGGCATATGTCCCTGTGATGCTGTTGCCCTGCTGCATAAGATTAAGCGTTACGGTCTGAGCACCATATACGGTTGAAGTGTATTGGCCGCTCCAGGTGCCGGTTGCGTTTACTAAGGCGGATGCAGGCGCATTGTTGCTATTTCCCCCGCCGCCCCCACAAGCCGTAAGAAATAAAAGCAAGCCAGCTAAAAACCATTTCTTCATTTTCACCCTCCCTTTTCATTATCTTTCCCCCCGAATCGTATTCATAATAGCATACAAAAACGCATGAGTTGCCCTGCCTGGCCTCTTCCAGTCATTGCCCGTATTTCCTTGAAGTTGGCGAGGCCGGGCTTATTTTACATAGAGGAATGACTATATTTCAAGGAATTATATAGACGATAGTCTATTAATTTCCCCGCCCTGCTTTCCTTATTCTATCCTCATGAAAACAAACGATTTTTTATTGTTAATCGGGGAAAGATTAAGGCGTATGCGGAAAGCCGGAAAGATTTCTCAGGAGAAGCTTGCCGAATTAGCGGGACTCCATCCCACTTTCATTTCGGACATCGAGCGCGGGAAAAGCAATGCCGGGATTCTCACCTATTACCAGGTGGCTAAGGCATTGAACGTGCCCCTATCCGAGCTTGTAAAGGTGCCTACCGGGAAAATTGACAAGAAAACGGAAGCTCAGATAGCTGAAATGGCAATGCTTGTCCGCAAGCTGCCAAAAGCAAAACAGGTCATCTTCTTTTCCGTCCTCAAGGGCTTGCTAACCGGCCTGGAAAGCATCGAGGGCAAATAGGGACTGAGTTGCCCCAGGCCCCGGCATTCGATGTAACCGTGGCTAAGGCTCTTGCTTCTGAGACTTTGCCGTCTTGATAGAGCGCGTGGAGATCATCGGAGGCATGGTTTCCCATATCGAAACCGGCCCTTCCTTTAGCGCGGCTGAGTAAGCCTCGTCTCTCTGCTTCTGCTCTGGAGACCGTTGGCGTTCTACCTCTTCCACCGCCTTTCTTACTTCCTCTGAAATCTTGTGCATAGTCCCTCTCCTTTGATTTTCCTGAATGTTGACCTCATGATAGCATAAAAAAGGGCCTGAGTTGCCCCAGGCCCGGTACTTTTCTCTGTATAGTTTTTGTATAGCGCCCGGAATTTGATATTTCCGGTTTGGTATGCCATCATGTAATCGAATGAGCCTGACATATCCCATAGTCCTTGTCCAGGAAGACAGCAAGTGGTGGGCATATATCCCTGACTTGCCAGGCGTGTATGGTTCGGGCGGCAGTGAGGCCGAAGCCAAAAAAGACATTATCCAGGCCCTTGAGCTTTATATTGAAGACATCGTGGAGGAAGGCAAACCCATACCCACGTCGCACATCAAAAAGCTCGGAACGGACCAAATCCACAAAAATACGGGGACGCTTCCCGGATTTCTCGCCTTCTAGACAACCAATTGAAATAATATGAGAAATGTCCCTCATTGTTATTCTTAATTCCTGAAAATGTTCAGTATTCTTAGCAGCTTTAAAAATAACCTCCATCTTTTTTTTATTAATTGCCTGCCAAAGATTTTTAGCGGCCAAATCAAAATCGAAGATTGTTTCTTTTTTCTTTCCCATGCCGTTTCTTTGGCTCTCCCTACTTCTCAGGTGCAGACGGTTAGGAGTTACCGGCCCGCAAAACCTAGTTTATTCCTTTGCAGGAAATGCTTTACCTAGCACAATGTAATAAAAGGCTCGTTTTAATATTTCCATTACAAAAAAATATACGGCAGAAAAGATCACGATAAAAAAAGTGAGCATTTTGAAGTCCCAAGTATAATGACTTGGTATCGTAATCTTTTCTAGCATGTATCCATTGATGCCCACTCCGCCCGCTTGTATAGCTTCATCATAGGCCAAGTCAGTTATATCCTTCCCCGCTTTTATGGCCTCATAGGATGTTGCCAGTGTTTTGTCTTTGCCCGCTACTTTAATGGCCTTATCATAGGCTATTTTTGCCTTCGCAAATGCTGCGTCTATCACATTCAGAGAAGGCGGGTTATATCCTTCAAGCTTCAAACTAATTCCACTGGTGGGGTCGGTAACCTTATATGTAGTGGGCTTTACGCCTGCCATTTTATCAAGAACATGATCGCCATAAGGTGTGGTGCTGACCACGGACCATGGGCCTACCTCCCACTGGACAGAATCATAATACTTTCGGCCGTAATTGACCGAACCTGTAATTAAAAGAAGCAAATATGGCAAGTACATTGCGCAATAGAGAACGATCAAAGCCCGAAACCACATTTTCCCGCGAAGGTCTTTAAGCGTTTGCATACTTATCTGTTCTCAATGACCGTATCAGGCTCTTTTCTCCAGTTTGGTCTTTGATTCTCCACGTCGTTTTTGTCAACGCAGCGAAAGATCAATTGAGCATGCTCTGGTCTTCCAAAAGCCATGGGTACATACGAAGTGTTTTCTGGTACAAATACTTTTCCTTTTCTGATGCAATAAGCATTTGCTTCTTTGACAGCAACAGTTAATGGATGCCCAAAGTCGCCTAATGTAGAAGCAGAAGATGTTATCATGTAAGTATCTTTTCCGAACGGAAGAGGTCCTGAACTTGTAGCGGCGCAACCTGTCACGATAAATAGAAAGACTAGAACTCCCAGAATTAAGACTTTTTTCATTTCCTTTCCCCTCCTTCGCGCTATGATAGCAATTTTTTAGAGATTTTGCCCTGAATCCCTTAACCCTGATGGACTGGTTAATTAACCGTCCTGGTAAAAAGGGCCGGAGTTACCCCGGCCTTTCAGACAGCATATCCGCAGGCTGCAAGCCTATGCATTTTTTATGCAGTGCATATCTGAAAAGATGAGTAAAGATAGCCTATTATCTTATTTCCAGAGAGGGCAAAAAGTTAGAAAAAACAAGGATTTGAAAAGATATGAAAGGTAAGCCGCTTGAATTAAAGCAATCTACGAATCCGCAGGTCGGGGGTTCGAATCCCTCTGGGCGCGCTTTACTCTTGCCGGATATAAAAAACCTCTCGAATCACTTTGAGTACGCAAATAAAATCAGGAAGCAGCCTTCCTTTTTGCGTTCCGTGTTCAAGAGAAAAATCTTAATTTCCCGTTTTTAAAAGATTTTTTGCGCCCGGCTGTTCAAGCTTCCGATTTATGCCCGGGTCTCGCCCTCGATTGAGCCTCCCTGCGGATCGTTATTGGCCGGGGATCCCTCCAAAGTTGGCATTGTTTCAAACTTCAACGCCTTGTCAGACAGTATTGCCGATACAATGACTTTCTCTCTTAGTGAGGCATGGTTTATGTCGGAATCCGATATCCTGCCCAGGATATGATCGGAAAGCAAAAGGCACTTCATGGCGTGCCGCGCCTGCGTTTCCTTCAGAATCCGCATTATGTCCTCGCTGGACTCTTTCATGATATTGTGCACGCTGCCCACGCTGATATCCAGGGCCTCGGCCACCTCACGGTATGACCGTCCCGTGGCCAGGAGCGCCTTGGCCATCGCCCGCCTTTGCCCGGCGATCTTGGCCTCCTTTTTCCTGTCTTTTCCCGTTTTTGCAAGCTGCGGGAGAAAATCAAACGCATCCATAAAAAAGCTCCTTTCCGGCTTAGGCTTTTGTTTTTGAAATGGAAAAGCCTTCCGGTCTCATCATAATCCGCCGGGCCATGATACTGTCCACATAAGCACTTTATAAAAGAGTTTATGTGATGTGTATCCGCGGGAATCAGCCCGGCGGCAAGGAATTCAGCGGCCTGGTTTTTGAGAAAAGGAGAAGGAAACAATAATACTCACAGGACTCCTCGTCTGAAAGGGAGTAAGCCATTTTGCATGTTTAAAACGGAAATTATTGTGCGCTTTTTGCTCTGACAAGTGGGATTATCCTATCAACCTGCTGCCATGTGCAATGGTAAAGATGATTACCGTGTCCCGCTCGCTCATCACCATTGAAATTTATCCGGTTGGTGATAACCTTTAACAAACGAATAGGGGCTGCATCCCGGCGGCCGTGAGCTCTTTACCTGTGGTAAGGACGGTAGCTGATGAGAAAATACAAGATCTTATGCTGCATTCTCACAGTGATTCTGGCAGGCTGCTCATTTATACCGTCCTACAAGAGGCCTGCTTTACCCACGGCCGCATCGTATCCGGGAGTAACCGGTAAACAGGTCCCAGTAAATATCGGGCAGCTTGGCTGGCGCGACTTCTTCACGGACCCGCGCCTCCAGGGGCTGATCAGCCAGGCGATTGAAAACAACCGTGACCTGCGGATATCGATGCAGAGAGTGGAAGAGGCCCGCGCCCAATATGGCATCCAACGCTCCGAGTTGCTGCCCAGCATCAGCGCCGGCGCGCTTTACAGCCGGTCGCGGACGCCGGCCGATCTGTCGTTCACCGGCTCTCCGTTGACCATCTCCGAATACGCGGCCACTCTCAATCTCAGCATATGGGAGCTGGACTTCTGGGGCCGGATACGGAGCCTGAAAAAGGCGGCGTTGGAATCATTCTTTGCCACTGAGGAGGCCAGACGCGCCGCCGTTGTCAGTCTCGTGGCGCAGGTCGCCAATACTTATCTGTTGGAGTGCGAATTGGACGAACGCATTGCCATCGCGCGGAAAACGATTACCGACCGGCAGGAGTCATATCGTATTACCAGGAGACGCTATGAGGTAGGTTCTGCGCCAAAAATGGATTCCGTTCAGGCGGAATCACTCCTGAATCAAGCCCGTGTCGACCTGGCCGATTTACAGCGCCAGCGCGATCTTAACTTAAATGCGCTGACACTTCTGGTTGGCGCCCCGGTTACGCCCTCCGTTGAATTGCTGTCGCAGGTCCAGCCCTATTTTGCGCGGCAGATTCCGGCGGGACTGCCTTCAGACCTGCTTTTTAACCGTCCGGATGTGATCGCCGCCGAGCATCAGTTGAAAGCGGAAAACGCAAATATCGGGGCCGCCCGCGCCGACTTTTTCCCGAGCATTACTATGACAGGGGACCTGGGCACCGCCAGCACGGAGCTGAAACACCTTTTCGGCTGGAGCAGCCGTGTCTGGAGTTTTACGCCCAGTATAGCACTGCCTATTTTCACCGGCGGACGGCTGCGGGCCAACCTCGCCTTGTCCAAAGCTCTTCGCAATGAAGCGGTAGCAGGCTACGAAAAAACAATCCAGACGGCCTTCCGCGAGGTCGCTGACGCGCTGGCGGAACGCCGCTGGCTCGCAAAACAGGTTGTCGCCCAGCAGGACACGCTGGCGGACGAGAACGAGCGCGTACGGCTGGCCTGGTTGCGATACCAGAATGGAGCGGCCTCATACCTTGAGGTGCTCGATGCCCAGCGGGACCAATACGCTGCCGAACAGGCGCTGGTGCAGGCGCGTCAAGCGCTGCTTTCCAGCAATGTCAATTTATATTCCGCTCTGGGGGGCGGCGCGATAGGTAGAGCACAGCCCAAACCCGGACCAGACTCCGCTAAAGGAATGAAGAAAGGGCAATAAAAAAACCATGAAGAAGAAAAAATGGTTGTTCAGGACCGTGGTGACGCTCGTTGCCGGTATCCTGGCCTTTGCCGTCTGGCATATATATGCAGGGAAGAAAAAAAATGCCTGGATAACCAGCTGCAACGGACGGCTCGAAGCTACCGAGGTAGACGTTGCGGCCAAAATGGCCGGGCGCATCAAGACGATACTTGTGGACGAGGGCGACTTCGTCAAGACCGGGCAAGTGGTGGCGGTAATGGACACGGACGCTCTCGAAGCCCAGCGCAGGGTGGCCGTGGCCGATTGGCATAAGGCGATGAACGATGTTGCGACCGCCCGGGGCGAACTGGCCCAGAGGGAAAGCGAAAAAGCGGCGGACCTGGCGGTAGTCGCGCAGCGCGAGGCTGAGCTCGATGTGGCCAAAAAGAGCTTCAATCGTTCTTCCATATTGGTCTTGGAGGGGGCTACTTCGCAGCAGCAGGAGGACAATGATCGCGCACAGGTGCTGAGCGATGCCGCTTCGCTGAAGGCCGCGCTTGCACAGGTCGACGCCGCCCAGGCCGCTATCGTGACTGCGCGTGAACAAATCGCCTCCAGGGAGTCGGCCGTCAAAGCCGCTCAGGCCACTATAGAACGTGTCCAGGCAAATATAAATGACAGCGTCCTGAAATCGCCCCGTGACGGGCGTGTGGAGTACCGGGTCGCGCAGCCGGGCGAAGTGGTCGGCAACGGGGGCCGGGTGCTGACCCTGGTCGATCTGACCGATGTATACATGACTTTCTTCCTGCCGACAGATGTGGCCGGTAAGATCCCGCTTGGCACGGAAGTCCACCTGGTGTTCGATGCCGCCCCGCAGTGGGTCATACCTGCGTATGTGACATTCGTGTCCGCCGAGGCCCAGTTTACACCCAAATACGTGGAAACACAGGAAGAACGCCAGAAGCTGATGTTCCGGTTCAAGGCTCACATTCCTCCTGCGGGGCTGAGAAAGTATATTACCAGAATCAAGACCGGTGTACGGGGCGTGGCCCATGTCCGCCTTGATCAAAAAAAACCATGGCCGCCCAACCTCAGGGTAAAAATACCGCCGCTATGAACGAGCACATCCCAATAAATGGTGCTTCCGCAAGGCTGGCCGTGGCCAGATTACAGGGGGTCCGCCTTCGTTACCGTAAAACATTGGCGCTCGACGATATCAATCTTGAACTTCCGGCCGGGTGCATGGTTGGCTTCATCGGCCCGGACGGCGTGGGCAAATCGAGCCTGTTTTCCCTGCTTGCCGGCGCACGCCGGATCCAGGAGGGAACGGTCGAAGTGCTGGGCGGCGGCATGGCCGATCCGGGACACCGCCGCAGGGTTTGCCCCCGGATAGCGTACATGCCGCAAGGGCTTGGGAAAAACCTGTATCCGACACTCTCTGTGTTTGAAAATGTCGAGTTCTTCGCAAGGCTGTTCGGGCAGGGGGGCAGCGAGCGCGAACGGCGGATAAATGATCTCCTGAAGTCCACGGGGCTGGCACCTTTCCCGGGCCGGCCCGCCGGAAAGCTCTCAGGAGGCATGAAACAAAAGCTCGGCCTCTGCTGCTCGCTCATCCATGACCCCGACCTGCTGATCCTCGACGAACCTACCACAGGAGTCGACCCGCTGTCGCGGCGCCAGTTCTGGGAACTGATAGACCGCATCCGGGCAAACCGGCCCGGCATGAGCGTTATGGTCGCCACAGCCTATATGGAGGAGGCCGCGCGTTTTGACTGGCTGGTTGCGATAAACGCCGGACGTGTGCTTGCCACGGGCACGCCAAAAGAACTCCTGGAGCGCACGCAGTGCGGCACTCTCGAAGAAGCCTTTATTGCGCTTTTACCGGAAGCGCAGCGCGAGGGACACAAGCCTGTAATCATCCTGCCGCGCAAGGCTGGAGTTAAGGAAGAAGCGGCTATCGAGGCGCATGGCCTTACCATGCGCTTTGGCGATTTCACCGCCGTCGACCATGTTAGTTTCCGCATAAAGCGCGGCGAGATCTTCGGTTTCCTGGGCTCAAACGGGTGCGGAAAGACAACGACGATGAAGATGCTGACCGGCCTTTTGCCGCCGAGCGAGGGCCAGGCGCTGCTTTTCGGGCAGGCCGTGGACCCGCACGATATCGGCACGCGGAGGCGTGTGGGCTTCATGACCCAGTCCTTTTCGTTATACACCGAGCTTACGGTCCGGCAGAACCTCGAACTGCACGCGCACCTGTTCACATTGCCGGAAGACAGGATCGGGACCCGCGTGCAGGAAATGGCCCGGCGTTTCGGCCTGACCGCCGTAATGAATAATCTGCCCGATGCACTGCCCCTGGGCCAGCGTCAGCGTCTGCAATTGGCGGTAGCCATGATCCACGGGCCGGAAATCCTTATCCTGGATGAGCCGACCTCTGGTGTTGACCCGGTGGCTCGCGACGTCTTCTGGCAGATCATGATCGATCTGGCGCGCAACGATAACGTTACCATTTTCGTCTCCACGCATTTTATGAATGAGGCCATGCGCTGCGACCGTATTTCGCTCATGCACGCAGGCCGGGTGCTGGTGAGCGATGAGCCGGCGGCGCTGATCGAAAAGCGCGGGGCGGAAAACCTTGAGGACGCCTTTATAAGTTACCTCGAAGAGGCGGCGGGGAATGAATCGGAAAGCCCTGCCGCACAGGCAACTGAAAAGGCCAATGTGCCCTTGCCTGACAAAGGTTCTTCCCGGGCCGATGAGCTGGGAGGTTTTTTTAATCTGAGGCGCATATTAAGTTATAGCAGGCGCGAGTCTCTGGAATTAATGCGCGATCCAGTCAGGATGGCAGTGTCTTTACTGGGGAGCGTGCTTCTGATGTTTGCTTTGGGCTTTGGCGTGACCATGGATGTGGAGAATGTTAATTTTGCCGTGCTGGACTATGACCAGACAGTCACGAGCCATGATTATGAACTTAATATGGCAGGTTCCCATTATTTCATAGAGCGTCCTCCGCTTAAGAATTACGCCGATCTGGACCGGAGAATGAGATCGGGGAAGATCAGTGTGGCCATAGAGATCCCCCCCGGGTTTGCCCGTAACCTGCGGCGCGGCCGCAATGTCAACATCGGCGTCTGGATTGACGGCTCCATGCCGACCGAGGCGGAAACGGTTCGAAACTATGCACAGGGTGTCAATAATCAGTGGCTGGCCACACAGGGGCTTCAGGCCGCCGGCGCGGCGTCAATCGAACCACTGTTCCTTTATAATCCGGGCCTAAAGGACCTGCCTGCCATGGTCCCGGGGGTGATTCCGCTGATACTGCTGATGATCCCGGCCATGCTGTCCGCCTTGTCGGTTGTGAGGGAAAAAGAAATGGGGTCGATTGTCAACCTGTATGTGACGCCGGTAACCCGTTTGGAGTTTCTTTTTGGCAAGCAGTTGCCGTATATTGCAATGGCCCTGGCAAATTTTATCCTGTTGGTCCTTATGGCGGTCACCCTGTTCCAGGTCCCGGTGAAGGGCAGTTTTCTTGCGCTCTCGGTTGGTGCGTTGCTCTATGTTATTGTAGCTACCTCTATCGGTCTTGTCATGTCGTCTTTCACCAGCAGCCAGGTCGCCGCTGTGTTCGGCACCGCCATACTGACAATGCTGCCTGCCACCCAATTTTGCGGCCTCAATGATCCGGTCTCCTCTTTGGCGGGGACAGGGGCCGCGATTGGCGAGGTTTATCCGACCACTCACTTCATGGTCATTACGCGCGGCGCCTTCACCAAAGGACTTGGATTCAGTGACCTTCACTCTTCATTTATCCCCCTGATACTGGCCATCCCTGTGCTGGTTATCCTCGGGATCGTCCTGTTAAGGAAACAGGAGAACTGATATGAGGCCAGCCAATATTTTCCACCTGGGCATAAAAGAGCTGCGCAGCCTGATGCGCGACCCTGTGATGATTGCCCTGATCGCTTATGCCTTCAGCCTGTCTATCTATTCCTCAGCCACTGCCGTTCCGGAGACTCTGCATAAGGCGCCTATAGCAGTTATCGATGAAGACCGCTCGCAGCTTTCCATGCGTATAAGGGACGCGTTCTATCCGCCCTTGTTCACCCATCCGGAACTGATCAGCCCTTTTGAACTGGATGCCAGGATGAATGTCGGCCTTGACACTTTCGCCCTCGATATCCCCCCCGATTTCCAGCACGACGTGCTGGCCGGCCGCACACCGTCCATCCAACTGAATGTGGATGCCACCAGAATGAGCCAGGCCCTCGTCGGAAGCGGGTATGTACAGAACATAGTTTCCCGTGAGATAAACGATTTTCTTAGCAATAACCAGGCTGGGACTGTCCCAAACGTTGACCTTGTCCTGCGGACGCGCTTCAATCCGAACTTAAATAGGATCTGGTTCGGCGGGGCAATGGCACTGATCAACCAGATCACCATGCTGGCGGTCATACTCACCGGCGCGGCGTTGATCCGCGAGCGGGAGCACGGCACGGTAGAGCATCTACTTGTCATGCCTATCACCCCATTCGAGATCATGACAAGCAAATTATGGGCCATGACACTGGTTGTCCTTGCCGCTTCGGCATGCTCTCTGTTTGTTGTCATCAAAGGGGTATTGAAAACACCCATAGAGGGTTCCATTGTTCTGTTCATGGCGGGCGCGGCGCTCGATTTGTTCGCGACCACTTCTCTGGGCTTTTTCCTTGGGACTACCGCCCGGTCGATGCCGCAGTTCGGCCTGATGGCTATTTTGGTGCTGTTGCCGATGCAGATACTCTCAGGCGCTTCCAGCCCTCGCGAAAGCATGCCCCAACTCGTTCAGAAGATCATGCTGGTGGCGCCCAATACTCATTTTGTCATGCTGGCCCAGGCCATCCTGTTCCGCGGCGCCGGGTTTTTAACCGTATGGCCAAACTTTGCCGCTCTTATCCTTATCGGAGCGATACTATTCTCTATTTCGCTCGCACGCTTCCGGAAGACCATAGGAAAGATGGCTTAAAGCCGGGATCTTTTTGAGATAGGCTCTAAATATCAAACGCCAGGTTGGCTCTGCTGTGACAGACCGGAGGGAATGAATATGAAAATGCAGGAAAGAATGATCAACCAGGCACTGGATAGTGTAATCAGCCCGGTATCCGCTTATCTGCGAAAGCTCAGAGAGCTGTCTCCAGCCGAGGTCGAGGGTATTGATTCCCTTGCCGATCTGGCGCTGGACATGCACTGGTACTGGAACCATGCCACGGATGGAATATGGAAACAGCTCGACCCGGAACTATGGGAACTTACATATAACCCTTGGGTCGTACTGCAGACCGTCTCGCTCGACCGCCTCCGCAGCGTTCTGGGCAACCCGGCTTTTTCCCAATGGGTGTCTGACCTCGTGCAGGACCACCGCCGGAATTTAGAGTCGCCCGCATGGTTTCAAAAGAGTCATCCCGATGCCCCTCTTACTGCCGTTGCCTATTTCAGCATGGAATTCATGCTGAGCGAGGCACTGCCGATATATTCCGGCGGATTAGGCAACGTGGCCGGAGACCAGCTCAAAACGGCAAGCGACCTTGGCGTGCCTGTCATCGGCGTGGGGCTCCTGTATCAACAGGGATATTTCCGCCAGGAGTTAGACAGGAACGGAGAACAACGGGCCATCTTCCCGTACAACGATACCGGCCAGTTGCCGGTAATGCCTGTGCGCGAACAAAACGGCGAGTGGCTGAGGATCAGGATTGAACTGCCTGGATATCCTCTCTGGTTGCGGGTGTGGCAGGTCCAGGTGGGGCGGACAAAACTGTATCTCCTGGACAGCAACGATCCGGCGAACACCCCCGCCAGGCGGCAGATTACCAGCGAGCTGTACGGGGGCGATCAGGAACTCCGTCTTCTCCAGGAACTGGTGCTGGGAATTGGAGGATGGAGGCTTCTGCGGGCCCTGGGCATCAGGCCCGAAGTATGCCACCTTAATGAAGGGCACGCCGCATTTGCCATTTTGGAGCGCGCCAGGGCTTTTATGGAAGAAACCGGACAGACTTTCGAGGCCGCGCTGGCCGCGACCAAAGCGGGCAACCTCTTTACCACCCACACTGCTGTCGGCGCCGGTTTCGACAGCTTTCCCCCTTCGCTCATAGTGCAATACCTTGGTTCACGTGCGCAGAAAGCATTTGGCATCTCCATCGATGATCTGCTGGCACTGGGCCGCCAGAATCCCGAAGACCCCTCCGAACCATTCAATATGGCGTATCTGGCAATCAGGGGCAGCGGGGTGGTAAACGGCGTGAGCCGCCTTCACGGCGAGGTGAGCAGGCATCTTTTTGAATCCCTTTTCCCCCGGTGGCCGTCGGCCGATGTGCCGGTGGGTTATGTCACGAACGGGGTCCATATGCCCACCTGGGATTCGGAAGAGGCCGACTCCTTGTGGACGGACGCATGCGGAAAGGGCCGCTGGCTTGGCGATCTGTCAAACCTGGAAGAGAACATAAAAAAACTGCCGGACTCAAGGATCTGGGACTGCCGCACCGCCAGCCGCCAAGCCCTGATTAAATATGTGCGCAGCCGTCTTTCCCTGCAACTGGCGCCTTTCCGTCTTCCCGGGCAGATGGAAGCCTTGGGCGCATTGCCTGCGGAGGCTGAAGATGCGAGGCGCATCTTTGATCCCAAGGCATTGACACTGGGTTTTGCGCGCCGTTTTGCAACATATAAAAGACCAAACCTGCTTCTGCACGACCCTGAGAGGCTCAGGCGCATCCTCACCGATACGGAGAGGCCGGTTCAACTCATCATTGCCGGCAAGGCCCATCCGGCAGATAAGGCGGGACAGGACTTGATCAGGCAATGGACCGGTTTTATCAACCAAAATGAAATGCGCAGGCATGTAGTCTTCCTTAGCGACTATGACATGCTGTTGACAGGGAAACTGGCGCAAGGAGTGGATGTCTGGATCAATACGCCCAGGCGGCCCTGGGAAGCCTGCGGGACAAGCGGGATGAAGGTGCTCGTTAACGGGGGGCTCAATTTGTCTGAACTCGATGGATGGTGGGCCGAGGCATATACGCCAGAAGTAGGCTGGGCCCTTGGGGATGGGAAAGAGCATGGAGATGACCCAGGCTGGGATTCCATTGAAGCCAATGCCCTTTATGAGCTGCTGGAAACAAAGGTGATACCGGAATTTTACGACCGTGGCAAAAATGGCATTCCGGCGGCCTGGGTTTCGCGGATCCGCGAGAGCATGGCACGGCTGACGCCATGTTATTCGGCAAACAGGGCAGTCAGAGAGTACACGGAGAAATATTATATTCCCGCCGCCATTGCCTACCGCAATCGGGCTGAAGATAAAGACGCAATGGGTTCCAGGATACTGGAGTGGAAGCGTGCCGTTGAACGGAACTGGAGCCAGCTGCATTTCGGAGAGGTTTCAGCGAGGACAACAGGGAAAAACCATGAATTTGAAGCCCAGGTCTATCTGGGCGGACTCGATCCGGATGCCGTTCGCGTGGAACTCTATGCGGATGGAATAAACGGCGAAGAGCCGGAGATGGTGGAAATGACGCGTGTCCGGAAGCTCGCCGGTGGTGTAAACCTTTACACCTACAGTGCGGCAGTGCCTGCAACCCGGCCTGCTGCGGATTATACCACGCGTGTGATACCGTACTATCCCGGCGTTTCGGTCCCTCTCGAAGCGGCGGAAATCCTGTGGCAACAGTGAGCCTGACGGCTTCCTTAGCCATAGTGCCAAGCAGCTTAGCGGAAGGCTGTGTTGTATTGAATAAAAGGGCGGCTCTTATGTTGCCCTTTTATAATTTGTACAAGGGACCGTGTGCACGCCGGATCGGACAACGGTAAAATATTTGGTTTCGGTCTGCCGATGCCGCAGCGATGCTGAAAATTTTCTACTCCTTATTTTTCTTGCGCTGGAGCCACGCCCTTACCAGACCCACCTCAGCGTAACCGGCCGCCCCGCCGAAATGCTCTACAACTGGTTTCAGTTTCCATTCTCCGAGGCGCAAAAATACCGCTTCAATTTCCTTCCGTCTTGCCGGATCCATAATCCGGCCGATATCGAAGTCATGGCCTTCCCGGATAGCCTGTGCCAGATGTGAAGCCACGGTGGCCGCCTCAAGGCCGCGTTGTTTAGAGATGTCGTCGATGGACAACCCTTTTTGAAAAAGCTCGTAAGAGTTCCTTGCGCTTTGGCCTTTTTTATCGCTGGAGGGAGAGCGCCGGGAAACGTCCGCTGTTTTTCTCTCGATGTTAATGCCGGGGTTTTCATGAATATAGTTTTTTATTTCCCCCGTGAATTCCTCTCCGTATCGCTCCAGTTTAGTGTCTCCTACGCCGTTGATACTTCTCATTTCATCCTTTGTGCCGGGGAAATGCCTGCACATCTCGTGCAGTGTCCTGTCGGAGAATATGACGTAAGGAGGAATATCCTGCTCTATGGCCATTCTTTTTCTCAGTGCCCGGAGCCGTTCAAACAGGGTTTGATCGTATTCTTCTGTTCCGGCCGGCCGCGACAAAACACTCTCTTCCTTTTTTAAGCCGAAAGCCCGCTGCCTGCCGTAGAGCACGTCAAGGCCTTTGCGGGTAAGTTTGAGCACCGGGTACGGAGTGCCCTCCTGTTCCACGAGGTCCTGTGCGAGCAATTCATAAATTATGTCCTGCCAATGCCTCTTGTTTTTCTGTTTTCCGGCACCGTAGGTTTTTATCTCATTATGCCCGCGTTCCCTGATATTCTTTGTATCGGCGCCTGTAACCACATCGATGATATGTCCTATGCCGAAGCGCTGCCCTGTCCTGGAAACTGCTGACATGATTATCTGGGCGTCTACCGTCATGTCGTACTGTTCGGCCGAACCCGAACAGATATCGCAGGCGTGGCAATTGTCACCAGGGTAATTCTCGCCAAAAAAACCGAGCAGCTGTTTCCTCCTGCATATGTTATGAGACGCATACCCAGCCATCTGGTTCAGCTTCTCCAGCGCAGCGGAGTGCTCATCGGTGGTTTCGATCCGGTCGATGAAATAGCGGATTTTAGGGATGTCGCCCCTGCTGAAAAATAGGAGGCAGCGGGCGGGTTCGCCGTCACGCCCCGCGCGTCCGGTCTCCTGGTAATATCCCTCTACATTCTTCGGCAGGTCTCCATGAATGACAAAGCGGACGTTAGATTTGTCTATACCCATTCCGAAGGCTATGGTGGCCACGACCACTTGAACTTCGTCCCTGTTGAAGGCCTCTTGGTTTCTTGTCCTCTCCCCAGGGCCGATCCCGGCGTGATAAGGCAGCGCTTTGATCCCTTTCGAGACCAGAAAAGAGGCCGTCTCTGCCACCGAATCCCTTGTCGTCCGGTAGATAATGCCAGGCTCGCCCTTGTGTTCCATGAGGAATTCCAGCATTTGCAATTCCAGATTTCTTTTTTGTTTTACCTCGTAAAAAAGATTTTCGCGGTTAAAGGAGGCGCGCACGGTATAAGCATTCCGGAGACCTATTTTCCGGATTATTTCCTCCTGCACCCGGAGGGTCGCCGTGGCGGTGAAAGCCGCAACGGGTAAATAAGGAAAGGCCTTTGGTATTACGGAGAGCCTGAGATAATCGGGACGGAAATCGTGGCCCCATTCGGATATGCAGTGCGCCTCGTCTATCGCAAAAAGCGAGACTTGAAAAGTCTTAAGGCTCTCAAGGAAATGAGGCATGGCAAAACGCTCGGGCGCGAGATAAAGCAGCTTTATTTCTCCCGCTTTGAGTTGCCGGTATACATCCGATATTTCCCGGCTGTCCATTGTGCTGTTCATGAAGGCGGATGGTATGCCGTTTTCAAGCGCGGCGTCGACCTGGTCTTTCATCAGGGAGATGAGCGGGCTTATAATGACAGCCGTACCCTCCATCATAACCGCCGGAAGCTGGTAACAGAGCGATTTCCCTGCGCCCGTCGGCATCACACTGAAGACGTCGCGCCCGCCAAGGAGACTTTTGATGATGCCTTCCTGATTGGGACGGAACGACTGAAAACCGAAATCCGTCCTCAATATTTTAAGCATCGCCGATTCAATATCCCCGCAGGCACGCGTCATGGCCCCTGATTTTAACATATTGAAAAAAGGGATTTTTAAAGGGATAGGCTGTGGTAGGCAAAAAATACTCCGCGATGAACGACCGCGAAGCGTATTCAATCCAGTTTTATTCCTTCCGCCATTATTTATTGAATGAGGATAAAACTAGAGATCTGCGGATTTGTGCAAAGGGCGGTATTTCTTTCAGAACCAGGTCCGTGCGGTAATGCTGGTTTAGAATATTTTAATGCCGTCCTTAAGGCGCCGGCCAATTGGCCCGGCATTTGTGCCCTGCACTTTCAAATTCCAACCTGCCGGCCAAATTGGAATTACTTGCGCGCTGCCTGTTATTTAGGCATGCGCTGCGACCTCTTCAGCCTTGTGCACGAGAACTTCGCCCACAGCAATCTGAGGCTTTGGAAACAGATGGGCCAAATTATTTTTCTCGAGCCATTCAAAACCAATTCTGTTAGACTCCTCGGCCCCGGCTTTGTCCTGGAAAATGCTGGTGGAGATCACCACACCACCACCCGCATCAACCCAATAGTACGCCACAAACCCCGGTATCCGGGAGATGAGAGGCAGGAAACTTTCATTCACCTTGCGCCCTATTTCTCCAGGATCGCTTATACCCTCGAACCTTCGAATTGCCGCATACATAGTTTGCTCCTTCTCCAGCATCTGCCGCACGTTTTTGAAATTCCTCTTCAGCCTTATTCTATCGCATGCCGGCGGGCCGGGAAAGCTGTTATTCAAAGATCCGGTCTCCGGCGTTCATGCTGTAAAGTAGATCTCCTTACAGCCCAGTTTCCGGGAAACCCGGCATAAGCCCACGAGCCGATGGTATAAAGTTTTATCTCCCTTTGCCAAATCCTTGCATATATCGCGAATATCAGCAGCAGGAGTTTTTCTGTCGAGCATAATATGCCCGGAAAGCCCTACCTTCGCATACGCACTACTCATGATCCGACACCTCCATTTATGTGTTTTTTGTTTCTCATAAAAAAAAGCGAATTCCGGCGGGCTTGAATGGGGCCTTTCTTTCTTATAATTCCGCCCCAATAAAAAAAGCCCGCCTTCGAAAAGGCGGGCTTTCAAAAATAAAACATTCAGCCACTTCGACGGCCCCTCTATCCCGCAAGGGACAGGTAGCTTTGCGCCGCCCGGTTACCCGGGGTTTGCCTTTTCGATGGCTTTGCAATTTTTTTTTAAAAAAAATTGCAAACCGGAATAATTATCTTACTTGGCAATTGAGAATGTCAGTGACTGCAAGCACAAATTCTGTTAAGCAAAACATTAAGGGAGGACGGTATTCATCAGCTGACAGATTAGCGGATCGTAAACGTGAAAAAAACCGTAATCATAAGCGCTCCGAACCAGCCAAATAAAAACGCCCTCGCTATTACCAGTTTGCCCTTTTTAAATTGTTCATCCAAAAAGTCAATCCCCAGCGCGCAGGCTATTGATATCGGGATCATAAGACCCAACCCATAGTGAGCCTTAACAATTGAATAAAAAGGCAATTTCAGAGACAAGTATATCATGGAAAACCCCATGTATAAAAAAGAGCCTACAAGCAGAAGGGAGCCCTTATTCAGCTCTTTTACGGCCCCGTAAAGCAATCGCCCCAGACCGATCAGGATGGCGGCAGAGGCGGGCAACGCAAGAATGAATAAAATATTCATATATTCATAGTTCCATGGAGCCGGAGGTCTGAATGGGGGCGCCGCTCTATAGAAGAGAGCTCCGCCATAAAAACCGTCACCCCATAATGTGGAATAAATTCCATCAAAAAAGGAATGAAAGCTTGCATAGTACGGCCTCACAAATACCATGCCAAATCTGGTGAAATACCTGTAAGTGTGATATCCCGGGTCCTGCCACCATAAGAAACCAAGTGAACGGCTCATATTTGTAACAATTAATTTGCCAAAATGCATCCAGTTCCTTATATAAAACCATCCCGAAATAAAAATTGCGGGCAGAAAGATCTCCGCAAAAATTTTGCCCGTTTCCGCCAAACCGGACCGCTTTTTAAGGGCATCGTATAAAATCACAAAAAGAAGCACGGGCAAGAAACATAATATCGTGATCTTGGTTAAAAGGGACAAGCCAAGAAGAACACCCAGAAACCAGAAGGATGAAATCTGTCGGTTTTCTTTCTGCGTCACAAGGCGGAGGGTATAAACAATGCTCGCGCTGATTAGAAAGGCCGATAACGATTCATTGCTGATGTAATGCGCGATGTATATATTAACTGGCAGCACCGAGGCCACCGCCGTTGCCAGCACCTGCTTGGAATTATCCCCGGGGAAAAGTATTTTAGCGGCAACGTAGGCCAGATAAACCTGGCCAATCGCACAAGAAAATGTCACAAGTTTAAATGAAAGAAGAAATGCCTTGCTTTTATTTAAGAGCAGATGATTAATTGCCTTGAAAAAAAGTGCCACGATTGAATAAAAAAGCGGAGGCTGATAAGCTTCCCATCCGTCGGTCGCCAGCGGCAAAGAATGGAATTGCAGGATATAGTCCACGTAATTTATGTGGGCTTTCGGATCAAATCCGTCAAAGGGGGAGGTCTTAAACAGATTATTGAAAAACATGGCGCCCAAAAACAGAATCGCAAGCGCTAAAACGGATCTGGGGGAAAATAAGGAATTAACCCATTCGTGCTTTTCCTTCAGGAGAGACCCCATGAAAAATATGGATATGGATAGGATAAAAAAAAGAATTAGCTCGGGGTATTTTTTTAAGACGGATTCCCAGGGGGTATCCGCTTGAAAAGAAGCACTGTACATCCGGGTGTCATCGGCAAGTGATGCCGGAAGATACGGACTGCTCCCGGATGCGGATATCCATGTTCCGTCAGTTTTTATTTCCGGCAAAATACCGTGGACATAAAGCCATAGCAGAGGAGGTCCAAAGCTATTGCTCACCATAACGGCAATATCATTATTATGTCCGGCCTTTAGATAATGGGTAATGTCAATAGTTTTAATTTTTTTCCAGTTTGCGCTATCACCATTTGCCAGTATTTCCTCTCCGTTGATAAAGAGCCGCCAGTGTTTGAATGCCCGTATCTCAAGCAGGACTCTTGAGCCTGAGGGGGTAAACCCAAATTCTTTTGAAAATACGGAATTCAGATAATTGGGTTTGATCATGGCGCCGGGCGGCTGCGGATACCGGACCCATTCCGCATTCGGATTGCCGGGCAAGAAAGGAATGTCCGGGCTAAGCTCAGCCTTAATAAAAAGGAACAAGGCTATTGCTGCAGTGAACGCAAAAAAAACACTCAATATGATGCGTTCATTTTTATTAGTCACGTTTATTTTTCATCTCTTCAGGACGCACACCTGCAGAATTATAACAGATAACTTCGCACCCGGTCGCCAAAGCATAATGGAAGACAGACCTTTTTGATGAACGATGGTACGGACGGGGGGCAACGGGGCAAAATCCTTTCGGGCGCGCCCCTGTCTTTCCCGGAAAAAATATCCGGATTGAAGAAATTTTATTTTCCGGCTTTGTTGGCGTTCAGGCGAACAGGGGCGAAAGAAGAAAAAGCAGGGTCGCGATCAGTGAAGGGAAAAGCAGGGCCGCGGCAAGCAGGTTCTTTTCGTCCTCGGTCAAGTCACTAAGCTTTCCGACTTTCTTCCTGAGATCCACTTTCATGGGGACCCTCCAATACGTCTTCACATCTTTTTATTTGGGAGGCGCGGTACGGCAGGGCTTTCCTGTTTTGCCCGGGCTGATGAGAATTTCTGCCCAGGTTAAAGAAAATGCCTTCCGTGCCGCGCCCTCCTCGTTCAAGGAAATTTTGTTTTGTATGTTTTTACTTTTTTACCGAAGCGGGCTTGGCTGCACTGCCTGACCCCGCTTTCCAGTGCCCTCAGCTACTGGCATATGCAGTAATATGTGCTTCCTGCCGCGGTTCCCGGGGTCATGGTGGCGTGGGCGTCACAACTTGCCTTGCTATTTGCGCGGGCAACCTCATCGCAAACCTGCTGGGCGGTGTCCTTGGATTCAGACTGGAAAGTCGAGGTATGGGTTCCCGAAAGCGTGGGCAGCCCGGTGGCGTTGCTCATGCCAGGGCCCTGCTGTCCCGTCTGGTTCATACCGTCCTGCGCGTAAAGCGTGCCTCCGGCCAGGCTGCTCTGATGCATATATCCGCCGCCAGGGGTGTTGGATGTGCCGCCGCCCGGCGTGTTGTCCATCCCGCCCGAGTCGTCCTGCGCCATAGCCGCTGCCACACCAAAGAACAGGGCCAGCACGAACACAAATAGCGTAATCAGGGTAATTCTTTTCATGGTTTTTCTTCTCTCCTTTGTTTTGGTTTCCGCGGCAAAAAATACCGCAGGGAAAACTGATGCCCTCGCATCTATTTTTTATTTACAGATGCAATAATACATATGTCTGGGCGGGACCCCGGGGGCAGTGCCCTGGGTGGTGACAGATGCCGCCGCGCAGTTTGCCTTGTTGTTGGCGCGCGCAACCTCATCACAAACCTGCTGGGCGCTTTCCATGGAGCCCGATTCGAAGGTAGAGGAGTAATCTCCCGAAAGGGTGGGCAACCCGGTGGCGTTGCTCATGCCAGGCCCCTGCTCTCCCCTTTGGTTAACACCGCCCTGCGCGTAAAGCGCGCCGCCAGCCAGGCTGCTCTGATGTTCATATCCGCCACCGGGGGTGTTGGATGTGCCGCCGCCTGGCGTGTTGTCCATCCCGCCCGAGTCGTCCTGCGCCATAGCCGCCGCCACACCAAAGAACAGGGCCAGCACAAATGCTAACAGCGTAAACACGATAATTCTTTTCATGGTTTTTCTTCTCTCCTTTGCTTGTGTTTTGGACTTTGGTTTTTAAACCCGGGTCTTTTTGATTTGATTCTTTTGATTTTTGATTTTTGATTTTCAGGAACGTCTTTCCGGAACGCCGCCTGACAGAACTTTTTCCCGCGAGGTTTTTTGAGTTTTTGAGTTTGTCTCTTATCCAACTTTTAGCAAACGGATGGGGAGGTGTCAAGTCAATTTTACCGGCTTGGGAACACGCCCGGGACAATCCAAACAACTTAAAACTTTCCCCGGCCCAAACAACTTAAAACTTCCCCGTTTACTGGGCGGGCAGGCCTGGCTGATGTAATGGCCAAATGCGTTGACAGCCAACTCTCCCCTTGCTAGACTGCGTTTAGGAAAAATGAGTAGCGAGTGCACCCCGAAGCGCAAGTGAGCGAATATGACAGATCAAGGAATCCTTACATTCGATGCCCGGAGGGCATAAAAAGACATGCCCGAAAAAAGCATTGCATCCTTCGACGTAAAACGTCTGGAAATCCTTGATGAAGAGGGCAACGCGGACAAGACCCTGATGCCCGGCCTTTCAGGCGGGGAGATAAAGCACATATACGAAATGATGCTCCTGTCCAGGGCCTTCGATGAGCGGGCGCTGCAGTTGCAGAGGGAAGGAAGACTTGGCACTTACGCCTCTATCAGGGGACAGGAGGCGGCCCAGGTGGCAAGCGCCTTTGCCGCGGAGAAAACAGACTGGATATTCCCTTCCTTCAGGGAGACAGGCGTTCAGATAACCATGGGGTACCCATTATATATGTTATTTCAATACTGGTCCGGCGATGAACGCGGGATGAAATGTCCGGGCGGTCTGAACGTGTTTCCCGTGTGCGTGCCCGTAGGCACCCATCTGCCTCATGCCGCGGGGGCGGCCATGGCCATGAAGATCAGGGGAGAAAAAAAAGCGGCCCTGGCCTACTTTGGCGACGGGGCCACTTCAAAGGGGGATTTCCACGAGGCGTTCAATCTTGCAGGGGTATTCAGGGCGCCGGCGGTTTTCATATGCCAGAACAACCAGTGGGCCATATCCGTGCCCCTTTCAAGACAGACCGCGGCCGGGACACTGGCCCAGAAGGCCCTGGCCTACGGGTTTACGGGCCTGCAGGTGGACGGCAACGATGTCTTTGCCGTCTACAAGGCCGCAAAGGAGGCCATAGAAAAGGCAAAAAGCGGCGGAGGGCCGTCTTTCATAGAATGTTTCACCTACCGCCTGTCGGACCACACCACTGCCGATGACTCCACGCGCTACCGCCCCGCGCAAGAGGTTGAAGAATGGAAGGGCCGGGACCCTGTTAAAAGACTGCGGCTTTACATGGAGAAAGAGGGTCTTTTAGACGGCGAATTCCAGAAACAGACGGAGGAGCAGGCGGAAAAGGCCATAGACGAGGCATACCACAAAATGGAAGAGATCGGGCCGCCACCGGCCAACGATATGTTCGCCTATACATTCGAGAAGCCTTCCCCCGGAGAGGCGCAGCAGATGAGGGAATTTTTAGGCTGATGGCAGCGGTTAATATGGTCCAGGCCCTTAATATGGCCCTGCGCCAGGAAATGGAAAAGGACCCCTCGGTCGTCATCCTGGGCGAGGACGTAGGCAGGGACGGCGGGGTCTTCCGGGTCACGGAAGGTCTGTTCGAGAAGTTCGGGGGAGAGCGCATAATGGACACCCCCCTTTCGGAAACGGGTATAGTAGGCGCGGCCATAGGCATGTCCGCCTGCGGTCTTCTGCCGGTGGTGGAGATACAGTTCATGGGGTTCATATACGGGGCCTTCGACCAGATAGTAAATCATGCCGCACGGCTGCGCAGCAGAAGCAGAGGCCGGTTCACCTGCCCTCTGGTTATAAGGACCCCTTACGGCGCAGGAATAAAGGCCCTGGAGATCCATTCCGAAAGCACCGAAGCGCTTTTTGCGCACATCCAGGGTCTCAAGGTGGCCGTCCCGTCAGGCCCATACGTGGCCAAGGGGCTTTTGCTTTCGGCCATACGGGATCCGGACCCGGTTATCTTTCTTGAGCCGGCAAGGCTTTACCGCATGATCAAGGAGGACGTCCCGGAGGAGCAATACACGATCCCGCTTGGCAGGGCGAGAAAGGCAAGGGAGGGCAAGGCCGTTACACTCATCTCCTGGGGGAGCATGCTCCAGCGCACCATGAAGGCGGCAAACGGTTTCGATGCCGATGTTATAGACCTGATGAGCCTGAGCCCGTGGGACGCGGAAATGGTCCTGAGCTCGGTCAGGAAGACGGGCCGGGCCGTTATCGTGCAGGAAGCGCCAAAGACCTGCGGGTTTGCCTCTGAGGTGGCGGCCACCATTGCGGAAGACGCCATCGCGTATCTCAGGGGACCTGTTCTGCGGGTTGCGGCCTATGACGTGGTGCTCCCCTTTTCAAAGCTTGAGGACTATTACATGCCAGGCATTGAAAGAATTAAAAACAAAATAGAAGAAGCGATGAGGTATTGAAATATGCCATATGAATTCAAACTGCCAGACCTGGGAGAGGGAATAGCGGAAGCGGAGATCAGGAAATGGCTTGTAAAGGAAGGCGATACCATCTCCGAACACCAGAACGTGCTCGAGGTGGAAACGGACAAGGCGGTCGTAGAAATGCCTTCCCCCCAGGGTGGGAAGGTTGGCAGACTTTTAAAAGGAGAGGGTGAAACCGTAAGGGTGGGCGATGTCCTCATGACCATCGCTGCCAATGGAGAGGCATCCGCAGGGGAAAAGAAAAAGGCCCTGGAGGAAGAAGGAAACGGCGGGCCGGAGTTCCTTATGCCGGGGCAGATATCCCTGGAGCCTCCAATCTATGAAGTTCATCCTGAAAAATCCGCCGCCCCTGCCAAGGAAAATGGAAAAAGGAAAAAATCCGTTACAGTGATAGGGGAGCTTCCGGAAAGCGAAGAAGAACCGCTGGCTGCCGCCCCGGCAGCCAGGCAGCTTGCAAAGGAAATGGGCGTCAGCGAGGCGGCGCTGCGAAATCTGAGGGGGAGCGGCCCTGGCGGCATTATCACCAAGGATGACGTGCTCAAGTTCTCCTCCAGAGAGATCTTCAAACAAAACGGAGATGAGTTCGGTCCCGTGGAACGCGTGCCTTTGCGGGGCATCAGAAGGGCCATTGCAAAAAAGCTTGTTGCCGCCCAGAGGAACACCGTATCGGTCACGGTCACCGAAGAGGCGGACGTGACGGAGCTGTGGGAGATAAGGGAAAGGGAAAAAACGGTCTTGAGGGAGCGCGGCGTGCATCTTACCTTCCTTCCCTTTTTCATCAAGGCCGCCCAGCACGCCATGAAGGAGCATCCGGTGCTGAACGCCTCTCTCCAGGGGCCGGAGGGCGAGGAAGAGTTAGTGATCAAAAAATATGTGAACATGGGGATAGCCGTCGACACCACTGAGGGTCTGATGGTCCCCGTGATAAGAGACGTGGACAAAAAGACCATCGTTGAGCTCTCAACAGAACTGGAAGAGCTGTCCGGGATGGCGAGGGAACGGAAAATAACCCTGGAGAGACTGCGGGGCAACAGCTTCACCATCACGAATTTCGGCCATTACGGAGGGCTTTTCGCGACCCCTGTCATCAATTCCCCCGATGTGGCGATACTGGGCACGGGCAGAATAACGGACAAACCCTGGGTGGTTGCAGGCCAGATAGAGGCCAGAAAGGTCCTGCCGCTTTCTCTTACCTTCGACCACAGGGTGGCGGACGGGGCGGAAGCCTCAAAATTTCTGGCAAGGATCGTCCGGTTCCTGGAAGACCCGGCGCTGATATTTGTTGAAAGCACTTAAAAAAAAACAAAAAAGAAAAGAAAAAGACCTTTCCGGTCTTTTTAACCCGGAAAGCGTTGCCGTTATAGGCGCCTCCCACTCTGAGCTCAAGCTCGGAGGGGTTGTGCTAAAAAACCTTCTTAGGCTGAAGCGGCGAATCAGGATATTCCCGGTAAATCCAAAATTCCCGCGCCTCATGGGCATAAAGGCCTATCCCTCGGTCGAAGGGATAAAGGGAAAGATCGATCTGGCGATAATCATAAGGCCCGCCCCCGAGACGCCGTCGATCCTGGAAGCCCTTACCGGTAAGGCTTCCTGTGCCCTTGTCGTTAGCGCCGGTTTTGCCGAGGCGGGACAAGCCGGGTTGCAGGATGAGGTATTAAGGACTGCGCGTAAAGGCGGCATAATACTTATGGGGCCTAACTGCATGGGAGTTTATAATGCCACCACGGGACTGGACACATTCATACTGCCTCCTGAAAGGCTGCCCCGCCCGCGTGCCGGGGGCACTGCCATAGTCACCCAAAGCGGGGCTGTCCTCTCCCTTCTGTTTGAGGGCATGGCAAAAACGGACATGGGTGTTTCCATCACCGCCCATTACGGAAACGCGGCGGACATCGATGAATCGGACATTTACGAGTACCTGGAAAACGATGCCGGGACAGAGGCGGTCATCTGCTACCTGGAATCGGTACGGGACGGCAGGAGATTCATAAAACGTGCAAAGGCCCTTTCAGAGAAAAAGCCCCTCATCATTTTGAAGGCTGGGAAAGGGGCCGCGGGGCAGGCCGCCGCCTTTTCCCATACGGGCAGACTCGCGGGCGCCTACGAGGTATTCCATTCCGTACTTGCCCAATACGGGATCTTCGAGGCATGTGATTTTGAGGACCTAATGGATGGAGCGCTCGCCCTTTCGACACAGTGGAAAGACCTCAAGCACAAAAATAAAAATAGAAATAAAAATAAAAAAACCTCAAAAGGGAACAGGGTTCTGGTCCTCACAAACGGAGGCGGGGCGGGTGTGCTGGCCTCCGACGAATGCACCAGGCAGGGTTTTGAACAACCGGAGATACCACCGGCAAACCTGGAAAATTTCAGAAAGATCTTCCCACCGTTTTACGGCATGGGCAACCCGTTTGATCTTACGGCCCAGGGCAGCGACAGGGATTACCTGTACATACTACGGGAGCTAGGGGACGGCCTTTCTTTTTTCGACGGGTTTATAATAATCGCCCTTACCGCGGTCACCGGTATAACGCCGGCCCTTGCCGGGATGCTTGCGGATTTCAAAAAAAGGACCGGCAGGCCGATGGTCCTCCATACCGGGCAGGACGAGGCCGGCAGGGAGCTTGGCCGCGAGGCCAGAAAGGCCGGGATACCCTCCTTTGACACACCGGAGCGGGCGGTCCGGGCTCTGGGCCATCTACTTTCATGGTAAAAGAAAAAGAAAAACAAAAAGAAAAAGAAAAAAAGCTGTTTGAAGAATTCATGCGCGCAATACCCGGCCCGCAGCCCATGGAACACGAGGCAAAACACCTGCTCTCCGGACTTGGCCTTTCAGTGCCTGAAGGCGTTTTCATTGAAAAACCACAGAGGAAACTGTTGAGGGAAATGGTCCTTTTAAAAACGGGCCGCTTGGGTTTACCTTTGGCGGCAAAGACGGTGGCACCTGGCATCCGCTCCAAGAGCGAGGCCGGAGGAATAAGGCTGCGGATAGAGACGAAGAGTGAGCTATTGGAGGCCGTCCGCGAACTGATGGAGATGGAAGGGGCCCGGGGCGTTCTGGTCGAGCGAATGGTCGAGGGCGGAACAGAGGCCATAGTGGGCGGGCTGATAGACGCCCAGTTCGGCCCGGTAGTGATGTTCGGGCTTGGCGGCATCTTCACGGAGGTCTTCAGAGACGTATCTTTCGCCCTGGCCCCAACGGGGCCGGTTGAGGCCAAAAAACTTATATCGAGGATAAAGGGCCAAAGCGTGCTTCAGGGTATGCGCGGCCGCCCGCCTGTGGATCTGAAGGCCCTCACGGCCGCAATAGTCACGGTCTCCAGGCTGATGGCCACAGGGCTCATAAAAGAGATAGACCTGAACCCGCTTTCCCTTTTTCCACAAGGCGCCTTCGTGCTTGACGCCAAGATTTTTGTATAGCCCTCTGCCCTTCTTTTCTATTCAGAAAGCAGCCTGTTCAGTTCATTTCTCAGATCATCTATCCTGTAGGGCTTCTTAAGAAAAGCCTTGAAGCCCGCGTCTTGGTAACTGGACGCTATATTATCATTGGAATATCCGCTGGACATTATGGCCTTTACCCCTGGGTCCAGCTCCCGCAGTCTCCGGAGCGTTTCCGCCCCGCCCATCCCGCCGCGGACGGTAAGGTCCAGGACCACAACATCAAAAGGCCTCCCTTCCGACATAGCTTCCCGGTATTTGGCCAGGGCCTCCGCGCCGTTGACGGCAAGCTCCGCATGATGTCCCAGGGTATCCAGCATTTCGAGCAAGAGGCTGCGGATCAGATCCTCATCATCCATTACCAGTATCCTCCCTGCGCGCCGGTCTTCGGACACCGCGGCACTCGGGCCGGGGTCGACCTTTTGTTTCGTGACGGCCGCCGGCAGATAAATTGAGAAAACAGTCCCTTTGCCCAAAACAGACCGGACATCTATCAGGCCACCGTGGTTCCTGATGATCGAATATGATGTCGCCAGCCCCAAGCCGTTCCCTTTCTCTTTTGTCGTGAAATAAGGGTCGAATATCCGGGATATGTATGATTCCGGTATCCCCGGTCCGTTGTCGCGGATCTCTATCAGCACATAGTCCTGCTTTTCAAGTGATGCAGGCAAGGCGGGTGATGCGGACAATGCAGGCAGGGCGAGGCCGGATGCCGGAACATTTCGCGCCGTGATCTCTATTTTGCCTCCGTTTGGCATGGCCTGGTCCGCGTTCAAAACCATGTTCTGGATGACTTGCGCTATCTGCCCCGTATCGGCATTCACAGGCCAGAGGTCGTGGTCCCAGGTTATGCTGTATTCAGAACTGGACCCGCTCAATGAAAACCGGGCGGCGTTTTCCAATATGGGCTGGATGGAGGCCTCTTCCTTTACCGGTTTCCCACCCTTGGAGAAGGTCAGGAGCTGGTTTGTCAGGCCAACGGCCTGCTTCAGCGCCTTTTCCGCCTGCTTCAGCGCCGCGATGGCACGCTGCCGGTCCCCAATGGTAAGCTGGGCAACCGATATATAACCGAACACGCCCTGCAGCAGGTTGTTAAAATCATGGGCAATGCCGCCGGCCAGGGTCCCGATGGCCTCTAGCTTCTGCGTTTTGAGCCGCTCTTCCTCCAGGAGGTGTTTTCCCGTGATATTGGTGAGTATCTCTATGGCGGAGGTCACATTTCCGGAATCGTCCCTTAGAGGAAACGCCCTGGTCTCTATGAAATCCATCTGGCCGTCATGCGAGGGATGCCTGTGGACGGCGGTGTGCGGCATGCCGGTTGCAAAAACCTGACTGACAGCGCAATCTTCACCCAGCTCGTAACAGGGCCGGTCAGACCCGTGAGACAGTTCGAAGCAATGTCTTCCGGTGAGGGGTTTCCCGGTGAGATCGCCGGACGGAACTCCCACCTGGCTGCAATATGCCCTGTTCGCGGTGAGTATACGGAAGTCCCTGTCCAGGACGATGAAACCCTCATCCACTGAATTCAAAATGCTCCAGACGAACTCCTCACTCCTCCGAAGCGCCAGTTCAGCCCGCTTGAGCTCCGTAAAATCCGATGCGGAGCACACCATGCCTATCAGCCTGCCGTCGCCGCCGCACATGGGGGATGCGGAAAAGAGCATGGGAACATTTTTCCCGTCTTTTGTTATATATGCCACCCTGGCGTGATCGATGGCCTGTCCCGCCAGGATGCCGCGCATTATTGAGGCATCGTTGCTGCCGATCAGTTTTTGAAAAGGAAGTCCGGCCAACTCCTTCTCCCCGTATCCCAAAAGAGAACAGGCCGCCGCGTTCGCCTGTACGATCGCGCCGTCAACCGACAATATGATGAGGGTATCTATAAGGCTGCGGATGATCGTATCCATGTAGTTTTTGGATATGGTCGTCCGTGCCAGGTCTGACGCCATTTTATTGAACATGTCTCCAAGTTGCCCTATCTCGTCCCTGGAAGAGACAGCCACCCGGCCGGACAGGTTGCCTTTGGATATTTCCTGCGCCATGGATGCCAGGGCCGCCACGGGGCGCACTATCTTGCCGGAGACCAGACGCGATATAAGAACCGTACCCAGCAGGAATATGCCCAGGATGGCGGCCTGGAACAGCACCAGAAACTCTATCTGCCTGTGAATGTATCCGGAAGGAAGCGCAAGCAGTAAATACCCCAACTTTTTTTTGCCGGTCCCTATCGGCCGGCTTGTCACATAATAGCGCCCGCCTCCGAGAGCCACATCTCCGAATATCCGGCTCTTTTTTATCCCCTCCGGGTAATGCCCAAGCTGTTCAAGCGCGTCCCGAACGGCAGCCGGGTTTTGAAGGGTAGTGGCCTGCATCCGGCCGCCGGTGTAAACCATTACATCCAGTCCATATTTGGCCTTGATCTCGGAGATGAAGCCGTAATCGATCAGATTAGAAAGAGCAAGCACGCCGGCAACGCTTTTCCCGGAAAAAACAGGCATCATGACATTGATGCTTATGCCGGTATCCGTCTTTACAAGGCCAGTTACCGAATGCCCTCCAACGGCCGTTGCAAAACGGTCAGCATGTACGGAATTTTCGTACCCGGCCGGATAACGCGCGCTGGCGATGGTCACGCCCGCGGAGTTGATAACGCTGGCCCCTTCCGTGCCGAAAACAGCCATCGATCTTTCAAGTATGCCCAGCAGCGCCTGCTTGTTCTGCTCTCTGACCAGCCGGACGAAGGACCCATCAGATGCGATGGCATAGGCGCGGTTGACCAGTTTCTCCTGCTCGAAGTCAATGGCCAGCTCCGCACCTCTCAAGTTGTCATTGAGCCGCTGCCTGAAGCTGTCCACCAGCATGCTTGTGGACAGCCATACGGAAACTGCGGATATCAGGACCATCGGGATGGCGATAAGCGGAAGAAAATTGGTAAGGAGCCTTGTTTGAAGCTTTTTCACATTTTTTTTAAGGCAATTTTTTAAGAACGAGGGGATGGAATATGGGCTGCCCGAATCTCTTCGATCCGTACTCCCCTATGAGCTTCTGAATCGGGTCCGATTTCATGAAATCCACGAACAGCATCGCTGCCTTGTAGTTGACGCTTCGGACCTTGGCGGGGTTTACGGCGGTCACCCTGTAAGGATTGAACAGGCGCCTGTCGCCCTGAAACACTATATTAAGCTCCAGCTCCTTTTTGTGGAAGAGGTAAGTGCTTCTGTCAGACAGGCAGTAGCTTTTTTCCTTCGAGGCCATCTGGAGCGTCTTGAGCATACTGCTTTTAGCCTCCTTATACCACCCTCCTGACGGCTTGACCCCCGCCAGTTTCCACAATTCCAGCTCCCTTACCTGGGTGCCGGACCTGTCCCCCCTGGAGATGAATGGCGCTTTTTCGAAATAGATCTTCCTGAACGCATCCCTTGCGTCCGCTGAGGTTTTCAGTTTGGCGGGGTCACCGGGAGGGCCCAGTATTATAAAGTCGTTATACATGATCGTAACGGCGTTGATCCCGTAGCCCTGAGCTATGAATTTATCCTCCAACACCCTGGCGTGAGACAAAACAACATCGGCCTTCCCCTGCCTGGCACGATCCAGGGCGGCCCCGCTGCCCACAGCGGCGACACTGACCTTCATACCGTATTCTTTCTCAAACACGGGAAGAAGGACATCCAGAAGACCTGAATTGAGGGTGCTGGTGGTGGTAGACAACCGGAGTATTTTTGTGCTGTCCGCCGGGGCGCTGTTCTTCCCCTTGGAACAGCCGGACGTTGCGGCTGCGGCAATGAAGACCATAAGAACAAGAAAGTTCATACGAAAAGGTCTCATGGCCGGTATTTTATAAAAAAGATATTTGCCAAATCAATCAAAAAAAAAAAAAAATGTGAAAATGGAAATAAAGGGGCGGCCTATGCCTCTTTGCCCAAAAAGCCGGGCTTTACTGCCTTTCTCCTGACTATCTTGACCCATTCAAACCAGAAGACACTGATCAGCCCGGCGCCCAGGCAAACGGACAGTTCCCTGAAGTCCAGCCTGCCGAACCGGAATACCTCTCTCAGGGAGGGCACATAAAGCACCGCGGCCAGAAATATGCCCGCCCCCCCTATGACCCACCATAACGAGGCATTTTTCACGCGCAGGGAGGCGGCCGCTGTCAGCAGCCATGAACGGTTGGTAAGTATGAGGGCCAGGTTTGCGACGATCAAAGTGGCAAAGCTCATGGCCCGCACCTGCGCCTCCCCCCGGCCTGTTGAAAAAGCAAACAGGAAGACCGCCAGCACGAACGCCAGTACGCTTGCCCCCTGCAAAAGGCCCGTTGCCACGATCCGGCCGGTGAAAATGGATTTTCCCTTTTCCTTTTTCATTTTTTGCCCCGCCCCGCCCGGCTGGCGTTCCATTATATCCGCCTCTTCCGGCTCGGCCTCGAACACCACTGAGCATGCGGGATCTATTATAAGCTCCAGAAAAACTATGTGCACCGGAAGGAGCACAAGCGGCATGCCAAGGAGAACGGGTATCAGGGACATGCCAGCGATGGGGACATGCACCGCAAGCACGTAGACTGTCGCCTTTTTAAGGTTGTCCAGTATCCTCCGCCCCATCCGGACCCCGCGCACTATGGAAGAAAAATCATCATCGAGGAGCACTATCGAGGCCGCCTCCCTGGCCACGTCCGTGCCTCGCCCGCCCATGGCTATCCCTATGTCGGCCGCCTTCAGGGCGGGAGCGTCGTTCACCCCGTCGCCCGTCATCGCCACTATCTCGCCCCTGCTCTTGAAAGTTTTTACTATCCGCAGTTTCTGGTCCGGGGTAACGCGGCAGAATATATCGGCAAGGCCGATCTTTTCCCCCAACTGCGCATCTCCCATCGCCTCAAGCTCCGGGCCGGTAATGATATTTTTCCCAAGGCCTATCCGGGAAGCTACTACCCGGGCTGTAACCGGATAGTCCCCCGTTATCATCACAACCCTGATGCCGGCCCTCCGGCACTCGTCAACGGCCTCCGGCACGCCGGGGCGGACCGGGTCGGCAAGCCCCACAAGCCCCAGAAAATCAAACGTAAAGGCGTGCTGCTCATTTGGCAAAGCGGGCGGCAAAGCGTTTTTTTGATTTTTTTGCTTTTTTTGACTTTTTTGAGTTTTTTGCCCAAGGGGGCCGGCCCCGGGTTTTATCTCCAGCGTTGATTTGGCAACGCCGATGACGCGCAGGCCTTCGGCCGCCATTTCATCTATCCGGGCGGCAAGTGCGCGGAACTCGTTTTCTCCCATGTGGCATATGTCCGCCACCGCCTCGGGGGAGCCTTTGGCCGCTACAACGTACCGGCTGTCGTCCTTCGCCTTCCAGACACGGGACATCGCCATCAGTTCCTTAGACAAGGGATATTCCTGAAGCAGCTCCCAGTCCTCATGGATATGCCCGGTGTTTTGGAGCCAGCGGCTGCCCGCCGTCCTGAGGGCTTTTTCCATGGGGTCAAACGGGTCCTTGCGGCTGGCCAGTATCGCGTATTCGATCACCTCGTGAAACTCCTCGGGCACCGGTCCGCCTCCGGCAAAAAAATTTAAAAAATCAAAAAAAGCAAAAGGACCGTCGCCTCCCGCCCGGAATATCTTTTTGACCTCCATCCGGTTCATGGTAAGTGTGCCTGTTTTATCGACGCACAGCACGGTTGCGCCCCCCAGGGTCTCAACAGCCGGCACCCTGCGGGTAAGTACTTTTTTACCGGACATCCGCCACGCGCCAAGGGCCAGAAAAACGGTAAGCACCACCGGGAACTCTTCGGGCAGAACGGCCATGGCAAGCGTGATGCCGGCTAGAAAGCCGCCCAGCCAGTCCATCCTCGTTATCCCGTATGCCACCACGACAACCACACACAATGAAAGGCCCGCCGCCAGCATGTAGCGGATGAGCCTGCCGGTCTCCTGCTGGAGCGGAGTGCGCTCCAGCTCTATTTTTTCGAGGGACGTTCCGATCTTGCCTATCTCCGTGGCGGAACCGGTGGCAAGGACCTGGGCTATACCCGTCCCCGCGACAGCCAGAGTGCCCGAGTAGACGAAAGGCGAGGGGCCGCTTAAACTTAAAAACCCCGGGGGAGACACTCTGGAAGGAACGGCTTCCCCGGCAGAATTTTTTTTAAAAGCCGTTTTGCTTACCGGCGCGGATTCCCCTGTCAGGAGCGACTCGTCCACCGAAAGGTTGAGGCCGTGGAGCACTACGCCATCGGCGGGCACCCTGTCCCCTTCAGAAACGACGACAATATCTCCCCGCACGACCTCCCGGCCCGGCAGTCTTCTGTTCCTGCCATCCCTCACAACGAGGGCCCGGGGGCTCGTCAGGTCCCTCAGGGCCTCAAGCGCCCGCTCCGTCTTGTTCTCCTGGTATAAGGTGATGCCCGCGACGACAGCCACAAAACCCAGAAGCATCAAGGCTTCCTGCCTGTCGCCAATAAAAAGGTAGATGGTCCCGCCAGCTAGCAGCAGCAGGAGCATCGGCTCCTTGAGGACGCCCAGGGCGATCTTGAACAGGTTTTTTTTCCGGGACTGGGGCAGTTCATTCGGCCCGTCCTCTTTAAGTCTGCGGGCGGCTTCGGACTCCGTGAGCCCCTCTATTCTGGCCGGGTCGAATTTAATTGAAGCGGACATGGCTAAATTTTACAGGATTTTATAGCCCGGCTTTTTCCATTTCCTCTTTTATGCGCCCCAGAGCCAGTTCCGTGGCGGCCTTTACCGGCAACTCGTTCTCTTTTTTTGCCTTTTCCAGCACCAGCTCCGTGTTTTCCCTGATCTTCCGGGATATGGTCTTGAACGCCTCATCTTTTCCCTTTTTGGCGTATTCCATCGCTGCCATGATAACGCCTCCGGCGTTGGCTATGAAATCCGGCACGGAAAGTATGCCTCTTTTTTGAAGCGCCTCCTCGGCCTGCCTGGTCACGGGCAGGTTTGCGCCCTGGAGAATGAGCTTTGCCTTTATGGAGCCCGCATTGTCTATATTTATGACGTCGGCGGTCGCGGCGGGTATGAGGATATCACATGGAGCGGTCAGGACCTCCCATGGTTTTTGCCTCATGGCGCCGGCGCTTTGATACCCCGCAACGCTGCCCGTTTTATCCTTGGCCTTGACAAGGCCATCGATGTCCAGGCCCGCCGGGTCAAAGACCGTGCCGCCGATATCGGCCGCGGCGACGATCACTGCCCCTTTGAGAGCCATGAACTTTGCCGCGGCCTTGCCCACGCTCCCGAAACCGTGTATCGCGACCCTGGCCCCCTCAAGCCCGATGCCCGCATAACGGCAGGCCACCTCCGCGCATTCGGAGAGTCCGTAACCGGTAGCCCCCAGCCTGTCCAGCGGCAGCCCGCCCATCCGTTCAGGCAGCCCTACCGCCCGCCCCGTCTCTTCATAGATCCAGGCCATGCACTCCTCATCGCTTCCCATATCCGGACCGGGGATATATTCGTTCAGGTTCTCCGTGAGAGCGGCGAAGGCCTGAAAGACCTTTTTTTTGTCAGGGCTCGACGGGTCCAGGGATATCCCGGCCTTGCCCCCGCCATGGGGCAGTCCGGCAATGGAATTTTTAAGCGTCATGGTGCGCGCAAGCCTGCGCACCTCCTCGGCATTCACCTGGCGTCTTACCCTTACCCCGCCCATCGCCGGACCAAGCGCAACGTTGTCCACAACCACAACGGCGTTCAGCCCGGCACTGGAGGAATGGAGATGGAGCACCTTAAGCGGCCCCAGTTCGTCATATTTTATATTGCACATATCCTGTTTCTACCAGAAAACGGGCTCAAGGTAAAGGGCGATTATCTTTATGGACAAACTCCGGACAAGTGCTAGACTTTAGTCAGACAGGGTTTTTAATTTTTTAATTTAATTTAATTTTAGGGCCAGGCCGTAAAGACCACAGGCAGTCCTTAACCAGCAAACATTTAAACAAAAATCCTTCTCCCTTTTTTTACGGAGGAGCCCATGAACAAGGATTATCAAAACGACCGCAGAGGTATAGGGAAAGAGGAATCCGACGGGCTGTGGAGGGAATTCTACAGTTTCGAACCCGTGGACGACGGCCTGGATTACTGCTGCCAGATCTTCATGGATGTCCCATACATCGAAATAGAAGTAAAAACAGGGGCTTTCCTTAAGATCGAGGTCTTTCCGGTGGACAGATGCCCAAAATGCGGACGCTGGCTGAAGGACATGAGAAAGCTGAAGGGACACTGAAAAAACAAAAAAACCTTTTTTGTTTTTTGTGGCGCTGTCAAAACCATAGGTGGCAGCATGCCAATGGCAGTTGAGGAGCACCCCCAGTCCAATTTCCGGTCCCATATTTTATTGCTTGACATGCATTCCGGCTTAATTTAGAATCTTTCTATACTGATAATGAATCCAAATTAAAAAACTGGAAAAGAGCAGGCAAAACAGAATGGCGGCAAAGGAGGAAATGAATATGGAAGGATGCTGCGGGCTTAGAGTGGGACAGAAGGTATCTGATTTCAGGATCGAGACCTTCGACCCGGAAACAGGCGGTTTTGGGGAGATACGTTCAGCGGACCTCAGAAAGAAAGGTAAATGGACGGTGCTTTTCTTTTATCCGGCGGATTTCACGTTCGTCTGAGCCACCGAATTTGCTGACCTGGCAGGCCAGCATGCAAACTTCAGGGCCGGTGGTGCGGAGCTCATTACGGTAAGCACCGATACAAAATTCGTGCACCTCGCCTGGCAGATGGATGAGCCCATGCTGAAGGGGGTCAAATACCAGATGGGCGCGGACCCGGCAGGCAAGCTTTCCAGGATGTTTGGCGTCTATGACGAGGAGAGCGGCCTTGCGCAGAGGGGTGTTTTCATAATCAGCCCCGAAGGCGTGGTTGTAAGCTCCGAGGTAAACCATATAGATGTAGGAAGAAACGCGGAAGAGCTGCTGAGGAAACTGCAGGCCAACATTTACAAAGCAGGCCATCCGGAGGAAGTATGCCCGGCCAAATGGCATCCGGGCGAAAAGACCATGAAGCCGGCCCCGGAGTTTGTGGGAAAGGCCGAAGGGGCATACGTCCAGCAGGAGACCCTGAGACATTAACACCGGCACAGGAATTTTTCAGTTTCCTCCCAGGGCGGGGGAAGAGCTGTAAAAAACAGCAACCCCCTCCTTCCCCTGCCCTGCCCCTTGAGAAAGAAAAAAAATCCCTCCCCCTGATTGCGCCAGGGATGCCGGCACCTTCTCCTATAACCCGTGCCGGCATCTCCGGCGCCTTTTTTGAACGGGCTTGATAGCGGTCAGCAGCGGATTGACTCTGCCGCCAAAAGCATATAGATTCGCTTTATGGGCATTGTGGAAATCGAAGGCCTTGGCAAGTCATTCGAACCCGGCTCGTATGCGCTGAAGGACATAAGCTTCAGCCTTTCACGCGGCCAGATACTTGGTATCCTCGGCCCTAACGGCGCCGGGAAAACCACACTTATCCATCTGGTCCTGGGGCTGATCCTTCCCACTGAAGGCTCCATCCGTGTATTCGGAAAGGTCCTTTCTCCACGCACGCGGACGGACATACTCAAACGGATGAACTTTGCCTCCAATTATGTCTTTCTTCCCCAGACGCTCACGTTATGGGAGAACCTCATGGTCTACGCCATAATGTACGAAGTCAGGGAGCCCGCCCGGAAATGCGCCGCAGCCTTAAGGATGTTCGGCCTGTATGACAAACGGCACAAACGCGCAAAGACGCTGTCCTCCGGCCAGATGATGAGGCTCTGCCTCTCAAAAGCGATGATAAATGACCCCGAGGTGCTGCTGCTGGATGAGCCCACCTCCGGACTGGACCCGGAGATAGCCAGAAGAACGAGGCGTCTGCTTGTCGAGCTCAGTCGTGAAAAGGGCCTTTCCGTAATGTACACATCCCATAACCTGTGGGAGATGCAGGAGGTGTCCGACAGGGTGCTTTTCCTGGACGGGGGCAAGGCGCTGCTGGAGGGCCCCTCTGCCGAGCTCATCGGCCGGTACGATGTAAAAAACCTGGAAGAGCTTTTTTTCAAGGTGCTTGGAAATGGATAGCGAGCGCACCCCGCAGGGCAAACGAGCGAATGCAATCAATGGGGCTAATTCCTTACATTCGATGCCCGCAGGGCATAAAAGCGGACGATGAGACCCCGTCATATAGCGGCCCTCTGCCTGAGGCAGATATATCTCTACAGGAGAAGCCTTACCAGGCTGCTTGAGACCTTCTACTGGCCTACGATGGACCTGCTGCTATGGGGATTCGTCACGCTTTACCTGCAGCGCTCATCCCATGGGCGGATGCCGTTGTTCGTCTCCTATTTCATAGGGGCCCTTATTCTCTGGGACGTCCTTTTCAGGGCTGAACAGGGGATATCGGTCTCTTTTCTTGAAGACATGTGGTCCAGGAATCTTATTAACGTCTTTGTGGCGCCCGTCACGGTCACCGAATACCTTTCCTCGCTCATGGTAATAAGCGCCATAAAGGTGATCGCGGCCTTCGCGGTGACCTCATCCCTGGGATGGCTGCTTTACTCCTTCAGCATCTTCAAGCTGGGCATATACCTGCTGCCGCTTGTCCTGAACCTGGTGGCGATGGGATGGACCATAGGAATACTCACCACCGCCCTTATTTTGCGCTACGGGCTGGAAGCGGAGATACTGGCCTGGGCGCTTGCCTTCCTTTTCCTGCCCTTTTCGGCCGTATTCTACCCGGTGAGGATATTGCCCCGCGCCCTGAGGACCGTCGCCATGTTCATTCCGGCCTCACACGCCTTTGAGGGAATGAGGTCCGTCATATCCAGCGGGGTCTTCCCTCCCGCAGAGTTCGCCTATGCCGCCGGGCTCAACATTCTTTATATACTGCTGTCTGTCTGGTTTTTCATGAGGGTCTATAAAAAAGCACTTATCAGTGGCATAATACCTAAAATTGGAGAATGAGATTGAAATTTCGATTTTTATTGATTATTATGTTCGCAGCAAAAATTGAAAAATCCCCGTAGGGGACCAAAAACCGATCAAGGAGGAGTAATGCAACCGGGGAATGTGATGATTGCGCTTACGGCGCTGCTCATCGGGCTGGCTTTCGGCTTCGTTCTGCAGCGAGGAAGGTATTGCATGAACACGGCTTTCAGGGACGTCATCTTCATCAATGATCTCACCCTCTTCAGGGCTTATATCTTTGCCCTGATCATCGCCATGATAGGCGCAAACTTTCTTGAGGACATGCACTGGCTGGGCGGCGACGCATACGGGCCATTCACCCTCGCCAGACAGGTCTTTGCCCCGGTGGCAAACATAGTGGGGGGGTATATCTTCGGCCTGGGCATCGTGCTTGCCGGCGGATGCGGCAGCGGCGTCCTCTACAGGGTGGGCGAAGGCCTCACTTCAGCGGTTGTGGCCGTACTTGGCTTCGGCCTTGGGATCATCACAACCACCAAGGGCGTGCTGAGGCCCGTTTATGAATTCCTGAGAAGCTACAAGGTAACCATGACCGCGCCTGACGGAAGCACCATATACGGCATCAGCCTGCCGGACCTTTTTGGCGGCGGACACCTTGCAAAATGGATAATAATAGCGGTTTTCACCGTAGTGGCAGGGATATTCGTCATCAAGGGGAAACCTTTCGAGAAGAGCGCCGCCAAGGGCTACAAGTGGTCTATCACCGGGGCGCTGATAGGCATACTGGTTGTAGTGGCCTGGTGGGCCTCAGGCGTTTACGGCGGCATGCCCAGGGGGATTTCCTTCACAGGGCCACTGTCGGAGGCCTTTCTGGCAGTGATCCAGCGAAACAGCGGCTCGGGCTACCCCATGTTCGATTTCTTCGGGCTGAAGATAACCTGGAGCGCCATATACATCCTGATGGTCCCGCTTGGCGCTTTCCTCAGCTCGCGGGCGCTCAAGGAATTCAAGCTGAAGGTCCCCACGGCAGCCGAGCTCATGACCGTATTTGGCGGAAGCCTGATGATGGGCTTCGGGGCCGCCACGGCAGGTGGCTGAAACATCGGTCACGGGTTGACCGGTGTGTCGACCTTGGCGGTATCCTCAATCGTCGCTACCCTCTTTATCGTTCTTGGCAACTGGACGATGGTGTACTTCAAGTTCATAAAGCCTATGAGGGATTAGGCGGCAAAAACAAAAAACAAAAAACAAAAAACCTTAAAAACGGCCTGTTATTTCGGAGAGGGGGCCTCGGCCCCCCTCAATTTTTCGCTCTTCTGTTTTTTCAATCCACGATAAAGACATCCTCTCATAACTGTAATTTCAAGTTGAAAACGTCAATTTTGCTGCGATATAGTTAGGCCAGCAAGAGGGGGAATTTCATTTATCCGCAAAAAAAGTTTTTTGCTTTTTGCCATCCTGTGGGAAGGAGGTGGAAACGCTTAGAAAAATTCTTTCCGTAAAAAGCAGCGGTCTTCAGGTTTTTCTAAAAGAGGGGAATTAAAAGGGAAGAAAAGTTTTTCAAAAGGGAGGAATTAAATGAAGAAAGTTTTGCTGATTATGGCGGCGCTCGCTTTGCTGTCCGGAGGTTATTATCTTTCAGCATCCCACGCGGCAGCGGTCCAGGCCGCCAGCATGCCAAACTTGACGGGCATAGCCTTCATCTCTGGTGAAGGCGGCCATATCGCCATGGTCAACCTTGCCAATTGGAAATCGCCTTCAGACCTCCAGAACGACAGGATAGCCATAACCGAGGCTGGCAGCGAGATGGAAGGAGTGGTAGCCGGTTTGCATATTGAGGCAAGCAAGGGCGGCGGCGGGATGCACAGTGTCGCTATAGTTCCCGGCGATAAACTGATCGTCAGCATGCTTGACGGCAACGTCCTTGAATATGACATGAAGACCGGCGTGAAGACCAGGCAGATGCACGTGGGCCATAAGTTCTGCGACACGGTCATGGGCCCCAACGGCAAGCACGTATATTTCACGGACATGGCCGACGGGCATGTTTATGAATGGGACTGGAAGACGATGAAGCTGGTAGACAAGATACCGGTCGGCGCGGCCGTATGCGGCATACAATGGACAAAGAACCAGAAATACGCTTACGTGTCCGATATGCCCGCAGGCGCCATTGACGTGCTGGACTGGAAGACCAAGAAGATCGTCGACAGGATAACGGACCCCCAGATGACCTTCCTCCACCAGATGCAGATGTCCCCTGACGGCAGCCAGTTGTGGGTAACGGCCCCCAATGAGTTCGATCCCGGCCTGAAGCCGCCCACCCACAAGTCCCAGATCGTCGTCATCTCGACGAAGACCAACAAGGTGATAGACCATATAATTATGCCGGCGCACCGTTACCCGCACGACCTTGAATTCACCCCGGACGGCAAATGGGTCCTGATACCGGCCAGGACATACCAGAAAGACAGCAGGCTCATGCTGATGAACGCCAGGACGCATGAGATCGTGAGGGACATCTCTGTCTGTCAGAGTTGCCACAGCGCTTACGGCATCCAGATAAGGATGAACGAGGGGCATCCGAACCTCTGCGGCATAACCGTGGCCTGGGGGATGCAGCACAAACCCAAAACGTTCTAGGCCATTCGATGCCCGCAGGGCATAAAATGGATAACGAGCGGGCCCCGAAGGGCAGGCGGGCGAATGTGACGGATAGAAAATTCCTTACATTCGCTGCCCGCAGGGCATAAAAGGGAGGGGGCGGGATCTTTCCTTTCTCCGCCCCCTTTCTACAGGTTCGCCAGGCAACCGGTCTTTTACTATTTAAATCTTTTTGTGCGGCGGGAAAGTTTTTACATTAAAAAATACAAGAGCCGCAGAGGGGAAACGGTGTGGGAACCAGACTGAATATCGTTTCAGTAGCCATCAAGAACATAAGAAGAAAGGTCATACGGAGCGTCCTTCTGCTGCTGGCAGTCACCGTGGTGACAGGCACCATCTTTTCCGCGACACTGTTTATCTCCAGCATGAGAAACGCCTTGAGAATAGGGACCAACAGGCTTGGCGCGGACGTGCTCGTCGTACCGGATAAATACGAGAGCGAGGCCCGCTCAGCCCTGCTTTCCGGCAAACCCGAAAGTTTTTACATGGACAGGTCCGTCCTGGATAAGGTCAAAAAAGTGGAAGGCGTCAAGAGCGTCTCCGCTCAACTTTTTATAAAACCGACCAATTTCACCTGCTGTTTCAACGTGAACACGTTCCTGGTGGCGTTCAATCCGAAGACGGACTTTACCGTCTCCCCATGGCTTGCCAACCACCTTGGAAAGCCGCTTAAGGGAAACGAGATAATAGTCGGACGCCTGGTGCCCGTAGCGGTGGGAGACACCATACCTTTTTACGGCACCTCCTTTAAGGTCAAGGGGATCATGGAGGCCACCGGCATGGATTTCTTTGACCGTTCCGTCTTCATGACAATGAATGCGGCATACAGTATGGCCGGCGAGTCCCAATCCAGGGCCATACAGCCCATCTCCATCAACAGGAATCAGATCTCGGCCGTTCTGGTAAAAGACGCGGCCGGGTACAGCCCGGACAGGGTCGCCATAAAGATAGAGAGCGCCATCCCCGGCATCAAGGCGATCGCATCCGGCAAGGTCATAAGCACGGTCAGGAACCAGCTTGCTGGCCTGCTCAAGGGGATCGTTGCGGCCAGCTTCATCATATGGGTGCTGGCGCTTTTGATGATGGGCTTCGCCTTTTATATGATAGTCAATGAAAGGCAGAGGGAGCTTGGCCTTATGATGGCCATGGGGGCAAAAAAACGGCACATCTTCGGGCTCATAATGAACGAGGCCATCTGGATATCCCTGCCTGGAGGCATACTTGGCCTTGCCGTAGGCTCCGCGCTGCTTTATCTTTTCAAAGACATGCTGCGCAACAGCATGAAGCTGCCTTACCTGCTGCCCGGCGCGCAGACACTGGCGGAGCTTGTGGTGGGTGCAGTGGTCTTTGCCGTGCTCACGGGGATACTTTCATCCCTCATACCGGCGGCAATGGCAAGCAGGATGGAACCTTATGAAGCGGTAAGAAAAGGGGAATGAGAGGAAAATGGAACAAAAACTTTTCTCAGGTTTTCTCAGGTCCGCAGGGGCGGCAGGCCTGTGCGTGGCGCTTGCATGCGCTCTGCCTGTTTTGTCCTCCTGCGCCAAAAAGAAAGAGCAGCCTAAAGTGCTGGGACCTTCCGAGTCGAATGCCGTCCTGCAGCAGTTTCACGCCCTGAAAAAACACCTCCAGCAAAACCCGAACGATGCTGAGGCCTGGTACGACCTTGCGGACATATACGACCAGAACAACCTGTTTGACAAGGCTGCGGAGGCCTATAAAAAGGCCGCGCAACTGAAGCCCGAAGGCTATACGTACCTGAAGCTTGGAATGTCCTATGACGCATCGAACAAACCGGAAGAGGCTGTCCCCGCCTATGAAAAGGCCGTCAAAATGATGCCTTTCTATGCCGTAGCCTACAATAACCTTGGGGTGGCGTACAGCAAGACGGGGAAGAACAACAAGGCTATAGCCGCTTTTAAAAAGGCCATCAAACTGAACCCCCGCTATGCCACGGCAAGATATGACCTGGGTTACGCGTATCTGAAGCAGGCCGATAAAAAGGGGGCCATGAAGCAGTACGAGGCCCTGGAGAAGCTCGACCAGGGAATGGCGGATGACCTTATGGGAAAAATCAAGTCCGGCAAGAGCGCCGCGGAAGCGGCAGGCGCATAGGAAGGAGAGCAGGGGAATGCCTCAAGTTGTCATAGAGCACCTGAGCAAGGTTTTCAAGATAGGGGACTCGCAGTTCACGGCGGTTCACGACGCAAACATGACCATGGAAAAAGGAGACTTCATATCCATCATGGGGCACTCCGGCTCCGGCAAAACGACATTGCTTTCGATCCTGGGCGGCGTATTGAACCCCAGCACCGGCCACATCTATGTGGACGGGCAGGACGTGTACAGCATGGGTGACAGCGGACTGGCTGATTACAGAGCGTCCAAAATAGGTTTCGTTTTCCAGTTCTCTTCACTGGTGCCCGTCCTGACCGCGAAGGAAAACCTACTGCTGCCCACCATCTTTTCCCCGAACCGCAACGGCGGCAGGGAAAAACGGGCGCTGGAATACCTTGAGCTTGTAGGTCTTGCCGACAGGGCCAATTCGCGCCCCTTCCAGCTTTCAGGCGGCCAGCGCCGCAGGGTGGCGATAGCCAGAGCCATTATGAACAGGCCAGAGCTGCTTCTGGCCGATGAGCCTACAGGCGACCTTGACGAAGAGACCGAGGCGGAAGTGATGGAGTTTTTTGACAGGATCAACCGGGATATGGGAATAACCTTCGTTCTTGTCACTCACGACAGGATTCTGGCGGAGAAGGCCAAACGGAGGTTCAGGATGCACGCGGGGAAGCTCAGCGATGTCTCGCAGGACACTGGCCGTGTGGCTGCTGCCAGAACCGTCTGAGATAAAAAAATGGCTATTTAGGGATTCCTATGGATACGTCCTTTTTTATTAATCCCACCCTTCCCTCCCTATATAGTATGGGGCTCCGCCCCTTTCCCCCCCCAAAAAGGGCAAGCCGTGAAACCAGGAGAACGCCAAAAAATTCAAGCTGCTATTTTTATTTTGGTTTTTAAATTTTTCCGTCAGACGATCTTGCCGTCTACCAGGGAGATGACCCTTTTGCACCTGCCCGAGAGGTCCTTGTCATGCGTGGCTATTACAAAGGTAATGCCTTTTTGGGCGTTCAGCCGGGAAAGGAGATCAAAGAGCTCCTGCCCGGTCCGGGTGTCCAGGTTGCCGGTGGGCTCGTCTGCAAGCACGACGTCAGGGTTCAGAAAAAGCGCCCTGGCCACGGCCACTCTTTGCTGTTCTCCCCCGGAAAGCTCCCCCGGCCTGTGATGGAGTCTGCCTTTAAGACCCAGTTCCTGCAGAAGCCCCCTGGCGCGATCCTTTAATTCCTCCCGGTCCGCCTTTCCGGCAAGGAGACCCGGCATCATCACATTCTCAAGGGCGGTAAACTCCGGCAGCAGATGGTGGAACTGAAAAACGAACCCCACCCTCCTGTTCCGGAACTCCGTTATGGCTTTCTCGGAAAGCCTGAACACGTCGGTGCCGTCGTGCAGCACCTGCCCGCCAGTCGGCCGGTCCAGGGTGCCCAGTATATGGAGGAGCGTGCTTTTGCCCACTCCGGAGGCCCCCACAAGGGCTACCATCTCCCCGTTTTTTATCGTGAGGTCTATGTCTTTAAGGACATTGAGCTCTCCGGCCGGATGCCTGAATGTTTTTTGAAGCCCCTTTGTTTCTATCAAATCAAAAATTCCCCATCAACTTTAAGGCAAATCAAAAATTCTCTGTCAAAAAAATTTTTTTATTTTTTTGTTTTTTCCCGTCTAAACCAGCTGGGACATCTCTTTTATCTGTTGGAGTTTCTTCAATGCCTTGCCGGAATCAACCGCCTCCGCGGCCATATCGAAGCCTTCGCGAAGGCTGGTGGCAGCGTTTGCCACCAGCAGCGCGGCAGCGGAGTTCATCAGCACAATGTCCCTTCCGGGGCCGGGCTCGCTCCTCAGCACCGCAAGGGCCATGGCCGCGTTCCTGTCCCTGTCGCCCCCCTGTATGTCCTTCAGCTCCGCCCTTTTCAGGCCGAAATCCTCCGGAGATATAATGAAATCCTGCACATTGTTATTGGCATAACGGGAGACCACCGTGCCGTCGCACACGGTTATCTCATCCAGGCCGTCCTCCCCGTGCACCACCATGGCGTCCTCCGCCCCCAGTTGGCCAAGCACATGGGCAAGCGGGTTGGTGAGCTTGTCCGTGAAGACTCCCATTACCTGTCTCCTTGCGCCCGCCGGGTTCGTAAGCGGGCCTAGTATGTTGAATATGGTCCGGATGCCGATCTCCTTCCTGGGCAGGATGGCGTATTTCATGGCGGGGTGGAAAAGGGGGGCGAAAAGAAAGCCGAACCCAGTATCAAAAAGGCATTTTTCCACCTTTTCAGGAGAAAGGTCTATCTTTACCCCAAGGGCCTCCAGCACATCCGCGCTTCCGGTGGCGCTTGAGACCGAGCGGTTGCCGTGCTTCGCCACCGGCACGCCGCAGGCGCTAACGACTATCGCTGATATCGTGGAGACGTTAAAAGAGCGGGACATGTCCCCTCCGGTCCCGCAGGTGTCCAGAGTCCCGTGGGGCGACTTTATGCTGATGGCCCTTTTCCTCATGGCCATGGCGGCCCCGGTTATCTCACCCACCGTTTCGCCCTTCATCCGGAGCGCGGTCAGGAACGCCCCTATCTGAGCCGGCGTTGCCTTGCCCTCCATTATCTCATCCACGCACTCCGCCATCTCGGCTTCGCTAAGATTCATACCAGTAGTAAGCATGTTCAGGGCTTCTTTAATCATCAGGACAGCCTCCCGATCCTTAGAAAGTTTGCAAGCAGGTCCTTCCCCTTCATCGTAAGGATAGACTCCGGATGGAACTGTACGCCCTCCACCTCGAATTCACGGTGGCGCACACCCATTATTTCCCCCGCCCCGGTCCAGGCGGTTATCTCCAGGCAGTCCGGCAGCGACTCCCTCCTTATTATGAGGGAATGGTACCTGGTGGCCTCAAACGGACTGGGTATGCCCTCGAACACGCCCTTCCCGTTATGATAGACAAGCGACGTCTTGCCGTGCATCAGCACCTGGGCCCGCACTATCTCTCCCCCGAAGGCCGCGCCTATGGACTGGTGTCCAAGGCATACCCCCAGTATGGGGATCTTTCCGGCGAACTCGCGTATCGTGTCCACGGAGATCCCAGCCTCCCTGGGGGTGCAGGGCCCTGGAGATATGACTATCTTGTCCGGGGCCATCTCTCCTATCTCCCGGACGCTTATCTTGTTGTTCCTGTAAACCCGCACGTCCTCTCCCAGCTCGCCAAGGTACTGCACAAGGTTATAGGTGAAGGAATCGTAATTGTCAATCATCAGCAGCATTTTCTGTGGCCCTCTGAATCCGTATTGTCTTTCGGCATCAAATTTTCCGAAAAAACAGAAAAAACTCTTTCGGCCGTGTCCACGGCCTCCATCATTGCCCTGGCCTTGTTGACCGTCTCGGCGTATTCAAGCTCCGGGACTGAATCCGCCACAATGCCGGCCCCGGCCTGGACGTACACCATCCCTTCTTTCATTATAAGCGTTCTTATGGTTATACAGGTATCCATATTGCCGGAATAACCGACATAGCCGACCGACCCCGCGTATGGGCCACGCTTTACAGGCTCCAGCTCATCAATGATCTCCATGGCCCGCACCTTGGGGGCGCCGCTTACCGTGCCGGCGGGGAAACACGCCCTGAGCACATCGAAAGGGCCAAGCCCCTCTTTAAGCCTGCCGTCCACATTGGAGACGATATGCATAACGTGGCTGTAACGCTCCACCACCATCAACTCAGGCACTTTTACGCTGCCGGTCTCAGCTACCCTGCCCACATCGTTTCTGCCCAGGTCCACAAGCATGATATGCTCGGCTATCTCTTTTTTGTCCGACAGCAGCTCTTTCTCAAGCGCATGGTCCTCTTCCGGGGTTTTTCCCCTTCTCCTTGTGCCGGCTATGGGCCTTAAAGTTATATTGCCTTCCTCAAGCCGCACCAGTATCTCCGGCGAAGACCCCACGATATGGCCTTCCCCTGTGTCAATGTAATACATGTATGGCGAGGGATTTATTGCCCTTAAGGCGCGATAAACGCTGAATGGATGGGCTGGGGTGGATTTCTGAAAACGCTGGGACAGGACAACCTGCACTACGTCGCCCCCCATGACGTACTGTTTTGCCCGTTCCACAGCGTGCATGAATTCTTCCTTGCCGCCAAAAGAGGACACGAAGGAGGTGGCAGGAGCTCCGCTTGGGGCGTCCGGGGCTCCCTGAGCCGCTCCAAGATCGCTTTCCATCCCGGCCAAGTCCCCTCCCTCCATATCCCCTACGGGGGTTTTACATTTCCCCGATGCGAGCCTGCGGACAATGGAATCTATCTTTTGCAGGGCCTCGCCATATGCCTCTTCCAGGTTTTCTTTTTCTTTTTCTCTTTCCCCATCTTCCGGAAGATGGACGTTTACCACCACCTTTACCTTCTGCTTCAGGCTGTCGAATATCAGGATGGTGTCTGTAAGCATCAAAAACATGTCTGGCATATCCAGGCCGGGGCGTCCCTTTCCGGGCAGCTCTTCCATGAACCTCACCATGTCGTAACCCAGGTAGCCCACAAACCCGCCATAAAACCTGGGCAAAGAGGAGTCCCCGGAAAGAACGGGCCTGAAGCCGCCCATAAATTCCCGGACCTTTTCCAGCGGATCGGAGGCCTCCATCGCCTGGATCTTTCCCTGCCTGTCGATCTCCATCTTGTTGCCCCATGCGCGGATAGTTGCCTTTGGAGAGAGGCCCAGGAAGGAATACCTTGCCCATTTTTCGCCTCCCACTACGCTTTCAAGCAGGTACGATGGCCGCTCGCCAAGCCGCAAAAAGGCGGAAACAGGCGTTATGGTATCGGCAAAGACCTCCCTGTAAACCGGGATAAGGTTGCCCTTCTTGGCAAGCTCCGCGAACTCCTGCCTGCCAGGTGTAACTCCCATGTCTGAAATTCCGTGTGTCTTCATTTTTATTTTCCTGTGTCCCTTAAGGCCCCGAATCTGGATTATATCCTATCCCAGAGGCCAAAATCTTTGTTTTTCATGAAATAAAAAGGCCACGGAAAGAACTTTCAATTTCTCCCCGTGGCCCTGCAGTTTTCACCGTTAATTTAAAAAAACTATAGCGAAAAACCTCCCGGCCGCGGCCTCTGGAGACGCCAACCCCTGAACGGAAGCTCATGGTCCGAAAGAAAAAGACCATATCCCGACGGCGCATGGCCCGAAAACGTGCCGGTAAACATGCTTTATTTATAACAGCTTTGCCCGGAGGAGTCAAGGCAAGGCACCAGTTTTGTCAAGGCAACAGTTTTGTCAAGGCCAAATAGAAATGTCCTACTTTGGGCAAAGTAGAAATGGCCTGATTGCCGCCGGGAAAGAGCATCCTGTCTGCCTTGTTTGGCGCAAGCCGATCCGCCTCCTTGATTTTTTGTCCCGGATTGTAAATAATATAGCTTCCAGCCCGCCGGAAGCAGGGGCAAAGATGCACAGAGGGCGCAATGCGGGTGTAGCTCAGCTGGTAGAGCACAACCTTGCCAAGGTTGGGGTCGCGGGTTCGAATCCCGTCGCCCGCTCCAGATTCAGATCGCGCCCCTGGGCAGTTTTTTGTTTTTTGTTTCAGACGAATAAATATCCGGGCACTCAATGGATATCGCGCGTAACCCCGAAGGGCAAGCGAGCGAATGTGACGGACCAAAAGTTCCCTGCATTCGATGCCCGACCCGAGGGAATACATAGCAAATATCCGTTTTCAGACAGGCGTAATCCCGGCGGCGTACCCAAGTGGTAAGGGAGAGGTCTGCAAAACCTCGATGCAGCGGTTCGAATCCGCTCGCCGCCTTTTTCTTTTTGTTCCCATTAGCCATTAGTCAAATAAGACATGGCCGTTCAGGTCAGGTCTGAAGCGATCAAGAGTTTTGCAACCCCTTTTAAAAAAAGGGGTTGCCTTAAAAAACCTGTTTTAGCTATGATATTCGGGATAGAATTCGGGCATGAAAAAGCAGTTTTTTTTGGTTTTAATCCTGTTTTTCCTCATACCGGTTGCGATGGCGCGCCTGGCCTCAGCTGCCGGGCCCGCCGCTTTACTGAATACACCCGCTTCACTCAACACTCCGTCCGCGGTACTTAACGCACCAGCGATAATCTCCATAAAAAAACTTAAAAAACCCCTGGACACCGGCAACCAGGCCGGGGAAGAAAAGAACAAAAACACACCCGATGTAACAGCTGCCCTGCATTTTCAGAATGCGGTCAACCTTATGAAGTCCGGCGATTACAAGCAGGCGCTTTCCGAATTCAGGGCATCCCGTGCGGGCCTTCCGTTCCTGGATGATTACGTATGCTTCTATGAGGCCAGGATGTGCTGGGACATGAAAGACCCGGGACGCGCCGCAGGCTATCTGAACGAATTATTGAAAAACCATCCCCGGACCCCCCTGGCAGCCAAGGCAAAGCTCATGGCCATAAGCATGGCCACTGATAAAGACACTCTCATACCGATGCTTGAGGACTTCACAAGGCGCTATCCCGGCCACGACGGCATGGAACTCCGGCTTGCGCAGCTTCTCATGGAAAAAGGCAAGACGGGACCATCTGATAAGATGCCGGCTGATATCATACAGGCCAATAAGATAGAGGCCGGGAAGATACTGGAAAATATCTATGTCCGGGCCGGTAATCTCTCCGCTGAGGCCCTGGCGGAGCTTGGAAGGCAGCCCACTCTGGAGGAAACGCTCATGAGGGCGGAAAACCTTCTGAGAAGCGCCCATCCGCGCGAGGCGGAACATGAACTCCTTTCGATGCCTGACGACCCCGGCTACCTCAAAGACAAGATGGATCTGCTAGGTGGGGCCCTTTTCATGCAGAAAAGATACAACGAGGCGGCAGACGTTTATTCCAGTGTGGCGGACACCTACAAAGCCGCAAGAGCATATTACAGGGCGGGTAACGAGGATAATCTCAAAAAAGCGATCGATGAGCTTTCAAGCGCCAATGACAGGAAGGCTTCCTATCTGCTATTGGATCTTGCCTCGATCGAAAGGAGAAAAGACAATAATTTTGCGGGGGCGATCCTGGAGCTTAAGGAAGCCAGTGAAAAATATCCATGGATCGCGGAGGATGCCATGTGGGAGACCGCGTGGCTTTACTACGTGCAAAAAGATTACAAGGACGCGGCGCGCATCTTCTCAAAACTCTCCAATCTTTACGATGAGCCGGAATATCTCTACTGGCAGGCCAAAAGCCTTGAAGGCCTCGGTGGGACCGCAAACGCCGGCCACGCCCAGGACATATACCGGAAACTGGTCAGTGAGGATGAGGGTTATTATTCTGTCCTGGCCTCCTTAAAGACGGGCATCCCCATAAAAGAGGAGGTCCTTCCGGAGCAGGCCGTGCGGCAGTTGAAAAACTCCGCGGCGCTCATGAGGTTCAAAGTGCTTATGACGGCCGGATTGAGGAACGAGGCCCTTTCGGACCTGGCCTACGACTCCAGGAACTGCATGAACAGAAACACCCTGATATGGATCGCCAACCAGCTGAAAAAAATGGGGGCATTCAGGAACGCGATCGCGGTTGCAATGAGGCTGCCGGAGGACATGCAGCCAAGAAACGTTTTGTATCCGCACGCCTTTTGGGGGCGCATAGAGAAAGACTGCTCCACCACTGGGCTGGATCCGTACCTTGTCCTGTCCGTTATGAGGGAGGAAAGCCGCTTTGATCCGCAGGTGTGTTCCCGGGCGGGCGCAATAGGACTTATGCAGCTCATGCCCCAAACGGCCAAAAAATACTCAGCCCCTTTGCGCCTCGTCATAAAAGACAAAAAGAGCATTTACAGCATAAATGCGAATGTCGCCCTGGGCACCTTCTACCTGAACAAGCTGTATAACGATTTCAGGGCCATCCCCCCCACCCTGGCGGCCTACAATGCCGGAGAGGCGGTGGTCAGGAAATGGCTGGCAGAGGGGAATTACGCCTCCTTCGATGAGTTCGTTGAAGACATCCCATACGGCGAGACAAAAAATTACATAAAGCGTATAATAACCACCTATTACAGGTACGGCGGTGAAGAGGCAACTAAGGACTTCTTCCTCGCTGACAAAACGGGAAATCCCTGAACGGAAACGGCACATGTCTGAAGAACATAATTTATTCGGCGCCCGGGAGGGGCAAAAAACGCCGGGAAACGGCAAGGAGGTCAAGGAGTTGGAAACGTTGAAAAACCTTGAAACACAGATATCCGGAGCCATTGAGAAGATAAGGCTCCTTAAGGACGCCAAGACGGCCCTGGAAAAAAGGGTAAGCGAGCTGGAGTCCACGTTGGACAGCAAAAATGAGGAACTGCTCCGCGTAACGGGCGAGAAAAACAGCATCAGGGACCAGATCGAAGGGCTTTTGAACGAGCTGCAGAACATTGAATCCTGAGAAAAGCAAATAAAAAAATAAAAACGGGAAAACAAAAAAAAGATAACCGGAAAGAAAAAGACGCAATAAAAACCGCAAAAATGCTTAAAAAATCCTAAAAATGCCGGGCAGGCACCTTAAATAGATTTGCAAAACAAGGCCGAAATCCGAATTCTGGGGCAGAAATACACTATACGGGGCGACGCGTCCGAAAAGGAGATGAAAGAGCTTGCCTCTTACGTGGACGGGAAGATCAAGGAGATCCTTGATAAATCCCCCAGCATCGCTCCACTGAACGCCGCGATCCTTGCCGCCTTGAACATAGCGGGGGAGTTCCATAAACTCAGAAAAGAACAGCAGGAAGTGGCCTTGCGCCTCACCGAAAAGACCCAGACCCTTTCAGGCCTGTTCGAATAAAATGAAGCCAGGCGGAGCAAAAACCCTCCATACGTAGTTTTTAAAGTTTTACCTGTTGTGTTCCGATTAAAAGATAAAAACACTTCCGCGACTGCCGGGTGGCAGTACCGAGGCCCCGGACTGCCGGGGGGGTTTTCTTTTTTCCGTCTTTTGTTTGAAAAATTTTTAAAAAGGTGCGGCTTAAGGCAAAAAAACAAAAACAAAAACAAAAAACATGAACCTTGTCAGAAAGAAATTCGGCGAACTGCTGGTAGATGCAAAGATAATCGACGAGCAGCAACTGGCCTATGCGCTGTCGCTCCAGAAGGAAACCAGGCAGAGGCTGGGACAGGTGCTGATAGACTTGGGCTACGCGGGCGAGCAGGAGATAGTCGAGGCCCTCTCAATTCAGCTTTCCCTGCATGTCTTCCATGGCGAAGGGGCATCGGCGGACGCGGAAATGAAGGCGCTTATACCCAAGGACCTCGCACTGAAAAAAGGCGTCCTTCCAGTCTGTGTCGAAAACCGGAAATTATACCTGGCCATGACAAACCCCCTGGATTTTCAGACCATAAACGAGATATCGTTCCGGACGGGCAGGACCTCCGTCATTCCCCTGGTGGCCGGCGAGTCCACACTCCTGGAGGCCATCGAGAAGTTTTACGGGAACACCGAGAGCGCACCCGAAGGCAAAAGCACATGGGAAGTGCTCCAGGAGATACAGGAGACCGAAAATATAGAGTTTGTGCAGGAAACCCAGGAGGATGAAAAGGACCCCAGGGACGTCTTCGGCAGTGACGACCCTCCCATTATAAGGCTTGTGACCATTATCCTTTCAAATGCCATAAAGGCCCGTTCCAGCGACATCCATATAGAGCCCAGGGAAAAGGACGTCAGGGTCCGTTACCGCGTGGACGGAAGCCTGAGAGAGGCCCTCACCTTCCCAAACCAGATTAAAAACCATGTAATCTCCAGGATAAAGATACTGGCCAATCTGGACATCACAAAAAAAAGAACGCCGCAGGACGGAAGCGCGTGCCTGAAAGTGGAAGGCACAAGCATAGACCTGAGGGTATCCGTGCTGCCTTCCATTCACGGAGAAAAGATCGTTATAAGGGTGCTGAACCATAATATGGGAACCAAGAGCCTGGAGGACCTGGGCCTTCCCGAAGACACGCATGAGCGTCTCCTCAAGGCGTTCTCCCAGCCCCAAGGCATGCTGCTTGTAACAGGGCCCACGGGAAGCGGCAAGACTACCACCTTATATGCCATCCTTAACCGCATACGCTCCGATTCGGAAAACATTGTGACGATCGAGGACCCCGTGGAGTACAAGATAGATAACCTCACCCAGGTCATGGTGAATGAATCAGTCGGCCTTACATTCGCAAACGCATTAAGGAGCATACTCAGGCAGGACCCGGACATCATAATGGTCGGGGAGATAAGGGACCTGGAGACTGCCGAAATTGCCATAAGGTCTGCCCTCACGGGCCACCTGGTTTTCAGCACCCTGCACACCAACGACACGGTCGCCACCATAGCAAGACTTACGGATATGGGCCTGCCGCCCTATTTCATAAGCTCCGCCTTAAGCGGAATACTGGCGCAAAGGCTGCTGCGGAGGATCTGCGAAAATTGCAAGGTCCCGGCGGAGCCCCCCGTTGACACGGGCGCGGGCATCTTCGCGGGAATAAAACAGTTTTACAAGGGGGAAGGCTGTCCGGCCTGCTCCAACACCGGGTACTACGGACAGACAGGCGTATATGAATACCTGGAGGTAGGGTCTTCCCTGAAGATGCTGATCTCGGATAACAGGAACGAAGATGCGCTTTTCGAGGCCGCAAGGCGCAATGGGTTGAAAACGCTTATGGACGCGGCAATAGCCAAAGTGGCTGCGGGCATAACCACTCCCCAGGAAGTGCTCTCAAAGATACCGCTGCCCCGGACGGAACCCTGACGCCACTCCGGACCGTTCCTCTTCTGACAGACTGTAAAAAAAGAAATCTACGGTTTTCTACACCCTGAAACTTGCCGCGGCTGAGCGGGCCAGGTCCAATAGCCCGGCGGGCATCAGGCCAAGCGCTAGGACGGCACATGCCGTTATTCCCAGCGCGACCCTTGCACCCAAAGAGCGCTCCAGCCGGAGTTCCTTCGTACCTGGTTCTCTCATATACATGTACATCACAACCCTCAGGTAGAAATAGGCGGACACGACGCTCATCACCACGGCTATAACGGCAAGCCACAGATAGCCTGCCTTGATGACCGTGCTGAACAGGTAGAACTTCCCAGCAAAACCGGCAGTGGGAGGTATGCCGGTAAGGGAGAACATGAAGACCAGCATCAGGGCCGCCAGCAGAGGATGCGTCTTTGAAAGTCCCGAGTACTCATCCAGGTCCTCGGCCTTGACCCCTTCGGTCGTAAGCAGTGTCACTACCGTAAAAGCCCCTATGTTCATGAACGCGTATATGAACAGGTAACTCATGGCGCTTGCAAGTCCCTCCGCGCCTCCGGCCGCTATGCCCAGCAGCACGTAGCCGGCATGGGCTATGGAGGAATAGGCAAGCATCCTTTTTATGTTTGTCTGCGCTATGGCCAGTATGTTCCCCGCGACCATGCTGAGGATGGAAAGCGCTATTATGAGGCCGGTCCATTCGAAGCTCATCGGGCCCAGGGCCAGCATCAATACCCTTCCGATAACGGCAAAGCCGGCCGCCTTGGGGCCAACGGACATGAATGCGGTGACGGGCGTGGGCGAACCCTCGTAAACGTCCGGGGCCCACATATGGAAAGGCACGGCCGCTATCTTGAACCCGAAGGCCGCTACGTAAAGTATGGTAGCAAAGGCCAGAACGGGGTTGCCGGAAAGGCCATGGGACGTTATGTACGACGATACCTGGCCGATCTCCGTTGAGCCGGTAAGTCCGTAGGTAAGGGATATGCCGAAAAGAAGAAGCGCGGAGGCGAACGAGCCAAGCAGGAAATACTTCAGGGATGCTTCATTAGAGCGCAGGCTGCCGCGCAGGAAACCCGCCAGCACATATAGTGAAAGGGACATGAGCTCCAGACCAAGGTATACGGTTATAAGGTCGCCAGCCGAGGCCATCACCATCATGCCCGTGGTGGCAAAAAGCATCAGGGCGTAATATTCCCCATGTTCCGCCCCTTCCACAGCCAGATATCCGGCGGACGCAATGGCCGGCAACACAAGGCCTATCAGAAAAATGACCTTAAAAAACAGACTGTACCCGTCAGCAACGAACATGCCTCCCCATGCGGCCCCCTGGTTTCCGCCGGTAAGGGCGAAAAAAGCGCCGGCCGCGGCCGCGCAGGTGAGCAAGGCAAAGACGGATTTTCTTTTTATGACGAGGTCCAGCAGCAGGATGGCCATTGCGGACACGGCCAGGATCGCCTCTGGAAGGATTACCATAACCTGTGTCCTGAACAATGGAGATACCTTCTTTCGGGTCTGAAAAAATAAAATATTTCCATTGAGGATACTATACATTCAAAACGGCTGTCAAATCAGCCGGCAAAGATGAATTTCTTGACAATTCAGGGGCCACCGCTTAAGCTTTCTCAGAGCCGGCGTCAGATGTTCACTGCAAGAGTCTGGACGAAAAATAAAATGGGCCCCTCAAAAAATCTACAGCAAAAACCGGAAGAGATGATGGCAGGACCGGTCCACGCTCCGGTGTGTCTGTCCGCATTCCCGCCGTTTTTGTACTTTTTAATTTTAATTTCAGTTTTATTTTTTTCTTTTTCTTTTTCCGGCCTGGCTGTTTTTGCGGGCCCGGCCTGGGGGATGGACCCGCGCAATCCAGGCTCCGGCAATCTGGGCCTGACATTGATGGGCGGCTATAACGCCAGTTATCTGGATTACACGGAAGAACAAAACGGCAGTACCCTGGACCGCGATTACGGCTATTTAAACAGCGCGCACATCCAGGCGAGGCTTGAAAACAAGACCGTGTGGACCAGGCTTACCGCGGATTATTACTGGACTTATAACGCTTCCTACGACGGGGCCATACAAAACCTCGAGGGCCAGCTGACAGCATACAAGGCCTCCACGCACGAAAAGATATACCAGTATGAGGGGGACTTTGGTATCAAAGCCATGAATGCCTCCACCAGCACCCTCACCCCTTATCTGGGGATAGGTTACCGGATATGGTGGAGAGGGGCCGACGCGCTGCCCGATTATATCGAAAAATATACCTGGTATTTCGCCGCGGCCGGTTTCAATTACATCTGGAGAATAAACCGGCTGACGGCCGGCCTGGACACTGCCCTCCATATTCCTTTTGATATGCAAATGAAGACCAACGTGGCAGGGCTTTTCGACCAGATGGACTTCACCCTTAAAAAGAGGGTGGGGTTCGGGGTGCAGCTGCCCTTCACCTATGACATTTATAATAATCATGCCAAACCGGTCCGGATATTCGTTTATCTGACACCTTATTACCAGTTCTGGCCGGTAGGGGGCAGCGGATCCATCGCTATGACCAAAAACGGAATACCCGTGTTCGATAAAAACGGCAACCCGGTGCTGGCCCATGAGCCTGACAGCAGGACCGGCATCTACGGGGGGGATGCCGGCCTGGGAGTGAATTTCTAGCCCCTCTCAAATCCGCTCCGCGCCTAAACAAACCGCCTCCTGTGTTATAATTTTCCATTACATTGCGGAGGTTTCAGCCGTGCGCAACAGACCCAAAAAAACGCCTTGTCCAATCATTTTGGCAGCCGTCTCAGCGTTCCTGCTCCTGGTTTCCGTTTCCGGGGCGTATGCCAGTACGGATGCTTCATCTGAAGCCCTTCAGACCGGCTTTAGCAATACGCTGGCAACGGCATCGCCTCTGGATTCACTAAAGGATGCCCTTGTCTCCTTCTTCACTCCAATGTCCGGAGATGTCCTCTCGGTGAAAGACGGGGTCCTTACGGCATCCATCAGCAATTCTCTAGTACCCGTTAAAGACGGCATGCGCTTCACGGTATTCAAAGAAGGCGCGGAGTTTTATCACCCCGTCACCGGCAAGCCGCTCTGGAGGGTCGAAGAGCCTACCGGGACTGCCGAGTCAACAAAGACCCTGGCCGGCAAATCCGGCAGCCAGGTGGAATTTAAGATGCTAGGAGGCAAGGCCGCAGCCGGAGACATCGTCCGGATATCAGGCACCAGGGTGAGGCTGCTTTTCTACCAGCTCAAGAACGTAAGCTGGGGGCTTTCACAGCAGTATTTTGATCTCATCAGAAAAACAAACAGGTTCGAACTGCTGTCCAGCCCCCTGAATGATGAAAAAGACGCCATGGCCGAAGGCAAACGGCTCAAGGCCGATGCCGTTCTGGTCCTGTCCGGGGGGACTGACGAAGGAAGGGCAGTCCTCACACAAAAGCTCTTATGGACTTCCGATGGCACCCAGGCAATGGTCTCCGGAGCAATGATCGGCCAGAAAGACCTTAAGTACATGACCCTTGGGGACAAGCTCTTTTCGCCGAAAAACGATACCCTCATAATGTTCACTGTACCGTACGGAGCTCACATGATCTGCCTGGCGGACGTTCTTGGCAATGGCAAGCAGCTCCTTGCGATCGCTTCAAGCAGGGACATATCGTTTTACAATATAAGCAATTCCCTGCTGGCCCCTGCCCTGGACGGAGCGGAGATAAAAGGCACAAGGACTGACCAGTTCCTGAGGGTTCAGGCTGCAAGCCTGACCGGCGGGAGAAAAGAGCAGGTGATCATAGCGGCCAAAAGGGGAGACGATTTGATCTCCTCGATCTACTCCTTCAAGGAAGGCTCATTCCACAAGCTGTGGGAAGGCCGTTGCTTCCTGAGGTGGATCGGCGGCAGGCTCTATGCCCAGAAGGCAAGTCTCAGCGAGGGGTTCGCAGGCAGTGTGCACAATGTAACGCTGGACGGGGGCCGGATGGTATGGGGCGGCAAGCTGCAACTGCCTGCCGGCGTGAACCTGTTCGATTTCTCCCCGATGAACTATGGCGGCCAGACCTTCACGATAGCCTATGACAACCGCGGGTTCATAAACGTGTATGACAAGAACGGCCTTGCGGTCTGGAAGAGCGGGGGCAGCTTCGGCGGCTTCCCGGAAAGCTTCAAAAAAAGCAGCACAAGCCCGGTGCTGGATAATGACAACGGCCACTGGTCTATCAAGGACAACATCGAGGTCATGGGCCACGACGCCCTTCTCATAGACAGGCAGTACGTGATAAATATGGTCCATGGCCTGGGGTACAAGAATTCCCGCATAACAGTCCTCAGATGGAATGGGACGGCCATGCAGGAACTCCAGTTGGGAGACAAGATAGGCGGCACAATCATGGATTTCGCCGCATCGAAAAACCGCCTCATGATACTTGCCAGCCCGGTGTTCGGGCTTAATATGGCCAAGATACTTCAGGGCGAGTCCCCGTTCACGACCCGCCTCTACATGTACCCCCTGGAGGGTGAATGAAACCGGAATTTCCGCCTGGGAACATGCCCGGCCATGTCGGCATCATCATGGACGGCAATGGCAGATGGGCCGAGATGAAGGGGCTGCCGCGGGTGGAAGGCCACAGGCGCGGGGCCGAGCGGGCAAAGGAAATAATAGAGGCATCCAAGGAGTTTGGCGTTAAGGCGCTCACGCTCTATGCGTTTTCGCTTGAGAACTGGCAAAGGCCAAAGGCGGAAGTGGCCATGATAATGAAGCTCCTGGAGGTGTACCTGCGCAGGGAGATGTATGAGTTCGTTAAGGAAGGCATACATTTCAGGGCCGCGGGGGACTTAAACAGACTCCCCCAGGGGGTGCGCAACCTGGTGGCGCAGGCAGAAGCGCTGACGTCCGCCTGCAAGAACATGGTGCTCACCGCCGCCATAAGCTACGGCGGCAGGGATGAGATAGTAAGAGCGGTAAAGAAGGCCCTGCAATCCGGCGCCTCCCCGCAGGACATCAGTGAAAGCTCCTTTGCGGACCTCCTGGACACCAAGGGACTGCCTGACCCCGACCTTATAATAAGGACTTCCGGGGAAAAGAGGATAAGCAATTTCCTCTTGTGGCAGTCGGCCTATTCCGAACTGTATTTCACGGACACCCTCTGGCCAGAATTCGGCAGGGAGGAACTCCTAGGGGCGCTCCGGGACTATCAAGTGCGCGACAGGAGATTCGGGGCCGTAAAGCTCTGATGCAAATCAAAAGGCTCCTGACCGCAGCCGTTCTTGTACCCGTTTTCTATCTGTACATAACAAGACTCCCCGGCATATGGTTTGACGGCCTTGCCGCGTTCATGGGCATGCTTGCCCTCTGGGAGTTCCTGCATTTTTACGGCGTCCGCGGGGCGATGAAGGCCGTTGGCATGGGGCTTGGCCTTTTATTCCTGGCGTCAGCGGCATTGAGCGGCCAGGCGCCTCCGGGCGTCTACGCGTTTCTTCTGCTTGTGACGGTCACGGCAAGGCTGTTTAAAACCGGCCCCGCCTCCGCCCTGAAGGACATCTCCCAGGTAGTCACTGCTCTGCTGTATATACCGGGCCTTATCGTCTACCAGATCTTCCTGAGAGATTTCGGGGCGCACTGGATAATATTCCTGTACGGCACCGTGTGGATAGGAGACAGCGCCGCGCTGTACGCCGGACGCAGCCTGGGCAAAAGAAAATTATACCCGGAAGTCAGCCCTAACAAGACCATCGCAGGCGCTGTCGGGTCTGTCATCGGAGGGAGCGCAGCCGGGTTTGCCGCAAGCCTGGTCTTCCCGCTTGGCATCTCATCCGTCACGGCGGCGCTGCTGGGGCTCCTGATGGGCACAACGGCCATAGCCGGCGACCTGGTGGAGTCCATGTTCAAAAGGGACGCAGGGGTAAAGGATTCAAGTAGTATCCTGCCCGGCCACGGCGGTATGCTCGATAAGCTGGACGGGCCTCTTTTTTCGGCCCCCATCCTTTACTGGGGACTGCTCCTCCTTGGCGTGAAGGTTTTTTAAAACTTTCATCCATAATTTAAAATAAAGCGTGCATGCCTCGCTTATAAAAAACGGTCTTTAAGCATTTTTTATTTTTATGCCCCAAGTCATCATAAGAAAAGCGGAATACGATTACAGGACCCTGAGGCCCGTGTTCTTTGGCATCATGGATGCCTTGGGCGGTCAAGGCATGGCCCGGAACTGCCGGGTTGTGATAAAACCTAACCTCCTTGCCCCGGCCTCTCCCGAAAAGGCCATGGTGACGCATCCCCTGGTGGTGAAGGCCGCCGTGGAGTATGTGCTTGAGCGCGGCGCCAGTCCGGTCATCTCGGACAGCCCGGCAATGGGGTCCTTCGAAAAAGTCCTGAAGGAAAGCGGCATCAGGGATGCGCTTGAAGGACTTCCGGTGCAATTCAGGGAATTCAGGAGATCGGCTTCAGTGGCCGCCGGCGCTCCGTTCCGTACTCTTTCCCTGGCACAGGACGCCCTCGAAGCGGACGTCCTCATCAACCTGCCAAAGCTGAAGACCCATGCCCAGATGCTCCTTACCCTGGGAGTGAAAAACCTGTTTGGCTGCGTAGTCGGCCTGAGCAAACCAGAGTGGCATTTCAGGGCCGGCGTCGACAGGGAGATGTTTGCCCGGCTTTTAGTTGAGATATACAAGGCGCTAGAACCTTCATTTACCGTCCTTGACGGCATCCTCGCAATGGAAGGACAAGGGCCGGGAAGAAGCGGGACCCCGCGGCAGATAGGGGTGCTTATGGGCAGCAGCGACGCGGTTGCCCTTGATGAGGCGGCGTGCGGGATGCTTGGCATCAAGCCCGATGAATTATTTACATGGCGGGCCGCCCATGATATGGGGCTTGCGCCGGAGAACCTGTCCATAGACGGGGAAGCGCCGGTTGTCAGGGATTTTAAATTCCCGCTTACAGGTTCACTGGTCTTTGGTCCCAAGTGGATGCACGGGGGACTGAGAAAACACTTCGTGCAGAGACCGGAAAGCGATGAGGACGTCTGCGTCCTGTGCGGGGAATGCTGGAAATATTGCCCGGCGCAGGCGATAAGGCCAAAGGTAAAAAAGGAACAGAAAAAGAAAAAGCTCGAATTTGATTATGACAAATGCATCAGGTGCTATTGCTGCGTGGAGGTGTGCCCGCACGGCGCGCTAAAAGCGGTTGACACCTTGCCCGGCAAGTTGCTGCGGAAGATCACCAAGAGATAAGCCGGTTCCTGAACGCCCGTATTATTGGCCGCCACAAATGCTGATGATTTGCCTTGGGGCCCAAGTTCCGGAAATCGTGAGTTTGGGCCCCCCGCAAAATGCCAGAGTTCCGTTCCCGCTAGTGAAGGTTCGCGGTTGCGGCCTCCTCAAAGATCTCTCCCTCGTAGAGCGCGTTATGAAAGCACTTCTCGCAGAGCACAACCCTGCCCTCGTGCAGACCTCTTTTGGCCTCCTTTGCGCACCGCCCATGGCAATAAGGACATCCGGCGTCATTGCACTCGCAAGAGTTCGTCTGGTTCAGTTTCCTTTTTTTTGCATTCGTCATTCCGGGTACCTCCTGCAGCTCAAACTGCATTTTTTTGTTTTAATTGTTCCCAAAGTTTTTCTTAAGACGGGCGAAAGACCGCCGCGCACCACGCATGGTCCCATTTTTTTATTTTTCATGGATACGCTTGGGTCTGAGAAAAAAAGGGCTTCCGGTTTTTGTGGGTCCCCAAATCTGGACCTGGGGGGAACGGACAGTAAGGAAAGGCACGGCCATAAAAAACTAAAACCTCATTACTCATCAAGAAGAAAGTCTAAATTTTAAGTTACAATGTATTTTAATAATTTATTATTTAACTTGCTGTGACCGGACTCACATTAAGTCACACATTAAGTCTGCGGTGAATTTTCTCAGGCTGCTTGTTTATAATAGATGCGCCTTTTGCTCTTTTTGTTTTTTGATTTGAACTGCGTTGTTTTTTTGTTTATCGATTCAGCCCTACATCAAAGGAGGTAAATTGCAGTGTTATTGGATGTAACTATTGGAAAGGACTCCCTGTCCATCCAGATCGATGACCCTTTCCACATTGATCTGGATTCATTTGTCGAACGGATCGAAGACTTCGCTTCCAAAAACAACGTAAACATCCGTGGGCTTGATGTGCGCAATATCATCCCCGGGATGATAAGGGGGATAGCCGGGTGTGAGCGCGGATGCCCCGCAAACGCCAAGGGGTTTGTGTCCGGGGGATTCGACGGGTTCGACCTGGAATATATAGAAGGCGGTATCCTCTCAGCCGCGGCAACTGTGGGGGAAGGCAAAGTCCTTCACCTGAAGATGTTCCCGGATTTCTGATCTCTCAAAAAGACGGTATAAGGGATTTGTTCCATGGGGCCGGGTTATGCGCAGGCATACCCGCCCGGCTCCCTAAGCAATAAATCTTTCATACACTCCCAGGTTTCCGCCAAGCCGTATCTCAATGCCGTACTCGCTTCTAACCTTGAGTGTACATAGCTTACTTTTGAGGCTAAGATTCGCCCTGAACACCGCAGTTTTTAAATCTGTTATAATTCCGAAGGTTACAATTGAAAATCTTTCATGGGAATAAGCGTTTATTTTGGGAACGGGAATGATTAATCCGGAAATATTAAAGCGCCTGGATGACCTCATCCATGAAGGAGAACAACAATGGTGGGAATTCAAAAAAACGCCTGGGGTCATTCAAGATCCAGTTCGCTATACCCAATGGACTACAAGTTGCCTAGGCACCAGTTCTGGCTTCGGTGGAGCGATGCGCTTAAAGAAGCTGGATGCCAAACGAACTCATTTACTCCCGCATTTCCAATTGATTTCCTGATCACAAAATACATCGAATTAATTCGCGAGCTTGGTCGTTTCCCTATTGAAGGCGAGCTTGATATCAAGGGCCGGTCCGATAAAGATTTTCCGAACAGAATGACATTTAGCAAACGGCTTGGATCGAAGCCGGAACGGGCTGCGAAAATACTTAATTTCTGTAAAGAGCACAATGAAATAATTGGGGAGGCCACAAAAAATATCCCGGATGCCGTAAGAGAAAAATATAAAGATATCCCTTGGCGTGACATGGCCGGCATGAGAGACAAGGTAAGCCATTTTTATTTCGGAATCAATTTTAACAAAGTCTGGCTTGCCGTTAAGAAAAATTTTCCGATCCCGAAGCCTCGTATGAAACAGGTCCTTGCTGATCTTGGCGGAACTACTCCCCATGGCGGATAATCTTTCGGCTGCTATATTCTTTCGGAAACCTGCGCCAGCTTCGGAATACAAAACTATCAAATAACGCCTAACCCGCGCCATTTCTTAGTGCCCGCACGCGGGAGTTATCAGGCTTTTTAAAAAGTCAGAGGGACTGGCTTCAGACTACCTCCCCTGCCCTCGCTCACTCATCGTCCGCAAGAGGATGGGCCTTGTCGTAGACGTCCATCAGGTGCGCGATATCCAGATGGGTGTACTTCTGGGTGGTGGAGAGGCTGGAATGGCCAAGGAGCTCCTGTATCACCCTCAGGTCGGCCCCGGCCTGCAAAAGGTGGGAGGCAAATGTGTGCCTCAGGGTGTGGGGGGTGGCCTTTCTGCCTGAAAGGGCCTTCCCGGCGCATCCGACAACCACACGCCTTATTGAACGTTCGGTCAGTCTCCGCCCGGACCTGTTTATGAAAAGGGCGTCATTCGCGGCCACAGCATTGGCCTCCGCTTGCTTTGCTCCCCTGCCCTTCAGTGACCTCTTAAGGAGAAACCTCTCCAGCATATAGGCGCGGAGCGCCGAGACCGCCTTGCTCCCGACGGGCACCAGCCTTTCTTTTTTCCCTTTCCCCCTGACCTTGCACATG
>JAKBYX010000029.1 GCA_021840255.1 Nitrospirota bacterium | reverse complement strand
AATATCAGATGGGAAAAGGTCAAAAGACCTCAAGACAGTGGAACCGGATGCAGCATATAAAACTCGGGAATTCCAAAATGAAAGAATTTTTGCTAAAAAATGGCGTTTTTCAACGGCCTGTTAGAACTTCCGCTTTACCAAAAGGGGCTTGTTCACCGCAAAGATCTTTAACTATTTCCTGAGCGGCGCGTAGAAAATGTAATTTTGCCATTTGATCGCATAACGGCTCGGCAAGTCCGACTTCAGATATTTTGGGCAATAACTTTAAAATTCGCTCTTGGCGGCAGGCCTTCCACCAATCAGCTGCCAAACGTATGGCGAGAGGTAGTGGTTTCACTCGCGCAAACCGGCCACGTGTTTCGATTATTCCTCTATCAAGAAAAGCGGTAAATATTTCGTGGAATTCATCTAATTCAATCTCACATATTTTTTCTGCAATGAAGTCTCCCTGACTCATAACGTTTTCTTTATAGCCAAAATATTCGAAGATAGAACAAGCTCTTATAACTTTTTCAGAATCTTTATCTGTAGCCCCCCTGCCCCAAAGCAATTTGCCTAAGAGGTCGTTATCATTTAAGTATCCAATTGTATCTTTCTCAAGACGTCTATCTTCAGCCAATAGAACAGCCATTTGAGGAAAACCTTGCGCAAATTCAGAAATTCTACCAACATCTGGCTCTGAAAGCTCTTTATATGCATCTTGCAACATCTCTTTTATAACAGTCGCATACAGTTCGGGTTCTATCGGTATAATAGGAGTTATTGTGTCCGGTTGTGAAATATCATAGTCAATTGTAATTAAAGATAAGTGGCTATTAGATCTTGTTGCCTCTTCCAGCAATTTTTTATGCAGTGATAAATTACAATTGTCTATAACAAGAACGCCTTTTAAATTCCGGTTAACGAAATCGGGAAAAAGTCCGGGCAGGATATCTGCACCATAAGATGCATCAAAATATACCATTTCATCGGATAATCCTTTTTGGGCATATTCATTCTCAGCTTCGGGCGGCCTAAAGGCTTCCAAAATTAATCTTGTCTTTCCTAATCCTGATAGCCCGAGAATTCTTATAGCCGATTTTTCCTGCAACATTTTGGATCTTATCTCTGATAAGATCGTGTTAATTTTTTCAGTGGCAAAGAATTTATTTTTAAAAGCTTTAAAAGTTTCTAATTGCACCCATGTCTTTAGCCCCAATGGAAGCGATCTCCCATTGCATTCGCAAACATATGTGATTGTAGCAGGAAACTGATTAACCCAGTTTGCTATATCGTCGGCATCGTAAATTCTTATTTCGACAGTTCTAGCATATGGTTTTCCTGCTTTGGTGATTCCATTTCTAATTGCTTCTATTCTGGGTTCCTTTTGTACTGTATTCCGTGTTTTATTTGTGAAAAGAACATATGCTCCATTTTGGTTTAGAACTTCTTCGATTCGGGATTTTAAATTATCCTCTCCTTTTTTTAAGATCTCTTTTTCACAATCAGCTGCACTCATTTCAGTCGCTTTACATTGAAAAACGGTAAATCTCTTGGGAATCCAGTCCGTACTACCTATACCGCCATCCCATTTAATTCGGCCGTCTTCCCCGCCATCGGGAACATTAATATTTAGAGATACATACACTGCAGAAATTGAAATATTATATTTTAGAGCTTCAAGGTGAAGCAATTTTTTGAGTAAAAAAGTAAGTTCTATTGGTGTTAAGTTTTGAATTTCTCGATACGTAATTTCATTAAGTTTTTCCATATTGGCAACCTCCCGTGCCATATTTCGTTCTCAACTACTTGAGTTAGAAAATTAATTCAACACGCATAATATTTTATTCAAATAAGCTGCTTAATGATTGATTTCTAATAGTAATTTACAACTTTCAAGGGAATTTTGAAAGTAAGTCTATAGGGAGAATCTTTAGCATTGAAAGCGGGGTATGTACCATGCGGGAGGAATCGGGTAAGTTTCATTATCCCTCTTTCATCTCCCCAACTCTCTTTTAAGCGCTTCCGCAACGAACCGGGCACTCGGCGTCTGCGCGGCTACCAGCCTGCGTATACGCTCCACCGTCTCCGGCCCCTTGCCTGTATTTGCGGCGGCTTCCATGGTGTAACGGTAGGCCTCCAGGATTTCCAGGGAAGTAATCTCATAGCCGAACCCCTCACAGATCCATCTGAGCGCGGCCATGCCGGCCTCGACCGCGAATTCCGGACGTTCCTTGGCGGCCTCCTTTGCGGCGCGCGTCAGCGTCCTGGGATCGCAGGGCGTCATATTGGCCAATGCGATCGCCTCGTCATACAGGCCTGCCGACTTTGCGGAAGCAAACCACTTGCCCTCATCCCCAGGCGTGCTTTCGACCAGATCATGCAGGATCTCACGGGCTGTCTTCCGCGGGTACTTTTTCGCTATGGCCCGGAAGGTGGCCAGGTTTGTCGTCCCCCGGTTTGCAATTATTGCATACCTGGCGTACGCCTCATCAGCCATGCCGCTTGAAAGGAGTATCTCCTCGCAGACCCGGGCAATTTCCCCTGCGGGTTCATTTATCCCGTGGGAATCCTCCGCGTAGCGGATCGCTTCCGCCTTCCTGCCCATTGCGACCAGGGCCTTTACGCCCCACTTCCGGTAATGCCACCATTTATAAGGTGAGCGCTCCAGCAAGGAGAGTATCTCCTTATTCCGCCCTGCCTTGAGAAGAGAGCTGAAGCACGCGCTCGTGCCCTTGAAATAGACGAAATGCCCTGATGAAGCCTTCTTCTCCCATGCCATCAAGAGCCCTTTGACAAACAAATCAGCCCACTTCGACGACCGTTCAGGGGTAGCGCAGAGCTCGCCCCAATATTCCGGAAGTAGCTCGATATAGGGGATGTCGTCCTCCTCGACCGCCTGCCAGAGCCGATCCAGCCAGCTATCCCGCATGGTAGCATCCGCCGGGGCGGCAGCAATAATGGCCGCCAGGACATCGATGGCGTTGTTTACCGCCGATCCGATCGCACCCGATGAACCGTCAACTTGGGCCAGGGCGGCCGATACCTTCTCCAGGAAGAGCACGGCGCCTTCAGCGGCCAAGACTTGGTTCTTGCGGGCCGTCTTCTTTATCTCTGCCACGGCCTCTTTAACACGCTTTACTGCAAGTTGAGAGGAGCGCCAGCCAAAGGCATTTCTCCGGAAGCGCGGGGCGAAATTCCATTTATGAGAGGCTGCAGGACTCATTTTTTCATGTCAATTTTAATTGATTTACGCGGAAAATAACTTGAGGAGCTTCGGTCGAAAGCGTTCATGTTTGCTTCCTGCAGAAGGATATGCTCTTTTCGGGGTCTCAAAGCAGCGTGGTTTCAAAAGTGCACGGCTAAAAATTTTAATTTCCCAGGACGTCCTTATGAGAACCAACCGCGGTAATTGCTATGTTTTCTGCGATAAAGATGTATGTGGCCCGGTAGCCCATGTTGATACTAAACGCCCAGGCATCGGTCCCCTCCAGCTTTTCGTTGCGAAGCCCGGGATGTGAGGGGTTCTTTA
>JAKBYX010000023.1 GCA_021840255.1 Nitrospirota bacterium | reverse complement strand
AGGCGGCGCTTCTGGTAATAATCGGCGCGCTCACCAACGGCAAGAAAGTCATCCTGGCCTGCGAAAGCGGATATCGCGAGAGCAAGGAGTCCTGGAGCGCAGTGCTGAGGGACCTGTCCGCCCGCGGCCTGAAATTGGGCAAGCTGACGATCGCCGACGGCCATCTCGGAATATGGTCTGCTCTTAGCGAGCTTCATCCCCAGGGAAATGAGCAGCGCTGCTGGAACCATAAGATTCGCAATGTCTTGGATTGTTTCCCTAAAAGGATACGTACCGAAGCCGGAGAATATCTTAAACTCATTCCTTACGCGGAGACCCTTTCAGAATGCGAGCGGCTCAGGAATGCATTCTCCACCCGTTACAACAGAGATTATCCGAAAGCGGTAGAGAAGCTCTTTACCGACTGGAACCGGATGGTCACGTTTTACTCATTCCCGAAAGAACACTGGATTCACCTCCGGACAACTAATATTGTGGAGTCACCTTTCAGCGCAGTGAGATTGAGGACGGATGCGGCGAAACGGTTCAAGAAGGTCCAAAACGCAACGGCAATGATCTGGAAACTTTTACAGGTCGCCGAAAAGAGTTTCCGTACTTTAAAAGGATACTGGTTATTGTCTGATGTTTATAAAGGGAAAAAATTCGTCGACGGGGTCGCAAAGGATGCTTCAAAGGCGCTCGAAAGGATGGCCGCCTAATGGCTTTTTACACACCTATTGACAAGACCTCCAATATAATACAAATTGTGCAGAGTTTGTCCTCCAACCCGCGCAGTTTCAAACTTGTAAAACTGTTTTTTACCATTCGTAATGAACACATCCAGAATCCAATATTTTTACCTAACCGGCTTTCCGCATCTCTTTAGTAAACTTGACGCATTTGTTTCGGCCGCTGTTTTTTGCTTCATAGAGGGCGACGTCAGCAAATTTAACGCTTTCCCAAAAATTTTCCGTGTCCGATGGAAATTCACTAATACCAAGGCTGATTGTATTTTTCAGGATACTGTCATTGACTCTCAATTCAGCACTTTCAATTTTTTTTCTTGTCATCTCTGCTATTCTTATAGCTTCTCCCTCCGCGAGATCCATCAAGACTATGAGGAATTCCTCTCCACCAAACCTTACGACTATATCGGAGGCGCGGACGGTATTTTTTAATATTTCAGCAGTTTCCTTTAGCACTGCATCGCCAATATCGTGTCCGTAAATATCATTGACATTCTTGAAAAAATCCAAGTCGCTCATAATAAGTCCGATTAGCTTGTCTCTACGCCGCACCCGGGCCACAAGACTTTCCTCATATTCCTGGAGGAAGCGCCTGTTATAAAGACCAGTCAGTGCATCTTTCATGGATGATTCTTTTAAGGCTTCCTCGATGCGATCGCGTTCAGCATGCTCCCGGTCTATGTCATTTCCTACAGAACTTGCTATTTTAGAAACGATAAACCCTACTATCATTATTGACAAAAATGCAATTATCGAAGTTGCCAGCGCCGGATTAGTCGCTGTGACAAAGGTCTCATGATATAAAAAACCATCAATAAAAGTAATAACAATTGTAGCTGGAACAAAGGCCCTCATTAACCGACTTTTGACATTTGGCTCCACAAAAATTCTTATGAGTGGGGAATAGGGTCCACAGGCAGACAGAATTCCCAAACCAAGAAGCTCAAATTCTATTGCGGTGGGAAGCGATACTGGTATTATGTTCCCTCCATACAGTAGTGGGGATCCTTGTAAATAACCCAAAATAATAGTAAATCCTGCGCCAATCACGACCGTTGCTGCGTAAGAGGCTATCTTTTTGAAATTTGATTTTCTTGCTGATAGCAATCTTTCTGAAACGAGCAAGCATATGAAACCTGATGTTGCAACTAGAAAAAGTGTAGAGGTAACAGGTGACATATAGCCTGCAGCGATATTACCAATATTTCGTGGAGATTCGATCCACGGATGCTCAATGCTAAATTTTTTCCCAAGGAAAAAACTAACGAGTATTGCAAAACAAATCGAAAAAATCAGCACGGTTCCGGACATGGCAATTATCTGTCTGATATGACTCTGACGTTTCAACATATAAGCGAGTAATAAAAAGCTAAATATAAGAAAACAGAATGCGGTGCTTGGCGCTATTGGAACATATCGATGTTGTACGCTCGCGATAATGAGCAAATCTGAATACCAGCCCACTAAAGATACTGCGCCTATAGCCAAAACTATGGAAAAGCTCCATTGTGATATGCGGTGCAGGATTGTTTCTACACGGCTATAATTTATTAAATACCCCATTTATGCAGAGCCCCAGAATTGAAATTTAAATATTTGATTCCGTAGATTTTATTATTATTGCCAGCATTTTTCACTTAAAAAGATAACTTTGTCAGCTATCTTCGATCTCTAACTTATTCAATCATAACAACTCGCTAACTTACATTTTCGAGAATATAAACACATTCTATATGAAAAAAAAGGGGCGGCGTAAAAAATCCGTCCATCACTTTTTTACGATGCGAACCTCTCGCTAAGCCGTAAAAGGGCATCGCTCAACTGCTTAATAGTATACGGTTTTGCAAGGACGCCCTGGAACCCAAGTTGCTTGTAATTGCTCACGGCCGGATCTTCAGAGTACCCACTAGACACCAGCGCCTTGACATTAGGATTTATTTTAAGGAGCCCTGCAATTGCACTTATTCCCCCTTTTCCTTTCGGCACGGTCAGATCAAGTATCACCGCATCAAAAGGACACCCCGCCACAGCCGCTTTCCTATATATTTCGACCGCTTCGTCACTCTCCTTTGCCGTCTCACATTCATATCCGAGCTGCTCCAGATAAATTCTGGCCACATCGAGGATCATCTTTTCGTCATCCATGACCAGCACCCTGCCTTTGCAGACCTGCGAAGGCCTTCGGAATTCTTTCTCCTCGGGCACCTCGGGCGCTTTGTCTTCCGAAACGGGGAGAAATATGGTGAAGGTAGACCCCTCCGGCCTGTTGGACTCCGCGGTAATGGCCCCTCCATGCTTGTTCATGATCGAATAACAGATCGTGAGCCCCAGCCCCGTGCCCTTTTGATTTCCTGTTGTCTTTGTTGAAAAATAGGGATCGAATATTTTTGGCACAAGCTGTTCGGGTATGCCGATGCCCTCGTCCTTTACCGATATCTTCATATACATGCCTTCTTTCAGGCCAGTCTTTTCCTGCACTTCCCCCAGATATGTCCTGTGGACCGTAATCGTTAATGTGCCTCCATGGGGCATGGCGTCCCTTGCATTGAGAACCAGATTCTGAATGACCTGCCTTATTTGTCCTTCGTCAATTTCCACGCGGCAACAACCTTCTTCGATCCTGAAATCCGTCTTAAGGTTCGAGCCGCTCAATGAGAAGCTGACCCATTTTCTGATTTTTCCTCCTATATTGATCAGTCTTTTTACAGGCTCTCCTCCTTTGGAAAAAGTACGCAACTGACCGGTTAGGCTTTTAGCAATCTCCAATATATTCTCCGCCTGCTTAATGTATCTGTATGCCTTGTCATCCGAACAAAGGTGCCCCGCTGCAATGCTGATATTGCCCACAATGCCTTGAAAAAGATTATTGAAATCATGGGCAATCCCCCCGGCCAGAATGCCGATAGATTCGAGATTTTTGGCCTTAAGAATCATCTCTTCCATTTTTTTACGGTCACTTATGTCTCGTATGCTTTCAACGATTCCGACCAGGTCCCCTTCGGGATTCCGGAACGGGGCCGCCTTTATAATAGCCGGAAATTTCGTACCGTCTTGACGCTGTTTTTCTGTCTCGAATTCGACACTCTCTTCGCCCCTTAGAGTTCTATCCATAGGACAGTTACTGGTATGGCACAGTGAACCTGAAGGGAAAATTTCATAGCATTTTTTGCCAAAAACATCTTTGCGGCTCACTCCCAATAGGGACAGGAGCGTATCATTGACTCTTATCACTTTGAAATCCTTGTCTATTACTACCATTCCTTCGGTCGCGGTATTAAATATCTGCTTGAGTTCCTCATGAGCGAGTCTAAGCTCCCAGTCAGCCCTTTTTGTCTGGGTGATATCAGTGACCACCGACAATATGCCGCTGACCTTGCCTCCATAGTCATACAGAGGGGCCGATGAAATCATGATATCGACAGAAGAGCCGTCCTTCCTCCGCCTTCGTACCTCGATGCTAAGGATTGGCTGGCCATCCAGGATTTGCCTAATAAAAGTGCGACATTTTTCGGCTTTGACTTCTTGCATGACTGGATAGAAATGGCCAATCATTTCTTTTTCGCTCCAGCCAAATATCTGCTCGGCCGCTTTGCTCCAGATGGTCACCATATCATTCAAATCCACTGCTATTATTGCCGCCGGCGACGCATCCAGTATGGTGCGCAGCCTCTCATTCGTCTGGCGGAGCGTTTCCTCTGATATCTTCCGTCCGGTTATATCCCTGACAACTTCCACCCCTGCGATGATCTTCCCTTTCGAATCTCTCAATGGAGAAGCGGTTATTTCAGTGTATATGTCGCCCTTATCAGTCGCCGCTTTTCCTTCTTTTTTATGAATTTTGCCGTCATTGAAGGTCATGACCAGTTGGCAGTCGCCGCACACGCTGTCTTTCCCCTGGTATGCCTTATAACAGTACTCGCCGGCATGGTCTCCAAGCAAATCCTTCATTGCCTGATTCTGGTAAAGGATCCTGAAATCGGTGCCGTGAATGCTGATGCCATCCCCTACGGCTGCTATAATACCTTCAGCCCGGGCTTTTTCCTCTTCAGCCTTCAAAACAGCGGCGTTTAACTCTGCCGTGCGCTGGTCTACCAGCTTCTGAAGATGTTCCCGGTATCTTTCCAACTCGTCTTCGATCCGTCTGTGGTTGGTAATATCGGTACTGATAGACGCAAAACCGTTAGGTCCCCCGCCATTGCTATATAAAGGTGTGAGCTTCACGCTCCAAAGAACCTCTTCTCCGTCAGGGCGAATGTATACACCCTCAAAAGAAGAAGCTATGCCTCCCAGGACCTGATTTGTTTTTTCAATAACTTTCGGGCGAGCGTCCTCCGGCCAGAAGTCGGAAAGATTTTTTTGCAGCACGTCGCTTTCTGAAAGGCCCATCATGGCAAGCCCAGGCCCGTTGACCATCAGGCAGAGCCCCTGCCTGTCAAATATCATTATTCAACTCGGAGAATTTTCAAAAATTGCGCGATACATTGTATCTTTGTTGAGGTCTTTCTCCCTGCATCTACAGGGTTTAAATTAAATTTCTTTCTCGGTCTTTATCGATTAAGATATGCGGTCAGATTGCCTGCATTCCGACTTGATTCCGTCCAGGAGATCCCCTATCTGCCCCGATACACCCTCCATTTCCGTGTAAATACCATTCGCCCTTGACACATCACCCGCATTAAATACCTTGACGGCATCCTTTGCCAAAGCGTGTATCATTGCATGTGGCTCATCTATCAATTTAAAACTCTTCAAATTTCCGCACGCCTCCATTCCCTCGCCAAAATACCATTTGCCGAACCTGCAATTATGATGGTCGGGCAACTGAGATGGATCAAGGGTCAAATCTCCTTTCAGACAGGACGCTATTTTACCTGTAAATACTCTGTGGTCTGTTTTTGCAATGTCGAGTATAATTAATTCGTTCCCTTTTGTTTTAAACTCCGCCGTCGAATTTCTAAGATTCTCAACGATTTTTGTCAGAGCGTTCACCTCATGCATAACGTCTTCAGCCATTTTCTCCGTTTCCTTTGATATGGCAGATGTTGCTTCAATACTCTTGGCAACTTCCTCGGAGGCCGATGATTGCTCTTCAACGGCGGTGGCTATATTGGTTATCTGATCCTTTACCTCCTGAACATCCATTACGATATGATTCAGTGAACCGCCCACTTTCTTTATGTATTCAGTTGCCTGCGTAACCTCTGCGGAGGCTTCGGCCATGCTTTGCTCCGTCTGTGCCGATTCCGCCTGTATAACACCTATTTTTTCCGATACCTCGGCGGTCGCCTTTATGGTTTTTTCGGCAAGTTTCCTTACCTCGTCGGCAACGACAGCAAAGCCGCGTCCCTGTTCTCCCGCTCTTGCTGCCTCGATAGCGGCATTAAGGGCCAGAAGGTTTGTCTGATCGGCGATGTCTTTGATAACTGTCACTATGTCACCTATTTCAGTGGCCCTTCTGTTCAATTTCTCCACCATTGCCGCAAGCTCCACGGTCGAATTATAGACCCTGTTTACAGTATCCACGGCCCCAGCGGCAATCTCGTTGCCATCATTGGCAGTTTTCATCGCCTCTTCCGATTTCTCTGTCGCAGTTGAAGCATTCTTTGCTATATCTGTTATAGTCTGGCTCATTTCCTCAGCGGCGGTCGATATCTGATATGCCTGTGAAGATTGATTTTTTGCCCCCTTGGCAGTTTTTTCCGCCCTCGTTCTTAAAACATCGACAGCAGATATCACATTGTTGGCTGACACAATGATGCTGCTTATAATTTCGCTGAACGAGACAACCATCTTGTTCATTGCATGGGCAACGGTATTTATCTCATCACCTTCTGAACCAGCCGCAACATCTATTTGCAAATTCCCTTTTGAAACCTCTTCAGCGGCCTCTGCGAGCTTCTGAAGCGGGGCGATAATTTTTCGTTTGTTCATCAGCCAGAGCCCCGCCAGGATGATGAATTCAAATATGAATAGGACAACCTGAACTGTCTTTAAGGTCGTAATATTTAAATTCCAGAAGACCGACGACATACATATTAGGGAAAAAATCAGAAGGACAGCAACAACAATTTTAAGACTACTAATTTTCATTATCGCCTCTCTCGTAATCTTTGCACCGGTATTAAATTCCGTGAAAGCTCATTCGTAAAGATTCTTTTTTGACCCACCAAGCACAGGAAAATTTAAATTAAAAAAAGTATAGCCACTTTACTTTTAATGTAATTAATCTCACTTTTTCTATCGTTCCAATTATTAGATTTCTTAAATTTACAAGTAAACTAATTCGGCGGTAGTTTACTATTCAAATAACTATCAGATTTTCCGCTATTGACCAAAGCGGAAGCACCTTGTCCACCGCTCCTAATTTAATGGCTTCTTTTGGCATACCAAATACTATCGAGGATTCCTCATCCTGGGCTATTGTACCTGCACCAGCCTCTTTCATCTCCATCAGTCCCTTCGCCCCGTCATCACCCATTCCGGTCATTATGACGCCGATTGCATTGCTGCCAGCGTATCTGGCCGCAGATCGGAAAAGTACATCCACCGAGGGGCGATGCCGGCTGACCAGAGGACCGTCCTTTATCTCCACGTAGTAACGCGCCCCACTTCTTTTGATCAGCATATGTCTGCCGCCAGGTGCGATCAGGGCGCGGCCTCTCAATATAGCATCCCCGTCATTGGCCTCCTTTACCTTTATCGCGCAAAGGCCGTCCAGCCTTCTGGCGAAAGCCGCTGTAAAATGCTCCGGCATGTGCTGCACTATGGCCAGTCCCGGGCAGTCCATCGGCATTGCTTCAAGAAGCACTCTCAACGCCTCAGTGCCGCCAGTTGAGGCCCCGATTGCAATAACCTTCTCTGTTGTCTTCACCATGGAGAGTTCTTTTCCCGGCTTGCTCAGGACAGCGTCCGCAGTGAGTTTAGGTTGGGGCTTGTAAAAATCTCTGCTCTCTAAGCGATTGATCCGAGCTACAGACGCTGCCTTGATTACATCTATGAGATGTATTTTCGATTCCTCGAAGAACTTTTTTGCTCCAAGGCTGGGTTTGTGAATAATTTCCACAGCGCCGTTTTCAATCGCCTTCAGCGCCGTTCCAGAATGTACGGCTGTAATACTAGAGCATATGACCACGGGCATGGGATTCTGGCTCATTATTTTTTGAAGGAAGGTTATACCGTCCATCCGGGGCATCTCTACATCCAGTGTAAGGACATCGGGGACTTCCTCCTTCATCTTTGAAGCAGCTATGAAAGGATCGGGTGCCGTGCCCATGATTTCTATGCCGGGGTCCGATGACAATATCTCACTCAATGTCTGTCGTACTACAGCTGAGTCGTCCACAATCAGGACTTTTATCTTTTTCTTCAATGCTGTTCCCCTTCTCACTCTCTATAACTACCAGTCAAAAAATGGGCCTCTTATTTTTTAAGCCGCTTAATAAACACAGCATTTGTGTGGGTATAATAGTAAAGCTTTCGCCCCAAATGTCCCCCCACATCCGATGCCATAAGTTTCAATTTTTCTTTCTCAATAGTCTTTAGCGCCATCTTCACATTCTGCTCACCTACGGAAATAAAGAAGGGTCGGGCAATCTGCATCCTGAACATGTCCCCACCGCCAAAGAGCTTCACCTCTATTTCATGGCGATCTACTTTAAGCTTTTCGAATGCTCTGATCATTTGCCTGATGGACGAATCAACATACTTAAAATCATCTCCGTTCCCGTTATTCCTCGGAAGTAGCGCATGGCAGATAGCTCCGATTCCAAGTCGTTCATTGAACATAGTGACAGACACGCATGAACCCAGAACCGTTATCACTCGCGCAGGATCACATGACATGAAATATTCTCCCGCCTTCAAATATACATTTGGAATCCCAGCCTCTGGCATTTCAGGTTGTTCTTCTATAAACAGAGGGGCCAACCTTGACAAGCGACAAGCCAAACCCATGTATCGCCTCCGAATGCCCCATGAACAGATAACCTCCCGGAGCAAGATTATGATATATGCGCTGCAACAATTTTTTCTGAATTTCCCTGTCGAAGTAGATGATCACATTTCTGCAGAAGATAATGTCTGATTGCTCTATCTGTCCAAAATCACCATCGATCAAATTAAAAGGGCTGAAGCGGACCACGGATCTTAGTTCTGGCACTATGCGGACAAGCCTTTTTGATCTGTTTTTGCTCCTTAAAAGGTATTTTTTTCTTAAATGTACCGGTATAGGTGCAATTTGATCTTCCCTGTATATCGCATTTTTTGCCCGCTGAACAGTTCCGGCTGAGATATCGGTTGCGAGAATAGAGAAACTTTTAAAATACTCCGACGCAAAGAAATCGCTAAGGATCATGGCTAGCGTGTAAGGCTCTTCACCTGTGGAGCATGCCGCGCTCCATACGGCAAACTTGTCTTTGCCAGGATCTTTCAAAAGTTCGGGTAGCGCGAAATTAGTCAAATAATCAAAATGATCTGGTTCCCGGAAAAAATCGGTCTTGTGTGTGGTAACCTCATCTATCAAATGGTTAAGCTCGGTTTCAATGCCATCGCCACTAAATAAAAACCGGCAATACTCACCGAAATCCTTCATACCCAGGTGTCTAAGCCTTTTTTGCAGGCGGGATTCGAAAAGGGATTTTTTCCCGCCAGTTATCTTTATTCCTGTATTGGCATGGACAAACTCACTTAGTCTCTCAAAATCAATTGCTGAAAGCGAGGGCAGTTTTATGCCCTCGCTTTGCCTCATTCCCATTATTTTTTAAACACCTCGAAGTCCATTATTCACTGCTTGGGCAGGTCATGACTCTCTATTGCCCGGCAAGGTCTCCGTGGACTGCTTTCTTATTGCCCGACTCTTCCGCTCCACCACTAGGGATTCCTATCCCGAAGTCAGTTTCCATCTCCGAAAGTTCTTTATCCGAGAAAGCTCTGTCTATGTCCAAAATGATGAGGAATTTTTCATTACGTTTTCCCATTCCTTTTATAAAGTCCACCTTAAGCCCGTTTCCTATCCTGGGCGGAGGCTCTATGCCTCCCGGATCAAGATCGATCACTTCCTGCACCGAATCTGCTAGAGCACCTATAATAATATGCTCGTCACCGGTTTTGATTTCTACTATTATTATGCAGGTGCTTACTGTCTTCTCTGTTTTGGGCATCCCGAACTTAAGCCGCATATCTACGACTGGCACTACGCTTCCCCTCAGGTTTATGACCCCGCACATGAAGTCAGGGGTGCACGGAACTTTGGTAAGCGTCGTATAATCGAGAACCTCTCGCACCTGTATGATATCTAGGGCAAAGACCTCATCGCCAAGCCTGAATGTCAGATACTGCGATGTATGTGTTATGCCTGGAACGCTCATTTTACCCTCCTGTCTAGTAGCGCTCGAATTCGGTATCGTCTGCTTCCTCGTGGTTATTGCCCATATCAAGCTCCACCCCAGACGACCTTAAAATATTCTTTGCCTGATACCCGTTACCTTTGTGTTGATCAACTTCATGCCCAACAGCTATTTTAAGGTGATGATCTTTATGATGAGTCAAAGCCGTTGCATGATCCTTAGCCATATGAGCAACCTTTGCACGTGCTTTTATATGAGTGGTTATCTTGTTTGCAGCTTGCATATGATCAAAGCCCACCCTGAAAAAAGCCATCGTGCTCTGCAGGTGTTCCGCCTGGGAAGAAAGCTCTTCAGCCGTGGAGGCCATCTCTTCTGAGGCTCCGGCGTTCTGCTGTATGACCTGGTCAAGCTGCTGAATAGCCTGATTTACCTGCTGTGCTCCTATATTCTGTTCCTTGCTTGCAGCGCTTATCTCAAGTACAAGTTCGGCCGTTTTTTGTATATCAGGAACAAGTTTGGCAAGCATCCGGCCGGCCTTTTCGGCCACCTCGACACTGCCTTTGGAAAGGCCGCTTATTTCAGCCGCAGCCGTCTGGCTCCGTTCAGCGAGCTTTCTCACTTCCGAGGCAACTACGGCAAACCCTTTACCGTGCTCTCCTGCCCTTGCCGCTTCAATTGCAGCATTTAGGGCAAGAAGATTTGTCTGTCTGGCTATTTCCTCTATTATCGTTATTTTTTCAGAAATGTCTTTCATCGCTTTTACAGTCTCAGATACAGCCGAACCCGACTCTGTTGCATCAACAGAAGATTTTGAGGCGATACTTCCGGTCTGCTGTGCATTGTCGGCGTTCTGCGTAATGGTGGAGGCCATTTCGTTCATGGAGGATGAGGCCTCCTCTGCCGCTGCTGCCTGCTCCGTGGCCCCCTGGGAAAGCTGCTGCGAACCACTTGAAAGCTGCTGACTTCCGGCCGCAACGTTCTCCGCGGCTGACTTCACCTCGGATACTGTATCTCTCAACTTATCAATCATCGTTTTCATCGCAAGAAGTAGTTGGCCCGCCTCATCCTTTCTGTTTGCCTCGATATTGAAGGCTAAATCGCCTTCTGCAAGCCTGTTAGCCGCATTAACCCCTTCAGTTATGGGATTTACTATGCTGCGGGTAATGAATAAAGAAATCGTGATTCCTATAGCAACAGCCAAAATACCGATTAAAATCAGAAGCCAAAGGATACTGGAATATAGCGCATCCGACTCCAATCGCTTTGCATGCATCTCCTTTTCTTCGCGATTTATAAGGGTCTTGAGGTCTCCATTTATCTGTGAGATAAGCGGGATAGACTTTTCGCTGTAAAGCGCCATTGCGTCCTGACCGTTTCCTGCTACGGCCGAATCGATGACTTTATCATTGGTGTCTTTCTCACCTGGCATAAGGGTATCGAGATCGGACACTATTTCTTTTCCTTTGCCGCTGTCAAGGCTGGAGAATTTTTCCATGTCATCCCGATAAGCCCTTCTTTCGCCTTCTAACTGGTTTTTTTCCTGCAGCTGAGCATTTTTGTCTTTCAGTATGACAATATTTGCCGTATGTTCGAACATTTTATCGGCTTTTTCAGAAGCATCGCTGACCAATTTAACCTTTTGATAATTAATATCCTCCATGTGCTGTAAATTTGAATCTATTCTGCTTACACCGTGGATTCCGAGTATGACCACCCCAGCTAGAAACAGAAGAATCAATCCAAACCCCATGCTAAGACGCTTTCCTATCTTAATGTCAGCTAAAAACATTAATTTTACCCCCTCTGTCTTATAAAATCTATTCCGCCTTACAGGCGGTCCTCTGAGCTCCTTGCTCTTCCCACAATTTCATTATGTGAGAGGCGGCAATTATAAGGGCGACTGTGCCGTCTCCCAGGATCGTTGCCCCCGAGATCCAGTCTACTTTTTTAAAAGTGCTACCCAAAGCCTTTATAACCGTCTGGGTCTCCCCGACCACGCTGTCCACGAGGAAGCCCACCTTCCTGCCATCTGTTTGGGTTATGACTATCTGTTCTATTTCGGGCGGGGTACCGCCAATTCCGAAGATATCCCTTAAATCTATGTACGGGATTATCTCTCCCCGCACATTCGCAATGTGTCTGCTATTTGTGCCAACCGTTTCGGACCGTGTCAGTTCAACGCACTCTTCCACTATTGAAAGAGGTATTACGAAATGATCATCTGCGATCTTGACCAAAAGACCATCAATTATGGCAAGCGTAAGGGGAACCCTGATGGTTACACAGGTGCCTTTCCCCTTCCAGCTTTCAACTTCCACAGTACCGCGCAACGCATCGATGTTCTTCCTGACCACATCCATGCCGACGCCGCGCCCGGAAATTTTGGTTACTTCGTTTGCCGTAGACAGCCCAGATGCAAATATGAGCTGATAGATGTCTTTTCCCTCTATTTCTACACCAGGCGGAATAAGCCCCTTATCAATGGCTTTGGTTCTTATCGCCTCCGCATCAAGTCCTTTCCCATCATCCCTCACCTGTATAAGCACGCTTGCCCCGGAGTGAAAAACATGGAGGATGATAGTCCCTTTCCGCGGTTTGCCAAGAGCCTCACGCCCGGCAGGGGGCTCTATCCCATGGTCTATGCTGTTTCTTATGATATGCATAAGAGGGTCGCTAATCTTCTCGATAAGCGATTTGTCCAGCTCCGTTTCGCCCCCTTCGATTTCAAGCTCAATTTCTTTGCCAAGTTCGCTAGAAAGGTCTCGCACAACTCTTTTCAGTTTACTGAAGACGGTGGATATTGGTATAAGTCTCACGCTCATTATGTTTTCTCTGAGATCATCTGTCAGCCGTTCGACACCCTCCGCGATGGCCACCAGTTCCGAATCATTCTCAGTCAGTGAAAACTGGTTTAGCCTGGCCTGAAGCGTAACAAGTTCGCCTACCAGGTCCGCAAGCACATCCAGCTTGCGCGAGGGTACGCGTACGCTTGCGGCGGCTTCGGCCTCTTTAAACTGTTTACGCTTCTCTCTTATGTATTGTTGCTCAGCCAGGGCTGATGTAAGTTTTCCTTGCTCCACAAGCCCGCTTTCGACCATGATACTGCCTATGTTGCGGCGTTGGCGGAGCGCTTTTCTTAAATCCTCTGCAGAGACGTCGCCTTTCTCAAGCAGTATTTCACCTATCTTTTTGTAATCTGGAGATTGGCTCAAACCATCGTCTATCACCTCTATCTTCAGTTCCGAACTGTTTTCGACAAAGATGAACACATCTTTTATAGCGTTTACTCCGTGGCTTGTCGTGAGGATAAAATCCCAGTAGAGATAACAAGCCTCAAAATCAAATTCGCTGAGGACAGGAATGGAATCTATTTGCGCGATGACCATGCAATCTCCCAGCGCGCGCAGTTCATCTATCAAAAAAGAAGGATTCGTGCCTATTTTAAAAATGTCCTGGTTAGGCCTGAAGCGTATCCTGTAAGTTAAGGCCTTCTCTTCACCGGGCAGGCATAAAGCTTTTTCATTTATCCCATGCGGTTGGACCTTTTTTGACCCGCTGCAGGGGAATTCCGGAATAATATGTTTCAAATTTGAGATGATCTCCTGCGCGGCCTGTCCTGCCGATGATCCCGCAGTTCCCTCCAACATGTCCCTCAAGATATCGCGAGAGGTAAGCGTGATCCCGATCAGTTCCTTCGTGACGGGCACTTTCTTATCACGAACGAGATCAAATGCCGTCTCCAACTCATGAGTGAAAGAGACGATTTCGTCAAACCCAGCCATGGCCCCCGATCCCTTGATGGTGTGCATGGCACGGAATATGCGCTCTATCAGTTCCGTGTTTTCCGGGTCCTCCTCCAACTCCAGGAGCGAACCTTCCAGTTCGGAAAGGAGTTCACGGGCCTCTTCCCTGAATACCTCTTTATGCCTGTCTTCAAAACCTTCAAAGCCAGCCATCAGTTTTCTCCAGGCAGCATTGACAATTCCGGCCAGAGGCATTCGGCACGCCAGATGTCGTTGCGGCATACAAGGCTGCTAAGGCCTACGTTTCTGACAGCTTTCATGAAAAGTGTGGGGTACGATGAAAGCGAAAGCGACTTGCCTGAGGTAAGCGCCATGCGATGGGCGGAGCAGAAAAGCTGAAGCACTGACAGATCGATGGCTTTTATCCCGTCCAGATTGATCACAATATTGTCTGCATGGCTCAGTTTTTCAAGCAGGACATTTCTGAGATCGGAGATCGCCTCATCGAGAGTCAGTTCTCCCGAAAGACTCAGTACGGTCGCATGATTCAGGTCTTCAAAACGGTATTCAAACATATTTTTAGTTTTCCTCACCTTATGAATTTCTTGACCACACCAAGCAGCTGATCCGGTGTGAATGGTTTTACAATCCATCCGCTGGCCCCGGCCTGTCTGCCTTCCACTTTTTTCGACTCCTGGGATTCCGTGGTCAACATGATAATAGGGGTGAATTTGTGACCCGTCGTCTGGCGTACCTGTTTTATTAATTCAATGCCGTTTAAATTGGGCATGTTTAAGTCCGTGATTATCATTTCAGTCTTTATCGCATTCAGCTTTTCAAGAGCGTCTTTGCCATCAACCGCTGCGATCACATCAAACCCAGCATCCTTTAAGGCAAAGCTCACTATCTGCCTCATGGATGCCGAATCATCAACAATCAACACAGTTTTTCCCATGTCTTTTCCCCCTCGTTCTTTTCATAACTTAAGGACCTGGCAAGGACCTCCCGTTCGGACTCCATCGTATAAAGACTGCCAAGTAATTCGGTCCCGGCCATTTTTTCAAGGTGCTGAAACGTGCTTCCCATATCTCCCACTTTTTTTAGCAACCCTTCCATGTCCTCCTTGAGCATAACTAGCGGGGATATCACGTGCTCTATTCGCTGCCTCGTTATGTCCTGAAACTGCATGGAAACCATTATCCCGCTTATGTCATTTGCCAGAGATTCAGATTCCTGGGAAAGAGCCTCAAGTTTTGATCCCGCCTGTCGTACCGCGTTATCCAGGTTTCTTAGCGTGGTCTCAACTATTTTCTCCGCGCCTGCGGATTTCTGGCGGCTTTCACTTATCTTTTCCTCGGCTTTTGAATGGCTGATATGTATATCCGACTGGACCTTTGTAATTATTTTTTGAATCTCCTCGGTTGCCTCGTTTGTCCGCTCAGCCAGTTTCTTGATCTCATCTGCCACTATGGCAAATCCTTTGCCGTGCTCACCCGCCCTCGCGGCCTCGATGGCGGCGTTCAGGGCTATAAGATTGGTGCGGTCGGCTATGTATTCTATTTCCGCAGTTATGCTCTTTATGTCATCTGCATCCTTCATAAAAATCTCAATTTCGGAGAGGACTTCTCGAATCAACCCGTTTAAATCCTCAATGCCGCTGGTCACTTCATGAAGGGATTTATTGCTGGAATCTATCAGAGAGACGTTTCCGCTGCCACCGGCGAACTGTTCAAAAACACCTGATGCCCTGTCGGTCTGGCTTCGCGCCCGCTGTACTATATTTATAAAACCTTCTCCTATCTGCATCGCGGCGGCTTCCGTCTGCTCTATGGTTTCCTTAAGCTGATTTACAAAGACCGGTATGAGCTGTGACCTTTCGCTTAAAAAACCGCCAACCCGCCCAGCCATTTCCTCCACCTGCCTGGACTCGTAATTCAGGGCTTCACTATGCCGTTTGGCTATGTCCTCCGTAGATTTGGAAAATATAGAGTAGAAAATGGTTCCAGCAACCAGGCAGGCAAAAGCAGGAATAACAAATCTGATGGGCCCCCCCACCGAAAGCGAGGCCCAGGATGCGCCGAGGACCATCATTTGAACAAGCAAAATTTTGCAAATAATATTAAATTTTTTCCTTCCATTTTTTTAAAATTAAAAAATATAGTTTTAAACTATGTTATAACTAAAATTAACAGATCTATTATATAATCGGAACAATTAGGTGAAAGCTTTAATCAATAAAAAAACGCTGTAACTGATGCATTTTATGCATACAGCCAACCGGATTTACTCTATCGGAACGAAGGCGGATGGGGTTAATAGAGGAACCACTAATTTTTATGGCGTCATGAATAAACCTTGCACAATAGAAGCCCTCTGAGAGTCTGCCTAGCCCATCTACTCCATTCATGATTTTTTGAAGGCAGGCAGTATCCCTGTATAAATTCGAATAGGCGTAAAAAGCCCTCATTGCAAAAAAAACTCAAGAAATAAAAATATTTGCGCAAAAAACTTCTAGTTGTAACCTTTATACTGGCAAGGAAAACGCTTATATAGACTTTAGGGCGTACTTTGGTATCCGCTGCGTCCAACCAAATGTGGGCGTTAGACATAATGTAATAAACCTGTCCAACGTAAGCGTTTAAATAACCACACGTGGAGTCGCGGCGTCGAACTCGCTCCTGTCGAGGTATAGCGGCGTAAGTTTCCGATAATCTTCAGGCGTCGTTGCATATGGCAACCGCTCAAACAGAAACCGCAGATACCGGTAGGGCTCAAGCCCGTTGGCCTTTGTCGTTTCCACCAGGCTATATAAAGCTGCACTTGCCCTGGCGCCCGCAGGGGAGCCCGCAAACAGCCAGTTCTTTCTATTATGCAAATCTTTGCATAATAGGAATTATGCGGAGTTATTATTTATGCGGAGTTGAGCGGCATAGCACCGGTATAGCCCTTGTGCAGCCGCTTTCACTCCGCAATACTACTCCGCATAATCAAAGGGTTTCCAGAAACTCAAGCAGACTG
>JAKBYX010000012.1 GCA_021840255.1 Nitrospirota bacterium | reverse complement strand
GGGAGAAACTCCCATGACTGGCGAACAACCCTTTTTACACGAATCGCTTTTCGTACTACGTGGGCAGGAAATGCCGGGCCATGAGCATCATGGACGTGGCCAAGGAGCTGAAACTGGATTGGCACACAGTCAAGTCTCTGGAGAAGGAGTATATGCAGGAGCAGTTCAGGCGCAGTCCCGTGGCTGCTCCTCGTGCCATAGGGATAGACGAGGTATCGTTGAGAAAGGGGCATACCTACAGGATTGTAGTGAGCGATCTGGAGCGTGGACGGCCTATCTGGTTTGGCGGCGAAGACCGGTCTGAGGCGAGCATGGATATGTTCTACGAATGGCTGGGGCCAAAGAAGACAAAGAAGATACAGTTGGCGGTCATGGACATGTGGAAGGCATTTACCAAGTCCACCAGGGCGAACGCGCCTGGCGCTGCAATCCTCTATGACAAATTTCATGTGCTGAGACATCTGGGAGAGGCACTGGATAAAGTGCGCAAAATGGAGTATTCGCGGCTGTCCGGTAAAGACCGCTCTTATATCAAGGGGCAGAAGTATACGCTCTTGTCAAACCATGAGAACCTCACGATTGACGGACGCATGGCGCTCAGGAAACTGCTAAAAGCAAACAAACGGCTTAACACAGCCTATCTCTTAAAGGAGTCCTTCGGCCAATTATGGAGCTATCAGACTGAAGGATGGGCCAGGCGGTTCTTTGATAACTGGAAACAATCTCTTAAATGGCAGCGGCTTCAGCCTCACGAAAAGTTTGCAAAAATGATCGAGCGGCATTGGGACGGCATCGCCGCCTACAGCAGGCCGGAGAATAAGGTTTCGTTAGGATTCGTCGAAGGGCTAAACAATAAGATAAGGGTCATTCAGAGAAGGGCATACGGACTAAGAGATGAAGAATACCTTCGCCTAAAAGTCCTTACTTGCATGCTCACGGAGATATAAATGACCCACACTCTTACGCGAAGACCCAATTTTTTTAAATGTTTAAGATGAGGGGCAAACAGAAAGTCCCCGTTTATCATATCGAAGAGTGATCCCGCTTTCATTTAGAGAGCAATAAGGAGAGGTCATGAAATTCGATCCCCTCTGGAAGCAAGTGCCCCAAGGTGTGCTTAATTTCCTTCTAAGACAGCGGGTCGTAAGAAGTGTCCTTCTTAAAAAGGCCCAGGACAGGCTATATGATAATTTTGTCTTGAAAAATGAGGATGACCGGCCGCACCTCGTCCAGGAGGCCCGCTGCATGATGCTGGGCAACCTGCTTCATACCGTAAACGCCGCGCTTTCGGACGGCCGCATATCAAATGGCGTCTTCAATTCGATCACTAAAAATTTCATAGGAGGCATCCTCCTTGGACAGGAGGACCGTTCCGCGGATTTTTTTGAAAAGTATGGCCTCTGTCCGCCCGCCTTTCTCACCATCAGCCCCACGAAAAAATGCAATCTCTTTTGCACCGGCTGCTACGCCTCAAGCTCCTCCGGCAGCGCCGAAACGCTCAAGTACGAGGTGCTCAGCAGGATCATAAGGGAAAAAAAGGAGCTCTGGGGGTCCCGTTTCAACGTCATCTCGGGCGGAGAACCCCTGCTCTACAACGATGGAGGGAAAACGCTTTTCGACATCCTGGAAGAACACAATGACTGCTACTTCATGATGTATACCAACAGCACCCTCATTGACAAGGCCGTGGCAAAGAGGATGTCCGCGCTGGGCAATCTCACACCCGCCATTTCCGTTGAGGGGTTTGAGAAGGAAACCGACCAGCGACGGGGCAAAGGGGTATTCAACAAGATAATGAAGGCGATGGACAACCTGCGCGAGGAGGGCGTCCCGTTTGGCGTATCCGTTACCGCCACCCGCCATAACGTGGACACCATCATGTCCGATGAGTTCACCGATTTCTATTTCAGGCAAAAGGGGGCGGTCTACGGCTGGGTCTTCCAGTACATGCCGATAGGCCGCAGCTACACCGTGGACCTCATGATCACCCCGGAGCAGCGGCTTGCGCTTTTCAAAAACGAGCAGCGCATGATAAAAGAATTCAAGGTGTTCCTGGTGGATTTCTGGAACGGCGGGCCCTATTCTCTTGGCTGCATTTCGGCGGGCCGTCCGGGCGGATACTTTTATGTGGACTGGAACGGCAACATAGCGCCCTGCGCCTTCATGCCTTATTACCTGTCGAACATATACGACCTCTACAAGGAGGGGAAAAACCTGAACGACGTGCTCTTTTCGGACTACTTCACTTCCATCCGGAAGTGGCAAAACGATTACGGATACGCCCAACCCGCGGCAAAAGTGAAAAATTTCATCGTCCCTTGCATCATCAGGGACCACTTTCAGTCCGCCCTGGGCATAGTGAACAAATTCAATGCAAAACCCATGGACGAAAACGCGCAGCATGCCCTGGCAGACGCCGATTATCACAATCGCATGTCCGAATACGGAGAAAACGTGAATAAAATTACGGAGCCCTTGTGGATGAGGGAGTTCATGGGGACAAAAGGATCGACAGAAAAGGACAATCGGCAATAACAAAAAAAACCTTGCCCCCGCACCTTATTCGCAGACGGAAATATTTGGAGGTAAAAAGTAAAAAGATGAATACTGATGAGCTTTGTATAAACACCTTGCGGATGCTGGCGGTGGACATGGTCCAGAAGGCCAATTCAGGCCATCCGGGCATGCCCATGGGGGCGGCCCCGATGGCTTATGTGCTTTGGACCCGCTTCCTCAGATTCAACCCCAAAAACCCCGCCTGGCCGGACCGGGACCGCTTCATCCTATCGGCAGGCCACGGATCCGCCCTGCTCTACGCCCTGCTCCATCTTACAGGATATGACATGCCCCTGGAAGAGCTCAAAAATTTCAGGCAATGGGGCAGCCATACGCCGGGGCATCCGGAGTACGACCCCAAGCGCGGAGTGGAATGCACCACGGGCCCCCTTGGGCAGGGTTTCGGGGACGGCCTGGGCATGGCGATAGCTGAAAAATTCCTGGCCGCGAATTTCAACCGTCCTGGACACGATATCGTCAACCATTACACATACGCCATCGCAAGCGACGGGGACCTCATGGAGGGCATATCGAGCGAGGCGGGCTCTCTTGCAGGGCACTTCAAACTGGGCAAGCTCATATATCTTTACGATAACAACCACATAAGCCTGGCCGGCGCGACGGAGCTCACCTTCACCGAGGACGTTGCAAAGAGGTTTGAGGCGTACGGCTGGCATGTGCAGAAGGTGGAGGACGGCAACGACCTGGAGGCGATTAGCGGCGCCATCAGCGCCGCCAGGGAGGAACTGGAACGTCCTTCGCTCATCATGGTGAGGACCCACTTGGCATACGGCAGCCCGCACAAGCAGGATACCTTTCAGGCCCACGGCTCACCGCTTGGGGAAGAAGAAGTAAGGCTCACAAAACAAAACCTGGGCTGGCCGGCCGAGCCGGCCTTCCACATCCCGGGAGAGGCGCTTACGAAATTCAGGGAAGCCCTACAGAAGGGCCAAAAACTGGAAGAGGAATGGGGCCGCAAGGTGGAGTCATACAAGGGGAATTATCCGGACCTGAGGGCAAAATGGGACCAGATGCGGGCCGGAAAATATGCAGCGGGCTGGAAGGAAAAACTGCCTGTGTTCGGCGCGTCTGAAAAACCCATGGCCACGCGCACGGCCGGCGGCAAGATCATGAACGCAATTTATGATTACGTACCCCAGCTTATCGGAGGCTCCGGGGACTTAAATCCCTCAACCGGTACCCCTCTGCTTGAGCGCGGCACCTTTGAGCCCCCCGATATGGGGACGGAGAAAATACAGGGCTCTGTGGGCAAATGGGAATTCAGCGGGCCAAACATCGCCTATGGGGTCCGGGAGCACGCGATGGCGGCGGCCACAAACGGACTTGCCCTGCATGGCGGGCTGCTGCCCTTCGCCAGTACGTTCCTCATATTCTCCGATTACATGAGGCCGTCAATAAGGCTTGCCTGCCTGATGAGGCTCCATGTCATTTATGTGTTTACCCATGATTCCGTGGCCCTGGGCGAGGACGGTCCCACGCACCAGCCGGTAGAGCACCTGCAGGGCCTGCGGTCGATGCCCAATATGACCGTGATAAGGCCTGCGGACGCAAACGAGACATCGGAGGCCTGGGCCGCCGCCCTCGAACATAAGGGCGGGCCGGTCTCAATAATACTCACCAGGCAGAAGCTGCCCATAATAGACAGGCAGAAAAAAAAATACGCCCCGGCCAGCGGGCTGCACAAAGGGGCCTATATACTGGCGGGTTCCGCCTCGGAAAAACCGGAGGTGATACTGATAGCCACAGGCTCGGAAATCCATCCGGCTCTTGCGGCATACGAAACCCTTGCAGGCGAAGGAGTGAAGGCCCGCGTGGTAAGCATGCCGTGCCAGGAATTTTTTGACCGCCAGCCCGAAAGCTACCGCAATGAAGTACTCCCTCCCGATGTGACCGGTAGGATCGCTATTGAAGCGGCGGCGTCCGGAGGTTGGTACAAGTACGTCGGGGCCAGGGATCATGGGCATGGACTGGTGCTAGGGATAGACCGTTTCGGGGCCTCGGCCCCCGGAGAGACAAACCTGCGGGAGTTCGGGTTCACGGCGGAAAACATCGCCGGAAAGGCCCGCAATCTGCTTGGCAGGAAAGTAAGGGCGTAAGAGTTTTTTCTATAATCGAGGAGGCAATATGAGCGCGAAACCGGAGAAAAACCCGCTGCTGGAGCTTAAAAAGGCCGGCCAGAGCGTGTGGCTTGATTATTTAAGCAGGGAGATATTGAAAAAAGGGGAGCTCAAACGGCTTATAGATGAAGACGGACTTACCGGGGTCACTTCCAACCCGACCATCTTCCAGAAGGCTGTCTCGTCCGGTCCATACTATGACGGCTCGATCCAGGAGATGCTGGAGAAAAACATATCGGACCCCAAGGAGCTTTTCCTTGGCATCGCTATAAAGGACGTGGCCCAGGCCGCGGACCTCCTTTTGCCGGTCTATAACGCCACGGGCGGCCTTGACGGCTATGTGAGCATTGAGGTTTCCCCGGACCTGGCCTACGACGCCAGGGCCACCATAGAAGAGGCAAGGGAGCTTTTCCGGAGAGTGGGCAGAAAAAATATCTTCATCAAGGTGCCCGCCACAAAACAGGGCCTTCCGGCCGTAGAAACGCTTATAAGCGAAGGGATAAACGTAAACGTCACGCTTCTTTTTTCAGTGGAGCGCTATGAAGAGGTGATCAACGCATATATCACAGGGCTTGAAAAACTGGGGAAATCCGGGAAGGCACCCTTGAATGCCGTTTCCTCGGTTGCCAGCTTTTTTGTAAGCAGGGTGGACACGCTTGCAGACAAGCTGCTTTCGGAGCGCTACATGCAGGCCCCGGACTATGAAACAAGAACAACGATAAAGGCGCTCATGGGGAAAACAGCCGTCGCGAACGCGAAGATCGCCTATCAGGTCTATAAAAAGGCGTTCTCGGACAAAGAAAGCCGGTTTATTCCGCTTGCCGGGAAAGGCGCGCGAATCCAGAGAATATTGTGGGCCAGCACAAGCACCAAGAATCCCGATTACAGCGATATAAAGTATGTAGAGGAACTCATAGCTCCTGATTCCGTCAATACCATGCCGGAAGAGACGATAAAGGCATTCAGGGACCACGGCAGGGCCAGAGTGAGCATAACGGACGACGTGCCGGGAGCGGAAAAGCTTATAAATGAGCTGAAGACCGTGGGTGTGAACATCGCCGAAATCACCGCCGAGCTTGAGCGCGACGGGGTCAAGAAATTTTCAGATTCTTTCAAGGCGGTCCTTGAGGCGATGGCAGGCAAGAGAGACGCATTGCTGGCGCGCAGATAAGAAAATTTCCACTGAACACAAGGACCGCCGCAGGGCCGCCAAATGAAGTGAAAACCTCCTCTATATATGCGTCAGCATGGGAGGGGGAAAAAACATTTCCCCCTTTCCTTTCCAGGAACAGACAAGCCATCATGCCAATTTCTCCAGTGCTTCTGGTATAATTTCATTGGTTTTAGTTTTATAGAAACATTTATACATATCGCCATGAAACTTTTTATTGATAATACTCCGGAGCAATACAAACATAAAAAGACAACTGGGCGAATTGTTTTAATTTACGCAATAGCCGTTATTTTCATGGCAACACTGGCCATTTTTTCGTTTGGGTCAGCAATGAAAGGGTTTGATCATGACGAGAACGTGTACTGTTCCGCAGGTGCCCTGATAGCTTCCGGGAAAGTCATGTACAGGGATTTTGCCTATCTGCAAATGCCATTGCTTCCTGTAATATATGCCTTCCTTTTCACAATTTTCAAAACAACGAATTACCTTTTGGCGGGAAGGGTCTTTTCAGTGACCTGTTCGATACTCGCCGCGTTTCTTGTTCTGGTGGCATTCCTCCGTGTTTTCCATCATCAAAGGATTTATGGCCTTGTGATGGGGGTTTCTGCCGCTATACTGTATTCATTCAATCCTGTGATACAATGCGCCGGCGGATTCGCATGGAACTATTCTTTCCCTATTCTCTGCATAATTCTTGCGTATCTGATATTGACTGGTTTAGATTTTTCGAAAAGCTTTAAGGCTCGCTGGCTGTTCCTGGCTGGTTTCCTTACTGGTGCTGCAGTTTTTACCCGGTTGGCTTTTGCTTTTGCCGGTCTCATAGTTTTTATTGTACTGGCGTTTTTTACTCCTGTCCCGGTCTCTCAGGGGAACAGGTTTAAAAAATTGCTCCTGCCCTTTTTTGCAGGTGCAGCAGTGCCGTCGGCCTTGCCAATTTACTATTTTTTCAGGGCACCCGGTTCTTTTATCTTCGACACTATACGGTACTTTATCATTACGGGGGGCCAAAATTGGATGCCAGGCTGGAAGGAAGCCATAAGTTTTAAGGAAAAGTTGCTTGTGGCCGTAAATGTTTTAACCAGTCCTTCATATCTGGCCAGCCTCATCCTTTTTCTGCTCTCCTTCATTCTGGCCCTAAGCATATGCAGAGGCCGTTTCTGGAAGAACAAACCTCTTGTCATATCCATATCGCTGGCAGCTTCACTGTTCATTGCTGCTTTCGTTATTACACCGGTACAAGTCCAGTATTTTGCCGCGCCAGTGCCGTTTATTTTCATGGCGATTATATATGCTGTTTACGGAAGCATATCGGCGGTCAACAGGGAATCCATAAAAAAGATGATTTTATGTATAAGCGCAGGTCTTTTTATTCTGAGTGCTGCGCAATCACTTTACAATAAAGAAACTTTTGAAAACATTGCTTTGGCTTTTTCAAAGGAAAACTGGATCCCTACCGAAGTCTATGCCATTTCCAGAGAAATTTCGAAGATCGTGGGCCCTGACGAAACCATCCTTACCCTCGCTCCTATATTCGCCCTTGAAGGAGGGGAAAGGATATATCCGGAATTGTCAACAGGTCCTTTTATTTTCAGGTATAGCCGTTTTCTCTCAGATGACCAGCGGCGTATCGCTGTCAGCACCGGACCGGATTCATTACCGCCGCTTCTTCAGAAAAAGCCAGCCGGCGCTGTCCTCGCCGGCTTCGAAAATATTTTTCTGGAGAGGCCATTAATAGAATATGCCGAAAGCAGAGGTTGGCAAAAAAGGGTAATAGGCGGACTCACGTTATATACGCCTGCCAATCCTAATTGACAAGATCGCTCTGTAACATTTCTTTGTAAATTGTCATTTTTTGTTTACCCTTTCCGGTTAATGTGAGCGCTTACGCACCAGCAGATGCCCCTTCTATGCCGCCCTGCATCCCGGACGCATTTACAGCAGAGACAAACATCTATCAAGGATCCCGGTGGAGAGCAAGAAAAACACCTTACCTTTTCTTCTTCACCGCGTGGCCGCCGAATTCCTGCCGCAAGGCAGCCTGAAGCTTGCTGGAGAAGGTCCCCAGCCCCCTCGACCCGAACCGCTGAAAAAGCGAAGAGGCTATCACAGGCATCGGCACTCCCGCCTCTATCGCAGCTTCCACGGTCCAGCGTCCTTCTCCGGAGTCTTCCACGTAGCCTTCTATAAGGGAGAGGTTCCTGTCTTTTTTGAAGGCGTCTTCCACAAGCTCCAGTAGCCATGACCTTATTACGCTGCCCCGGTTCCAAAGGCGGGCCAATTTTGAAAAATCCAGGGCCTCCCCGTATTCCGATGCCTTTATGAGGGCAAAACCCTCGCCATAGGCCTGCATCATCCCATACTCTATGCCGTTATGCACCATCTTCACGAAGTGGCCCGCCGAAACCCGGCCGCAGTGCAGATAACCTTCAGGGGGTGCGAGGGTCTTGAAGATGGGCTCCAGCCTGCGAAAGAGCTTTCTGTCCCCTCCTATCATCAGGCAATAGCCCTCCTTGAGCCCCCAGATGCCGCCGCTTACTCCGGCATCCATATAGTTCAAACCAAGCGGCCTCAGTTCCATTTCATGCCGCTGGTCGTCTTTGTAATGGGAGTTCCCGCCGTCTATTATGGTGTCGCCTTTTTTAAGCAGGCCCATCAGCGCCTGGATGGTATCATCAACGGGTTTGCCCGCAGGCACCATTATCCAGACAGCTCTTGGGGGAGTAAGAAGGCCAACAAGCTCTTCGAGTGTTGAGGCGCCCTTTGCCCCAAAAGCAGCCGTTTCTTTTACCTTCTCAGGACTCCTGTCGTAGACCGCAACCTTGTGCCGCCCCTTGAGAAGCCGCCTGGCCATGTTCTGGCCCATCTTTCCAAGCCCGATCATACCTATCTGCATCGATCTTACCTCTGCCTTTCTTTGCAAGAAAGTTTTTTTATTTTATTTTTGCAAATTTTTCATTTTTACCGGCAGCATGACCGCGGCGCCGGAATCGGCCAGGAAAAGCAGGGTCCCGTTTTCCGGTTTTATTGCGGAAGCGGGCAAGGCAGGGTCTCCTCTTTCAACCACACGCTCCAGGACCTCCGCCTTCTTTTCCCCCGCCACAAGAAAAAAAACGTTCCTGGCGCTGTTTAAGACCGGATAGGTGAGCGTCACCCTGGCATGTCTTTTTTCATCAGGGACAGCCGCCGTCAGGCGTTCTTTTTCTTTTAGCGCATCCGCCCCCGGAAACAAAGATGCCGTATGCCCATCCTCTCCAAGCCCCAGGAGCACGAGATCAAACACCGGCATGTCCCCTTTCCGGGGCTGAAAGAAAGCAAAAAGCTCGGAGGCGTATCTTTCCGCGCAAAGCTCCGGTGGGCCGTCCGTGCGGACAGGATGGATATTTCCTTTCGGGATCGGGGCCTTGCTGAAAAGCATCTCGTCCATCATCCTGAAGTTGCTGTCCGCATTGTCATGCGGCACCAGCCTCTCGTCCACCATGAATATATGAGTTTTTGGCCAAAGTGACGGCTCCACTGCCCGGGCGAGCTTCCGGTAAAGACCCACAGGGGTGCCGCCTCCCGAAAGCGCGGCGGCAAATGTGCCCTTGCGGTTTACCGCCTCACGGGCCATTGCCATCCATTTGCCCAGGGCAAAATCTTCCAGGGCGGATATGTCATCAAAAACCAATACCCGGGCTTTTTTTATCAAGGGTCCCATAAAAAAACTGGCCTCTTTCTCTTTTATTAAGGATAAAATCGGGCGGCGAACCTTTTCTTTTTACGGCAAATCAGTATCTGATCACCTGGTGATCCATTGGCGCTCATCCGACTCTACAAGCGCCTGGGCCTCCAGCGGCCCCCACGACCCCGCGGCATAGTTCGGGAAATCCTTTAGGGCAATGTTTTCCCATCTTGAGATGATTGGGTCCACGACCTCCCACATGGCCTCAACAGAGTCCTGCCTTACAAACAGGGAAAGGTCCCCTTTCACGCAATCCAGAAGCAGGCGCTCGTAAGGGTCCGGCACCTTCATTTTGAACATGTCCCTGTAGTCGAAAACCATGTTCACCAGGTACAACTCGTCCACCGAGTAGGGGTACTTCACGCAAAAGCGGAGGGATATTTTCTCGTCCGGCTGCACGGTGAAAACGAGTATATTGGGCTCAAGGGCATCGCTTGGCTTCCCGAACATCCTGAGCGGAAGCTGCTTGAACTGGATGCATATCTCCGTTATGCGCTTGGCCATGCGCTTTCCGGTGCGCACATAGAAAGGCACTCCCGCCCATCTCAGGTTGTCCACATTGAATTTGGCCGCAAAAAAGGTGGGCTGCAGCGAGATGGGCGCCACGTTTTTCTCCTGCCTGTAACCGGGCACGGACTGGCCGTTTACATGCCCTGGGCCGTACTGCCCCCTGACCGTGAACCTGTCCACATGATAGGCGTCCATGATGCGGATGGAATTAAAGACCTTGGTCTTTTCATCCCTCACGTAATCCGCGCTGAACCCTACCGGGGGCTCCATGGCTATGAGCCCCAGCAGCTGGAGCATATGGTTCTGGACGATGTCCCTTACAACCCCCGTCTGTTCGTAGAAGGCGCCCCTGTGCTCTATCCCTATATCTTCGGCAACGGTGATCTGCACGTTGTCCACGTAATTCCTGTTCCATATCTGCTCGAATATGAAATTGGAGAACCTGAAAAAAAGTATGTTCTGCACAGGCTCCTTGCTCAGGTAATGGTCAATGCGGTATATCTGGCACTCGTCGAAGGCGTCAATGAGTATGTGGTTCAGCTCCCTTGCGCTCTGGCGGTCGTGCCCGAAGGGCTTTTCCACGATTATCTTCGCGTTAAAGGGCCCTTTGCAAAGGTTGTATTTCTTGAGCTTGCCTACAATGCCCGGCACGGCGGCGGCAGGCACTGCCATGTAGAATATCACGTTTATGCGCCCCTGCGAGTCTGGTATGGAGATATCCTCGACCCTCTGGCAGAGTTCCTTGTATTTCAGGTCTTCTTCAAAACGGGCGGGAAGGCAGTAGAGATGGCTGCTGAAATCTTCCAGTTTCTGCTCATCCGGAGGTGTCTCATCGAATTGCCTTATGCCGTCTGCGATCTGTGAGCGGTACTGGTTATCGGTCATCTCCGGCATGCCGATAGAGAGGATCGAAAAACCGTTTGCAAGCTCACCCGATCCAAAAAGATGAAGGAGGCCCGGCATGAGCTTTCTCCTGCTAAGATCCCCCGCGCCGCCGAATATGCACATCGTAAAAGGCTCTGTCCTGACCTCCTTCAGGTCGACAACACATTTTTTAAGGAGGTCCCTTTCTATCTCCGGCCCAGCCTTTATCATCAGTTAAAACTCCTGGTCATTATTGAATCCCGGTATTTGATCATTTAAAAAATTCCCTCTCCATCGATTTCACCTTATTCAGTCTGCGCAGATGGCGCTCCGCTCCTGAAAACCCGGCCGTCAGAAAAACCCTCACGGCCTCCCGCGCCGCGCCCGCGCCGATGATGCGCTCTCCCAGGCAAAGCACGTTCATATCATCGTCCTCTACCCCTTGCCGGGCCGAGAAGGCGTCGTGGCAGACCGCGGCCCTTATGCCCTCGAACTTGTTTGCCGCTACCCCGGCCCCGACCCCGCTGCCGCAAATGAGGATACCCCTTGAGGCCTGCCCCTTCTGGATGGCCCTGGCCACCGCTCCCGCGAAATCCGGGTAATCGTCACCCGGCTCAAGTCTGAATGCGCCGCAGTCCATCACCTCATGGCCCAGCCCCACGATAAATTCCATCATTATTTTTTTAAGCGCAAAACCGCCGTGATCAGCGCCTATCGCCAGCTTCAAAGACCGCCACCTCGCGATTAAAAGAATTTCCCTTCCCGCACATTTTACCACGCATCCCCTCCCTGTCAAGCCGCAAAAGGATTTTTTCATTTATTTTTCGGGCATTTCTGGCCGGATATCCGGGGGATTCCCTGCGAGAAGCAGAAGGACGAACAGTTCTGGATTTTTATTCCCTGTGGGAATCGAATGTAAGGAATTTCTGATTTGTCATAGTTAGCTCGCTGGGCCACTTGCTGCCCATTTTATTCCCTTCGGAAATCGAATGCAGGGAATTGGGCATTTTTGAATTCGCTCGCTTGCCCGGGGTGTGCTCACGGTGCATTTATTTTACTTCTCGATACCGGCCTTGAACCTGTATCCTATGCCCGGCTCATTTATAAGGAACCGGGGCCTGGCCGGATCGGCTTCCAGCTTGTGCCTGAGCTGGGTCATGTAGACCCTAAGGTATTGTGTCTGCTGGGCATAATTGGCCCCCCACACCTCTTTCAGCAGATAGCTGTGAGTAAGGACTTTCCCCGCGTTTCCCGCAAGGAGGGAAAGGAGCTTGTATTCAATGGGGGTAAGATGGACCTCCTGGCCGCCGATGAACACCTGCCGTTTTGAGAAGTCAATCTTAAGGTTGCCGGCCTCCAGCACGGGCTCCTTCCGTCCGGACCTCTGCATGGCCCTGTGCCGAATTGCCACCCTTATCCTGGCCAGCAATTCGCCTGCCCCAAAGGGTTTTATCAGATAATCGTCCGCTCCTTCATCAAGAGCGGTGATCTTGTCCATTTCCTTTTCCCTCGCGGAGATGACTATGATAGGGACGCCGCTCCATTCTCTCAGCCTTTTTGTGACCTCAAGGCCGTCCATATCCGGAAGCCCCAGGTCGAGCAATACGACATCCGGATTGCGGAGAGCGGCCTCTATCAGTCCTTCCTCCCCCGTACCCGACTCCGTTACATTGTATCCCTGTCCTTGCAGGATCAGCCGGATAAAACGCCTCATTTGAGGCTCATCTTCAATAAGGAGGATCGCCTCTTTATGCTCCGCCATATTTTACCTTTATCTCTACTTTTGTCTCCCCCCGGCATCCAATGGGGGATCCGGCGCTCCAGCGCCCTCAAAAGGGACCTGTTCAGGTTCAGGCATCGGGGGCTGTTGTCCAACAGGCAGGGTGAACATGAAAACGGCGCCTCCGCCGTGGCGGTTTTCAGCCCAGATGCGCCCTCCATGGGCCTGGATGATGGCCTTGCAGATGGCCAGCCCCAGCCCGATGCCACCGCCCGCGCCGTGCACGAATTTTTCAAATATCTTTTCTTCCTCTCCAGAGGGGATCCCCGGGCCATAGTCGGCAAGCTCAAACAGCAGGGAGTCTTCATCTATCCTTGCATGCAGGTCAATGGGGGCACCCTCGGGCGTGTACTTTATTGCGTTATCCATAAGGTTCATCAGGGCCTGTTCGATAAGGAGAGGATCGAAGGGGACCAGCGGAAGGTCCGCCGGCACGTTCACGTTTACCTGGCGGCCCTTGAGCCTTTCGGACAGCCGGTTGAGCACTACCCCTACTATTTCCTCGATGGACTGCCATTCTTTTTTCAGGGTTATGGCCTTGGCCTCCAGCCGCGTCATATCAAGGACGTTTTTTATGATCTGGTTGAGACGCTCCGCTTCCTCCTGTATGGTCCGCACAAGCTCCTGTCTGCCGTGAGCGGAGAGGGCGATGTCCTTTCCCATCAGCGCGGTTGCCGCCCCGGTGATGGCCGCAAGCGGCGTGCGCAGGTCGTGTGAGACCGAACTCAAAAGGGTGCTTCTCAAGGCCTCGGCCTCCGCCCTCAAGAGCGCCTGCTGGGCCTCATGGGCCAGCAGCGTCCTGTCCACGGCCATCGCTATCTGGTTTGCAAAGCTTTCAAGCACATGTATCTGGTCGTGATCGAACGGGCCGGTCTCGCTCGAAGGCATGACGCCAAGCACGCCAACGGCCCTGGAGGATGTTGTGAGCGGGATGTACAGGGCCTCCGCCCCGGACAGCGTATCCGTGCCCAATCCAGCCTCGCTGCGGTGGTCGAAAGCCCATTGGGCCACGCCCATCTCATTCTGGTCAAGGGCAAAAGTCTCCGGTCCGGTGACAGGCGGGACCAGCTTGCCACGCTCATCGGGCGCCAGGATAACGACACGGCTTGAAAAAAGTTCGCTTAAGCGCTTTATGGCAACTATGCAGGTCCTCTCGATACCGCGTTCATGCACCAGCTCGCGGCTCAGGCTGTAAAGCGCGGCTGTCCTCCGCTCCCTCGCCCTTGATGCGTCCGCCTGCCTGCGTATCCGCAAGGTCATCCTGCTTAAGACAAGGGCGACCACGAACATGACAAGGAACGTGAAAAAATATTTTACGTCGTTTATCGCAAACGTAAACCTGGGAGGGACAAAAAGATAATCGAAAGCCGATACGCTCAGAAAGGTGGCCACAATGGACGGCCATTGGCTGGTGCGGCTTGAGACAACTACGATGCCAAGCAGATAAACCATGGCGATATCTATTGGGGTGAAATATGGGGAAAGCACAAAGGAGATGCCGGAGGTGACGGCAACTCCCGCGAGGCCCGTGGCCCAATCCTTCCAGGCCGGCGCTGTACGGGCGGCGGGCTTTGCTATGTGCCTTGCCACCGGCTCGCCGATGTCTCCGGTAATGACATAGATATCGATCTCCCCGCTGCCCCGCACTATCTCATCCAGCATGGAGCCAAAAACCTTGTCTTTCCAGCGCGGATGGGTGGGTTTGCCGATAATTATCTTTGTCACATTCATTTGCCGCGAGTAATTGAGGATCTCATCGCTCGCCTTGTGACCGGAAAGGGTAACCGTCTCCGCGCCCAGGCTTTCCGCCAGGCGCATATGTTCCGCAAGCTGTCTCAGATCGTTTTCGGAAGGTTTCACCTTATGCGGCGCCTCGACATAGACGGCGATCAGCTGTCCCCGAAGTCCCGCAGACATGCGCTTGGCGGCCCGTATCAGACGGATGGAACGGGGGTTGGGGCCCACGCACACCAGAATCCTCTCCCCCGCGGGCCATACTTCCTTGACCCCCTTGCCAAGCCGGTAGCTGCGCATCTGCTCATCGACGCTTTCCGCTGTACGGCGCAGCGCAAGCTCCCTCAGTGCAAGCAGGTTTCCCTTGCGGAAAAAATTCTCCCTGGCCTTGGCCGCCAGTTCAGGTATGTATACCTTTCCCTCCCTAAGCCGTCTCAAAAGATCCTCAGGAGGAAGGTCTATGAGCTCGATATCATCGGCCCTGTCCAGAAGAAAATCCGGCACCGTTTCGCGCACGATAACACCCGTGATCTGGGAGACAACGTCGTTCAGGCTCTCAAGGTGCTGCACGTTGAGCGTGGTATATACGTTGATACCGGCCCCAAGGAGCTCATAGATGTCCTGCCAGCGTTTTTTGTGGCGGGAGCCGGGAGCATTGGTATGGGCAAGCTCATCCACAAGGATGATGGAGGGCTTTCGGGCAAGGGCCGCATCCAGATCGAATTCCTTTAATTTCGTGCCGCGGTATTCGAGTTCGCGGCGGGGCAGGATGTCAAGCCCTTCAAGGAGCGCCTCCGTCTCCTTACGCCCGTGGGTCTCGGCAATGCCCGCAACAACGTCCACTCCCTGCGCGCGTTTCTGCCTTGCGGCATCGAGCATGGCGTAGGTCTTCCCGACGCCGGGGGCGGACCCGAAGAATATCTTTAATTGTCCCTCCCGGCCGCGCTCTTCGTCCCTGCGCACCCGCTCCAGCATCTCCTCGGGACTGGGCCTTCGCTCCTCCATACTATATTTCCCTTCTCAAACCGTCATCTTTCATTATAGGGCCTGTTCTATTAAATTTTCCCTGTTTTTAATTCTTGTTTTTTAACCCTTCAAGCGCCAGATTCAGTTTGAGCACGTTTACGGCCGGCTCGCCGAATATCCCCAGGAACCTCCCGGTGGTATTTGCCCGGATGAGCGCGCGGACTTGCGCTTCTGCCAGTCCCCTGGCCCTTGCCACCCTTCCCGCCTGATAGAGGGCGGCGGCCGGGCTTATGTCCGGGTCCAGCCCGCTTCCGGAAGAGGTTACCAGGTCCACGGGTATAGGTTTTTTATTTCCAGGGTCGGCCGCGTGCAATGCATTCACGCGCGCCTGCACCTCCCGCACCAAAGCCGGGTTATCGGGCCCCAGGTTGGACCCGGACGACAACGCACCGTTGTATGGATAAGGCGTTGTTGCCGAGGGCCTTCCCCAGAAATATCCGGGGCCGTCGAACTGCTGCCCCACCAAGGCCGAGCCCACCGGTTTGCCGTCTTTCATGATGATGCTGCCGTTCGCCCTTTCCGGAAAAACGGCCTGTGATATCCCGGTGACCGCCAGCGGGTAAATGATTCCGGTAAGCACCGTAAGCACGGCCAAAGACATCACGGCGTTTTTTATCATTTTGATGAGCATTTTTTGTTTTTCCCCTTCCTTTCAGACTATGTGAAGCGCCGTTATGAGCATGTCTATGAGCTTGATGCCTAGGAACGGGACGGCGAGGCCACCGACGCCGTATATAAGGGCGTTATTGCGCAGGACGACCTGCGCGCCAAGGGGTTTGTACTTAACGCCGCGCAGCGCAAGCGGGATCAAAAAAATGATTATCAGCGCGTTGAATATGACCGCGGACAAAACGGCGCTCTGCGGGGTGGCAAGGTGCATTATGTTGAGCGCTCCAAGGGCCGGGTAGATGGAGATGAACGCCGCCGGCAGGATGGCGAAATACTTTGCCACATCGTTGGCTATGCTGAAGGTGGTGAGAGTTCCCCTGGTCATAAGGAGCTGTTTGCCGATCTCCACGATCTCTATGAGCTTTGTGGGATTGGAGTCCAGGTCCACCAGGTTGCCTGCTTCCTTTGCGGCCTGGGTGCCCGTGTTCATGGCGACCGCCACATCCGCCTGGGCCAGCGCGGGTGCGTCATTGGTGCCGTCGCCGGTCATCGCCACGAGCCTTCCGCCGGCCTGGTGCTCACGTATGAGTTTCAGCTTGGTTTCCGGAGTGGCCTGCGCCAAGAAGTCGTCCACCCCGGCCTCCGCCGCCACAGCCGCGGCGGTAAGCGGGTTGTCGCCGGTTATCATGATGGTCTTTATGCCCATCTGCCTCATCTCGGCGAACCGCTCCTTTATGCCGCCTTTTACTATATCGTTCAGACGGATAACGCCAAGCACCTTTTTGCCTTCGGCCACAACAAGCGGCGTGGCCCCCTGCCTGGCAATGTCGTCCACTATATGGCGCACTTCCTGCGGGAAAGTCCCGCCCTCTTTCTGAATATATTTTTCCACCGCGTCGGAAGCGCCCTTGCGGATCTCCCTGCCGTCCATGTTCACCCCGCTCATTCTGGTTTGAGCGCTGAACTCCACGAAATGCGCGCCAAGGGCATGAATGTCACGTTCCCTCAGACTGTATTTTTCCTTTGCCAGGACAACGATGCTCCTGCCCTCCGGTGTCTCGTCGGCAAGCGATGAAAGCTGGGCGGCGTCGGCAAGGACATGGGCGTCCACGCCCGGGGCCGGGATGAACATGGTGGCCTGGCGGTCTCCCAGGGTTATTGTGCCGGTCTTGTCCAGAAGAAGGACGTCCACATCGCCCGCTGCTTCGACGGCTCGGCCGGACATTGCTATGACGTTTGCCTGTATCATCCTGTCCATGCCGGCAATGCCTATGGCGGAAAGCAAACCGCCTATCGTGGTAGGTATCAGGCAAACCAGAAGCGACACAAGCACCGTCATGGTAACGGGGCTGCCGTGCCCAGCGGCCTTCACGCTGAATATCGAAAACGGAAGCAGTGTGGCGGTCACCAGCAGAAAAATAATGGTGAGGCCGGCCAGCAGAATGTCCAGGGCTATCTCGTTTGGTGTCTTCTGGCGCTTCGCTCCCTCCACCATGCTTATCATCCTGTCCAGGAACGTCTCGCCGGGGTTCGAGGTGATCCTTACGACAAGCCAGTCCGAAAGCACCATCGTCCCGCCTGTGACCGCGCTCCTGTCCCCACCGGACTCTCTTATGACGGGCGCGCTTTCGCCCGTTATGGCGCTTTCGTTCACAGAAGCGACTCCCTCTACAACCTCTCCGTCCATCGGGATGATGTCCCCCGCCTCCACCAGGACAACGTCCCCTTTCTTAAGCTGCGACGAGGGGACCTGCGTGACATTGGAATCCCTGGGTGTATCCCTCTGCGGCTTGGTCATGCGCTTGGCCATGACCTCCTGCCTGGTCTTCCTGAGGGCGTCGGCCTGGGCCTTGCCGCGCCCCTCCGCCATGGATTCCGCGAAGTTGGCAAAGAGCACCGTTATCCATAACCAGACCGCTATCTGGAATATGAAACCAGGGGAGGCCTCGCCCCTTCCGGTGATGACGGAGTGAAGAAAAAGCGCGGTGGTAAGGACGCTGCCCGCCTCCACCACGAACATGACAGGGTTTTTTATCTGGTAAACGGGATTAAGCTTTTTCACCGAATCCCAGAGCGCCCGCCGTATTATCCTTGACTCAAAAAGGGATTTTTTACTTTTACTTTTGCTTCTTTCTTTTTTCCTGCCCATGATCTCCCGATCCTGTTTTTAAAAATTTTTTATTTTTTATTTTTTATTTTTTGCCTTAAAATCAGTGCGTAAACATTTCCGCGATCGGCCCAAGCGCAAGGCTGGGCATGAACGTAAGCGCGCCTACTACCACTATGACCCCTATGAGAAACACGACGAACAGGGGCGTATGGGTGGGAAGCGTCCCCAACCCCGCGGGGACATGCTTCTTTTTGGCCAGAGAGCCCGCGATGGCCAGCACCGGGATGATAACCCAGAACCGTCCAATGAACATGATCATCCCGCCAATAGTGTTGTAGAAAAGCGAATTTCCATTAAGGCCCGCAAAGGCGCTCCCGTTGTTGTCCGCGAAGGAGGAAAAGGCATACAGCACTTCGGAAAAACCGTGAGGGCCTGGGTTGGAGATGCCTGCCAGCCCGGCTTTCGTAGAAACGCCCAGGGCCGTTCCAATTTTAATGAGCGCATTTACGATGAGCACCATAAAGGCGGCCATCTTCATCTCGAATATCTCTATCTTCTTGCCCAGGTATTCCGGTGTGCGCCCCACCATGAGCCCCGCTATGAACACGGTGAGTATGGCGAATATGAGCATGCCGTAAAGCCCGGAGCCAACGCCCCCGAAAATTACCTCTCCCAACTGTATGAGCACCAGCGGTATCATGCCGCCAAGGGGGGTATAGGAATCGTGCATGGAGTTGACCGAACCGTTCGAGGCCGCGGTTGTCCAGGTGGCCCAGACCGTGGAACTTACTATGCCGTTCCGTACCTCCTTACCTTCCATATTGCCGCCGGGCTGAAGTGCGCCAGCCGCCTGGTCTATCCCCATGGAGGCAAAATGCGGGTTGCCGCCCTGCTCGCTCCAGGTGCCAAGAACCGTAAGGGGCGCAAGCACCAGCATCATGGTAATAAGCAAGGCCCAGCCCTGCCTTCTGTCGCCCACCATCTCCCCGAAGGTCAGACAGAGCGCGGCCGGTATCAGCAGTATCGCCAGGCACTCAAGGAAATTTGAAAAAGGCGTGGGGTCTTCAAGCGGATGGGCCGAATTTGTATTGAAAAATCCTCCCCCATTCGTGCCCAGTTGCTTTATGGCGACCTGGGATGCAGCCGGGCCAAGGGGTATCTGCTGCTGCCTCACTTCAGACTCCATCATAACGGGATTGCCCTTTGCGTCTTTCACAGGGTTGCCCAGGGCATCGAGCTTCGGGGTTTCATAAGTTACCGCCTGGGTCAAAGCGACTGTCTTGTATTTGTCAAAGCTCTGCACAACACCCTGGGAAACCAGGAGAAATGAATAGAGAACGGACAGTGGCAGGAGGATATACAAAACGCCCCGTGTCATGTCCACCCAGAAGTTGCCTATGGTATTTGCGGCATGTCTCTTGAACCCGCGGATAAGGGCCACGAGCACTGCCATGCCGGCTGCGGCCGATACGAAGTTTTGCACCGCGAGCCCGGCCATCTGCGTTAGATAGCTCAGGGTGGACTCCCCGCCATAGTTCTGCCAGTTGGTATTGGTAGCGAAGCTTACGGCTGTGTTGAAAGAAAGGCCCGGCGTCACGGCCGGAAATTTCTGCGGGTTCAAAAAGAGCGCCCCTTGGAAGCGCTGAAGCGCATAAACGGCAAACATCCCGGACAGGCTGAACAGGAGCACCGCCAGCGCGTATTGCTTCCAGCCCATCTCCTCTTCCGGCTGGATGCCGCAGAGGCGGTAAAAAAGACGTTCGAAAGGGCCCAGAACGCGGCCTAGAAAAACCGGCTGGCCCTCATAGACCCTGGCCATGAATATGCCAAGCGGTTTTGCAAGCAAAACCAGGACGGTAAAATAGATCACGATCTGCAGCACGTCGTTTCCGCTCATGAAAATATCTCCGGTTTCAGTAACGCGGCCACCAGGTAGACCAAAAGGCCCGCCGTCACAATGCCGCCTATCCAGTAGAAAATATGCATTTTTTACACTCTCCCCTATATCCTTTCAAAAAGTTCGATCAGAAGCCATGAGACGCCGAACAGTCCGGCCATCAGCAAAACAAATTCCAGGTCCATAGAAGTCTTCCCCTTTCCGGTGAGAATACCCCGCTTATCAAATAGTGGGCAGCGGGATACAGGCTGCTGATTAAATCCTATCAGCAGCCTGTGTAAAATAGGTGCAAAAAAAGGGGGCGAGGGTGTAAAGATTTAATTAAGAAGCGCTTAACGGCAGGTTTTTTCTCTTTTATTCTAAGAGAGCAGTTCCTTTACTTTCTTTAACAGAATGGAGGGCGTAACCGGCTTGACGATGAAGTTTATACCCTCCACCAGCAGACCTTCCTTGCTGATGACGTCCTCGGCGTAGCCGCTTAGAAAAATGGCCTTTATGGAGGGGTCCTTCCTGCGGATCTCATCGTACGCCTCTTTTCCGTTCTTCCTGGGCATGATGCAGTCCGTGACCAATAGCTGAACGCCGCCTGGGTATTCGGAGAATTTGCGTACGGCGTCCTCTCCGTCGACCGCTTCGACAACGGTGTAACCATTTTCACGCAGCACGGTGGCGTTGAGCCGCCTTATCTGCGGGTCGTCCTCGGCGACGAGTATCGTCCCGGAACCTTCTTCCATCGCCGCAGGCGGGACCTTTCCCTGCTCTTCCTCCGCTGCGCGCCCCTCCAGCAGCGGCAGATAGATCTTGAATGTCGCGCCCATTCCCGGTTCACTGTAGATATCTATATAGCCTCTGTGCTGTTTTATCACCCCGTAAACCAGTGAAAGCCCGAGGCCCGTGCCTTTCCCCTGCTCCTTGGTTGTAAAGAACGGCTCGAACATCCTCCGCCTCGTCTGCTCATCCATCCCATGGCCGGTATCGGAAACATAGATGAAGGCGTATTTCCCCTCCTTGCCGAACCCATGCGCCTCTATAAAGCTCTCGTCCATGAGCAGCTCGCCCGTATCCACCATAATGCGGCCGCCTTTGGGCATGGCGTCCCTGGCGTTAGTGATCAGGTTTATCATCATCTGCTCGATCTGTCCTTTGTCGGCAAAGATCACAAGACCCTCCATGGGGCACCTCATCCTGATCTCGATATCCTCCCTGATCAGCCTCGCCAGCAATTTATCGAGACCTTTCATGATCCCGTTCAAGTCAACCGGCTTGGGGCTCATGGCCTGCTTTCTGCTGAACGAAAGAAGGCTCTGCGTGAGAGTGGCAGCCCTCTCCGAGGCCTTTAGTATCTGCTCCAGATTGTCTTTCAGCGGGCTGTCTTCGCCCATCTTCATCAGGGTAAGATGCGCATAACCCACGATCGCTGAAAGTATATTGTTGAAATCATGGGCAACGCCTCCAGCCAGTTGGCCCACCGCTTCCATCTTCTGCGCCTGGCGCAACTGGTCTTCCAGTCTCCTGTGCTCCGTAAAGTCGCTGCCTATGCTTGCGGTACCCAGGACATCCCCGTTATGGTCCCTTAAAACGGAATTGTCCCATACGATATGCCTTATTTTTCCTTCGCGCGTTATTATGGGGTTTTCATAATGCGTGGGCCCTTCGGAACCCAGAACGGTCTTAAAAACGGTTTTGACCCGTTCCCTGGCCTCATCCGGCACGAACATGTCAACCCAGCTGTTGCCAATGGCCTCTTCCCTGCTCCATCCGGTGAGGTTTAGTAAATAATCGTTGCAGAAGGTGATATTGCCGTTTCGGTCCAGCATGACCGCGGCAAGCCTGACGGTCTCCAGCAGGTCCCGGAACTTCTTTTCCGCGCTCAGCTGCTTCCGGTACGCGGAATCGAGTTTCTGGCGCATATCATTGAAGGCGTCCACCAGGGTATCCAGTTCGTCCCTGCGCCCTGTCTTTTCCAGTTTCAGAGGCAAATTGACACCCGCGTCAAAGGCGCGGAAATATCCGGCGGCCGAGGAAAGATGGCGGGTCACAGTCAGCTCGAAGAGTCCGAAGATGAGCAGAGCCACAATAGACACCATCGCGGACTGGAATATGAATATAAGCGCGATATCATTAAGGACATCATGAAAGACCTCCCCTGTGTCCGCCTGCAGATAAAGGCTGCCGATCGCAACTTCCCTTCCGTTGTACATGCGTGTAAGAGGTATCGTCCTGGTCAGGACCCCTTTGTCTTTCTTTTCCCCGGCCCTGGCCATAACGCTGTTCTGGTCCGAGATCGAGGCGTAACTTATATAGGGGAAATGGACTATCCCCTCGGCCTGCAGTTGCAGGGCCTGGCTGTCTACTTCCCATAGGGATTCCTCAAGTTGCTCCACGTTGATCCTGCCGATGGTTTTGGGGATGGTGGCCATACGGTTGCGGTAATCCAGCCCGGCCTGGAACAGGGTGAAGAATGCCACCAGGAAAAGGCTGAAGAAAAGGACCCGTTTGCACAGATAATGCCCGATGCCTTTTTGAGAATTCCTTCTGATCATTATCGCCTTCGCGTCACCTTGATGAGCCCATTATACGGTTGAAAGTGCCATCTCTTTTCATCTGACTGATGGCATGAGCCAGACGCGGGACCAAAGCGGAATAGCGGCGGTTCATATACAAATACGCCCAGCATTTCCAAAGGACGGGGCCCACCTGCCGGACGCCGGGCAAACCGCATTCCTTTATAAGCCCCCTGCCTTGCACGCTTTCGTAAATTATCACATCAAAACGTCCGTTCAGGAGCATGCTAAAGAGGGCGTTCTGGTCGTTCACCTCCGTGAGCGAACGCAGGCCCGAAGTTTTTTTCTCAAGTATCTGGGCCCCCCGGGGTATTCCGACGTTATATCCGTTCAGGCTCTTCCAACCGCTTATCTTTATGGCAGGGGATTTCGCAAAAGGGGCAAACTCGAACTTGCAGAGCTTCCCCGGTACCCGGACCAGATTATGGAATTTTTTTTCAATGCCGGCCATGCGGGCAAAGTCTCCGTCATCGATGCCCGAGTCGGCATTGATGAGGGCCCTTGCGGACGGCAGCCATACTATCTTCACCTTTTGTCCTATGCGCCTGAAAGCCTCCTTGATCACCAGGTCCAGAGAACCGGTGCCGTGAGGGGTGGAGTATGGATAAATATCGAAGGTGTTGATGACCAAAACCCTGGCATGAGCGTTACCCCCAGAGGACAATACCAGCAGAGCCGCCAGGCAGGCGCATAACAGGGCGCTTGGCAACCGGGTCCTCATCCTTTGCGAATCAATTTTCGCCAAAAAAATCAAACAAACCGGCTCCTTATCATCTAAAGCCCTTTTTAAGGCTTCAGGCCGGGCCTCCCACTGCGGTAATCAAACAAAAACCATCATCGATGATACTAAATCCGCTGGCGGAAAGTCCATACGGCGCCCCCAACGGTGTTTTTTACGTCCTCAGGCAGGGGAAAAGCGGTTCAGCGCTGCCGGCTATTCGAGGTGTGCAGGCATGTGCCGGAAAATATGAGCCCGGTGGCCCCGTCGATGCTTATGGGGGCCCCCTCGGAAATAATGGAATTGCCTATGCGGGCGTAGGGCGTGCCTTCACGGGAGGCCTCGAAACTCAGGTCCTTGCAGCCGACGATCGCAGTGAGGCCAAACTTCTGGGCAAGGACGGAGGCATGGGATGTGGCGCCGCCGGCAGCCGTTATTATGCCGCCTATGTCCGCCATGAGAGAAACGTCATTCGTGCTGGCCGAATGGCGCAGGATAATAACAGGCAAACCGGTTTTGCGGCCCAGCTCTCTTATGGCTTCAGTGGAGAAGGAAAATGAGGCAACCCCGCTAAGCGCCCCCCCGTGCACCCCTATGCCCTTACCTATCACCCTGGGTTCCATCATGCATATTTCCTCAAAACGCGGGATAAACCCGGAGTCAAAAAACTCCATGCGCCTTGCCTGGAGTACATAGACCTTTCTCTGCCCGTCAGTTTTGCAGTACGTGGTCTCCACTTCCTGGGGAAGCCCGCCCATGGCATCCTCGATCCTCCGCGCCAGGTCCTCAAGCATCCCGAAAAGCGCCGGGTCTTTTTCTTCGAGGCTCATATTTTCCCCGCCACCTTCTGCGCCGAACAGTTCTTTCTGTTTTTTTGAGACCGGCCTGTTCGTGCGGGCCCCGTACACAAGGTCGTCACCCGTGGCTATCTCCCTTATCTCGCCGTATATGCGCCTTTCCATGGTGGCGGGGTCCCTCGTAAAAAAAACTGACGCCCCCGCCCCCGGCTGATTGCCGTATATCATCTGCATAAGGGTTACTGACGTGCCCCAGCGGCGGGACATGCCCGTGAACCTGGCAAACTGGGAGGACCTTTCACCATGCCATGACGCGTAGACCGCTTTTGCGGAATTCCTGAGCTGCTCATAAACATCATCGGGGACGGAATGGCCCGCGCGGGATAACGTCTCAAGGTATGCCTGGGCAATGCCCCTTACCTGCCCCTCGCCCAGCTCCTCCAACCCCATCCTGTCCGGTAATGAAGCGCCGCTGTTTTTTGCAAAAGACGCTTTTATGTCATCGAAGATTTTTGGGTCCAGCCCCAGCACCGACCTCCCATAGTGTTCAAGAAACCTCCTGTATGAATCCCAGGCAAGCCACGGGTTGCCGGTTTCCCTGATGAAACCCTTTATTGCCACGGAGTTCATGCCGCAATAAAGGATGGAGGTAAGGATGCCGGGCATCGAAATATAGGAGCCGCTTCTTACCGAAAGGAAAAGCGGGTTTTCCTCCCCGCCAAAGATCTTCCCCGTTTTGTCCTCTATTTTACGGACCGCCTTTTTAAGCGCCTCGGTGAAAGCTTCGCTTTCCGTATAGCCCATATAATCTTCCGTGTGCCTGGAAGAAAATACAGCCCCCGGCGGCACGTCAAACCCCCCGTTTTTAAGATAAACGAGATTTTTGGCCTTGCCGCCAAGAAACGGGGAAAGCCTCATCGCGTCGTCATCTCCAAGCCCGTCCAACTCAAAGAAATCCGGCGCTTCCTCAGGCACATTGAGATTGAAGGCAGAATCTCCCTCGCTCTCAAGATGCGACGACAACCTGCCCGCCAGGGCGTCTATAAGCCTGTCGGTCTCGGTAAAGCCCGGAAGGCCCGCCATCATGTCCCTGATGATGATATCCGCCGCCTTGTCCACGAAATTCACATCATCGGGGTCCAGGTTTGCAAGATAATCGGGTAGATCATCCTGAGGGAAAGCCTTAATGACATTGCCCAGCGGGGCAAGGAAATCCCTGCCGAAGGATTCCACCGCCCATTTCAACTCCTTCTGCCACATCCGGAGCATATCCAGGGTCTGACTGACAAAAAGTCTGTTTGTCCTGAATATCCCTGAAAGCTCTTCGATCTGGAAATTCCGGATGCCTTGAAGCGCGAGGACGCTGTTTATCTGCCCAAGAGCAGCTGTCCAGCAGGCGATCTCTTCCGGCCCTTCCCTCTTTTCGCTGCCCTTCCGTGCTTTTTGTCTTTTCCCGCCCGAAGAAACTTCCGTGACGGCCGCCTCCATCAACACTCGCGCCCTTTCCCCTATCCTTAAAAAATCCCCCAGGGCATCGAATTTCTGCTCATGATACGTGCCAAGCACCGAAGGGATGCCAAAAGCTATATGCCTTTTGAAATACAGGTTCTCTGTTGCTTCTGTCTTTGCCGGCGAGAGAACCGTTTCTTTAAGCGCCCTCATTTTTTGCAGGCATTCCCCTATCGCGGAATACAGACCCTGCCCTTCAACGGAAGGACCCCCTCCGAAAGGGCCGCTATAAGGCAGGGAATATTTTTTCACTATCTCCTGGTATATCCGGCAAAGCAAAAAGACCTTTGAGCGTATCTCTTCGGGGGCTTTTATCTTTTCTATCTCCCCTTTCAGAAGCTCCTCGTGGATCTCAAGGAGTTTGCCAAACAGGATCTTTTTATTCTTGTCTCCGTCTTCCCTTGCCCCATCAAGAACACCCAGTGCCTCAAAAAAAGGTCTTATCGCCAGGTGATAGACCTGGAGCAGAGCCTTATTGAAATTCCGGAAGACGCCAGCGGGCACAAGCGACTCAAGAAGGCCCGGGTCGTTGTCTGCCCATGCCTTTATGATCCCTTCCGTCAGGCGTATATTAAGATTGCTTGCGTTAACGTGGACCTGTTTTCTCAAAAAATAGAGCACCGAGTCATTCCCCCAGGAGTCCACCTGGGTTGTATAGTCCCTTATCCGGCTTGCCGCCCCTATCTCGCTGAAATAAACAGGGAGCTTTTTTAAAAGCATATAGTTAAGCAGGAATTTTTTTCCCCCGCGCATGGCCGAAGAATTGAGGTAGCCGGAGACGCGCCGCTGGAAAAGCCTGTCGTCGGGGATGAAAACCCCGCTTAAATGGAGATTGCAAATGAGGTGCGCCTTTACGTCCTCCAGGCCTTCGCCCGAAACGGAAAGGACGTCCAGAAAACGCGAAAGGATATCCAGATGGAGAGGATTTGCAATTTCCGCCCAGGTATCCTGGGAATAGCCGCGTATCCCCGGTGACGGCACCAGTATCCCCTTTAAAAGTTCGCGGTAAAGAGAGACAAGCCCGTTATCGCCGGAGCCCAGGATGAGGGCGGCAATATCCTTGTTGAGGACCATTTCATTTTCAAAGCCTCTTTCCTTGCCGGATTTCCCCGCCCTTATAAGAAGGTCCGCGCATAGGCCGGCCCGGCCCGCCGCTATGAGCCTTTGCATGAATTCGGCCGCGCCTGATATGAGGTCTTTGTTGACTTTACCCCCGTCTGCGGCCTTCGCCTGGAAATCCAGGAGTTCAAACAATGCCTCCGTGAACGCGGGGGCGCTTTCCACGGAAAGATGTCTCCTGGTTATATCAAAAAAACTCCTTATAAGCTCCCCACCGTCAAGGAATAATTCGAGATCCGCCTTCGCCCCGTCCATTTTCAGCAGGGATTCTTCAACCCGGCCTTTCTCAGCCAGGCCGCGGGCTTCTTCCATCAAGGCGAGGAAGCCATCACGCCCTCTGCTGCCCCGCTTTTCAATTACCCCGAAAGCCCCGGGCGGAATGAATCCTTTTATGTCCTCCAGGGCGTTTTCAGAAAAGACCGGGGCATCTTCAACCCTGCGGCGCAGGGAGGAAAGAAGCGCTGAAAAAGCGGGCCTGATGTCCGCTTCCGGCACCTTTTCATTTATCATGGAGAATACCTTTACAGCCTGCCCCGCCCTGCCGGAAAGGTCCGTGCGGGCCTCTCCCAGAGCCAAGGCGTTCAACCATTGAAGCGCAGGATTGCGCAGCTTGTCCGCAGAGGTCTCCCTTGAAAGTGGAAGCCCTACCAGATCGAGGAAGTTTTGGGCTGGTTTTCCCGCCGTCTGGCCTAGCCCTGTTTTTTCAAGCGCAAGGGAAGAAAATTTTACCAGGATACCAAAGCCCAGGTAAAAGACCTCCCTTTCTCCCCAGAAGAGGTCTGTCGCAAATCCATGAAGCTCATCTGAAAATTTACGCCAGTCCTTTTTTGCGGAAAGGATTTTATATATCACATCTTCGGCCTTGCGCTGAAGCCCCGGCTTCTCCCTGAGCGGAAGGGTGAGGAGCTTGAAATCCACATCCTTAACCTCCTGGGAAAGCTCGGCTGCCGGGGTATAAAAAACACCGGATTTTTCTCTTTTGAGCAGGAAGGTACCGATATGCCTGCCGTTTTGAAGGATGTCGATCTGCAGGTCTTTGGCCTCCATGACGGGCCCTTCACCGGCCCGCATCTCAAAGCCGCCATTTTCCGTTATGGGGGAGCGGGCAAGCTCCCCCCCTTCTCTTATCAGGGAGGCCTGATAGCCGCCGGGCGGCATGGAAAGGATGACGCCTTTAAGGATAGCGGACCCATCCTCCTGGCAGATGCAGAAATCCTTCACCACCAGTGAGGTGATCACGCCCTTGTAAGCCGTGGCCAGGGTGCCCACAAGATAATCCAGACTGCATATCATGTTTTTTCCAGCCTGTCCGGCCATTCGAATTTTTCCCTCACCCCGTTAAGGAAGAATAAGCCGCCTGTTTTTTTATTATAGGACGTTTGGGGGGTTTTTGTTTTGCGGGGCCGCAGGGCAAAAAAAAATGAACCTAAGGGAATAGGAGCGGCAGGGATGACAGCCGGCAGGTTTTTAGTCTTTTTAGCCGGCAGTTGCTGCTTGCCGGACTTCAATTTTTCAGCACCCTGCCGGTTCCGGCTGCTCCTGCACACTCGGGGGGGGGGGAGGTTTTTTATTTTCGGGAGCGCCCTATTCAGGCATCATCGGAATGAATATCCCGTCCTCAGAATATGCAGCCTTCAAACCTGTGGGTCATTCATTCCGGTGGAGTCCCCGCTGTTTTCGGCCTCCCCTCCTGGTTCCTGTCCCTCAAGCTGTTCCTCGGGCTGTCCTTCCGGGCGCGATCCCTTTTCGAGCCGCTTTTGCCTCTTTTGTTCCTGCTTTTTCTGCTTGATCATCTCTTTTTTTCTTTTCTCAGACTTATACATCCCTGCGCGTTTTGCCAACTGATCAACTCCTGTCCGCCATTGCCACGGGCTTTTTAGTGAATTTCCCGGACTTGGCCCGTTTTCTGCGCGCCTCCCTCTGCTTGGTTTTCATCTTCACTGAGGGTTTTTCGTAATAGCGCTTTTTCTTGAGGTCTTTTAATACCCCGTCTTTCTGAATTTTCCTTTTCAGTAATTTCAGGGCTTTTTCAAGATCGCCGGCTACTCTTACCTCCATCTGCCAGGCCCTTTGTCTTTGCCAAAGGACCTTCCACGCCCAGATCTGTCCCCGCCGGGCCTAGCCGTCTGCGGCCGCGCCTCGTTGACGGTCAAAGCTCTGTCCCCGATCATCTTGCCGTTGAATGAGGCTATCGCCTTTTCCGCTTCCTCGCTTGTTTCCATTTCTACAAAGCCAAACCCCTTGGATCTCCCGGACTCATCATTGATTATCCTGACCGACTGCACATTTCCCGCACCAGAAAACATTTCCCGCAAGTCATCCTCGGTAGCAGAATAAGGGAGGTTCCCAACATAGATCTTTTTTGACGCCATTTCATTTTCCTTTCAGTGCGGCCGTTTAATTTTTTTTGTTTTTTGTTTTTTATTTTTTGTTTTTAAAAACGCGCTTACCAGGAAGCGCGAAATAACAGCGGGAGGCGCTGCCTGCGAAGGCGGAAATGGGAGAGACGGCGTTTATTCTGACCGTCCCTTCCATTGCCTTTGCCGGAAATCAGGTCCTTTTTCAAGACCGCTTCCCGCCTGTTACATTTTTACCCTGTTACAGTTTTACGATGTTCGAGGCCTTGGGACCCTTGTTGCCCTCGGTGATCTCGAAACTCACCGCGTCGCCTTCAGCAAGTGTTTTAAAGCCATTGCTCTGAACGTCGGAATAATGGGCGAACACATCGGTGCCGTCTTCAGCTGTTATGAAGCCGTACCCTTTGGATTCGTTGAACCACTTTACAGTGCCGTTTGTCATCTGGTGTGCCTCCTTTCAGGTGTTTTTGGAAGTTTCAAGGAGGCTGCAATAGAGGGAACGCAACTAAAGACTTTGCTAACTCTAAATGTAATAATTGACTCCATTAACTCCAATTATCACTATGGCACATTCAGGGCCAATAGTCAAGAAAACCAAAAAAACCAAAAAAAGAAAAAAATGAGACCTCCCCTTGTAAAATCAAACGTATTTGCCTGCCCTGTTTGAAAAAACCTTCGCGTTAACCCCGCGTTGGTTTTTTGTTCGTTGCGCCATGCGCAAGCCCCTTTTACATCAGGCCGCTCACATCAAACTGGATATGGTTTTCTGGATTATGGAAAGAAGCGTAGGCGGATAGACCCCGAACCACACCAGCCCAAGGGTGAGCCCCGCCAGGGCAAGCCCGCCGCCAATGGGGATGGCTATCACCGGAGGTGCCCCGCCCATTTGTCCGGCGCCAAAAACGGCATGCTCTCCGCTTCCCGTATGCGCCGCCTCTTCACCTGGATACCCCGCCTCTACATTTGAATACATGCTCACGATGATCCTCACATAGTAAAAGAGCCCTATCGCGCTGTTTATGGCAAGGGCGATAAGCAGCGTCCAGAGAGCGGAGCCCGCCCCCGCGGCTATCACATAGAATTTTCCGATGAACCCGGCGGTAAGCGGTATGCCCGCCAAGGAAAACAGCATCGCCGAAAAAACCACGGCAATAACAGGATGGCTGGCGAAAAGCCCCCTGTAGTCCCTGATGTCTTCCATCTCCCCCGCCTCTTTTCCGGCCAACACGGTAACCACCCCGAACGCGCCAAGCATGGTGATGAAATAGGAGACCAGGTAGTACTCGGATGCCGTAACTCTGAGCGCCCCGGCCGCTAGAAAGGCCACAAGCAGGTAACCCAGATGGGCAATGGATGAGTATGCGAGAACGCGCTTTACGTTATTTTGCAGCAGGGCCAGCAGGTTTCCTATGAACATGGAGCCAATGGATATGACGGCAACGGCCAGCACGAGCGAGCGGCTCTGGTGTATGTCCACCCTGGCGAAATACCTGAGAAAAAGCGCGAACATGGCCCCCTTGGAGACCGTGGCCACAAAGGCTGCGACCGGAGGAGGCGCGCCCTCGTACACATCCGGCGTCCACATGTGGAACGGGGCCACCGCGAGCTTGAATCCCACCCCGGCCGCAATAAGCGCAAGCGCGCCAAGAAAAACCGGGTCCCCCATATATGTCCCCAGGGCCATTGACGCAATGCCCGAGAATTGCATTGTCCCCATCCTGGCATATACCAGCGCCATGCCAAACAGCAGAAACGCCGAGGACACCGCGGCCAGCACCAGGTATTTCACCCCGGCTTCCACCGCTCTTTCACTGCCTTTGGGATAAGAAATAAGGGCGTACAGCGATACGCTAAGGGTCTCAAGGCCAAGGAAAAAAGAGGCAAAATGCGCGCTTGCCGCAAGAACAGCCGCCCCGGTTGCCGCAAGCAGCAGGAGCAGGTAAAACTCCTCCCGTTCCCCCCGGAGTGTTTTCTCCAGGTAACCGTGGGCCAGCATCGCCGCGGCAAAGGTGCCTGCAAATATCAACCCGATGAAAAAAAGCGCATAGCCGTCGATCACCAGAAGGCCCGTGACGTTTCTCGGGGCGTAAGGGGCGGCCACAACAATTGAGGCAAAGGAGACCGCAAGCCCCGCGAGAGTTGCCAGGGCGGCAAGCCCATGGTTCCTGTAAAAGGCAATGATCAGCATGACGGCCACCGAAGATGCCGCGGCAAGAACCAGCGGCAGCGACGCCAACAGGTCAGCGTAGCCCATTTGAGCCCTCTCTTTCCGGATTATTGCCTTCCGCCTGCGTCTGCCTTAAAACGGCGGCCCTGACCTTCTGTAGGTTCTCAAGCGCGGGCCTTGCCGCGTTTATTACTGGTTGGGGATAGAGGCCAAGCCATACGATAAGGATTATCATCGCCGCCGCTATGCCCTTTTCCCTGGGGTATAAGTCCGGCAACAGGGCATGTTCCTCACGGGGCTGTCCGTGGAAGACCTGCTGCACCATCCAGAGCGCATATACGGTGGAGACAACAAGCCCTAGCGAGGCAATTACAGCCATAACCGGGCTGGCCCTGAACGCCCCCAAAAGGACAAGGAACTCCCCTACGAAGTTCCCCAGCCCCGGAAGGCCCAGCGAGGCAAGCGCAAAGAGCATCCCGACCCCGCCCATGACCGGGACCTTTTCCCAAAACCGCCCCATCCTGCGCATGTCACGGGTATGTATACGCTCCTGTATCGACCCCGCGAGGACAAAGAGCATGCCGGTGCTTATGCCGTGGCAGAGCATCTGCATCACCGTGCCCTGGAGCGCGATGCCGTTCCAGGCGTAAATGCCCAAAAGCACAAAGCCCATATGGCTTATGCTCGTGTCGGCCACCAGCCTTTTGAAATCCGTCTGCCCGTAAGCCAAAACAGCTCCGTAAAGGATGCTTATGACGCCAAGCGCCATGGCGGCGGGCGCAAAACTCACCGATGCCTGTGGAAATAGAGGCACCGCGAAACGCAGAAGCCCGTAAGCCCCGGTCTTAAGAAGAAGCCCCGCAAGGATGACGCTGCCCGCAGTCGGCGCCTCCGTGTGCGCGTCCGGCAACCAGCTGTGGACAGGCACGGCCGGAAGCTTCACGGCAAAGGCAATAAAAAAACCAAGCATCAGCCAGAAGGCCGTGTCAGGGGCCAGCCTTGTGCCAAGGAGACCCAGGTAATCGAATGTGTAAACCCCTGTCTGCGCGCCGTGGACAAAGAAAAGCCCCAGGATGGACAGCAGCATGAAAAGGCCGCTTACCTGGGTGAAGATGAAAAATTTCACCGAGGCGTACAGTCTTCTTTCATGTCCCCACACGGCTATGAGAAAGTACATGGGCACAAGCATCATCTCCCAGAAGAAATAGAAAAGAAAAAGGTCCAGCGCAAGAAAGACCCCTAATATACCGGAGAGCGTCCAGAGGAGATTAAAGTGAAAAAAACCAACCCGGTCCTTTATTTCGCTCCAGGAGGCGGCAACCGAAACCATTCCAAGGACCACCGTAAGGGTAACAAGAAGAAGGCTGAGGCCGTCCATCGCAAGATGAATTGATATGCCCGCCTGTGGTATCCACGGCACGGCAAGCTCCTTTAACCATTTGCCGTAAGGCAATGATATCCCGGAAAGGGAAAACGCGCCCGTCCCCAGCGCGCCGTAATAATTTGCCCAGAGGCGCACTACCAGCAGCAGATCAATGGCAAGCGCGATCATGGATACCCATCTTGAGGCGAGCCCTCCCAGAAGACCCCGCCCCCTTGCAAGCGTCCAGGCAAGGACGCCACCCGCAAAAGGCGTTATTATGAGCCATGCAAGTATCATCTGGCGAGCACCGCTATGGTTATGGTGACAGCGGCCCCCAGAGCAATGGCCGCGGCATAAAACCGTACCCTGCCCGTCTGCGTCATGCTCAGCCCGTAATGGAAAAACCTGTTCACCCCGGCTATGAACGAGTAGGCCACGTCTATGACATCATTCCTGCTGACCCTTGCCACCCATTTGTACGGGGCCACAAAGAGTTTCCCGTAGAGCCAGTCAAATCCCCATCCGGAAAACAAAAACCTCCTGATGGTCTTTCCGGCCCGGCTTTGCGCTATTTCGCGCGAATATTCGGGGGCGGAAAGCCAGAAAAAGTAGGCCACGTATATACCGGCAAGGGAAATAATGGAAGCGACCGTCTCCAGGAGCAGTTCCGTTTCTTTTTGCCCCTCCATTTGAGCGGAAGACGGCAGGACGGCGGAGAGGAAACCGGTGATCGATAAAGACCTTATCCCAAGAAAACGGGGCAAGCCGATAAAACCGCCCACGACCGCCAGGAAAGCAAGCACTACAAGCGGTACGGCTTCGCGGATGTCCGGCTTTTTAGCCATGGCCGTTCTGGCCTCGCCAAAAAAAGTGATGAACACCATCCTGAACGTATATATCGAGGTCAAAAATGCCCCGGTCAGTCCGGCCGCCCAGAGCCAAAACCCCGCCTGCCTGGACTGCCATGCGCCAAACAGGATCATGCCCTTGCTGTAAAAGCCCGCCGTCACAAGGGGAAGGGCCGACAGAGAACAGGCCCCGGCCAAAAATGTCCAGAAGACAAAAGGCGACTGCTTCCTGACTCCCCCCATCTTGAACATGTCATGTTCCCCGCCAAATCCCGCTATGACCGCTCCGGCCCCAAGGAACAAAAGCGCTTTGAAAAAGGCGTGCGTCACAAGGTGGAAGATCGCAGCGGACCATGCCCCCACTCCAAGGGCCAGGAACATGTACCCTATCTGGCTGATGGTGGAATATGCCAGCACCCTCTTTATATCGTGCTGGACAAGCGCGCTCATTGAGGAGATAAGAAGCGTTGCCGCTCCGATAATGCCAACGGCAAGCTCCACCCTCGGGGCCATGCTGAAAAGCACATGGGTCCTGGCTATAAGATACACGCCGGCCGTTACCATCGTGGCGGCATGTATCAGAGCGCTGACGGGCGTGGGGCCCGCCATTGCGTCCGGCAGCCAGGTCTGAAGCGGCAACTGAGCGGATTTGCCCACCGCTCCCCCAAGAATGAGCGCGGCCGCCAGCGTGGGAAGCTCTCCCCCGATCCGCCATTTAAGCGCGGCCGTTCCCATCAGCGTTTGTATGTCCAGCGAGCCCAAATTCAAAAAGATCAAAAAAAGGCCTATCGCAAGGGCGGTGTCGCCAACGCGCGTCACCACGAACGCCTTGATCGCGGCTGACCCGTTTTCCGGCTCCTTGTACCAGAAACCTATCAGGAGGTAACTGCAGAGGCCCACGCCCTCCCATCCAAGGTACAACAACAGCAGGTTGCCCGAAAGCACCAGGATCAGCATCGAGCCTACAAAAAGATTCATGTAGGCAAAAAACCGGCCGTAGCCCTCGCTCTCTTCCATAAACTGGGCCGAATAAAGGTGTATGAAAAAACCCACCACCGTCACTACAAGCACCATCACCAGGGAAAGTGCATCGAGATACAAAAAGATGCCCGGTTTGAACGCGCCGATATTTATCCACGTCCAGATGTACTGCGTGTAGACCCGGGCAGAAGGGTTTTGCGCGGACAACAGGAAACCGGCGGCCACTACTAATGAAACCAGGGCCGCAAGCCCGACCGAGCCAACGCCAACGGCCGCCACAGCGGACTTGCGCATCCGCCCGCCAAAAAGCGCCAGTATCAAAAAACCCGCAAACGGCAAAACAGGTATGAGCCATAGAAGCTGAAGCATTTTATTTTTTTACCTTCCCGCCTAGCCTTTCATCCTATTTGCAGCATCCGTATCCAGCGTCCTGAACCGCCGGTTAAAAAGCAGCACAAGCGCAAGCCCCACCGACACCTCCGCTGCCGCCATGGCCAGAATGAATATGAACATCACCTGCCCATCCGGCTGGCCCCAACGGCTCCCCGCGATAATGAAGGCAAGCCCCGCGGCGTTGAGCATTATCTCCACGGACATGAGGATGAATATCAGGTTCCTGCGCACCAGCACGCCTATGAGCCCTACTATGAAAAGCACCCATGCCAGCATCAGCCCGTGAGCCACCGGCACCCCGTAAACTGCCGCGGAATAAAGCTGGGCCACAGCGGAATGCAGCGGGGGATGTCCCGCCGGCAATGGTGTCATGCCTTATTCTCCTCCTCTTTCCCGTGCACGATTTTTGCCCGCTTCCGCCATCTTTGCCGGTTTACCCAAATGATATGCCCCGATGAGCCCGGCAAGCAGAAGCAGCGAGGCCAGCTCCACACCGATCAGATATGGCCCGAACAGCGCGATACCCACCTGTTTTGGCCCAACGGGGCCCATATTGCCAAAGAAGCCGCGGGGAGGGCCCTGCGCCAGCATGTAGACCAGGTCCGCCAGCAGCACTGCCCCTAATACCGCGGGGCCTATCCACATCCCCCAGGTTTGCCAATGCCTCTCCTCTTCCGCGGACTGCGCCCCGAGATTCAGCATCATTATCACGAAAACAAAAAGCACCATGATGGCCCCCGCGTATATGATGATCTCAAGCGCCGCCACAAACGGGGCCCCGATATCAAAAAAAATGACCGCCACCGAAAGCAGCGACAGTATCAGATATAAAAGGGCGTGCACCACGTTTCTCTGCACGATCACCAGCATGGTCGAAACCAGCGCTACCGCGGCTGATATGTAAAATACGTTGGCCATTACGGCATCAGCCCCTTTACGTCCACGGGAGGAAGCTCGTTTTCCGCTTCGCCCTTGTCCTTGCCCTTTATGGAAAGCCCTGCCACCTTGTAGAAGTTGTAGCCGGGATACTTGCCCGTCCCGCTTATAAGAAGGTCCTCCTTCTCATACACCAGGTTTCGCCGGTTGTATTCGCTCATCTCGAAATCCGTTGTAAGCTGTATCGCGTACGTAGGGCACGCCTCCTCGCAGTACCCGCAGAATATGCACCGGGAAAAGTTTATGCGGAAGAACTCCGGGTAACGCCTTCCGTACTCATCTTCCGTGGCCTGCAGAGAGATGCAGTCCACTGGGCAGGCGATGGCGCACAGATGGCAAGCCACGCAACGCTCGCCGCCGTCAGGGTCTCTTGCAAGTATTATCCTCCCCCGCCACCTTGGCGGTATATAAGGCTTTTCTTCAGGGTAAAGCACGGTGACCTTGCGCTTGAAGAGGTGCACAAATACGGTCCACAGCGCCTTAAGTATGCTTATCATCCCATATCCCTATTTATGGGCCTGTCTGTTGGCCTATATGTTTTTAGGCCTGTTTCAAAGGGCCTGTTACCGGGCTGCAAGTATTACCCCCCCTGTCACAACTATGTTCAAAAGCGCAAGCGGGAGCATGAGCTTCCACCCTGTCCTTATCAGCTGGTCGTACCTGGGGCGGGGAAGAGCCGCCCTTAAAAGGATGAAAAAACCTATGAAGAAAAATGTCTTTATAAAAAACCATACCACCGGGGGAAGCACGGGGCCAAGCCAGCCCCCGAAAAAAAGAGTTGTTATGAGCATGGATATGAGCGTGATACCAAGATACTCCCCCACGAAAAAAAGCCCGAACTTCATCCCTGAATATTCGGAATGGAAACCGGCCACAAGCTCGCTTTCAGCCTCGGGCAGGTCAAACGGCAGACGGTGGGTTTCCGCTACCCCGGCTATAAAGAAGACTACAAAACCCAGGAACTGGGGCACTATGAACCAAAGCCTTTTTTGGGCCTCAACTATCTCGTGCAGATTAAAAGAACCAGAAAGCATCACCACACCCATGATAGAAAGCCCCATGAAGACCTCGTAGCTTATCATCTGGGCCGAGGCCCTGAGCGCTCCGATAAGCGCATATTTGTTGCCCGAAGACCACCCTCCAAGGGCCACGCTGTAGACCCCGAGCGACGACATGGCAAGGAAATAGAGCAGCCCGATATTAAGGTTCGCCACAGCTATGCCAGGGGTGAACGGCACCACTGCAAACGACAAAAGAACCGTGATGACTATGATGGCAGGGGCCAGCATGAACACAGGCTTGTCGGCAAAAGGGGGTACCCAATCTTCCTTGGCCAGTATCTTTATAACGTCCGCAAGGGGCTGAAGGACCCCCATGGGCCCAACGCGGTTCGGACCGTACCTGTCCTGCCAAAGGCCCAGGAGCCTCCTTTCCACCCATATGAGCCCTGCCGCGATGCTCATCATCACTCCGAGCACCCCAAAGACTATGAGCAGGTATTTTAGCGTTTCATTCATTTCTCTTCCTTCTCCCTGCGGGCATTTTCCGGCGCCGTTATCTTCCCCCAGGCAGGCAGCACAACACCGTGCAACCCCGGGAACCCGTAGGGAAAAAGCCCGGCCACTCCGCGCGGCATAAGCGGGTCCGGCCTCACCTGCAAACGGAACGAGGCAAACCCGAAATCTATCCTTGCTTCCTTCATATCAGACAGGGCTTTTATTGATTCCGCATCCGTTTTGTTCAGAACGACATGCGGCGGCGGCACGAGTTCCCCTATGCCCGGGGACATGGCGCTTAACCTCTCAGACCCGAACACGTGATAGAGCGGCACCACTAAAAATTCATCCGCCCTGGGGGTAAAAGGTCCGGGGATATCCGTAAAATAGGAGACCCGTCCCATCCCCGTAACCTCGATAAGCCGCCTGCCGGGGTCTACGCCCCTTAAAGGGCCTCCCACCTCGCTCTGGAATTTGTTAACGCTCTGAACGGAGTTCCAGCCGGGGGCCCAGAAGCGTGAGGTAAGCGGAGCGGGGGGCTGGCCCTCAAACCCCTCCATCGAAAACGATAAAGGAGTATCGGCGTCTTCATGAGGTTTGGGCTCATGCACATCTATGTCCGCCCTGATCGCGGTGCGGCCGCTGTAGCGGTGAGGCTGGCGGGGGACCTTCATACCCTCTATCCGGTAATCCGCGGCAGGGGCCGCTTCGACGGCGCCCCTTACCGCGGGAAACTCCCGCCCCATGGCCGAAAGGACCTCGTCCAGGGAAAACAGGGATTCAGAGCCGGGCCTGCCCAGGTCCACAAGCAGGTCCCTGAGCCATCTCCAGCTCTCGGCCGTTCTGCCGGAGGGCGCGTTAAACACCTTATAAAACCGCTGGGCGCGTCCCTCGGAGCTCACCAGCGTCCCGCTTCCTTGGGCAAAGGCAGCTGCGGGAAGCACAACACAGCCTGCATGCAGGCTGCTTATCGTGTGATTGGGCAAATGATCCAGCACGACCACCTGCCTGGCGCGCAGGAGCGCTTGGACATCGGGAAGATCGAGCCGGTCAAAAACATCGTTTTCCAGTATTATTACCGTGTCGGCCCTTCCTTCTGCCACGGCTTTTACCGCATCCTTGATGCCCATATTATTGATGCCGGGCCCGCCGATGAGCGCCAGCCCCACGCTGTTGCACTCCGGCGCCACAAGCGACAGGGCCGCATTCCGGTTGCCCTCCCAAAGGGCCCGCGCAACGTTTGCGGCCGCCTGCAGGACGGCCAGGCTTCCTGCCCCCGTTCCAGAAACCACCAGCGGCCTTTTGGCCTCCCTGAGCGCTTTTGCCGCGCGGTCCGCGAAGGAAAGCGCATCTTCCGTAAAAGAGCCCTCAATCGGCGGAGCGTTCGGGCTCAAGGCCCGGGCCACCCTGAAACCGAGCCTCGCGATATCATCTGGTGCGGCATGGAACACCCCGGCGGCGATGCCGTCAAGCCTCCCGCCGGCCGCCGTGGCCATAAAAAGCGGTCCTCTTTCTTCCTGCATCGCATCCCTTATCGCGTAATCATGCCATTGGGGTATCTTCATCTCCCTGATGACCCTCTCCATCGGCTTTTGCCGTACGGCCTGCCTCAGGGCAAGCCCTAAGATTGGAGCGGTATTGGGGATGTCTTCTCCAAGGACTAACACGGCGTCCGCGTGTGCCATTTCCTTAAGCGAAGGGGTGCGGACAGGCCCATCTGAAAGAATGGATACCATCTGCCGCACAAGTACGGATTCGGCGGCTGAAAAACCGGGATGAAAATTCTCAGGGCCAACCAGCCTTCCAAGCAGGTAGTTTGCCTCAAGCGACGCCCGCGGGGAGCCGATGCCTATTATCCCTTTTGCCCCTCCGATAACGGCCCTAAGGTGGGGCAAAACTTCCCCTTCTTTCAGTATCTTCCTGCCCTTCAGTATCTTTGCGTCGCCTGCTTCCTTCCCGGACAAAAGCAAAATATCTCCGGACGGCACATCTCCGGACGATAGGTACGGCTCGCCAATGCGCTCCGGACTGTTTATAAACTCAAAACCGTACCGCCCTCTGTCGCATATGAAATAGCCGTTTACTTCACCGTTGTAGCGGTTCCTTATCCGCCTTAAAGTGCCGTAGCGCTCTCCCGGTATTATGTTGCAGCCCATGGAGCAGTGAACGCAGATGGAAGGCGCGGTCTGCAGGTCCCATTTCCTCGTGTACTGCTTCTTGAGCACCCTGTCCGTGAAGACCCCGGTGGGACAGACCTCCACGAGGTTGCCGCTGAACTCGCTTTCAAGAACGCCGTCTTCATGCCGCCCGAAATAGACGTTGTCATGGGCGCCGAAAACACCCAAATCTCTGCCGCCCGCATAGTCGTTATAAAAACGCACACACCTGTAACACTGGATGCAGCGGTTCATCTCGTGGTTTACCAACGGGCCAAGATACTGGTTTTTGTGAGTGCGCTTTTTGAAACGGGTCCTTCGGTAAGCGTGCCCGGTCATCACGGTCATGTCCTGCAGATGGCACTCCCCGCCCTCGTCGCACACCGGGCAGTCATGCGGATGGTTTAGCATAAGCCATTCGATCACGCTTGCCCTGAACTCCATGGCCTCGGGGTCTTTCAGGGATATCCTGGTACCTTCGGCGGCAGGGGTCATGCAGGCCATCACTATCTTGCCTTTTTTGTCGTTTTCGTCCCTGAACTGCTTTACCGCGCACTGCCGGCAGGCCCCCACGGAATGCATCGCCGGGTGCCAGCAGAAATAAGGCAGGTCCATGCCAAGGGAAAGGCAGACGTCAAGCATGTTCCGCTCCGCCTTCACCTGGTAGGGCTTGCCGTCTATATATACGGTGACCATTTTCTCTCCGTTTTCTTCCGGTTTTTCTTTTTCTTCTGGTTTTGCCATCGTCTTCACTCTTCCCTAACTTTCACTCCATGGGCCATGGGCAGCGCTTTTCCCTTATATGACGCTCAAAATCTTCCCGGAAATACTTGACGCCGGACATCAGGGGCTCCGCCGCACCAGGCGCAAGGGCGCAGAAGGTATGCCCCGGCGCTAGAAGCCGCGCCTGATCCAGAAGCAGGTCCATATCCTCCATTTCGCCTTTCCCGTCTTCAATGGAGTTTAACGTATGCACTATCCATGGAAGCCCCTCACGGCAGGGTGTGCACCATCCGCAGGACTCGCGGGCAAAAAAGGACTGAAGGCTTATCTGCATGCCCACAGGGCAGGTCCTGTCATCCAGAATGATCATGGTCCCCGTGCCCATGCGGCTTCCGGCGGGCTGAAGGGAATCAAAATCCATGGCAAGGTCCAGATGCTCCTCTATCAGAAACTCCGTCGAGGCCCCGCCCGGTATGAGCCCGCGGAATTTATATCCGTCCCGCATCCCGCCCGCGTGGACTTCCAATATCTCCCTTATCGTGGTCCCCATCGGCAGCTCCCAGGCTCCGGGCCTCTTCACCCTCCCGCTTGCGCCGTATATCTTTGTGCCGCCGTCCTGGCCCAGGGAGAGGCTTTTGAACCATGCCGCCCCGTTCCTGATGATATGGGGCACGTTGCAGAGCGTCTCCACGTTGTTCACCACGGTGGGCTTACCCATGAAGCCACTCACCTGCGGATATGGGGGTTTGGCGCGCGGCATGGCCCGCTTGCCCTCAAGGGAATTTAGAAGCCCGGTTTCCTCCCCGCACATATACCGCCCGGCGCTCAAATGAAGATGCATCTCCAGGCTGAAACCCGAGCCAAGGACATTTTTACCAAGGTAATTTTTTTCGTAGGCCTGGGCAAGCGCACCCTCCAGCGCCCTGGCCGCTGTCACGTATTCTCCCCGTAAAAATATGTAGGCGTGCTCCGCACCTGTCGCGTAGGCTGCCAGGGCCATGCCTTCTATGAGCATATGCGGGCTGTTTTCCATGAGTATCCTGTCCTTGAAGGTGCCAGGCTCCATCTCATCGGCGTTTGCGGCTATGTAGCGGGGTATTGGTGCGCCTTCTCCCGTTGGGACAAAACTCCATTTTTGCCCGGTAGGGAACCCTGCTCCTCCGCGCCCCCGCAGGTTGGAGGACTTCACCTCTTCCTGGACGTCTCTGGGTGTCATGGACTTTACCGCCTTCCGGAGCGCCTCGTACCCCCCTGCCTGTTCATATTCAAAAATATCCAGAGGTTTTCCGTCCGCCCTGAAACTGCCGGTGAGAGGTTTTTGTTCCCGTTTTTTTTCTGTCCGGTTATCCATAAATAAAAATAAAAACCTATTTATATCTCTCCAGTATCTCGTCCACCTTTTCAGGAGGCTCCAGGTTGCCATGCACGTCCTCGTCTATCATTAGCGCCGGGGCCTTTTCGCATACCCCGAGGCAGGCCGCCGGAAGCAGGGTGAACCTGCCGTCGCTGGTCGTCTGTCCGGGCTTTATCTGCAGGCGCTCCGAAAGATGCCTGAGCAGTTCCCGGTAACCCACCGTGTAGCAGCTCACGCTGTCGCATATAAAAATGACATGCCTGCCTACCGGCCTTCTGTATATGGATGAGTAGAACGTGGCCACATTATCAAGCTCATCGGGCGTCATTTCCAGATACTGCGCAATGTCTTTCAGGCATTCATCCGATATCCAGCCCCGGTGCTTCTGCACAGCCTTAAGGGCGCCGATGCATCCGGCTTTCCTCTTTTCATAATGGGCCAGTTCCTTCTCTACCTCCGCCAGTTCCTTTTCGCTCAACATTTTTTCACATTGTGCCTTTCCGCTTACCGGTCCACATCCGCAAGGATAAAATCTATGCTTCCAAGTATCGCTATCAGGTCCGGGATGTTAAGCCCCTTCACAAGCAAAGGCAGCGTCTGCATATGAGGGAAAGACGGCGTGCGGATGCGGGTGCGGTAGGATACCGTGCTCCCGTCGCTTACTAGGTAGTAGCTGTTGTTGCCTTTTGCCCCCTCAACACCCACCGCAGCCTCGCCGGCGGGTATGACCGGGCCCCAGGAGACGCCCAAAAAATGGTCTATGAGGGTCTCGATATCCTGCATCGTGCGGGCTTTCAGCGGCGGGGTCGCAAGCGGGTGCCTGGATTTGTAGTCGCCCGCAGGCATGTTCTTAAGGCACTGCTCCACTATTCTCATGCTCTGCCGTATCTCCTCTACGCGCACAAGGGCACGGCCGTAACAGTCCCCTATGCGGGCGGTGGGTATTTCGAAATCGAACCAGTCATAGCCCCCGTAGGGACGCTTTTTCCTCCAGTCCCACTCAAAATCACAAGCCCTCAGGTTGGGGCCTGTGACCCCCCATTCGATGGCCTCATCAAGCGTATAAGCCCCGACACCCTTGGTGCGTGCCTTGAACAGGCTGTTTTTCATGATTATGCTGTCATATTCGGCCAGCCGTGCGGGCAGCCAGTCGAGAAAACCCCGGACGAGGCCGTCCCATCCCTCTGGCAAATCCTGAGAGACCCCGCCGATGCGGAACCAGCCAGGGTGCATCCGCCCCCCGCAGATGGCCTCGATTATCTCAAACATCCTTTCCCGGTCATAAAAGGTATAAAAGACAGGCGACAGGGCGCCAAGGTCCTGCGCGAAGGTGCCGTACCACACCAGGTGGCTTTCTATACGAAACAGCTCCGACAGCATTATCCTTATCACCTTTACCCTGTCCGGCACCTCGATGCCCGCCAGCTTCTCGACCGCAAGTACGTAGGGCAGGTTATTGAGCACGCCCGCCAGGTAATCTATCCTGTCCGTATATGGGATAAACGTATGCCAGGACTGGCGCTCTCCCATCTTCTCGGCCCCCCTGTGATGAAAACCGATGTCGATGACCGAATCCACTATCTCCTCGCCGTCCAGCGCAAGTATGATGCGCAAAAGTCCGTGCGTTCCGGGATGATGAGGCCCCAGGTTCAAAAACATATAGTCCGTGTCTTCGCTGCGGGGCGACAGTCCCCATTCCTCGGGGTGGAACTTCATAGCCTCCTGCTCTTCCATGCTCTTTTCCTCGGGCAGATGGAAAGGGCCCATCTCCGTGGCCCTCGCAGGGTGGTCCTTCCTGAGCGGGTGCCCCTTCCAGGTAGGCGGCATCAGTATGCGCCTTAAATGAGGGTGGCCGTCAAAACCGATGCCGAACATGTCCCAGACCTCCCTCTCGTACCAGTTGGCGGCAGGCCAGATACCGGTAATGCTCTTTATCGATGCCCCTTCCGCAAGACCCGTCTTTACGCGCACGTCCTCATTGTGGTCATATGAAAGCAGATGATAGACCACTGTGAAATCGCTCTCCGGCTGCCCATCCCTATGGCTGCGCACCCGCTCATCAATGGCAGTAAGGTCATAGAGCATCCGGAAACGCCTGCCGCTTGAGGCCTTCAGATAACTGAGGACCTCGTGCGCCCTTGCTTTCTCCACCCAGACGGTGGGCACGCCGTCTTTTGTCTCCTGGGCGGTAACAGCCGCCGCGCCGAATCTTTCCTTAAGTTCGTCTATCACTGAACCGTTGGCCTCGTTCATTCTGCTAAGGTCTCCGCACGGACTTCTTTATTTGATTTTCCCGGAAAGAGAAAGAATTCGTCAGACATGATCAGGCGTAGGCAGTTCGGTGGCCTGTCTTCTTTTTTCCCGCTTAAGGTCGCGCATCGAGGGCAGAGGAGGCTTTATTACCCCTTGGGGGCCCATAACCCAGCTTAACGGCCGCTTTTCGCTGCCCACCATGTCCCGCAAGAGCAAAAGCCCCTCCATGAAAGCATCGGGGCGCGGCGGGCACCCGGGGACGTACACATCGACCGGGAGGAATTTATCCACCCCCTGAACAACGCTGTAAATGTCATACATACCGCCTGAATTAGCGCAGGAACCCATCGAAATGACCCAGCGCGGCACCATCATCTGCTCATAAAGGCGCTTAACCACCGGCGCTATTTTTATAAATACGGTGCCTGCCACCACCATGAGATCGGCCTCCCTGGGGGTCCCCCGGACCACCTCGGCGCCAAAACGGGCGATGTCGTACTTGCTGGTAATGCTGGTCGCCATCTCCACGAAACAACAGGAGAGGCCAAAGTTAAAAGGCCAGATGGAATTTTTCCTGCCCCAGGCCAGGAGGCCTTCCAGGGTGGTAAGGGCTACCATCCCCTTTACAGCCTCTTCCGCCGTGCCGTCGCTGGTCTTAAGACCGGGGTGGCTTGGACGCGTCAGGCTCCACTGCATTCCCGTTCCCTCACCTTTCCCTTGCTGTTTTTCCGGAGGCCCAGTCCAGCGCGCCCAGCCGCCAGAGATAGGCAAGGGCCGCCACAAGCACTCCTATGAAGATAAGCGCCTCGATATAGCCCGCCCATCCAGATTCCCTTACCGAAACCGCCCAGGCAAATATGAACAGGCTTTCCAGATCGAATACCACAAAAAACATCGCCACCAGGTAGAACTTCACATCGAAGCGGATGCGGGCGGTGCCCGTGGCAACTATCCCGGATTCGTAGGGCTGCCCGGTCTCGCGCTCACGGTGGCGCTGACCAAGGACATACGAAAGCCCCATCATACCCCCCGCGGTGGCTATCGCCAGGAAGAAGTATACAACCAGAGGCCAAAGGCTGTAACCAGTCCGCGCGTTCATCAGGCCTCCCAAAAAAAAGAAAAAGCCCTCCCTCCAATTCTTCGTTATAAAAAAATTATCATCAAAAAGAAAAAAGCACAAGACGATTTTATGCCTTTCGGCATTTTTTGTGTTAATCTTTTTAGTCATCTCTGTTGAATGGGTGAGATCAAAACGGTTTTTTATGGACGACTACCTCAACAAAGGGCCTCACGGAGCATTGAGCGGCGGCAGAGACAAAAAAAAGACCGCATGGCCTGCGGTCTTTTTGGGCGCGGTCGTTTTTGCCTGCCTTATCCCGTTTGCGGGCAAGGCATTCAATGTGGACGACCCGCTTTATATATGGATCGCCCGTCATATCCAGTCAAACCCCATGGATTTTTTCGGCTTCAACATCAACTGGCGCGGGGTCCTGGAGCCAGTCTACCGGTTCTATGAAAATCCTCCCCTGTCCTCCTATTACATGGCCGTTGTTGCAAAATTGTTCGGCTGGTCGGAGGCCGCCCTGCATATGGCCTTTTTTGTCTTTGCGGCTGCCGCTGCCATCGGGACTTACTATCTTGCCAGGGAGCTTTGTTCAAGGCCTTTGACCGCCGCCCTGGCCGGCGTGCTGACACCCGTTTTCATGATATCCGCAACGACGGTCATGTGCGACATGATGATGACCGCGTTCTGGGTATGGGCGGTGTTCCTGTGGATGCGGGGTCTCGACAAAAGATCGGTTCCCAGTGTTGTCCTTGCTTCCCTGTTCATTGCGGCCAGCAGCCTCAGCAAATATGTCGGCATGAGCCTTGTCCCTCTTCTTCTGTGCTACTCATTCGCCAGGAAACAGGGCAGATGGGCATGGTTTCTGTTAATCCCTGTGGCGGCGCTGGCAGGGTACGACTGGATCACCTATGTCTTATACGGCCGGGGTCTTCTTCTGAATGCGGCTTCCTATGCCGTTTCCTATCCGGGGAAAAGTTTTTTTAATTTTATAATAGGGCTGGTCTTTATCGGCGGATGCCTGATTTCCGTGCTTTTCTACTCTTTTTCCATCTGGCGCAAAAAGGCCCTCATCACGGGGGCACTTATAATGGCGGTCATTTTGACTTTTGTTCCGCCGGGGACTTTTTTGGAGCCGTTCCCAGGGGCGATAGTCCGGTTCCAAAATGACCCTGTTTTCCATTGGCTGTTCATCACGCAGTTCTACCTTTTTGCCCTCGGCGGGGCCAGCGCAATGGCGGTCACTTTTTCAGACCTCTGGAAGGCCAGGGACTCAGGCTCTCTGCTGCTTTTCCTCTGGGTGGTGGGAATTTTTCTTTTTCTATGCCTTCTCAATTGGACGATCAACGCACGCACGGTCCTTTTGATCTTTCCTCCAATGGGCATACTCATCATGAGAGCGATCGAACGCGCTTCTGCTCCGGGCAAATCCTCCGCCCGTTTCATCCCCCAAGGACGCTTCTTCGTCATCGCCCCACTGATACCTTCTCTTATCATAGCGCTTACGGCTGCCCTGACGGACTACAACTGGGCGGGCTCCCAGCGCTCCGCTGCCGTTTCAATAGGCGGCAGTTATCAGGGACAGGGCAATTTGTGGTTCATGGGGCATTGGGGGTTCCAGTATTACATGGAAGAATTTGGGGGCAAGCCGGCCGATTTCATGCGGACGGCCATCCGCCCCGGGGATGTGATCGTCAGCCCGGCAAATAACAGTTATGTTTTGCCTCTATTTCTTTTCAGAGGGTACGCTTCCATCAGAGAAACACGGATCGACTCGCCGGGCTGGGCTGCAACAATGAACCCGTTTGCGGGAGCTGGGTTTTACGGCGACAAGGTGTCAGGGCCGCTTCCATTCATTATAGCGCCGGTCCCTGAAGAGAAGTATTTTATTCTAACGGCCGTCCGCCCATTTGCCATGAGGCCCCCCCAGGCTGGGAATTGACACCCAGGGGTATCAGAGGGAACAGCCGGCAGGCCGCATGATGTGTTCAGGCGTTTATCGTCTTTAAAAAGATTTCCACTACTTCCGGGTCAAAATCCTGCCCGGCAAGAGACTCGATATGTTTTTTTGTCTTCTCTTCGGTCCAGGCTTTTCTGTACGGGCGATCAGAGCACAAGGCATCCCAGACGTCAACCACGGCGAATATGCGGGCGGCCAAAGGTATCTGCTTCCCTTTGAGCCCCACCGGATAACCTGAGCCGTTCCATTTTTCATGATGATAATAAGGTATGACTATGGCGGGCTCAAGGTATTTTATCGGGGACAGCAGCTCGAAGGCGATCTCGGGATGTTTTCTCATTATTTCCCACTCTTCGGCTGTAAGTGCGCCTCTTTTGTGCAGTATATGGTCGGGCACCCCCAGTTTCCCTATATCATGCAGCAGCGCGCCCCGGCGGATATGAACGAGGTCAGCGCCCTTTATCCCGAAGGCCCCGGCGATCCTTACGGCCATTTCCGTGACCCTCTGCGAATGCCCTTCAGTCTCCGCGTCCCTGTAGTCCAGAGCCCTTGACCATCCCTCAATGGTGGTGTCATAGGCCATCGTCAATTCGTCATTGGACTTCTGCAGTTCATCGAGCATAAGGGCGTTGTCAATGGCCATGGCGGCCTGCCCAGCCATTGAATCCAGGAATTCCAGCCATCCGTCGTCAGGGGAAAAGGTCGAACGGTGGAATATCTCCAGCACTCCTTTTACCCGGCCCTTTACCATCAGAGGCACGCCGAAATAGGCCTTAAAACCTTCATTTAAAACCAGATGTGTCTGGGGGAACGCGTGCCCCGTCTTGGTGAGCTCCCCCCCGGCAAAACCGCCGCACCTCATTTTGAATATGTCCGGATATATGAAACTCTTCCGCTCAATGGCCACATGACCGGCGCAGGTTTCGCCGGCATTGAGCTTAAGGCGCCTTATCGCCTCCGTCCTAAACCCCTTGCTTGCCGCGTGCTCCAGTGTCATCATCTGAGGGTCGTAAAGGAGCACGTCGGCGGCATCCACGCCAAGTTTCTCCTGGACCTCATCCAAAAGGATGTTGAGCGTTACCCGCAGGTCGAAACTGCCGGTTATGGCCATATCTATGTTGCGCAGCGCCTTTAACCGGTCCAACTGTGTCTTGATCTTTTCTTCCGCTTTCCTTTTATCGGCAACATCAGCCGCTATCTGGTCTTCAAGCTTCACCCGGTCAGTTATGTCTTCCAGAAGGGCCATCGTACCCGTAATTTTGCCGTTACCATCTCTCATGGGTGATGCAGAAAGGCTGATGTCCACCAGAGAGCCGTCTTTTCTCATTCTCCTGAACCTCTGGCCGGTTATGCTCCCGCCGTTTCCGACCCTTTCCAGGATCGAACCGAACTCGGTTTTTTTGTCTTCGGGAATGATCGGATTAGGCAGCCCCAGGACTTGTTCTTTGCTCCAGCCGAAAATCCTCTCCGCCGCGGAGTTCCACAGTGTAACGGTGCCGTCCATTGAGACGGCTATTACGGCAAGAGGCGAGGCCTCGACCAGGGACCTGAGGGTCTCAGCCGTCTCCTGCAAGGCCATATGCGACTCCCACCGGTCCGTAACGTCCCTTACCACTTCAATGCCCGCAATGGTCCTGCCAGTGGGATCTCTCAGCGGAGAAGCAGTGATCTCAAGATATTTCGGACCTCTTTCGGTCAAGACCTTTCTTTCTACCCGGTGGATTCCGCCATCCTTGAAAGTCATCTCCAGGGGGCAGCCTCCGCATACCTTGCAATTGTGCTCGTATGCCTGATAGCAGCGCTCTCCGATATGCTCGTTGACCTTGGAGATCAGGACCGGATTCTGGTAAAGGATATTAAAGCAGGTATCCTGTATGCTGATGCCGTCGCCGATGGCGGCTACAATGGAGGCAAACTTTGCCTTTTCCTCATCAGCCCGCCTTATTGCGGCCTTCAGATCGTCTTCATATCCCCTGATCCCGGCGACGGCCCGCAGGAGCCTTCCAGCGGCCTGGAAAAACACCCTGTAAGCATACTCTAAAAACAACGGCTTTCTGTCTTCACGCCTTATCATTTGGATGCCTGCTTTTGGGCCATGTTCGAATATCCGTAGGGGCGATGACCTGCATCAATGCAGAGGGCAAAACATGATCTAAGCAGCGGACCGGAAAAACTTTCGAACATCTATTAAAAGATTAACATTATTTCGATTTCCCCGGCAAAATTTTAATTTAATTTGATTTGCTTTTCAAACATTGATTTTTGCGCCTGGCGGCCAGGCAGGGCCTTTTTTCAGGACACCTCCACCACCTCGATCTCGAAGACAAGCTCTTTGCCAGCCAGTGGGTGATTGGCATCAAGAACTATAAAATCTTCTGCAACCTGGGATATCCGCACTTCCATAAGCCCGCCGTCGGGCTGCCTCATTTGCAGCATCGCGCCTGGTTCAGGGTCAATGGCGGGAGGGAAATTCTCTTTTTTTACCCTGAAAACAAGCTCTTCCCTCCGCAGGCCGTATCCATTGCCAGGCTGGATGGAGACCGTCTTCGCCTCTCCCGAAGCCATCCCCGACACCGCCTCCTCAAAGCCGGCGATGAGGCTCCCTCTTCCCAGCGTGAACTGGAGCGGCTCCCTCCCTTTTGAGGAATCAAAGACGGTCCCGTCATTGAATTTCCCCGTATAGTGCACTTTTACGGTATCGCCTTTTTGGGCCTTTTTCATCGGCGGAAAAACTCCTTTTTTGATTTTTTTATGCGTCCGGGATATCTTCTATAGTCAAACAAACCGCACTGATATTTCAAGGCTAAAAAAATAAAAAGAATTGACAATAGAAAAAACTGGACTTTGAAATCAAAATAGGTTATCTCTTTTACAGAAAATTCAGAACCGGGAGGACAGAATGAAAGAGATCAAGCGGATGCTCTTGATAAGCCGGATGGAGAGAGACTCACCGAAAGTATTTCATTACGGGGCATCTTTGGCGCGCAAGTTGGGGGCAGACCTCTATGTAATGCACGCCGTTCACAATCCGTTTGGCCTGGAGGGATGGAATGTACCCGTGCCTAACCTGGCGGAGGAGTACAAAAAACTCCTTGAAGACACGCACAGGCAGCTTGTCTCAATGATAGCCGGGGAAAAACAGCAGGGGATAAAAATAACCGAGATAGTCGCAACTGGAGAGCCCGCTCGTGAGATACTGAAGGCTGTGAAAGAACACCAGATAGATGTTTTGATCATGGCCGCCCACTCCGAAGGGAAACTCGAACATATGCTTTTCGGAAGGAACCAGGATGAGATCATACGGAAACTGCCCTGCTCGGTCCTGCTTGTAAAAAGCGGGACGGAGTAAAAAAGACCGTTTTTAATTAAGCCCCGCTGCCAGTTTTATATTGCCGGCTATTGCATTGCCGGGAATCCTTATTGAAGGGTCATTCAAAGAAGGATTCCCGGCACGAAAATCTCTTCACTCTGAAAGCGGTCTAAAGGATCACTTTTACCGTCAATGTCTTGCCGCCGAATAAAAACCTTTTCCTCACCACTGTCACGGAGACTGTCTGTCCCGGGAGCTTGTCGAAAAGGGCGATCCGCGCATCCGCCACCGATCCCACCTTCCAGTCATCAATGGAAACGATCGTGTCTCCTGTAAACAGCCCGGCCTTCCGGGCCGGACTGCCCGGAGTGAAACCGGTTATTTTCACCGTCTTGTTCTTATTTTCAATGATAACTCCCAGCTTGCCGGAGACTGGGGGGGCCTGGGGCTTGGGGAAAAGGACGTAATCGGCGATGTCGGGGTCGAAAGAGAAAGAGCCGTTCACCAGCGTAACATATTTCTTTCCGGTGCGCCTGGCGAACCTGTCCGGTATGCCGTAGCCGTTCATGATGTGCCCCGCGCCCGCAAGCACAACCATCTGGTAATCAGGCTTTTTCTTCAGGAATCCGGCCACCGAGCGCGCCATGGACTCATCCCAAAGTATCTGCGCCTGGTAGAAGTTGTCAAAGCCGGTACCCTGAGGATGCATCGCGTAGATCTCCTCAAGTTCCTTCCTGTATTTGACGTTGGACATGTCCATGGTTGCGGGGATTTTCTTCAACTCCTCGGGGGAAAGGGCATCAAGACCGCCCTTTGCCACCTTCTCCGTGATCTCCTTTTGTATATTGAGCGCAATAACAGGGATGCCGTTTGCCCTGGCGTACTCCAGCACCTGCCTGTAGTAGTTGTAATCAAAACCCCACCTGGTGAAGTACTCCGACTTTTTCAAAAACTCCCTTTCATCTATTTTCCTTGAGATGAAATCATCTATGGCCTTCTGAAAGGGTATCTGAAACATTTCCATGCCTATGGCGAACTTTTTCCCCATCTTGTGGAGGGCCATTATGACGTCCAGTTCAACCTCGTGATCCTCATAGTTGGCATGCCGCTCCCCCACGAATATGACAGGTGAGGAACTGGCAGTCTTTATTACATTGTCCAGCTCAAGTGTCCCGGAAGTCCGGATCGACGGCACCGGGCTTGATAATTTGTACATCATCCCGTCCTCGCTTTCAGCCGTCTTTTTTTCAACGTTCCTGCCTCCCTCGAACACCAGGGTCTGGTACTGACCGTAATGGGAAATCTTATCGGCGGCCTGGTCCACCTCCGCTTTTGAAGCTGCCCTGGCCACGGCAATGACATTGGAGGGATCAAGAGGGTTTTCTTTCACGGTAATTGCAAAGCCTTTCACCGGGTTTTCCAAACGGCCAAAAAGCCTCTTTAAAAGTGGGTTGTCAGAACCAAGGGCCAGGATGGAGGAGTTTTCTATTTCGTCTTCTTTCAGGTCCTTTGCCTCTTTAACGGCAAAGCCTTCCCCGGAAAGAACATCAATGAGCGTGGAATATTTCTCCTTGCCGCCGGCCAGGTAAGCCACTATGCGCTTCCGGCTGCCAAAAAGCCTGGCTATGGAAGGGGCAAACTCATCCGGGGCGAGGCGGCGCATGACATCGCAGCCTGGGTCAATGACAAGGCCGGACGGCCTTTCATCCGCCGTCTTCTCATCAGAGATCACCCGGAACGTGTGGCTTGCGCTTTTTAGCTGCAGGGGCTCTGTCTTCTCCTTTATCCCCATGACCACCTTTACCGGAAGGGTGAGCCTGTAAGGTTCCCCATCCTGCGAGAGTTCAAAAGAGACCTGCGGCATGCCGTCCAGGACGAGGGACTGCTCGTTTTCAACGGTAAAGGCGGGGACCCCCGTGCGGTCCAGCCACTGGCTGAAGAACCAGCCAAGGTCCTTGCCGGACTGGTGCTCAAATACCCCCTGTATGTTTCCCCAGGAGGCCCTTTTCCATCTGTACTGCGCTATGAGCGCTTTCAAGGATTTATAAAAGACCGGGCTGCCGACGATGCCTTTGAGCATATGAAAGAGCATCATGCCTTTGCCGTAGCCTATGGCCGCGGAGGCGGGCCCGGTCCTCTCGGAGAACTTTCTGAGCGGGAAATCGTTCCCGGCGTTTACATAGCTCTGGTAATCGGCGAGCATCTTTTTCCTGTATTCGAGGCCCTTCCCCTGCATCTTGGCGAAGTGGTAGTCTGTCATCCAGCTGTTGAGCGCCTCAAGCCAGTTGCCCTTGCTGAAGTCCGCATAAACGTAGTTGCCCCACCACTGATGCCCTATCTCGTGCCCGAGGGACGTTTTGACAATGAACGGCAGGCGAAGCACCTCTCCTCCCATCAGGGTGAAGGTGGGCATGGACAGGCCCGTCGGCAGCAGGTTTTCGACCACAGAAAACCTCTTGTACGGGTAAGGGACAAGAAGCTTGTCAAACATGGCCAGATACTTCTTCGTGTAATCGAGGTACTGTTTTGCCAGGCCCTGGTCCTGCCGGAAAAAATAGGTGTAAACGTCCACGCTGCCGATCGATGACCTGGTCGCAACATACGGGCCCGCCACAAGGTCAATTCCCCCAAGCGGATGGGGAAAGCTGAAAATATATTGTTTGCCGCCGGGCGTCTTTACAGAGGCAATGCCGTCCGCCTCGGATATTGCCGAAAAATCCGGCGGCACAACGGCACTGAGATCATAGAAGGCCAGGCCTTCAAGCGAAGGGTACCAGTTACCAGTAAGAGATATGCCTTTATCGCTGATAACGCTGCCGGACACCACACCTGGATTTTCGGGGTTTGATCCATAACTGCCGCTTGAGACCTTTTGATATTTTATTTCCAGGAGGCCTTTCTCTTTGACCTCGACCTGGCCTTTGGCCGGTTTCTCATCAAGAGGCTTTCCGTTCAGGGACATGGACAATATCCTCAGGTCTCCGGTGAAGACGTTTGCCGGCTTGGAAAGGTCTATCTTCGCATCTCCGTTAAGGAGGTTTTTTTCAAGGTCAAAAGAAACCGAAAGGCTGTACTTTGGGTAAGAACCTTCTTCCGCCCCCTGGGCCATCGTCTTTTGTATCATAAAAAACCCTTCCATGATGAAAAACAAGAACAGCACCATAAAAAAAACAGCCGGATATCTTCTGCCCATATAGGTTGCGCTCCTTGGCGGATATGAATTTATCCTAGATTATATCTCTTTTTTACAAATTTTAAGCTTAAATCCAAGTCCGGCATATCTTATTTTGCGGCGTCAAACCATTTTACTGACTGCTCCAAATATTTATTTGACTGTGCCAAGCGGGGTAATAAAATGGAGCTAAATAGAATTCTTGCCATTTGGCACAATTTTCTCTGGAAATAAAGGAGGCCGTCGATGAAGGTATTTATCACAGGTTCCACCGGTTATATAGGGTTTAACGTGGCGCTTGCTTTCAGGAGCGCGGGATACGACGTATGGGGACTTGTGCACAACAAGGCAAAAGCGCATAAACTCATAAAAAACGGCATACATCCGGTAATTGGCTCCATGGAGGCGCCAGACGAATATTCGGAGGCCGCGGCAAACTGCAGCATTTTGGTCCACGCCTCGGCCGATTACAAGAATTTTGAGCCGCTGGACAGAAAAACCGTCCAGACACTGCTTGGGCTGGGCAACCGGGGGGCCTGCCCAAAAACGGTCATATACACAAGCGGGGTATGGGTCCACGGCCATACTGGCTGCGCCGTGGTGGACGAGACCATGCCTCTCTCGCCTCCTGAGATCGTCTCTCACAGGCCGGACCTGGAGAAAACAGTGCTTGGGGCACAGGGGATCAAAGGGATAGTTATCAGGCCCGGAAACGTTTACGGCAAGCAGGGCGGGCTCACCGGGATGTGGTTTAACGGCGCTCATAATGAACATTCCCTCACTGCGGTAGGCGACGGATCGAACCACTGGGCCACCGTGCACGTGGAGGACCTCTCGAGGGCCTATCTTCTGGCAGCCGAAAGCGGCCTGGGGCAGGAGGTCTTTAATATCTGTTCCCCTTACAGCCTCACCGTCAATGATATGGCGACGGCCGCGGCCTGCGCCACCTCATACACCGGGGATATCCGGTTCATTCCAACCCAGGAGGCCGCAGGCAAGATGGGTGGTATGGCCCACTGTCTTGCCCTGGACCAGCACATGGAAAGCCGCAAGGCCCAAAACCTGCTCGGGTGGCGCCATCTGCATTTGAGCTTTACGGATGAGGCCGGCCTTCATTTCGAGTCCTGGAAGGCTTATCAGCAGGAAACCGGAAAAGAAAAAGCCTACTTGTGAAGTATGAAATAAAAATTGTTGCCTAGTGGCGTGGCCTCATAGCCGGCCATGCCGCCGTGCAGCTCTATAATATTTTTTATAAAGGCAAGGCCGTGCCCGGTGCCCGGCCTGCTTTTCGCGTTTGCCCCGCGGAAACCGTCTTCGTATACCTTGTCCCTGTCCTCCGGCTTTATATGTGGGCCGGTGCTGAAGACGTTGTACTTGATGCCATCCATCCCTGGCCCAAAATAGTCCCTGATGATCTGCCTGCCGTAGGAAATATATTTCTTTTTCTGGCCGGAACCGTCGGTCACCTCCTCCGTGTACTTCACGGCGTTTGAAAAAAGGTTCGCATACACCTGGGCCATGAGACCCACATCCACAACGGTTATGATGTCTCCCTCCGGTATGCCGCTGAAACGGTCAGCGACGGTTATCCCCATGTCCCTGAACTGGGAGGCGTATCTTTCGAGCTGGGGCTGGACCACGTCCTCTTTCATCCTGCAGGGTTTTGTGCGGAGCGTGAGCCGCCCCTTGTCAAAATGGCTCCTCCTGAGCAGGGTCTCAAGGAAAAGGCTCATGTTCGAATAATGTTTCTCCAGGTTGCCGAGTTCAGCCGTCAGATAGTGGTTGATCTCGGACATCTCCTGGATCATGGCCGAAAGTTCCTCATCTTTTCCAACCCCCTCGTATTCGGCAAACCTCTTTTCAATATCCAGGTTTTTTGAGATCAGCCCCTTCAGGTTCCTCAGATATAGCTTGTAAACCATATTTGGGACTATGATGTTGTGCTCTATGTCGCTTACGAGAGAGCGGATGAACTTCAGGTGCTCGATATTTTTCTCGACTATGAAACGGTTATGTATGTTAAAACCGATGCGGTTCGCGAATTTTTCAAAAAAAAGCTCTTTGTGCGCGTCCAGCCCGGAGGCCGGATGGATCTCAAGCAGGCCTAGCACATTGTCCCTTGCCTGGAAAGGGAGCTGGTCCAAAAGTATCTTTTTCCCCTTGATGCTCAGCACAAGGCTGTCGCTATAGTAGGCATGCCCATCCTGGGGCGGGGCAAAGGGCGGCCGCAGACCGGGTTTTTCCTCCCCGGTTGAGGCGACCATCGGAAAATCCCCCACAGCGGGGTCTATGACGTAAAGCCTGGCCTCCAGCCCGAAAAAGCCCTTGGGTATCGCAACGCACAGGCTGTAAAAATCCTCAAAATAATCATATTCCTGGGCAAGATCGAAAAAAGTCTTGAAGGCTGTGCTTTCCGCATAGGTGAAATTGTAGGCCTCGTAATCGGCTTTTTTAGCCTCAATCCTCTCAAGGATATGCTCTAACGAGGTCATTTGTAACATAATATATTATTCCTATTGAAAAAATATTACCAGACTATTAAGAAGCATCAAGAATTTTCTGTTTTATCCATTTTTATGCCCTTCGGGCATCGAATGCAGGGATTACTCCGATTTAACCGGATTCGCCTCGCTTGCCCTCCGGGTTACGCTCGCTATCCATTTTGCGCAACTCCCCGGTTCTGGTGACCCTGTAAATGTCCCCCCTCCATGCCACCTGCCTGCCGGCAAAACTCAAAAGCCAGATGCCAAAAGACAGCATGTCCTTCGCTGGCAGAAGAAAAAGCCACCGGCCCCATCCCGTCCGGCCAATGAACCGCCTGTTTACGGCAAACCCGCCCAGGGCACGCAGAAAAAACGAAAGGGCAAGGGCCGAAAAGGTCAGTGCTCCCGGCCAAAAGACAGAGAGAAAAAAGCAGTAGGCAAAAAAATGGGTTATCCCATAGCCTATATAGCCCTTGGGCCTTGAAGCCCTGTACGTCCTTGCCCATCTCAACTGGTGCAGCAGGTAGTCCAAAAACCGCATTGGGCCTTCCATATCCTCCATTACGTACTTTGAAAGGACCACTTCATATCCCTTCCCGTATAGCCTGTGCCCCACCTGGTAATCATCTGCAAGGTGATCCGCTATGGCCCTGAACCCTCCCGTCTCCTCAAACCTTTCCCTTGAAAAAAGCATGGATGCCCCGAGACCAAAAGATATTTTGCGCTCAACCACCTTCGCCACGAGCACGGACGGGATAAAATCCAGGGCTATGCTGAGGGACTCAAAAGCCGCGCCCACGGAAACAGGTTCCGTTATCCTGTAGAGGGATGTTACGAGGCCGGTATTCTCATTTTCCATGTACTCGGAGACGATCGTTTTAAGGTAGCCACCATCCACCTTCATATCACTGTCGCTTACCGCAACAAGATCATGTTTTGCGCTTTGCGAAAGCCGGTAAAGGTTAGAGACCTTCCGGTTGGCCCCCAGGTCCCCATGTCCAACTACCAGCCGCACCTTCTCCGGGAACATCCGCTCTATTTCCAGGGCAGCGCCGTAAGCGCCGTCTTTCGTGCTCCTTAACCCAAGCAGGACTTCGTAATCCGGATAGTCCTGGCGGCAGAAGCCGGCCAGGTTCTCCTTGAGGCGGTAGTCAGCGCCCCGCAGGGGCTTTAAAATAGAGACAGGGGGAAAACCCCGTTCAGGAGACGATTCAGAGGACTTATGGTTTACCCCGGCCATTAGGACGCAAAAAATGGAAAAAAGGGTATAAAGCCCGCCTCCGGCGGCTAGAATGAAACACGCTATATAAAGTGCTTCCGAAACCGTGCGCATGTTTTTACATTACTTTATTCAGAGGCGAATCTGTAGCAAAAAATACCGGGAAGAATTAGGATAAGATTGGTTTTAATGCCGTCAGGCAACTATTTTTATGAAAGGCATCCGGCTTTGAAAATACTTATCCTGGCTGCGCTGAAACAGGAGATAAAATATCTGGTAAAGGAGCTGGGCGCACGCTCAGGTGGAGAGGGCGACTGGCTGGCCAGATCCGGGAAGACTGAGGCAGCCATCGTTTTGACAGGCATGGGGGTGGCAAACGCCACAGTCCGCACAGCCAGCGCCCTTCTGGTGCACAGACCCTCGCTCGTTATATCTGCGGGTTTTGCCGGAGCGCTTTACGAGGGAGCCGAATACGGAGAGTTGATATGCCCGGAAACGGCATTCCTTCATCCAAAGCCCCCCGGCAGCCCAACAACCCCAGACAGTATCGGGCTTTGCGGGCCGCGCTTCAAGGACTTTTTTGCGGTAGTATCGAAAGGGAAAAGCGCAAAGCGGGGCTCCATCGTAACCCTTTCGGAATGGATTGAGAAGCCCGCCTTGAAAGATTCACCGGCTGCGGGGCTTCAATATCCCGTTTGCGACATGGAGACCTTCCCTGTGGCCGGGGCCGCCTTGAAAAGCGGGGCGGAGTTTTTAGCTTTGCGCTCGATAACGGACAGGGCCGATGAGGAGATAGGGATTTCCCCGATGGATATCGCAGACACTAAAGGACAAATAAGCATCCGCCTGGCGGCAGGGCGCTTTGCTTCCAATCCGCACCTCATCCCCAGGGCCATAAAATTCGGGAGAAGTTCGGATAAAGCGGCAAGGGCCCTGGCCTCAGCCCTTAAGGAATTTTTAATGTCTTTGTGAGAAGTTTTTTCCCCCCACCTTCCTTGAGCGAGAAAGAATCCGGGAAATCCTCCAGGTGCCGTGTGATGGCTGTTTCATCCGAGTTTCTGATCTGCAGCCTTGTTATCAGTAAAAAAAGCACGGCAAGCGGGAGCATGATGAATGCGTCCGCCAGGCCGATATTGCTTTCCCCTATGTAAAACGTAACTGACATATTGAAAAGGACCACGGAGGCATACAACGCAGGGCCCACAGCAAACCTCCACGGGAGCCCCCGCCCGTAATGATCACGGCCAAAAGCAAAAGGAAAAGACCGCACAAGCAGGCGGTCTATCCACTGAAAGGCCCAGACCATCAGGTAGCCCACTATGGCCCATCCAATGAAATTCGAAAGCGGAATGCCAAAATAGTCCCCCTCGCTTCTGTAGCCGTATATCTTACCCAGAAACCACCTGTCGCCGCGGAGCGCCACCGGGTCTATCACGATATCCAGGCAGACAAAAAGAAGCGCGGCAAGGACCCTTGTTGAAACCAGCGCCCTTGTTTCCCATGTATCCAATAAAAATGTATCCCCAAAAAAGGGAAACTTAAAAAAACGGCGGCTGGACGGCCGGCGCAAAAGGGGCGAGACCGCAAGGAGGGCGGTCGAATAACTGGCATAAGCCAGAAAGACGTAGCTTGCCGAATCCATGAGAGGAACCCCTTTTACCCAAAGCTCCCGTCCGGCTGTATTTTGTATATAGTAATAGGCACCGTAGGGAAACCCGTTGTGTATGGAGGAAACCTCGGAGCCCCACGCTATCAGATACCCCGCGACCGAAAAAAGCAGGGCCCTTTTATAACCGAACTGCGCCGAACAGCCGAAAAGATAAGCCAGGAAGAAAAGGAAAACATAGGGCCTTAAGGCGATGGTGCCTAAAAGCAGGTGAATGAAGTGGCCCACGGGCAAAACGCGCTCTCAGCGTTTTTTGTTGTTGGAGCCGAAATTCCAGAAGGCCAGCCTCAGCCCTTCAAGCGGGTTGGTGAAGGCCATCCTCATGACCGTGGTCTCGTACCCCCCGTGCACCATGCAGTTTGCGCAGCGGGGGTCTTTCCCATCCTCATAGAGGCTCCAATTGGTCTCCTTCATCATGCGGGCATAGGAGGGGAAATAACTGTCCGTAACCAGGTAGCACGGCGACTTCCACCCAAGCGGATTATAAGTGGGATTGCCCCATGGGGTGCAGCGCATCTGCCTCCTGCCGCACAGGAAATCCATGTATGTGGGGGTGTTTATGAGCGGGTACTTTTTAAGGAAACCCGACATCCGGGTGAATTTCTCGTTTATCTCCCCACGGTTGAAAAATATGTTGTCCTCAACACTCTGATAGGCGAAGGCCGGGGAAATGAGCATCCCGTCCACACTGGAAGAATAAAGGAGATCAAAAAGACCCTCAAGCTCTCCGGGGTCGGACGCCTTATAAACGGTGGTATTCGTGCTCACCCTGAACCCCTTTGCCTTTGCCTTCCGTATGGACTCCACCGCCTTGTTGAAGGAACCGGGCAGACCTGTGATCTTGTCATGCGTGGTGTCCAGTCCGTCCAGATGGAAATTGAGGGTAAGCGCGGGGTGTGGGGTGAAACTTTCTATGAATTCCTGCGCGAGCACCCCGTTTGTGCAGAGGTATATGTACTTGCCTTCACTGAGCAGGCCTTTAACAAGCGGCTGCAAGTACTTATAGATCATGGGCTCGCCGCCGGTTATCGCGACCACCGGGGCCCCGCATTCCCTTGCGGCCTCCAGGCATGCGGACACAGGCAGGTCGCCCTCCGCCGCCGTTCTTATCCTGTCGCATCCCATGCAAGCCAAGTTGCAGCGGTGGGTCGGCTCAAGCATCAGCACAAGAGGGAACCGCTTTTTCCCCGTAAGGGTGTTTTTTATGAAATGCCATGTAAGGGTCTTGTAAAGCCCTGGTTGAAAACGCGTTTTATTTTTTGTTTTGTTTTTTTTATTTTCCACGATTTTAATGGCCGCTGTTTTCTGAGATCTTCCTCAGCTCCTCCTTGATGAATATTACAGCTTCCCTGAACTCGTCCATCTGCACGCTGGTATTCTTGCAGGGCCCTTCCGGCCGCACGTTCGGGATAGCCAGCACGGGCACCTTCTCCGCCACGTCCTTCATGCCGCTCATAAGGTCCCTCTCACAGGCCACGGCAAGAATGAAGGTGGGCCTGTATTCCTCTATTGCCCTCCTTGCCTCCTCCCCCCCCACTGCGGTGACGACCTTGAACAGGCCTTCGCCCGCGATGGAGAGTATCTCCTTCCTCACTTCCGCCTTCAGGCAGCGGGGCAGAAGTATAAGCGGCCTTTCGGGGCTGAACTTCCCGGCATATGACCTTATCAGGCTGTTATGGGCCTTGATGAACGAATTGCCCACCCTGTCCCTGCTGATGCCCAGCTTGGAGCCCAGCCACACGGTTTTAGGCAGGAGGAAAAGCACGTACTTCTCCACCCATTTACTGGGGAAGATCGGCTTTCTCCACCTCGCAAGCGCAAAACACCAGACGCTGCCGGCCAGGGTAAAGGCAATAGCGGCAGCTATCAGCAGGGTCTCCACGAATCCCGGTGCAGACGGGTTGAACTGTGCAAGCCTGGGCTGGATCATATACAGCCCTATAAAGGACAGGACCACAAACAGTATTATCATCACTACGGCCAACACGATGAAAGTCCGCGGGGCCTCGTCCACTTTTACATCCCGCTGGTCCAGTTCGCCGTCCCACCCGGACCATTCGTCTCCGAGCTTTCTGTCTTTCATATGCAAATTGCTGCTCCTATCTTTCTTGTCTTTCCTGAGCTCACGTAGCCATTCGCGGCAAACCATTCCGCAGCCTGCCGGACCGCCTCTCTTACCGGCGTAACCGGCATCCCGAGCTCTCTTTGCGCCTTGGCGGAATCATAAAACATGTATTTCCCGGCCATCTTCACCCCCGTAAGGGGTATGGCGGGGGGCTTTTTCCCAAAAAGGAAAAACCGTGAAAAACCTTCGCTCACGTATGCGGCGGCAAGCACGGGCAGGTAAGGAAGTTTTACGGAGGGGGCCTTTATACCCGAAACCGCGGAGAGCTCCAGGTAAAAATCCTTAAGCGTCATGTTATGTCCGCCCAGGATGTATTTTCCGCCGGGCTTACCGTAGCGCGCGGCCAGCAGATGCCCCTCCGCCACGTCCTCAACGTTCACGAAATTAAGCCCGGTGTCCAGATATGCCGGCACCTTCCCGTTAAGGAAGCTAACGATCATCGCCCCGGTCGGGGTAGGTTTCCTGTCCATGGCGCCTATGGGAGTGGACGGGTTTACGATCACTACAGGCAGACCTTTTTGAGCAAAAAACTTTTCCACTTCCCGCTCAGCCAGGAACTTGGACCTCTTATAATGGCCGGTCATGTCCGTGAGGCTTACGGGGGTGTCTTCTGTTGAGGGCGGCCCGTTTTTTTTGGATGGGGCAAGCGCTCCCACGGTGCTGGTATAGACTATCCTTCCGGCCCCGGACTCCATGGCAGCGCGCATCACGTTGACCGTGCCGGCCACGTTCGTCCCATACATTTGGGCGGGATCCGGCACCCACAGCCTGTAGTCAGCCGCAAGATGATAGATTTCCTCGCAGCCCCTCGCGGCCCCTGAAACGGAACCAAAATCCCTTACATCGCCTTTTATCATCTCGACCCCAAGCCTGGAAAGCTCTGGGGCGGCTTTTTCATCCCGGACAAGCGCGCGGACATCATCGCCCCTGCCTGCAAGTTTCACGGCCACATGGAACCCTACAAAACCGGTGGCCCCGGTTACCAATACTTTCATAATAAAATTATTGATACTTTCATAATAAAAATAAAACTGTTACCGATGCCTTCATATTGAGATTGCCAAAACTTTCATCAAAATAAAGATTACCATCGCTTTCATACGAAGAGAAAAACGGGCCCCCGGTCTATACCTTTTTTGCCCTGTTCTTTTTAGCCTCAAAAAACCTGCCAAGGGCCATGAGCGGAAAGCAGTTCCTGTAATTATGATAACGTATCATGAAATATTTGGGGAAACCCGTGCCCGTGAACTCTTCTTCGTCCCAGGTGCCGTCCGCGTTCTGCGTTTCAAGAAGATAGCGTACGCCCCTTTCGGCTTCCACGGACCCGGCCTCGCCGGCCGCCACCAGGGCCAGTATGGCCCATGCCGTTTGGGAGGGTGTGCTTGCGCCGTGCCCTTTCAGCCTGCAATCCCCGTAGGACTCGCAGCGCTCTCCCCATCCGCCATCCAGGTTCTGGAAATTTTTCAGCCATCTGACGGCCTTGCGCACGTACGGTTTTGAAAGGTCTTCCCCGATGGAGGCAAGGCCCATGATGACAGACCATGTGCCGTAAATATAATTGACGCCCCACCTGCCCCAGAACGAGCCGTCCTCTTCCTGGGTCTTGCGGATGAACTCAATGGCCCGCTGCACCCTTTGGTCCGAGATGCTGAACCCGTTGATGCCAAGCATCTCCAGAACCCTCCCCGTAACGTCCGCGGTGGAAGGGTCTGTCATGGCCTCCAGGTCGCCAAAAGGTATCTGGTTCAGGACCTCAAGATCATTATCGGCATCGAAGGCCCCCCAGCCGCCGTCGCTGCCCTGCATGCCGAGCACCCATCCTACGCCCTTTTCTATCTTCTTTTTTGTATGTTCCTTGTGCGCATAGTTGCCAAGGAACATAAGGACCACCGCCGTATCATCAACGTCGGGATACCAGCTGTTCTCAAACTCGAACGCCCAGCCGCCCGGTTCAAGGTCCGGCTTTTTTATGCTCCAGTCGCCTTTCCTGTCTATCTGCTTTGATTCCAGCCATTGGCAGCCCTTTACCAGGGCCGGATGCTCCCTGGGGACCCCTGATGTGGCAAGCGCTATCGACGTAAGAGCGGTGTCCCACACCGGGGAGATGCAGGACTGGAGCACCAGCCCGTCATCCTGCTCTATTGCAAAGCGGCTCAATGCCTCCAGCCCCTTCCGCAAAGGCGGGCTTTCCACGCCGTGCCCAAGGGCGGAAAGCGCCAGGATGGAATTCACCATGGCAGGCTGTATGCCGCCCCAGTCTCCTGTTTCCTCCTGGTGTTCGAGCACCCACTTTTCGGCAGCCCGTAACCCCCTTGATTTAAGTGGTCTGAGCGGGAACCTCTCCAGGCCTTTCATGGTCCTGTCGACCATGCAGAAGAACTTTTTGATCGCTGTGTGAAGCAGGCGATCCCTTCCGGGGCTGTAGCCCTTGCCGCCCCTGAGGAAAAGCTCATCTATGCGGGCGCTCTCCGGCGGTTCCACCACCGGCCTCATCTCCAGGATTATTGAAAGCGGCACAAATGTGGAGCGGGCCCAGCTTGAAAAGCTGTAAACGCTGAAGGGGAACCTGGGGGGCAAAAGCATTATCTCCACAGGCATCGAAGGCAGGTCCCGCCAGCCCACCTGTCCGAACAGCGCCAGAAATATCCTGGTAAAAACCCTCGAAGCCGCTGCCCCTCCATGCGCCAGGATGAATTCCCTCGCCCTCCGGAGAGGCGGCGCATCGGCGCCCAACCCGGCAAGCTTCAGGGCGAAATATGCTTCTATGGTGCAGTTGAGGTCTCCCGGACCGCCCCAATGTATAGGCCACGTGCCGTCCGTCCTCTGCTTGTCCAGGAGGTAAGAGGCTATCATTTTGTCCCTGCGGCGGTCCTCTAAACCTAAAAAATGCAGCAGCATTAGATATTCGGCGGTGATGGTGGCATTCGCTTCCAGCTCATACCACCAGTACCCGTCTTCGTGCTGGTCCGCGAGGAAAAAAGACTGCGTCTTTTTTATTGCGCTTTCCACTTCCATGGCCAGGTCCGGCGCCTTGGGAAATGGTTTCAGCTCCCCCTTGAACCCGGAGTGCAAAAGTACAGAATTGTCTGTAAGAGTGCTGCGTTTTTTTATTTTCATTTTTTTACGAAAGTGGCCGTTTCTGGCTTAGCCATAACATATCAGACGACCCCTTGAAAGTCAATTATATTTAGAATTCAGGGGTTTTCACAATCAGGACTGTTGTTTTTTCGCCCTCATTTCAGCAAACCGTCTTGCCGCGGTGCGCACCGCATCCGGCACGTCCTTATTTTTGAGGAGAAGGTGCAGATCCTTTGATTTTATCCACGGGAGAAAACCCACTGTAACAGCCGGAGGGGTCTTCGCGTTTGACGCCAGACCATAGATGACCGAATAGTTTTTTACCCATTCCTTGTTCTTTGCTATCTCCCTGAGGACCTCCTCGGGCATGGACCGCGTACGGGCCACCAGTTCCACTTCGGAGATAGTAATTTTCGGGTTCGCGATGACTCCCAGGACCACCTGTTTGTTTGAGTCTTTAAGCAGCACGGTGCGAGCCTCCCTGCCCGCCTTCATCGATATCCGCAACTTCTCACCGGCGCTGAGGCCCCGGATCTTTTTGGCCAGGCTTTCCCGCTTGGCATCTTCCGCCTGATCAGATTTTTTTGTTCCAGGCAAATGCGCGGCCTTTTCCGGGGACATGCCAAGGGCCCGCGCGGCCTCGGCCCTTACAGCGGGGGGAGTGGCAGGGTGGATGCAAAGGAGCTTTAATATCCCCGGGTTGTCTCCGTTCAGGCGCAATGCCTCCTCGAACATTTCCCCGTCTTCGGCTTCGTCAAGGAGCACCTCCATGGCGTCGGACGAAAGCCTTTCGATGTCAAATGCCGGATTTTCCTGTTCAGCCATTCTTATGAGACCTTCCGCATATATACAAAATATTCTATGTTCCCTTTTTTCTGCCCGCGGACAGCGCATTCATACTGTCCCATGACGGAAAGCCCCAGTGCCCCGGCAGCCGTTATCACGGATCGCACGGCCGCTTTTCTTTTGGCCTCATCCCTCACCACCCCGCCTTTCTCCACCTCACCCTTGCCAACCTCGAACTGCGGTTTTACAAGCGCAAGTATCTCGCCGCCCTTTTTTAAAAACTCCACCACCCTGGGCAGCACCAGCTTAAGCGAGATGAAAGACACATCTATCGTTGCAAGGTCTATCTCCTCCGGGATGGCGCTCCTGTCCATGTGTCTTATATTGGTTTTTTCAAAAAGTAAAACCCTGTTGTCTTCCCGCAGCTTGTAATAGAGCTGCCCGTAGCCCACATCCACCGCGTAAACCCTGCTTGCGCCCATCCGCAGCATGTAGTCCGTAAAGCCCCCGGTTGAGACCCCCACATCCATAACGGTCTTCCCCTGGAAGCTCACGTCAAAGGCTTTTACCGCGCCCTCCAGCTTAAGCGCTCCCCTGCTTGCATATTGCAGGCCGCCGCGGACCTCTATCGACGCCGCCTCATCGACCGCCTCCCCGGCCTTGGTGGCGGGAACGCCGTCAACATAGACCATGCCGCTTAGAATAAGCGCGGCCGCCTTTTGCCTGGTCTCCGCAAGCCCGCGCTCCAGAACAAGCATGTCCAGTCTTTTTTTCTTTTTCAAGGTTTTTTATTTTCCCACAACTTTTGTTTTTTGTGTTTTTCTGTTCAAGCTTAAAATTCAAACTTCCCGATTTTAAATAGTTTTTTTGGCCCGACTGTTCAATTGTTCAACGAAAAAGCCGGCATATTTTGTAATCCGGTCCCTTGACCTTCGGATATTCGCTTTCCATTCAAATTAAAAAACTCCTTTCGGGCTTCAGCTTTGAGAAGCCTATTGCCGGCCTCATAATAATCCGAGCGCCATGACATAGTCCACTAAACAGTTTATGTGAAATATTTCCTGGCAACACCGAAAACAATATAACTGCCTGGTCGCCAAGTTTGTCAATGAATGGGGACGGTTCGCAGCGGAGGATTTTGAAGAAGCGGAGACTGGGCGTCTGGTGAGCCTGCATGGTTTGCGGGAACCTGAATCATGCAACTGCAAGGGTAAGTTTATTCACTGTCAGGAGGAATGCGCAAGCGTATAGCCGCACTGCGCCTGCGTTTTCCCTCAAGCCTGCGTTCCTGTGACGCCTTGGTTGGCGCGGTTTTCCTTCGGGGTTTTGGCCGTTGACAAGCTTTTTTAAGAAGTTCTACCAGACGATTAACCGCAGCCTCCCTGTTACGCTCCTGCGTGCGGAATTGACTGGCCTCAATTACCAGCACGCCATCTTTGGTTATTCGACTTGCTGCCACTATCATTAAGCGCTGCAGCACCTCTGCCGGGAGCGATCGTGAATGCGCTACATCAAAGCGGAGCTGCACAGCAGAAGAGACCTTATTGACGTTTTGACCACCGGGACCTGATGCACGAATAAAGTGCAGCTCAAGCTCGTCTTCGTTTATGGCAATGCCGGTGGTGACTGATATCATGACATTTATGGGCGTATCCCTCGATTTTTTGCCTTGCTAACCTTGGCAGGTGTTATTTCCACTCCCTCATAGCACCTGCATATCTGTCTCTATAATTGCATTTCCTGGGAGGGACACGCAACAGGCTTCGTCCAGTAACCGCAACTTCTTAAGGGCCGAGTTCCGGCGCGGGTTACGGGGCGTTATATGATAGTTCCGGAGTCAGAAGCCTGCGTGGGTTTCTGAATGAATATATCTTCTCGCAATCTAGACCAACCCACTGCAATTGTGGTTAGGCGGTACCTTTTGCCACAGCGCTTTCGATAAAAAGCATAAGAATGCTAAAATCAAGTGTCATTTTTCAGCACCATTGACCCACTTGGTTTTCACCCCCATTGACCCAGGTGCAGCATCCTATCCTGGATTTTTTACCATAGCCGACGGTGGTTAATCAAACCCTATGCTTTTTTCCTCCGGCGGGGCTCTTTTCTCTTGCGGTAGCTTTCGCCCTCTATGACCAGTTGGTGGGCATTGTGGGCGAGGCGGTCAAGGGCTGAGTTGGCAATGATAGGATCGTCAAAAAGCGCCATCCATTCTTGTACGTCGCGGTTGCTGGTAATCACCGTGGCTGCCCTTCCGTATCGCTCGATAATGATCTCATAGAAGTCACTTGCCTGTTCATCGGTGAGCCTCTGCAGGCCGAAGTCGTCTATGACCAGCAGTTCCGGGCTGATGAACTTGATCAGTTCTTTTCCGTATGAGTTATCGGCCTTGCTCTGAAGGAGCTTTTTGAACATTGCGCTTGCCCTGAGCATGAGTACCTTGTGGCCGCGCCTGCAGGCGCTGTGGGCAAGGGCATTGGCGATGAAAGTCTTTCCCACGCCCACAGGGCCGCAGATGAGTACGTTCTCATTATTGGCGATAAACTCAAGGCTGAATATCTCCCTGAGCTTTTCCCTGTCTACAGTGATTGCGGCGTCCCAATCGAACCTCTCGAAGGTTTGGTCGAGATCGATCCTGGCGGTTTTGAGTCTTCTGTCCACTGTGGCGTTCTCTCTCCTTTGGATCTCATCATTCAAGATGAGCTCAAGGAACTCGGTGTACGCAAGCTTTGTTCCCTTGGCATAGGCGACCCTGTCCTCCAGGGTGGCCAATAGCCCTGATAGCCTCAGGCGTTTCAACGTCTGCTTCAGTTCGCTTGTTATTCCCATTGTTTCTGTTCCTCCTTTTGTTTGAAATACTCTGCCGGCCGCCCGAACCGCGCCGGCACTACAACGCCTCTTTTTTCACCTCCTTTTTCCGCCTCTTTGCAGAGGGCCTGTTTGATTATCCGCTCCAATCTGTATACGTCGACAAGGCTGAAGGACAGGGCGCGAGCGCATGCCTGCTCTATCCTCTGCACACCGTATTTCTCCGTTAGCCTCAGGAGCTTCTGCGCCTGCCTGAGCCTGCTCCAGGGAAAGTCTCCCG
>JAKBYX010000011.1 GCA_021840255.1 Nitrospirota bacterium | reverse complement strand
GCGAATGACGGCGATAACACCGTATCTCAGTACACGATAGGCGCAAACGGAGCGCTCGTGGCCATGACCCCCGCAACGGTAGCAACAGGAAAAGGTCCCCGGTCCGTCACAGTCCACCCTTCGGGCAAATATGCTTACGTGGCGGATGAAGACGGCAGAATATCGCAGTATACGATAGGCGCAAACGGAGCGCTCATGGCCATGGCCCCCGCAACGGTAGCAACAGGAAATTGGCCCGAATCCGTCACAGTAGACCCTTCTGGCAAGTATGTTTATGTTGCGGCTGAAGGCGGCAGCGTATCGCAGTATACGATAGGCGCAGACGGAGCGCTCATGGCCATGACCCCCGCAATGGTGGCAACAGGGTGGAGTCCCTATTCGCTCACAGTCAGCCCCTCGGGCAAGCACGTGTACGTGGCAAACGGGTTAGCCGCCAACACGGTATCCGAGTACACGATAGGGGCAAACGGAGCGCTCACGTGTATTGCCAAGGCAAAGCCGGGACGTATCGCGTCCGTCATAACGGCGCGAAAGGCGCGGCCGGCGGATGCTTTAAAAAAATCTTCGATGGAGACGGCCCAACTGGGTGCAAAGTAAGAAAGGGCCCGTATGGGATTTTTCAAGCTCTTCTTTCCGTGATTTCATTACTATTCAACTTCTCCCCGGGTTTTCTCTCCTCTTTACCTGTTCCACCAGCAGTAATATCATTTCCTGCGCCGCATTAAGGCCCGCCCTTTCCGTATCGATGGACAGGTGGTAGTTCCTCAGATCCGTCCAGTCCTCGCCAGTCATGGCTTCGGTGAACCTGGCCCTGTGCCGGTCTGATTTTTCCACAAGCTTTTCAGCCTCGGCGGCATCGCTCATCTTGTATAAATCCATTATCCTTGCAACCCTGAAATCCACCGGAGCATGAATGAAAACGTTCACAAGACCGGGCCGGCCTGCAAGCACCTGGCGGGCCGCGCGGCCCATGATCACGCAGTCATATTCCGCGCCTATCTTCCGGATTATCTTTGACTCGGCCTCAAAAAGGTCGCGGTCGTAGACGGCGTGTAAGGGGGGCGGCATGTAAGCGGTCTCAGGCGAACCCACTATAAAGGGCCTTATGACGTCTTCGAGAAAACCGGAGAGCTTTTCATCCCGCTCTGAAAGTGTGCTCTCCTCAGCCCCTATGATGCCGGCCGCCTGCCTCAGTATCTCCCTGTCAAAGTACCTGAAACCCAGTCTCCCGGCCAACGACTTCCCTATAAAGGAGCCGCCGCTTCCAAACTGCCTTGCTATGGTTATCAGGATTTTTTCCTTTTCTTTTTCTTTTCCCATCTCTTCCCCCTCAAGGATATTTTCAGGCAAATGAGAGATTAATCAACTATTATTTCTCTTTCCCCAGGCGCCTGTCCTCCCCTTAAAAGGAGCACAAGGGGGATGGAGAAGACGAAAAGGACCATTACAAGCCAGAAGACGTGGTTATAGGAAAGCATCGATGCCTGCCTCTGGAGCTGCCCGTTCACTATATTGAGCGCCTTATATCTTGCGATTGCCGGGCCTCCACCCTGCCGCGCCATTGCGCCCGTCATCGCATGCACGAAATTGGAGGTGTTTGCGCTGTAAGGTGTGATGTCTCCCACGAGATTGGCCCTGAATATCTGCTCTCCCCGCGTAAGCTCCGTGGCGGTGGCGGCGATGCCGACGCTGCCGAAAACCTGCCGCACGACATTATAAAGCCCGCTTGCGGCGGTCATCTCGCTCTTTTTTATGGTGGCCAGAGCCGCCGTGGTCAGGGCCACAAAGACCATGCCGAAGCCCGCGCCCTGCAGAGATTGGGGTATGAAGAGGTCCCAGAACCCCACATCAAGCGACATGGTTGAAAGCTGCCAGAATGAAAAAGCGGTCATTATGAGCCCCAGGCTTATCAGCACCTTGGGGCCAAGCCTGTTATAAAGCCTCCCCGCGACGGGCATCATCACAGCCATGGCCAGGCTCCTGGGCATGAGCACAAGCCCCGAATCGAAGGCCGGGTAACCAAGCAGCTGCTGTAGAAAAAGCGGCAGGATAAACAGGCTGCCGTATAGCCCCATGCCCAGAACTCCCCCTATCATCGTGCCTGAGGCAAAAGGCAGGTTTTTAAGCAGCCGCAGGTCCACCGCTGGCCTTTCCGCCGCGAGCTCCCTCCAGATGAAGAGCAAGAGACCGGCAAAAGCGGCCACGGCAAGCCAGACTATCAAGCCTGATTGGAACCAGTCCTTCTGCTCCCCCTTTTCAAGCATGAGCTGAAGGGCTCCAAGCCCGATCACCAGCAGCCAGAGCCCCGTGAAATCTATCTTGCCCTTCTCCCTCTTCAGATACGGGGGGTCGTGCAGGAACCGGGCCACCAGTAACATGTTTATGATGCCGATGGGTATATTGATGAAGAATATCCATGGCCAGGAATAATTGTCCGTTAACCAGCCTCCGATTGTGGGGCCGAAGGCCGGTCCAAGCACCACGCCGAACCCGTATATACCCATGGCCAACCCCTGCTCCTCCGGCGGGAAACTCTCCCTCAGTATGGCCTGGGATACGGGTATTATCGCTCCTCCGCCGATGCCCTGCATTATCCTGAAGAAGACAAGAGAGGACAGGTTCCATGAAATGCCGCACATGAAGGAGCTTGCGGTAAAAAGAAATATGTTGGCCATGTAAAGCCTTTTCCGTCCGTAGCGTGAGGAAAGCATGCCCACTATAGGCATGATTATCACGCTTGAAAGCATGTAGCCGGTGGCGACCCAGGTTATCTCCTCCACGCTGACCCCAAGGTTGCCCCTCATGTATGGCAGCGCAACGTTCACAATGCTTGTGTCCAGGGCGCTCATTATCGTCCCGGTTATGACCGTCAGGGCGACAAGCCACTTATTTACGCTGCCAGCTTCCAGACTTTCGTTATTCATCTTTTTGTTTTTTTGTTTTTTGGAAAATACTATTTTTACTTTTTTACTTCCGGTATCCCTGCAGCAAAACATCGGCCAGGGTAAGCGCTACAGTGCCGCTTCTATCTTTGGGGACGGTTGCGCCGTATATGGTCTTGGCTATCAGTCCGTGGGATGCTATGGCCAGGGTATCCACCATTACCTCCACATCCATGTCCTTCAGTTCCCCTGCGTCAATGCAGTCCTGCACCATCTCCTTTAAGGCGAAATAGGTGTTCCTGGCCATGGATTCTTTTTTGACCAGCTCTTCCCTGGTCCCGTAAACACTCTTCGTGAAAAAGATCAACTTGTACTGATTAGGGTTTTCAAGCCCGAAATTCATTAAATGAAGGAGGGCATGGCGAAGGGTCTCCACAGGATCCTGGGGGAAAACCGTTCTGATGCGGTCCAGCTGCGCGGAAAAATTTCCGAAAAACTCCTCGCAGATGGCAAAAAGCAGGTCGTCCCTGCCTCTGAAATAAAGGTAGATAGTGGTAGGCGAATAATCTATTTTTTCCGCGAGTCTGCGCATGGAGAACTTTTCATACCCTTCGGTTATAAAAAGCTCCCTGGCCGCATCAAGTATCTCCCGGCGGAACTCCTCTTTGTACCTCGCCCTCTTCTCTTTTATTCCCATTTTTTTATTTTTAAAAATATCTTAACGCTTATATTTAATATTAACAGCGTTAAGTTAAACAATTCAGGCTGCTTTCTGTCAAGCGGATGTGATTTTTATAGTGTCCCGGGTTTAGTGAAAGAGTAAAGTTTTTAAGGGCTTTTTTACCCCATGTCCCCGAACAGGAACTGCGCCAGACCCACCGCCATTATGGCCGCGGTCTCGGCCCTGAGTATGCGCGGCCCAAGGCCTGCCAGGTAAAAGCCTTTTTCCACCGCCAGGGCGGCCTCTTCTTCCAAAAAACCGCCTTCAGGGCCCACCGCCAGCGAGATTTTTCTGTTTTTGTGTTTGACCTCCGCCCCTTCAAGCGTACCGCCAGCCCCGCTCAAAAAATTCAAAAAAAATTCGGCAAGCTCTTTAAGTCCGGGGCCGCCCTTTTCCCAGAAGATTATGCCAGCCCCTCTATTCATGCCCTCATCGAGATTGAAAAAATCAACGAAGGACACCGGCTCTTTTATAACCGGGGCCACCGGTCTGCCGCACTGTCTAGCGGCCTCAACCGCTATTTTTTGCCACCTCTCCGGCTTCCTGGTCTCCTTCAGCCGGATGTCCACCTGGGTTCGCCCAGTCACCAGCGGCTGGATCTCAGACACCCCCAGCTCAGTTGCCTTCTGGACGATAAAGTCCATCTTTGGCCCCTTCGGTATGCCTTGCAGAAGCCGGATGCCGAGCGCCGATTCCTTTTGCGTTTTATTGTTTCTGGATACCTCGTTGATCTGGATGCAAAGGCGGCCCCGGTCAAGCCGCGTGATCACACCTACCGCCTCTTTGCCCTTGGCATCGAAAAGTAAAATCTCATTCCCGTGCCTGGCCCGAAGAACGTTTTTTGCGTAATTAAATTCCTCCGCATGGAGTTCAACAGTCCCTGAATCGGGGAGATCAGGACAGTAAAGGCGCATTTCTAAAAATTAACTGCCGGCCGCGAATATCCCCCGGAGTTTATCTTTCAAGCTCCCTTTGGGGGCAAAGGGCTCACCGGCGTGCCTGGCAAGCTCTTCGAGGAGTTCCCTTTGTTTTTCGTCAAGTTTCTGGGGGATAAGCACCTTTGCAACCACAACGTGGTCGCCTTTTGATTTTTTGCCCAGATGGGGCATACCCTTGCCTTTCAGCCTGAATACCTGTCCCGGCTGCGTGCCTGCCGGGAAATGGAGCTTCTCAGGTCCCCAGAGGGTATTTATCTCCAGATCCACCCCAAGCGCCGCCTGGGCAAAGGACACGGACTGCTCGCACACTATATCGTCGCCGTCCCGGGTAAACTGGGGGTGCTCCCTGATGTTAACGACCACATAAAGATCTCCGGGAGGGCCGCCGTTCGCGCCCGTCTCCCCTTCGCCTGAGACCCTGAACCTCATGCTGTTCTCAACCCCCGCGGGGATGGTTATGGTAAGCTCCCTTTCCACTCTCACGCGTCCCGTGCCACGGCATTTTTCACAGGGTTTCTGGACTATCCTGCCAGCGCCGCGGCATCTTCCGCAGGCGCGGCTGACCGAAAAGAAACCCTGCTGGTATCTTATGTGACCGGCCCCGTGGCACTCCGGGCACGTTGCCGTCTGGCCGGTGGCGGAGCCCGTTCCGCGGCACTCGCCGCAGTTGACGCTCCGTGGCACCTTTACGGATACCTTTCTTCCCGAGGCGGCCTCCTCCAGGTCTATGTCGACATCGTATCTGAGGTCCTGGCCTCTTTCGGGCCTAGGGCCGCGTCTGCCCCCGCCGCCTCCTCCGAAAGCCGCTCCGAAAAACTCTCCGAAGATGTCTTCGAAGATGTCACCAAAACCAGTCGCCCCGAAACCGCCTGCTCCGAACCCTCCGAAATTGGGCCCGCCGGTGCCGCATTGGCCGGTGATGTCGTAGTCGCTTCTCTTAGCCGGGTCGCCAATGCAACTGTACGCCTCGTTTATCTCCTTGAACTTTTCCTCGAACTCCTTGTGTCCGTTGTTCCTGTCCGGGTGATATTTGAGGGCCAGCTGCCTGAACGCCTTTTTTATCTCTTCCTGGGAGGCGTTCCGTGCAACGCCCAGCGTTTCGTAATAATCTTTCATCTTTATATTATTTTATTTGCCTTCAAGTAATTTCAAGTTTCTATATACCTTTTTTAATAAAACCAAGCCGATTCAGCCAAGCGCGGGCCTTCTTTTTTCTATTTTACCATTTCAACTTATTTTAACATCTTGGTTTTACCGCTCGTGCCCCCATGCCTTAAAAAAAATAAAAAATAAGGCAGGACAGCGCCTGCCTTATTTACAAGAGTTACGGGCCGGTTATGGTTTGTAGGGGCGCTACTTGCTGCGCCCGGTCTACTTCATTTTACTTCTTGTCCTCTTCCTCGAACTCCGCCTCTACCACCTTCTCCTCGCCCTGGGCTTCGTGGCCATCCGCAGGGCCCGCACCAGGCTGTCCTGCGCCAGCCCCTGCTCCGGCCTCCGCATGGCTTGCCGCGTGCTTGTAAACATGCTCAGCAATCTTGTGGGACGCCTGTGTGAGCCTGTCTATCGCCTTGCGCAGGGTGTCGGGGTCCGTGGCGGTTTCCTTTTCTTTTTTGCACTCTTCGAGGGCCGCCTCTATGTCGGCCTTCTCTGAGGCCTCCAGCTTGTCGCCAAGCTCCTTTACGCTCTTTTCAACAGAGTAAACGAGGGTGTCCGCTTCGTTCTTGGCCTCCGCAAGCGCGCGCCTCTTTTTGTCCTCTCCCGCGTGGGACTCGGCGTCGCGGGTCATTTTCTTTATCTCATCCTCGGAAAGCCCGCTGGAGGCGGTTATCCTTATCGACTGCTCCTTGCCGGTGCCAAGGTCCTTGGCGGCGACGTGCAGGATGCCGTTGGCGTCTATGTCAAAGGCAACCTCTATCTGCGGCACGCCCCTTGGAGCAGGCGGTATGCCCACAAGCTCAAACACGCCCAGCAGCTTGTTGTCCGAAGCCATCTCCCTTTCACCCTGGGCCACCTTGATAGTGACCGCGGGCTGGCTGTCGGAGGCAGTGGAGAATATCTGGCTCTTCTTGGTCGGTATCGTAGTGTTGCGCTCTATCATCTTGGTGAATATCCCGCCCAGCGTCTCGATGCCCAGCGAAAGAGGGGTTACATCCAGCAGGAGCACCTCTTTGACCTCGCCTTTGAGGACAGCTCCCTGTATGGCGGCTCCGACCGCGACGACCTCATCGGGGTTCACGGTTTTGTTGGGCTCCTTGCCGAAGAAACCCTGGACCGTTTGCTGGACCTTGGGCGTCCTTATCTGCCCGCCCACCAGGATGACCTCATCCATCTGGCTGGCCGAAAGCCCGGAATCCTTGAGCGCCTGCTTGCAGGGCACGATGGTCCTTTCGATAAGATCGGCTGCAAGCTGCTCGAATTTGGCCCTGGAGAGCTTCATCAGCATGTGCTTGGGTCCGGTGGCGTCCGCGGTGATGAAGGGGAGGTTTATCTCCGTCTCCATCGCGGTCGAAAGCTCTATCTTGGCCCTTTCAGCGGCCTCCTTGAGCCTCTGGAGCGCCATCCGGTCTTTCTTCAGGTCTATCCCGCTTTCCTTTTTGAACTCCTCGACCATCCAGTCCATTATCCTCATGTCAAAATCGTCTCCGCCAAGGTATGTGTCCCCATTGGTGGATTTGACCTCGATCACACCCTCGCCTATCTCCAGTATGGAGATATCGAATGTGCCGCCGCCCAGGTCGTACACGGCTATCTTTTCTTCTTTTTTCTTGTCCAGGCCGTAGGCCAGGGCCGCGGCCGTGGGCTCGTTTATTATCCTCAGCACGTTCAAGCCCGCTATCCTGCCCGCATCCTTGGTGGCCTGCCTCTGGCTGTCGTCAAAATACGCCGGCACCGTGATCACCGCATCCGTCACCGGCTCGCCCAGATAGTCCTCGGCGGCTTGCTTCAGCTTCTGGAGTATCATGGCGGATATCTCCGGCGGGGAATACTTTTTCCCCCTGGCCACCACGTGAGCGTCTCCGTTTGACGCCTCCTCGATCTTGTATGGCAGCCGCTCCATCGCATGCTTTGCCTCTGGCGAACCGAACTTTCTGCCCATCAGCCTCTTTATGGAAAATATGGTGTTCTCCGGGTTCGTTATCGCCTGCCTTTTGGCTATCTGCCCAACCAGCCTCTCGCCTTTATCGGTAAACGCGACCACGGAAGGGGTGGTCCTGCTTCCCTCCTGGTTGGGAATCACTACCGGCTCCCCTCCCATGACCACCGCTACGACCGAGTTTGTCGTACCCAGGTCTATGCCTATGGCCTTGCCCATTCTATTAAGTCCTCCTTCATATTTTTTTTTGATTTTTCTTTTCTGAAATTTTTCAATTAAAACGCATTAAAAAATTCCTAAAGCCTGAATTTACTTTTCCTTCTTCGTGGACACAACGACAAGCGAAGCCCTGAGGACTTTACTGTTGTGCATGTAGCCGGTACGCAATTCTTCCACAACCGTGTTATCTTCCACATCATCCCGCTCCGCCTGGGAAATGGCGTGATGATACCGGGGGTCAAAGGGCCTTCCGAGGGCATCGATGGGTTTCAGCCCCCATTTCTCAAGCACCCTTTTAAGTTCCCTGAAGGTCATCTCCACTCCTTGGGAGAGCCCGGTGGGCTCGCCGGTGGCATGCTTCAAGGCGGTCTCCAGGTTGTCAAACGTTGGGAGGAGCTCCGTGATAATGTCCTCTCCGGCGCGCTTGATTATCTCCTCTTTGTCCCTGGCGGCCAGCTTCTTGTAATTCTCAAATTCAGCATAGAGCCGGAGATACTTGCCCTTTTCTTCCTCCAGCTCCTTTTCATGCGCGGCGATCACCTCTTCCGGGGGCCTCTCTTCTATCAACCCCTCTTCCACGCCAGCGCCCTCATGCTGCTTGCCCAGATCGTTTTCATCCGTCATTTTGGTTTTCCGGCTCCTTTTCATCGTGAAAGCGCCTCCGTAATGAATCTGGCGGCGGTCTGGACCATGGCTATGGCCCTTGAATAATCCATTCTCGTGGGGCCTATTACGCCTATGCTTCCAGCTATCTTGCCGCCTTGTTTATAGGTGGAAACGACCAGACTAAGGTCCTTCATCTCCTTGGCGGGGTTTTCCGAACCGATGAGCACCGAAGGGCCCTCCACTTCGGCCCCCACCTGCTCCAGGAGTTTAAGCATGAAATGCTTGTCCTCTATGGCTCCGGCTATCTCCCTTATGCGGCTGGAAAAATCCGGAAGGCCAATAAAATCGGAGAAACCGCACACATAGATCTCGCCGGGAGGAAAGGTGAGCGCCTCGCGGCATATCTCCACAGCCTTGGTTATCAGGATATCACATAACGCCTTCTCCCTCGACATTTCTTTTATAAGTTTAAGCCGTATCTCATCAACCGTGTAACCGGAGAACTCCTGGTTCAGGTAATCGGATATGCGCCTCAGCGTTTTAGGCGAAAGCCTCTGCCCGGCCCTTATGATCTTGTGCTTTATCGGCCCCTCGTCCGTAAGCAGCACGACGGCTATGTAGTCCGCCCTGTAGCTGAAAAGCTCTATCCGGTTCAGCGTGGTCCTGCCCGATTTCATGGGCGCGGCCAGCCCCAGATACCTTGAGTGCTCCGACAAAGTCCTTGCCGACCCCTCCAGCAGCCCGTTCAGGTCTTCCCTTGTGGCCTCAAGCCGGGATATGAAAGACTCCAGAAAGGCGTCCTCCGCCTCGTGGTACCTGGAAAGGCAGTCCACATAAAAACGATATCCCCTGTCCGTAGGGACCCTGCCTGCCGACGTGTGGGGCTGGGCAAGAAACCCGAACTCTTCGAGGTCCGCCATGATGTTTCTTATAGTGGCCGGAGACAGGTTGAACGAATATGTCTTCGTTATGAACCTGGAGCCAACCGGTTCATTGGTGTTTATAAAACTCTCCACTATCGCAAACAGCACCTTCTCGGTGCGCTCGTTAAGCATTTTACCTCTGCTCCCTTTTGCGTTCAGGGCAACTGTCCCGCCATCTTTTTAGCACTCATGCATCGAGAGTGCTAAACTAATTTAGCAACTTATGGACCGGGCTGTCAAGGGGAAAAATAACGGGTATTCAAAGAGAAGCAAAAGGGAAATCCGCGGATTCAAAAAATAATACCTTTGATTCTTTCATGAAGATTCGCAGTTTGTCATTCCGGCTTGTCCGGAATCGGACCCCGCCTTTTCGGAAGGATTCCCGACGCGCTGGCGCTTGCGGGAATGACAACAAAGAAGTTCACTGGTAGTGAATTCCCAGTTGGATTAAAATATGTGTATAAATCTGCTGAATTTCATGCTGCAACAGATTAAACTAGCGCCATTCGACGCTGTCACTTCCCCCTAATCTTTTTCGATCCTGGCTTTGATGCCCCAATCAAGGCTGTCTGACATCAGCCTGTCGTAGAATTTCCTGGTGAGGAAGGACTGGGCGTGTATCTCGTCGTCATAGTACCTGGTCTCTATCTCGAAGGGGCGCCTTGTCTTGCGCGGGTCCAGGGAGAGGGAGCCAACCGCGAATGTCCACCAATAGCCGGGGTAGGTGGCTATCGGGGTAGCGTACAGGTCCACTACCGGAAAGGCATTTTTAAGGATATTCTGGACCTTTACGACCGTTTCCCTGTGAAACATGAGGGATTCGGAATGGGTGACAAAAAAACCGTCTTCCTTTAGGCAGTTTCTGACCGATGCAAAGAAATCCTTCGTGTAAAGGCTCCGGGCAAAGCCTATGATATCGGTTGAGTCCACGATTATTGCGTCTATGCTCGCCTTGGGGGCTTTCCTCACGAATTCCGCCCCGTCCATGGGCCTTATCTCCACCCTGGGATCGTCATTTCCGCGCGAGATGCCGGGGAAAAACTTCCTGGACACATCAATGACCTTTTCGTCTATCTCTATGAAATATACCCGCTCTATGCTTTTGTGCTTGAGGACCTCTCTCACCACGCCGCCGTCCCCGCCGCCTATTACGATCACCTTCTTCGGCTCGGGATGGGCGTGCAGCACCACATGCGTGATCATCTCGTGGTAAAAAAACTCATCGGCCTCTGTCATCTGCACAACGCCGTCCAGAAGGAGCATCCTGCCGAAATCGGAGTTCTCTATGACCATTATCTCCTGGAACCGGCTCTTCTCCTTATGGAGGATCTTATCTACCGTGTAGCCGCACTGGACCGGGACAAAAGGCGCATTTTCGAAAAATTTTATCATCTTTATCTTTGCTCCCCCTTAAATAAGCAAGGTCTTAGGTATTGAAAACCCGTTGAACTCCGACGCATACGAGTTGGTATATGCCCCGCAGGACAGGATGAGCACCATGCTCCCTATCTCAGGCTCATGGAGCATCACATTTCTATCTATAACGTCGAAGCCGTCGCAGCTTGGCCCGGCTATCGTCCAGCTCTTTTTGCTGCCGCCCGTGTCCTCAAGGATATAGCTGTATTTTATGCCGCCGATGCTCTCCATGAGGCCGTTGAAGACGCCCACGTCGATGTGCAGCCAGTTCTCGTCCCCACGCTTGGATTTACCGATGACCTGGCACGCAAAAACACCCGCGTCACCGACAACCCCCCTGCCCGGCTCTATAAAAACATCGATATCCGGCGGGAAGAGGTCCTTTATAAAACCGTCTATGTTCTTTTCTATCTCCTCTATGTCCACAACATTCTTTGTGTACTTCACGGGATAGCCGCCGCCAATATTGAGGACCCTCATCCTTATGCCCTTTTGAGCGGCTAGGTCCCAGAGGACCTTAGCCTTGTACAGTGCGTTGTCCCAGTTATAAATGTTTGTGCACTGGGAGCCCACATGGAAGGTAATGCCAACGGGATCGAGCCCCTTCTGGGCGGCATATGATATCAGGGAGATGCCGTCGTCTATCTCCACCCCAAATTTCTTGCTCAAGGGCCACTCGCTGCCCTCATTGGGGACCGAAAGCCTGACGTAGACCTTTGCGCCTGGCACCATGGCCGCGATCTTGTCCACTTCGTCTTTGGAATCATAGGCATAGTATTTTATGCCGTATTCCGCCGCCTTTTTGAGGAACTTGAACGTCTTTACAGGGTTGCTCGTAATGATCCTGTCCGCTGAGACGCCCACTTTTTCCAGCGGCTCAAGCTCACCTTCGCTTGCGATCTCGAAATTCAGACTCATGCCGTCCAAAAGCTCTATGACCCCGTCGGCGGCATTGGCCTTTACGGCATAGAACACCTTCGAATTCCTTATATTTTTTCCGACGGCACTCGCCTTTTTTTTAAGCCGTTCGCTGTCCATAAGGAGCACCGGCAGCTCAACTTCATTGGTGTCCAGGAAAGAGAGGAAATTAAGGAGCGAGGTCTTGGATATCAGCTCCCTGTGATAAGGCTCTATCTTGAAGATTCTTGTCATAAAACGTACTCCTCAACAAAAGAGTTTTTGATTTGATTTGATTTTTCGCTTAATTATACCCCAGCCGGGACTTTTTATTTTCCAGCCGCCGTCCCGGGGACGTCCTTTACCTGTTCCCCGTTATTCGGGGGCTTCCTGCCGTTTCGGACGCTTCTGGTGGTCCAGGACTTTCTTCCTTAACCTTATGGACTCAGGGGTGACCTCGACCAATTCGTCCTCTTTTATGAACTCCAGAGCCTGCTCAAGGGAAAGCACCCTGTGGGGCACGAGCCTCAACGCCTCATCGGCATTGGATGCCCTCATGTTCGTGAGCTTTTTCTCTTTCGTGACGTTTACGTCTATGTCCACCTCTCGCGAGTTCTCTCCTACGATCATGCCTTCATATACCTGCACGCCGTCGCTTATGAAGAGCGTGCCCCTGGGCTGAAGATGGAAAAGCGCGTACGCGGTGGATCCCCCTTTCCTGTCGGCAACCAGCGCCCCGGTCTGCCGCTTGGACATGGGGCCCTGCCAGGGCTCGTATCCCATGAATATGTGGTTCAGAAGACCCGTGCCCTTGGTGTCTATAAGGAACTGGGAGCGAAACCCTATGAGCCCCCTTGAAGGGACCTGGTACTCCAGCCGCACCCTTCCGTGGTTATTGTTTTGCATCTTGAGCATCTTGCCCTTCCTCATGCCCACCTGCTGGGTTATGACGCCCACATGCTCCTCCGGGATGTCTATGACCAGGTGCTCCATCGGCTCCTTCAAAACACCGTCTTCCCTTTTTGTGATTATCTCGGGCATCGAGACCGAAAGCTCGTAGCCCTCGCGCCGCATCATCTCAATAAGGATGGCCAGCTGCAGCTCTCCCCTGCCCATCACGGTGAAGGCGTCCGCGCTGCTGAAATCCACACGGATGCTCACGTTGTAAAGGAGCTCTTTTTCAAGCCGCTCCCTCAGGTGCCTGGAGGTGACGAACTTCCCCTCCTTGCCCGCGAACGGGGAGGAGTTTATGGAAAAGACCATGGAGATGGTGGGCTCATCCACCGCTATCCTTGGCAGCGCCACCGGGTTGTCCGGATACGCGATGGTGTCTCCTATGTTTATCCCCTCGATCCCTGCAAGCGAGATTATGTCCCCGGCCCTGGCGGTCTCTATCTGCACTCTTTTTAGCCCCTCGAAGCCGTACATGGCGGAGACCTTGGCGTTTTTAAGCTCCCCATCCTTGCCTATTATGGCAACGGGGTTGCCGTGCTCCAGGCGCCCGGAGAATATCCGGCCTATCGCAAGCCTGCCCTTGTAGTCGTCATAATCTATATTTGTGACCAGGAGCTGCAAAGGGGCATCCTCCTCGAACTCGGCAGCCGGTATGTGCTTGATGATAAGGTCGAAAAGAGGTCTTAAGTCCTCCGCGGGGACGCTCAGGTCCGTTGTAGCCACCCCGGCCTTCGCGTTCGTGTAGGCTATCGGGAAATCGAGCTGGTTTTCTTCCGCGTCCAGGTCTATGAAGAGGTCATAGACCTCGTTCAAAACCTCCTGGATGCGCGCGTCCGGCCTGTCTATCTTGTTTATGACCAGGATAGGCGTAAGCTTCAGCTCAAGGGCCTTTCTAAGGACGAACCTGGTCTGGGGAAGCGGACCCTCCGAGGCGTCGACAAGCAGAAGGACGCCGTCAACCATCTTGAGCGTGCGCTCCACCTCGCCCCCAAAATCGGCATGGCCGGGGGTGTCCACTATGTTTATATTGTACCCTCCGTACTTCACCGCCGTGTTCTTGGCCATTATGGTGATGCCCTTCTCGCGCTCAAGGTCTATGCTGTCCATGACGCGCTCTTCCACCTGCTGGTTGGCCCTGAATATACCGGACTGGCGCAGCATGGCGTCCACCAGTGTGGTCTTCCCATGGTCGACATGGGCTATTATGGCAATGTTGCGAAGATCGTCTCTCTTTACCGTCATCCCTAAATTTTTAAAACCTCACTTTCCAGATTAGCCTATTAGTATAACCTGAAACGGCAGGACAAAGCATCATCCGGCTCATTCCGGGTATGCGAGGATTTATGAAGTCATAAGGGTGAGGTTAATATGAACTGAAGCGCCGCCTGGAAATGCTCAAAAAGCTTCGCGCGGGCATCAGAACTTACCAAGGGCACTACGAGGGGCTTGCGGCCTCTTTCAGGAATGAATACCGTTTCATTGCCATCATTGCGAGGGGCGCGAACCCCGTGGCAATCTCGTCATGGCATTTTCGGGACAATGACGAAGGAGAAAAACCTGTTTGCCCCACATTGGTGACGCAGTATACATCCGCCCGCACGTTTACAGCGGCCACCGCCAACGTGTAAAATATTCCGTGCTTGTAATTTCAAAAGTAAAAAATTCCCCTGAGGGTGCAAAGGCAAAAAAATGATATCCAGATACACAAGGCCGGAGATGGGCCGCCTGTGGACGATAGAAAGCAAATATGAAAAATGGCTTGAGGTGGAGATAGCCGTATGCGAGGCATGGGGGGCTTTGGGCCGCGTACCGGCTGGGGCTCTCAAGGAGATAAGGCAGAAGGCCGGTTTTGATACCGCAAGGATAGAGGAGATAGAGGCCAGCGTAAAGCACGACGTTATCGCTTTTTTAACGAGCGTGGCTGAAAAGGTGGGACCGTCCTCCAGGTACATACACATGGGGCTAACGTCTTCGGATGTCGTGGACACCGCCCTGGCCCTGCAGATGAGGGCTGCCTCGGACATCATTATAAAAGATATAAAAGACCTTCTGGCGGTCCTGAAAAAACAGGCGCTTGTCCACAAAGATACGGTCTGTATGGGCAGAAGCCACGGCGTGCACGCGGAGCCCATGACACTTGGGCTTAAATTCGCCCTCTGGCATGAGGACATGCGCAGGAATTTGGACAGGCTCAGGGAGGCCAGGCAGGTCATAAGCACGGGGAAGCTTTCCGGGGCGGTCGGGACTTTTTCCAACATCCCTCCGGAGATAGAAGAAAACGTATGCCGGAGCCTGGGCCTTAAGCCGGAGCCCGTGGCCACACAGGTGATACAGAGGGACAGGCATGCGCAATACCTGCTTGCCCTGGCCCTGGTTGCCGCAGGCATAGAGAAGATCGCCGTAGAGATAAGGCACCTTCAGCGCACCGAGGTCCTGGAGGCGGAAGAGCCCTTCGCCAAGGGCCAGAAGGGTTCCTCCGCGATGCCTCACAAAAGAAACCCCATAGGCGCGGAAAACCTCTCAGGCCTTGCCAGGATAGTGCGTTCAAACGCCGTGGCCGCACTGGAGGACATCGCGCTCTGGCATGAAAGGGACATCTCGCATTCCTCCGTGGAACGGGTGATCATACCAGACAGCTCCATACTGGCTGACTACATGCTGGCCAGGCTCACCGGCCTTCTGGACGGCCTGCTTGTTTATCCCGAGAGAATGAGGGCCAACATGGAGCGAAGCCACGGCCTTTATAATTCACAGCGTGTGCTTCTGGCGCTCACCGGGGAAGGGATGTCGCGGGAAGACGCTTACAGGCTTGTGCAGAAAAACGCAATGAAAAGCTGGGGAAAAGGGGAAAGTTTCCTGAAACTCCTCCTGGCCGACAGTGAGGTTACAGGGCGCCTGGGACGGAAAGCGCTCAAGGGGCTGTTCTCCATGGGGCCTTACCTCAAAAACGTGGATTATATATTCGGCAGGGTCTTTCAGGGCGAAGGCGCTTTAAAGCCAGCCAGAGGAAAAAGCTCTGCCGCCGGCAAACGGAAAGTGGGAGGCAGGACAAAAAAATGAAAGCCAGGGTATTTGTCAGATTAAAGGACTCCGTGCTTGACCCTCAGGGCAAGGCGGTCCTTTCGGGCCTTCAGGGGCTGGGGGCCAGGGGGCTGGCCGATGTGCGGGTGGGGAAACTCATTGAGATAACGTTTGCACCGGGGATGAAAGCTGAAGAAGCCGGTCCCGCCATCAGGCAGATGTGCGAAAAACTGCTTGCCAACCCGGTGATAGAGGAGTGGAGCTACGAGATCATTGATTGATTTCGCGCGTTAGCGGAAAGGCCGTGCTCGGAAATTTTTTCCCCTTTGGTTTTTCCTGACCTTTTGTGACGTGTTTCATTGACAATATACCGATGATTTATTTATATTTTTAGGCAATGTCGACGACTACTAAGCTGGGCCAGATGCTCCTTTCCTTCCAGGTAGTTACCGAAGAACAACTCAAACAGGCCCTGGCCCTTCAAAGGCGCGAAGGGATGAGACTGGGCAGCGCCCTTATCCACCTTGGCTATATTACCGAGGCAGACCTTCTTAATTTCCTGAGCAGGCAATACGGCATAGCGGCAATAAAGATGTCCGAGACAAAGATAGACCCTGCCATAATCAAGCTTATTCCGGCCGACATGGCAAAAAAATACCAGATCGTTCCGGTCCTCAGGGTGGGGGCAACCCTCACCATCGCAAGCGCGGACCCCTCTAATGTATTCGCCATAGACGATGTGAAATTCATGACCGGCTACAACGTGGAGGTCGTGCTTGCGGGGGAAACCGATATATCATCTGCCATAACCGGCTATTACGGAGGGGCGGGAAAACAGCAGGAAAAATCAGCGTCAGCCGGCGATGGCGGGGCCACCGCAAAGATCCTTGAGGCAAAAGATTTCGTCATGGAGGAAAAAGAGGCTGTTGACGACAGCGATGAAGGGATGTCCCTTGATTCCATGGTGGACGTGGAGGAGTTCGACAAGGTGGTCGGCAGTGCGCTGGACGACATCGAGGCCGTGGAGGAAAGGGAAGACACGGAGGTAGTCAAGGATGTCGAGGCCCCCATCGTGAAGCTGGCAAACGGCATCCTGGTAAACGCGATAAAGGCGCGGGCCAGCGACATTCACATAGAGCCTTATGAAACGGCCCTTCGCGTGCGCTACCGTGTTGACGGCGTGCTCTATACGGTAATGAACCTCCCTCTGAAAATAAGGGCCGCCCTCACATCCAGGCTCAAGATAATGTCCAAGCTGGACATAGCGGAAAGAAGGCTCCCCCAGGACGGCAGGATAAAACTGAAACTGGGAAAAAAAAGGGAGATAGATTTCCGCGTCTCTGTGCTGCCGTGTCTTTTTGGCGAGAAGACCGTTTTGAGGCTTTTGGACAAAGCCAATCTGCAGGTGGACCTTACCAAGCTGGGGTTTGATGAAAAAGCGCTCAGGGATTTCATGGCGGCCCTGGACAAACCGTACGGAATGATACTGGTCACCGGCCCTACCGGAAGCGGAAAGACCACCACCTTGTATTCGGCCCTGAACTATCTGAACAAGCCTGGAACGAATATAATGACCGCCGAGGACCCGGTGGAATACAACTTCCTGGGTATTAACCAGGTGCATGTCCGCGAGGACATCGGGCTCACATTCGCTTCCGCCCTGAGGTCCTTTTTAAGACAGGACCCGGACATAATCATGGTGGGCGAGATAAGGGACTTTGAAACGGCGGAGATCGGCGTGAAAGCTGCGCTCACCGGCCATTTGGTCCTAAGCACGATCCACACCAATGACGCCCCGGGGACCATAAACAGGCTCCTCAACATGGGCATCGAACCTTTCCTGGTCTCAAGTTCGGTAATACTCATCCTTGCCCAGAGACTGGCCCGCAGGATCTGCACGCAATGCAGGGAAGAGGAGCCCGCCCCGCGCCAGGCCCTGCTTAAGGTGGGGTTCCCGGAAGAAGAGCTGGACGGGCTCAAGGTGTACAAGGGGAAGGGGTGCTCCGCCTGCAACGGCTCCGGGTACAAAGGGAGGGTGGCCCTTTATGAGGTCATGCCGGTGGGAGATGAGATGAAACAGCTCATTCTCGAAGGGGCGCCCACTGACGAGATAAAAAAATTGTCCATCAGCACCGGGATGAGGAGCCTGCGCATGAGCGGTCTGTCCAAGGTCCGGGAGGGGATCACCTCCATAGAAGAGGTCCTGAGGGTCACTTTCGGCGATTAGCATGGCATTTTTTGATTTTTTGATTTTTGAGGAGGTAAAAAGAGGGTGGTTTCTTTATATGAGCTTTTAAAGACGATGGTCGACAGGGGGGCCTCCGACCTCCATATCACAACCGGAAGCCCGCCCAGGCTCAGGATAGACGGCAGCCTTTTGCCCATGGAACAGCAGGAGGTCCTGAACGGGGAGGACACCAAGAGTCTTTGCTACAGTGTGCTTACGGACAACCAGAAGCACCATTTCGAGGAGACAAGCGAGCTGGATTTTTCCTTCGGCTTAAAAGGGGTCAGCCGCTTCAGGGGAAACATCTTCATGCAGCGCGGGGTCGTGGCCGGGGTCTTCCGGTCCGTGTCCTTCGCCGTGCAGAGTTTCCGCGACTTGGGACTGCCGGATATCCTGACCGACGTTGCGAGAAAGCCCCGCGGGCTTGTCCTGGTGACCGGCCCCACGGGATGCGGCAAATCCACCACTCTTGCCTCCATGGTGGATTTCATAAACTCGGAGCGCCACTGCCATATAATAACGGTGGAGGACCCGATAGAATACCTCCATATGCACAAGAAAGCGCTCATAAACCAGAGGGAAGTGAACGCCGACACCCTGTCCTTTAAAAACGCCCTACGGCATATCCTGAGACAGGACCCGGATGTGGTCCTGGTGGGCGAGATGCGGGACCTGGAGACCATAGAGGCTGCGCTCACGGTCTCGGAAACAGGCCACCTTACGCTGGCCACCCTGCACACAAACTCCGCCGTGCAGTCATTAAACAGGATAGTGGACGTATTCCCCCCGCACCAGCAGGAGCAGGTCCGCGTACAGCTCTCTTTTGTGCTTGAGGCCATAATTGCTCAGCAGCTCATACCGAAAAAAAACGGGCCCGGCAGGGTGATGGCTGTTGAGGTGCTCATACCCACACCCGCCATAAGGAACCTTATAAGGGAAGACAAGCTGCACCAGATATATTCCATCATGCAGACCGGCCAGTCGCATTCGGGCATGCAGACCATGAACCAGTCCCTTATCGACCTTATGAACAGGAACCTGATTTCATTGGATGAAGCCGCAGGGCACTCGCCGGTTCTTGATGAGTTCCTTGCAACAGTCAAAAAAGAAAAAGAAAAAGCTCCCAATCTGAGGAGGTGACAGGATGGCTACAGTTTTTCAGTGGTCCGGAAAGACCAGGGCAGGGGCGGTCGAGGCCGGAGAGATAACGGCCGGATCGAAGGAGGAAGTAATAGCTCAGCTAAGAAAAAGGAGCATAATCGCCACCTCCGTAACGAAGAAAAAGAAAGAGGCCGCACCCTTGAAAATGCCCTTCGGGCTCGGGGGTAAGGTCAAGGACAAGGACGTGATCATCTTCACCCGGCAGTTCTCCACGATGATAGACGCCGGACTGCCCCTGGTGCAGGCTCTGGACATACTCGCAGGCCAGGCGGCCACCAAGGTCTTCGCCTCCGTGATCCGTGAGATAAAAGGCGAAGTGGAAGGGGGCTCCACTTATGCTGACGCGCTGAGAAAGCACCCCAAAGTATTCGATGAGCTCTATGTGAACATGGTTGCCGCTGGAGAGGCCGGCGGCATACTGGATACCGTTTTGACCAGGCTTGCGGCATACATGGAAAAAACGATCAAACTTAAAAGGAAGGTTAAAAGCGCAATGACTTACCCCATAGTGGTAAGCCTGGTCGCCGTGGCGGTCATAACCATCATCATGATATATGTGGTGCCCACGTTCTCGCAGATGTTCACTTCCCTGGGCGGCAACCTGCCCGGCCCCACGAAAGTGGTTGTCGCGATGAGCCACTTCCTGGGAGGCAAAGGCGGCCTTTCACTGCTTGTGCTTATCGTGGTGCTCAACGTAGCCTTTCTCCAGTTCAGGAAAACGGCGAAGGGCAGACTTATAACGGACGGCGTGTTCATAAAACTCCCCATTTTCGGGATTCTCCTGCTCAAGGTGGCCGTGGCAAAGTTCACCAGGACTCTTGGCACCCTTGTCAGCAGCGGCGTTCCCATCCTGGAGGGGCTCGATATAACGGCAAAGACCGCGGGTAACAAGATGATCGAGCGTTCGGTGGTAAGAGTGAAAGAAGCCGTGCAGGAAGGCAAGACCCTCGCGGAGCCGCTCGCCACGGAAAAGGTCTTCCCAAGCATGGTCACGCAGATGATCTCGGTCGGCGAGTCGGCAGGCGCCCTTGATTCCATGCTCAACAAGATAGCGGATTTTTATGATGACGAGGTGGACGCCGCCGTGTCCGGCCTGACCTCCATGATAGAACCCCTCATGATGGTCTTCCTGGGCGGGGCCGTGGGGTTCATAGTTGTGGCCATGTATATGCCCATATTCAAGATAATGCAGCTTGTCCACTAGAAAAAGGCAGTTTTAAATGGGCAAGACGGACCCGCATATGTCAAAGATAAAGGCCCTAATCGCTTTCAGGGCCTTTTTCGTGACTGTGCTTTTGGGGTCCTTTGCCTTTTTCTCGATTGGCAATGGGGCATTTCCATACCCGAAGGCCGTATTCAACCTGATAGAGGTCCTCTATGGTCTGACGATAATATACGCCCTTCTGCTTCAAAGGGCGAAACCTAAACCATTCGCATATGTCCAGGTAGTGCTGGACGTTTTCGCGGCGCTGGCCCTCATTTATTTCACGGGGGGAATAGAGAGCTGGTTTTCCTTTCTCCTTATCCTCATCGTCATCGCCTCCGGGACCGTAATAGACAAAAGGGCCGCGTTTGTGACGGCCTCCTTGTCGAGCATCTTATACGGGGCAATGCTGGACCTTCAGTACTGGCGTATGATACCGGTGCCTTACGGGCTGGTCCTCTATGAAAAAGATTTCCTTTACAATATCTTTTCCAACATAGTGGCCCTTTACGTATGCGCCTACCTGACCGGCCAGCTTTCTTCCAGCCTTGAGAGAACTTCCCTCACCCTTGAAAAAAGGCTGACGGATTTCAGGAAATTGAGCGTCTTCAACAAGGAAGTGGCGGAGAACATGCCAAGCGGCCTTATGACAACAGACGCGGAGGGGAGGATATTGTCGCTCAACAGGGCCGGTGAAGCCATAACAGGGCTGGACCGGGCAGTGGAGGAAGATATTCGGATACAAAGCATCTTCCCCTTTATCAAGGACCTGAACAAGCCGTTCGAACGGGCTGAAGGAGAGATGTCCGGGGGGAAAAAGACGATCGGGCTTACGATTTCCGCCATGAAGACCGCCCAGGGAGAGCCCACGGGATATATCTGCATATTCTCCGACCTGACCGAAATAAAAAAGATGCAGCAGGAGATGCAGCTGAGGCAAAAATGGGCCGCCATCGGGGAGCTTTCGGCAAACATAGCGCATGAAATAAGAAACCCCCTGGCCTCCCTGAGGGGGGCGGTTGAAATGCTCCATCGCGGAGGGACCAGCAGCGAGCAGCAGGAATCCCTTATGCTGATGGTCCTGTCGGAGGCAGACAGGCTTAACCGTATAATAACGGATTTCCTTATGTACTCAAGACCGGCAAAGAATGAACCAGAGCCGGTTGAACTGGATGTGCTTCTTAAGAGCACCCTAGAGATACTGGGCAAATCCGCCCCTGCCGGGGTCGTGATAAGGCCGGACATAGAAACCCTGCGCGTGACGGCGGACCCCGGACGGCTCCAGCAGGTCTTTTACAATCTTGTCCTGAACGCCTTCGAGGCGATGTCCGCAAACGGGTCCGCCGGTGGTGTGCTTACCGTTTCAGGGAAAAAAGAAAACGGCGTTGTCAGAATAAAATTTGCCGATACGGGCCAGGGCATAGACCCTAAAGACACCGAAAAGGTCTTTTTCCCGTTCTTCACCACCAAGGACGCGGGCACGGGCCTGGGCCTGTCCATAGCCCTGCGCATAATGGAAGACCACGGCGGCAACATCCGGTTCAGAAGCGAACCGGGCAGGGGGACTGAGTTCACGGTCACTCTGCCTGTGAGCGGAAAGGCGCCTGCGAATGTCTAAGCAAAAAGAAAAGATACTCGTTGTGGAAGACGAGAGACACATGAGGGAGATCATAAAGATGCTCCTTGAACAGGAGGGGTTTGACGTCCTCACTGCGGCGGATGGCACCCAGGGCATTCAATCCCTCGAAAGCGAGATATTCAACCTGGTGATCACGGACATAAGAATGCCGGGCGTGGATGGCTTTGGAATACTCAAACGGGCGAGGGAGATCAGCCCGGACACTGCGATCATTATGATAACCGCCTTCGGCACAATGGAGTCCACCGTGGAAGCGATGAAAATGGGCGCCTACGGCTATGTCCATAAGCCGTTCAAGATAGACGAGATACGGATCATGGTCAACAAGGCGCTGGACAAGCAGAAGATGCAGAGGCAGCTTTCTCTTTTGCGCCAGAGGGCCGAGGCCGGAACGGATGAGAACATCGTGGCCAGAAGCCCGCGGATGAAAGAGATCCTCCGTATGCTCCCCCGTGTGGCTGAAAGCAGGGCCAGCGTACTTATAACCGGGGAATCGGGCACCGGCAAGGACCTGATCGCCAATGCCATCCATAACCTGGGCCCAAGGAAGGACGCCAATTTTGTGGCCATAAACTGCGCCAACCTTCCCGAAGGGCTGCTTGAAAGCGAACTTTTCGGGTACATGAGAGGGGCCTTTACCGGGGCCGCGCAGAACAAGCAGGGCTATTTCGAGGTGGCGGACAAGGGGACGCTCTTCCTGGATGAGATAGCCGAGATGAGCGTGCAGCTTCAATCAAAGCTCCTGCGCGTCATCGAAACCGGCACATTCCGAAGGCTGGGAAGCACAACGGACATAACCGTGGAGGTGAGAATCCTTTCCGCCACCAATAAGGATTTAAAAGAGGCCGTCAGGAACGGCTCTTTCAGGGAGGACCTCTTTTACAGGCTGAACGCCATCCCGGTCCATCTGCCCCCCTTGCGGGAGCGGAAAGAGGACATCCCGGCCTTGATCGAGCATTTTCTGAAAAAGCGGGAAAAAGAAAAACGTTTTGGAAAAGGCGCCCTCGAACTGCTTATCAACCACACATGGAGGGGGAACATCCGGGAGCTTGAAAACATCGTGGAGAGAATACTGCTGTTTAGTGACCAGGACGTCATAAGCGTACAGGACGTCCCTGACGAGATAACCGGCGATTGTTCCGGAAGGCAGCGACACCTGGATGAAATAGGCAATGGGTTCGCGTTGGAAACACTCCTTGAAGGGCTGGAAAAAGACTATCTGCTTAAGGCGCTGGGCCAATCAGGCGGACGAAAAGCGGAGGCCGCCAAGCTCCTTGGCTTGAGCTTCCGCTCCTTCAGGCACCGCTTGGCCAAATACGATATCGGATAAAACCTCTTTCTCGAATGAATCGCCATGCAGCAAGCTGCGGAGAATTGCAAGTTAAATATAACGGCCCCGCCTCCCATATTTGCTTAAAAGAAGGTTCATGATGCCGGGAATCTCTTTTTTGAACCGTTCTTTCGGCATTGAACATGAAAAGCTCTCACCGGAGCTGACCTTAACGGTGAAATAGCGCGCCTCGTGATCGCTGTTGGTAAATATAAAAACGGGGGTCTCCCTGATCAACGGATGACGTTCCATATCCTGGAACTGGAGATAAGCGCCGAACGTCAGGTTGTCTGAATCCACAAAAACAAGGTCAGGATAAAATTTTTTCCATTCTCCAAGCTCCCTTAGCACTTTTATCTCATATCCCCCAGTGAAAAATGAAGGAGGTTCGCCTGCAGAGGAAACAAAAAGTATCTTTTTCCCTTCAGGGGCAGCCGCCTCTCCCCATACGGCTTCAAGAATGTCCAGGCTGAGCGCGGTATGCCCGCGGCCTCCTCCCCATTTCTCATAGCCGCGCAGTTCCCTCTCTATTTGCAGGATGTGCCGGGAGAGTTTCTTTTGCTCAAAATCTTCCCGGAACTGGATACCGCAGATATCGCCGTTCACATAGACGACCTTTCCGGCAAGCCAGCAGATCTCCTCATTAGGCAGAAGGATGGCAAACTCCATATAAATGGCTTCGGAAATTATCGTCTGGGCGTCCGGGATGTGCAGCCCCACCCCTCCTATGCTTATGTCTCTTAATCTGACTTTTTTTGAAATGGCGCTGAGCGCCTTGTTTCTGAGCGCTATTTTCAGAGATTTTGCGTTATGGGCGGACAACCGGATGTGTTTCCTTTGTTGCATGGATCCGGATCCCTCATTTGAAATTTCCAATCAGGCTTTGCCTCCTTGTGGACGTTATATATTTTAAAATAATTTTGCAATTTCCATACATTATAAAAATACCCCCACGCTTAAAGAGCAAATGGCGTTATCATAAAAATAGCGGATACCATGGACACATTGATAGACATCTCTGTCACGATAAGAGCAGGTATGGCGGTTTGGCCGGGAGACCCGCGGGTTGAGCTGGAGAAACTGCAGGACATCGAGGCTGGGGATGAAGCGAACGTCTCCCGTATCACCATGGGTGCCCATTCCGGAACGCACGTGGATGCCCCCCTCCATTATATTCCAGGGGCAACCGGCATTGCCGGGATTCCGCCTGGCGCCTTGCTGGGCCCAGCCAGGGTGATACTCGCCAAGGGCACTAATGGCGGCAGCGGCGAGATCGGGCAGGAGGAACTGGAAACGCAGGGCATACGCCAGGGAGAAAGGATACTCTTTAAAACGGAAAACTCCGCCTTATGGGGCCGCTCTCCTGGTCTTTTCCGCAAGGAATTCATACACCTTGGAGCAGAGGCCGCGAATTTTCTGGCCCAAAAAAAGGTCCGCGCCGTCGGGATCGACTACCTGTCCGTGGGCGGACTAAGCGGAGGGACCCTGGTGCACAAAATACTCCTTGAGGCCGGGATATGGATAATCGAGGCGTTGGACCTCTCCATGGCCGTCCCCGGAGACTATGAGCTCATATGCCTGCCTCTCAAGATAGAGGGGCTGGAAGCCGCCCCCGCCCGCGCGTACCTCCGTCCGCTTCCCTGAAAAAAATCAATGCCGCAATGCGCAAACCGTGCCAACCCCGCCTTTTTCCAGTCCGCATCTTTTTTTTATCCGGAGTCTGGTAGAATTAAAAACATGACTTTTTCCGATTCCGCAAAAGAAGGGTTCTCAGTAATAAATCACAGGTGGCACCTGGTACTCCTGAGAGTAGCTGCCTCTATCCTGAACCTGGCGGCCTTTTTCATTATAGTAGGCATACCGCTCTTTATTGCCATAATGGTTGCAGGCATCGAGCTTGCGGCCGCCAATGCCGGCCAGTTCCTCGAAAGCCTGAAGGAAGCCTTTATGAGCGGGTATGTCTGGGTTGCCGCTCTTGTGCTGGCCAGCATCTTTATTTACGCCATTTTTGCGGCTTTCATATGGATGTACGTTGTCGCAGGGTCTATGGGAATTATAGCCCGCACACTTGAAAACAGGAAAGAGACTTTCAGGCTCAAACTCTTTTTCCTTGAGGCAAAAAAGCATTTCACCCCCCTTGCCAACTTCTATATGCTGCTTGGGGTTTTCACCCTCGCCGCCTTCATTGTGCTGGGGGTGGCCGTGGGCGGAGCGGTCTATCTTTCGGACGCCCTCAAACAGGCAAGCTCTTTCCTGGGGCTGATGCTTGAGGTCCTCCTGAATATGTTCATCTTGCTGGCCGGGCTGCTTGCGGTTTATGGAAGCCTGACGCTTGGGGCTTACGGGGCAAGCATTGTAGTGATGGATGGGGAGCGGGCATGGCCGTCGATCAGGAAAGCGGCAAGGTTCCTCTCCGATCACCCCAAGGGATTCTGGGGGTACAGCGCACTGCTGACCGCTTACGGGATGGCCATGTTCCTTCTTTTTGTGATCGGGTATCCGTTCAAGCTGATCCCCATCATAGGCATCGTAATCATATTGCCATACCAGATCGCAAGCTATGCCCTTGGACGCTATATGGGGCTTTCTCTTTTAGGAAGCGCTTTTTCCTATTATTTCAGAAACACGCGGACTCATATCCCGGCAGAAGCTCCCCGGCAAGAGCAAGCTCCTGGGGGGCCGGCTCCGACGGCGCCAGAGGAACCCCAAGGACCTCCTCAAACTCCTCCGCAAGAAACCGCTTAAAAAGAGCGAGGTTTGCGCCCGGTACCAGCGTTGCCAGGCCCGCCATCATTCGAGGATCAAAACATCCCCGAAATACCTTTTCCCCCAGATGCCCGTCAATTTCAAACGGTATGGACCCCTGCTGCAAAAAGCCTTCCGTCCACCGTCTCTGCGCGGACCCTACGATCTTTCTGCCGTTTGCGGTCATCTCCGCGTAGGACACGGACCCGAAGCAAGGTAAGGTCCTGCCCGGCCTTTTGCCCCCGGCCAAGTGGTTATCTCCCGGATCATCTCTTTCCCTTTTTTCTTTGTATCCGCCCGCTAAAAACCCCTGGGCCATGCCGCTGGCAACGCTCGCCCGGTTCATTTTCACTTCTACCGGGACGCCAAAACGCCGCAACGCCCGCTCCATGGCCTGGCTTATAACGGCATAACATCCGAAGAGGTCTTTCCCCTCGAATGCGCCTTCGTAACAGGAAACCAGGCTGTAGGTCAGCTCATTGCCGTGGAGGACGGCCCTCCCACCTGTGGGACGGACCACCACCGGGATGCCGCTTTCTTTGATGAACTGCAGGTCAAGCCCGGCTTTATTGTGGGAAAAATGCTCCTTTTTTTGGAAACGGCCAAGACTCAGTGAGGGGCGGTCCCAGCCGTAGAAACGTATGGCCGGGGGAGCGAGGCCTTCCTTTACCGAACGGGCCAGCGCCTCGTCAAGGGCCATGTTGAAGGCGGCCCCGCAGGTCCCTGAATCTATAAGCCTGAAGGACATGAAGGCTCAAGGAGGATCTTCCGCTTTATGGCCTGGATCTCCTTTATCCTCCCCTGGAAATGCCTCTCTTCCCCGAACAGGCTCCTTAAATAGACGGCCCCCTCTTCCGGCCTTATTACGTCCACACTCTCAAGATAGAGGTCTTCCTTGTCCCCGGTGATCAGATACGCGTTAAGTTCGCACATTTTTGTTTTGTTTTTCTTTTCCTTACCTGTTGCACCCCGGAGGGTATTTGATGTAATTCTGCCAGTATTCCAGAAGTGATTTCGTGGCCTTCAGGTCCCCGGCGCAATACCTGGCTATGTCCAGGCACCTGCCCGCCCTGAACAGTTCTTTTACTTCATGGCCGCAGGTCTCTTCCTTGGGGCTTTTTATCCCAAAGAACCTGCACCACAGATCCAGGCTGAAGCGCCTGCGCACCGCGCCGAAAAAAGTGAGCTGGTCCATCAGGTCTATGTGCGCCCCGTTGTACCGGTTGGGCATAAGGTCACGCAACGGCTTTACCCTGTAAAGGGCCGAACGCGTCAGGATGAAAGGGCAGTCGAAAACCCGCCCGTTAAAGGTGACAAACTGGTCATAGCTTTTAACGGCCTGCCAGAACTTATGGAGCACCTGCTCTTCGGAGCCGGCCTCATAAAGGATGCCGTCTTCCTCAAAGGGCAGCATGGGCTCTTTGTCTTCGAGATCGACACGAGGGGCCTGGTAATAGACCGCGCCTTTGCCGCTGTCAGGGTTCAGCATTCCGATGGCCACTATCTCCGCAGTGAGCGGATAAAAGGAAAGGCTGTCCTTTGCAGCGGCAACGTCCTCATCCGATTCCGCAAAGCGGAGGAAGTAATCCCTGAAGGGGGCCTCCAGGGCATCAAAATCGCCGCCTGCGGTCTCGATATCAAAAATGACCCTGGACATTCTTTTTCTTTATTGGAAGGCGAAAGGCCGCGCTCAGGCGGCCTTTTCTGACTTCTGGAATATGCCCCAGGTCTTCAGTATGTCCAAAGCCCTCTGGAGCTGGGTATCATCTTTCGGCTTCAGAGGAGAAAACGACATGACCTCTTCTTCCTTTTTCGCCCCTTTGACAGTGCTGGCTCCGAGATGGTTCTTAAGGTCACGCTCCCTTATGACCGGATGCTCTTTGGCCCCGTCCACGGCGGCCAGTTGCACCCTTATGTCCGGCGTAATACCAATGTTCTGTATAGAGACGCCGCTGGGCGTATAATACATGGCTGTAGTAAGCCTTAGGGCTGAACCATCGCTGAGGGGTATTACAGTCTGCACGGAACCCTTCCCGAATGTCTGGGTACCCAGGATGACCGCTCTTTTCCAGTCCTTGAGGGCACCGGACACGATCTCGGAGGCGCTTGCGCTGCCCTCGTTGACAAGCACTATCATCTGCATATGGTCGTACGTGGGGTATTGGCTGCTGGTGTTGTAGTCAGTTCTGGGGCCTGTTCTTCCCTTGATGTAGACGACCAGTTTGCCCGGGGGCAGGAACTGTCCGGCTACCGCGACCGCGCTGTTCAGGAGCCCTCCGGGATTGTTCCTCAGATCCAGTATCAGGGATCTCATCCCTTCGTCTTTCAGTTGCTTCAGGGCCGCGGCCATATCCTGCGCGGAATGCTCCTGGAACTCGGTGAGCTTTATATAACCGATGCCGTTGTTCTTGTCCAGCATCTTCCATTTAACGCTCTTTATTTTTATTATGGCCCTCACAAGCTTAAAATCATGCGCCGTGGAAAAACCCTCGCGGAAGATCGAGAGGGTCACGGAGGTCCCCACCGGCCCGCGCATCTTCTTGACCGCGTCGAATATCGTCATGTCACCGGTAGGAGCTCCGTCTATCTTGAGAATCTTGTCCCCGGCTTTAATGCCCGCCTTGTACGCAGGCGTGTCCTCTATGGGGGATACCACGGTCAGTGCACGGTTTTTTACTCCTATCTCCATGCCCAAGCCGCCGAACTGCCCATTGGTGTCTATCTGCATATCTTTATAAGCATCCGGGGGCATGAACCCTGAATGCGGGTCCAGCGAGTCTATCATGCCGTTTATGGCGCCGTATATCAGCTTTTTCGTGTCCGGCACCTTCACATAATTGGCCTCAACCGCTTCGAGCACCTCGGTGAAAACCTTCAATTGGCTGTAATTGTTGTTCTCGCCTGCGCTGACATAGCTGTCAGTCCAGAGCGTCATCGCGGCAAAAGCAGCAACCAGGCTCACGGCCAATGCCGCGATCCATATTTTCCTCTTCTTTAAATTAAAGGACATTTGCCTGAACACCTCCAAATAGTTATTCCATCGCGGCCCGTTTTTCACCATCAAGGAATAGTAAAGACGATCAATTTCTGGCCAGCCACTGCATGGGATCAAGCGGCTTGCCCCTGTATCTTACCTCAAAATACAGAGAAGGCCCATTCACCATTACGGATCCACCGGCCCTGCCGACCGGGGCCCCTCCCATTATTATATCCCCAACCTTCAAAAAAATCTCATTGAGACCGGCGTAAAGACTGTTATAGCCACCCCCGTGGTTTATTATCACCAACTGCCCGTAACCCTTGAACCAATCAGCATATATGACCTTGCCCTCGAATATACTCCGGACCTTTGCGTTGGCCGCCGTCCTTATGTAGATGCCGTTTCTGAATATGGGAGTTCCGAACACCGGGTCCGTGCCGCGGCCGTAACGGAACACGACAGTGCCCAGCACAGGCCACGGCAGCCTGCTTTTCATGCCCTGGAACCCTTTGCCATTGTAAGAGGAGCTGATATTTGAGCGGTTAATGACGGCAAGAAGCTTGCGGGAGGCCTCCTTAAGTCCTTCGAGCATGGCCTCATAGCTTGCTTTCTGGCTTCTGATCGAAACGAGGAGGTTCCGTTTTTCCTGCCTCTTCATATCCAACCGGCTTTTGACAAGGGCGGCCCTGGATGCTTCCCGCCTCAGGCCGGAAACAAGACTGGAAAGCGAGGCTTCCTGCCCCTGCAGTTCGTTCAACGAGGCGCTATAAGAGTCCTCATCTTTCTTCTCCTGTTCCGCCATGACCTCCAGGTAGCTCCACCTCCTTAAAAAAGAGCCCATGTCATCCGCGCCCAGCAGCATGACAATGTCCTGCGCCTGCCCGTTTTTCCAGAGGCCGATGAGCTTGGCCTTCAACCAGTTCTGATGTTTAAGGAGTTCCTGCCTTGTTTTTTTGATGCCGGCATCGGTCAGTCCGATCTTTCTGTTTATTGAAGCCAGACGTTTTTTTTCCGCATCAAGCCGCCCCTCATATTTGGACACTTCACCGTTTATGGCCTGCAACTGGTCCGAGATGGAAGACTCCTGCTGGTTGGCTTGCCGCAAGTTCTCTTCCTGCTTTTTTATCTCTTTCTGTATGTTCCTGTACTTGCCTTTCACATCCTCGGCATGGACGGCGGAGACCAGAAGGAAAAGAAAAAAAGGGATCATCAAAAAGACAAGCAGGCCCTTTTCGTCTGGCGTGCGCATATCAGATGCGAATTCTGCCCAGGGCTATAAGCGCCCCGGTAAACCCAATGAAAAGACCAGCGGGCAAAGGCATATAAAAAATGAAGGCGGGGAAGAGCATATACCTCAGGACGGGCACGGACGAGGCGAACCCGCCGAGGAAAAACCCTCCAAAGACACTGTAAGTTGCAAAACAGGCAAGCAGGCCGCCCGCTAGCCCAAGCAATGAGCCTTCTACAAGGAAAGGCGCCCTGATGAACCATCCGCCCGCGCCAAGCAAGCTCAGGGTTTCCACCTCGTCTTTCCTCCGGTAAAAAAGTATCTTGACGGTGCTGTAGCAGACAAAAAGCACTCCCACCAACAGGGCCGCAAGAAAGGCAATGCCCGCTGACCTGGCCCCCGTTATTATCCGCTCTATGCCTTCCAGAAATTTGGCCCCGTATTGCACGTCCTGCACTCCCTGCATGGCTTTAATCTGCCGGGCAAGCTCCTGGGCGGCCTCACTTTTCAAGTTATCCCTTCTGAACCTGATCTCGATGGAGGCAGGCAGGGGGTTTCCATCCAGCCCCTCAAAGAGGTACGCGGAGTCCTTCATGGCTTTTTTCAGCTCTCCCAGGGCGGCGTCTTTGGATATGTAGGAAACTGTCCTGACGGCGGGATTGGCCTTGATGGCCCCTTCCAGCCTGGCCAGGCCCTGCTGCGATATCCCGTCATCCAGGTAAACCGTCATTGAGAACTGGTCCTGAAGCTTTGATGCGAAATAGTTCAGGTTGTATACCGTGAACAGGGCAACAAGCAGTATGAAGAGCCCCACTCCAATGGAGAGGACACTCAGGAGGTTTATCCATTTCTCCTTCCACATCCCGGCAAGCGCGCTTCTTAACCCGCTCATCCCGCGGCCTCCGTTTCGATCCTGCCGCCGGCAAGCTTAAGCACCCTCCGGCCGGTACCCGTGTACAGGTCCCTGTTGTGCGTAGCTATCAAAACCGTCGTGCCCCTGGCGTTTATGTCCTTGAATATCCGCATTACCCCGGCCGAGGTGTCGGGATCCAGGTTTCCGGTGGGTTCATCGGCAAGCAGGAGTACCGGTTCGGCCACGATGGCCCTGGCTATAACGGCCCTCTGCTGCTCGCCTCCAGAAAGGGTCTCGGGCCAGCTGTCCGCCTTGTGCCTGAGCCCAACCATCTTAAGGACCTCCATAACCTGGGTTTTAAGCGCTCTTTCCGCCACGCCCCTTATCCGGAGCGCTAGCGCCACGTTGTCATAGATCGACCTGCCGGAAAGGAGCCTGAAATCCTGGAAAACCACGCCTATCATCCTGCGGAGCCCGGGGACGTGCCCCGCCTTCATCGAGCTTGTCTCGATGCCGTTTACCGAGATAGACCCGCCGTCTGGATCTATGGCGCGGTATATAAGCTTTAGTAAGGTGCTTTTGCCCGCCCCGCTGGCCCCCGTAAAAAAAAGGAGCTCGCCCCTTGCAGCCTGGAATGTTACACCCGTCAGTGCCTGCTGGTTTTCATATGTCTTTATAACGCCTTCAAAACGGACCATATCGAATAATCCAAATCCCTTCCTTTTTGAATCCCCTGAATGCCCGCTATGGAATCAGCCCCGGCTAAAAAATACCCCGGGCATGGCGTCTTTCTCACCCAATCCCTCTGCCATCGGGAGGAGTGAAGAGAGATCATTTTCCCAGCTCTGGCCGGAGCCCGCTTACCCCGATCTTGAACAATCCCTAATGAAGCTTTCACTTAAAGTCCCTGGCTGAGGCTGGCTTGCGATCCCGGGTATGCCTGCCGGCCAGCAGCTCCTTTATCATGAGCCTGTGCTGAAAGACCATGAGTTTCATTATCTTGCTGGCGAAGTCAGGCTTGCCCACGATCCTCGAGTAGTTCACGTCCTTGGAGGCGAGCACCTCCCCCTTGCAATAAAGGAAGGTGCGAACGACAGGGGTCCTTGAAGCGCAGTCTTCTGTCTGCACATGGTACATCTTTCCGCCAAAAGGCACATTCGTGTTAAATCCCGCCCTCATGGACGTAGTTATTATATAAGCCCCGCATTAAAAAAAGGAAGGGGAATTTGGGTAGTACCCCGGTTTGACGAATACCGGCCAGACAGCCGGCTTTCGCTTTCACTCAACCTGGAACACTACCAGAATTTTTGTTTATTTCCCTGTTATCCGGGATTCCCCAGATATGCGAGACAGGCCCCTTTTGTATTCCTGCTCCGAAAGGACCCCGCTTTTATAGAGATCTTCGAGCTTTTGCATCTGAATGAGCCTTGTTTTGGCTTTATTAAAATCCTCATCGGAGAGCGCTCCACTTGTATGCAGATCTTCCAGTTCCCTGAGCTTGTCAGCGTTTTTTTGTCTTTGGCTGCCCGTTCCGCCGACTCCGGGGGTTTTTGATATCTCCTCTGCGCCGGCCACAGCAGACGATGATGAAGCCGGGACTCCTGTCTCAGCCGGTTTATTCAAGACCTTGGCCATTATCACGCGCCTGTTGTCCTGGATAAGTTTGGCAACCGCCACGGCGATATTTTTGGTCTGGGCCTCGTTCAGCTTGTTTGTTATCAGGTCATAATCGCTGCCGTAATACTGCCCGGTGCTTTTGACCGGTAGGGAACCGCCCATTATCTCCTTATCTTTTGCCATCAAAACCACTTTAACATCATGGGTCCCTTTGGCATAACGGGCTCCCGTTGTGCCGGACCAGTAATCTCTGGGTTGCAGCTCCTGGCTGTAGTAGTCCCAGCGCCCCTTTATTGAGAGGCGGAGCACTATATCGGCAGGACTTCCCGCTTTGTAGGGGTAGATAATACCGCTGAAGACCTTCATCTTTTTAAGCTCGTCCACGACCATCGGACCGTAAGGCCTGTTTATTTGTGACTTGCCATGACTCTGAACTCCGGGGCCCTCGCTGACCACAATACCCGCCTCCAGAGGGATGGGCTCGGTAGGGTTGTAAGCAGGAGACGGGGAAATCTTGACCGTGGTTGAAGCAAAGGCGCTCACGCCAAAGGAAATCACGGCCAGAAAAAGGACTATGAAAAAATGGGTTTTTATTTTTCTCATCTTTGCCTCCCGGAGGTTTTGATAACCGTGCTGCACTAATCTATATTTTTTATCAGTATTTATTCAAGCCAGCACATAGGATTAATGTTTTTTAGCCGTCATTCCCGAGAAAGCGTGGCTCCAGATTCAGCCTTTAACCTGAAAATGGATACCCGATTAAGGTCCCCGGGCATGACGAAAAAGACGGCCATGACGGTGCGCTCTGTATCCCATCCCAAGTCAGGCCCGAATTTCTTCAGGGCCTGAAAGAAAAAAAGGGAGGGTCCTTTTCAGGACCCTCCAGGCCATCAGTTAAGATAACCGAGGGCGGTTAGGAATCACCGAGTTTTTTGTTTTTCGCACTAAAAATTCACGTTGAACGTAAAGTAAATGTCCTGCGCGCTTTTTATGGGAGCGAATATCTGCGCGTTCAGGGGAGAGCTTGCCAGGTCGCTCATTGCCAAAGGCGAACCCAGCCAGTTATTCGAGCCCGTGTACTTTATGTCATAGTACTGCCAGCCCAGCCTGAAGTAGGCAACGGCCAGTTTGTCTATGGGTTTTGCGTGGATCTCCTGTATGGCATAGAGCTCGTACACATCGCCCCTGGTGCCCAGTTTTGAGGTCCACATATCGTCGCCTGCGGGCACAAAGCCGATCCAGTCCTTTGAGCCGTGGTTGAATTCCGCGCCAAGCTTGGTGCGGGTGCTGTCGATGTCATACCGGGCGCCCAGATATATGGCCCATCCGGTGTGGTTCTGTCCATCGAGCATCTGGGGTTCCAGATTCTTCACGTTCGCGGCCTGCTGGGGCGTCAAAGCGGATTGAGCAAGGGGAAATCCCGTATTCTGATCGACGTAACCCAGGCTCTGTTCAATGAACGGACCAAACGCCCCGGCCCTATTGCCGTTAGGCATTGCATGGCTTAAAGCGCCGGCCGCAAAATAGTTCACATTTTTTATCATACCCTGCGCGACTGCGCCGTACCAGTCTATGTTTCCAACGTTCGAGGTGGGGTTCAGGAACTCCTGCACCCCGCTGGTGGCAGTTGTAGGCACCGCGAAGTCCGGCGGTGCGTCAAAGACGTCTATCCCGCGGTCCCACTGGAGGGTAATTTCGAGCTGGTCGGTATTATAGGGGACCACGAACAAACCGGCAAAATTAGTGTCGTGAAGATTGCTGAAACCGGAGTCAAACCCTCTGCCGCCGCAGAACTTTGCATAGGCGCCGGGCAGCGCCTCTATGTATGGTGCCCATCCCAGGCTGAAGCCGTCAAATGCGTAGTCGATAAGGAGGTTCGGAACGCCCGCCGTGCCGATATTCACTGCGTTTCTCCTTAAATTACCGGGAACGCCGCCGGTTGAAGGTCTCCTTCCCACCGAGAACCATACTGGCTGGTCGGCAATGTTGCTCCATGTTGCGTAGGCATAGTCAACCAGAACGCTGTCGGTTCCGGGGACATGGCCCTGGACACCGTCGAACGTCCCGGCCCTGTCCATGAAGAACATGTTCTGGTCAACGGGGTTTGCTGAATCGCTGCCCCATGCCTTGTACATTACAAGGCGGGCCTTGACATGGATGCTCTCCAGAGGCTTTGCCATAAAGTTCAGCCCAAAACGATTGGTCAAAAGCGAATTGTTCCTGAAATCCTCTCCGGCCGATGCTTTTGTCCCCGCCAACAGTGCCTTGCCCTGCGCCGTTGTTATAAAACCACCAGCTTCGAGCCCCGCTACGGTCGCGGGCGTTATCTGAGACTCCAAACCCTGCAACTGTGCCGGTGTTAAGCTTTGAACCTGTGCAAATGTCAAATGGAAAGCCGGTAAAGCTGTCATAAAGGCGTCAAAGAATGCCCCGTTCTGCGCGCCTGCTGATCCTGCAGGACCGCCAAATCCATAGAAAGTGGGCGTTGATCCCTGAAGATAATCCAGTCTTGCCTGATAATCCCCGCCTATGGTCAACCAGGACCCCAGATTCTGCTCTGCATAGCTGCGGAACGGCAAAAGCAACACTACTGCAAAAAGCGCCAACAGCAAAGACTTCTTCATCCCTTTTCCTCCTCTTCCTCCGGTTTATGTATGATCCCCTGAGTCCGGTATCCAACACGATAGCACACTATACACCGATTGATAACCTCAGGTTTTTTATGTTTTTGTTTTCCGGTTCCCATTTTCCCCTTCTCCCAAGGGTTGCAAAGGGTTGGAAGATGTTAAGAGATTCGAAACTCTTTTGTCAATGTATTTTCTATATTATTAAAGGACTTACTAAGTTTAATTATCAGGAAACTATTTGAGCAGGAAATCCCGGATGCAGTTTAAGAGAAGCCTGTTTTCCCCCCTCTTTTTTATGGCGATCCTTATGAAACCCTCTCCCAATCCTTCGAAATTTGAACAGTCCCTGACAAGCATCCCTTTTTGTAACAGCCGTTTTACGAGCTCGCCGGGTCTTTTGATCCTTATCAGAAAGAAATTGGCGGCTGGTTTAAGGTGCCAGATGCCGGCCTCTCTCAATTGCCCACCGATGTAATTCTTCTCCTTTTCCATCAGCCTGAGGGTTTTTTCCGCGTGTTCGCCATCATCCAGCGCGGCCATCGCGGCCTCCATGGCGGGGATGTTCACGCTCCATGGCTCTTTGTATTCCAGGACCTTTTTTGCGGTTTGGGCGGAGCCGAAAACCGCATAGCCCATCCGCAGCCCCGTAAGGGCATGGAACTTGGTCATGGACCGCAGGATTATGAGCCAGGGGTTTTTGTTTTTATCCCCTTTGGCCGTCTCTCCGGCCAATGATTGCCCCGGACAAAAATCAATGAACGCCTCGTCCACCACAAGATGACAGCGGGCTTTTTTAGCCTCCCGGGCCAGCGCGGCCATAACCTCTCTGCCGGTCAATTCTCCGGTGGGATTATTGGGGTTGCAGATGTAAGCCATATCAGCCTCGCGCATTGCGCGCGCGAAGCGGTCAAAATCAAATAAAACATCACAATCTAAAGAGATACACTCTTTTTCTGATGAGATTCCCCTTTTTACTGAGAGGTTTTTATTTGCGCTCAATAATCTTGCCCCAGAAAGCAGCGCCGCCCGTCTGTATTCGCTGAATGTGGGGTTATGTATCAAAACGGTCTTTGGCCTTAAGGCGCGGGGTAAAAGGTATATAAGCTCCGTGCTGCCGTTTCCGGTGATCACCTGCCGCTCCCCGTTCTTATGCACCCCGGCGCCAAGCATCTCCGCTATCCGTAGGGCAAGCCCGTCCGCATGGGGAGGAGGATAATTCCGGATCCTTTGGTTGTCCATAGCAGCCGCTGCAGCCTTGAGCGCTCTGGGCGATGCCCCCAGTGGATTTATCGATGCGCTGAAATCGATTATCTTATGAACGGGAATTCCCGTGAGGCGCGAGGCCCCGTAGATGTCGCCCCCGTGCACGCATGCGTTACCCCTGCGAACACGAGCGGAGTGAGGTTTTTTATTCATGTTATTGTCCATGCAAAACACTATCCGATCAGGCTGGAGGCAAGGCCTGTTACCACGACCGCAATTATTGCAGCGCCAAGAAGACAGCCCAGCATGGTAAGTCTTTGCGCCGTTTCCGCCCTTTCCGCATCCAGCGGCAAAGGCCCGTTGCCGATAAAAGGCTTTTCAATGAGCTTGCCTCCGTACATTGCAGGACCGCCGAGGGTGACATTAAGCGCCCCAGCCATTGCGGCCATGGGCACACCGCTGTTGGGACTTGGGTGTTTCCGTCCATCTCTGAGCATGGTCTTTACCGGCAACCCAAGCCCATGCCCCGTAACGGCAGAGGCAATGCAAAGGGAAACCCCGGTGAGCCTCGATGGCAGCAGGTTGGCAAGGTCATCAAGCCTGGCGGAGGCCCATCCGAAAAGCCTGTATTTTTCGTTCCTGTAGCCCACCATTGAGTCCAGCGTGTTTATGGCCTTATAGGCCATGGCAAGCGGGATGCCTCCGAGCAGATAGAAAAACACCGGCGCAAGGACGCCGTCCGATGCGTTTTCAGCAAGGCTTTCTATAACGGCCTTCAGGGCGGATGGGGCATCCAGTCCCCCGGTATCCCTGCCTACAAGGCCTTTAAGGCCAGCGCGGGCCTTGTCCATCTCTCCGGCCTTTACAAACGCCGTGATCTTTGCTGCTTCGCCTGAAAGCCCCCTAAGGGCGATAGTCGTATAAAGGAGCACAGCAAGGGCGGGCAGCGCCCAACGTGAAAGATAGCCCTCAAGGGCGTTAACCGCAAGGAGGGTCACCCAGTAAGTGCCCACAACCACCGCCAGGCAAAGGACGAGACCTGCCAGGCGCGGCTTTTTAGGCATCACCCTTCTTAAAACCCATTCGAGGACCTCGATTGCTTTCCCTATTACCCTGACCGGATGAAAGAAAAACCATTCCGGCTCCCCGATTGCAAGATCCAGTGCCAGGGCAAGCCCAAGGACTATTATTCTGTGCATCGCTTTATGAGACTTTCGATATAGCGCATGTCCAGGTTGTCCCTGATCGCGTCCGCCAGGGCATTAATGCCTTCTTCCTTTATTGCGCTATAGTTGACAGGCTTCTCCCTTTCCGGCAAACCCGCGCGCGCCCTTAAACCGTTTAGAAGCCTGCCCCGGAAGGCATCGTTATCAAACAGACCGTGAATGTAAGTGCCCCAGACACCCGCTTTTCTGGACCCGTCCAGAACGGCCTCCCCGGTTGCCAGGCGTTTAAGCTTGAACAGGCCGATGTCCCCGGTGGAGCGCCCCATATGGACCTCATAACCCGTGATTTTTACTTTTTTTGTTTTTTCAGCCCTGCCCGCCTCTGTGTCCTTTACCTGCCCCGCTTCTGCCTGGGCCGCTTCTATGACTTCAACTTGAGTCGTCACTTTCGGGTCCTCAAGCACTGTCTCGATATCCAGAAGCCCCATGCCTTTTATCTCCTTGAATTCGCTTTCAACTCCAAAAGGGTCCTTTATGGCATGCCCAAGCATCTGAAAACCGCCGCACATCCCTATAAGCGGGACACTCTTTTTCACCGCTTCTTTTATTGACGCCTCCACGCCGGACTGCCGGAGAAAAAGCAGGTCTCTGCTTGTGTTCTTGGAGCCGGGTATGATGACAAGATCGGCCCCTTCGATCTCCCTTGGTCTCAGCGAATATATGACCTCCACGTCGGGCTCAAGCGCGAGGGGCTCGAAATCCGTGAAGTTGGATATGAAGCGGTTTCTGACCACAACAATCCTCAACGCCTTCCCGCCCGGGGAAAAACCGCGGCTTGCTTCCGAAAGCGACAGGGAGTCTTCTTCAGAAAGGGAGTGCTTCATATACGGCAGGACGCCCAGACAGGGCATCCCGGTCTTCTCTGCCAGCATATGGAGGCCGGGGGTAAGTATGTCCATGTCGCCCCTGAATTTGTTGATTATGAAGCCCCGTATCAGGCCGCTGTCTGCACCCTGAAGCAAAAAAGTCCCGTAAAGGGAGGCGAACACGCCTCCTTTTTCTATATCGCCCACCAGGAGGGCCGGCGCGCCGGCATGCTTTGCCATCCTCATGTTCACGATATCCTTGTCCATCAGGTTTATCTCGGAAGGGCTGCCCGCTCCCTCCATTACGATCAGCTCATGCTTCCCAGCAAGCCTCTGGTATGCGGAGGTCACTATCCGCCAGGCTTCGACCCCGTACGCATAGTACTCGCGGGCGGTCATGTTGCCGATCGACCGGCCATCCGCTATTACCTGGCAGCCGGCATCCCCTGTTGCCTTAAGGAGAATCGGGTTCATGTCCGTCGAGGCCTCGACCCTTGCGGCCTCGGCCTGCAACGCCTGCGCCCGGCCTATCTCTCCCCCGTCTCTCGTTATGAAGCAGTTCAGCGCCATGTTCTGCGCCTTGAAGGGGGCGGCATCAAATCCCATGTCTGAGAATATCCGCAAAAGGCCGGTCACAATAAGGCTTTTCCCGACGCCGGAACCAGTGCCAAGTACCATGAGAGACCTTAATGTCCGGGCCGCTGCGCCTTTTGTCATCTTTTTATGCCCTCCGGGCATCGAATGTGAGGAATTCACGATCTATCATATTCGCTCGCTTGCCCTTCGGGTTACGCCCGCTGTCCATTTTTGCTTCGCCCCTGAAATATGATCAATTGGGTTTTTTATTTTTGTTTTTGTTTTTGTTTTTGTTTGATCCATCAGCGAATAGTTCATGAATTTGACGACCGGGGTCCTGTCCTCGTAGATCTCCACAAGGCTCAGGCAGCCGAAATCAAGAGAGACCCTGAATATGTTCCTGTACGGCATGCCCAGGAAATGGCAAAGCAGCGTCCTTAATATGCCATTATGAGATACTATTGCGGCCACCCTGCCCCCAGGCAATTTTTTTTCTGGCCCCATTATCTCTTTAAGGGCGCGAAGGGCGCGCCGTTTGACCATGCTGCTCGTCTCACCCCCTACCGGATTGTTGACGAACGGGTCGCTTACCCACCTGGCGAACTCCCTGGGGTATTTTTTTTCTATCTCGTCAAAACGCATCCCCTCCCATTCGCCAAACGCCCTTTCTCTCAGGAGCTCCATCCGGGTCACCCTCCTTACATCCAACCTCTCCATGATCACGTCAGCGCTCTGGATGGCCCGGGTAAGATCGGACGAGTAGATGGCGTCTATCTTTTTGCCTTTCAGCATCTTTTTAAGGACAAGGGCTGAGGCCTCCATGTCTTTTACACCCCTGGCCGTCAGGGGCACATCGATCTGCCCCTTGTAACGGCCCTCAAGCCCGGTCCGTCCGTGCCTTATCAGAAAAAGGCTGAAAGGGGTCATTTCATTTTATCCTCTGGGGCAGGCCGGCCACTACCAGATACACCCTGTCCGCGACCCCGGCCATAAGGCGGTTGAGCCTTCCTGCCTCATCCCGGAATGCCCTGCCAAGCCCCGTGCCGGGCACTATCCCCATGCCCACTTCGTTTGAAACGGCAAAGACGGGGCAAACGGTTTTTTTTAACGCCTTTATCAGCTCCCCTGCCTCGTCTTTAAGCGGTCTGTCTTCATTCAGCAGCATCAGGTTTGAAAGCCAGAGAGTAAGACAGTCCAGGAGGATGACATCGTACTGGCTACCGATCTTCTTCAGCAGGGGGGTAAGATGCAGGGGTTCCTCGAAGGTCTCCCATTCAGGCCCCCTCTCCGTGCGGTGGGCGCTTATTCGGGCTTTGAGCTCATCGTCTCCGGGTTCCATGGTTGCGACAAAGGCCTTTTTACCAGTGATCTTTGAGGCCTCCCCCAAGGCGAAAGAGCTTTTGCCGCTTCTTGCGCCGCCTAGGACAAATACAAACTCACCCATTTTATGCCCTCCGGGCATCGAATGTGAGGATTTCACGATCTATCATATTCGCTCGCTTGCCCTTCGGGGTGCGCTCGCTGCCCATTTTTAAAAGAGGCCCTGTTTAAAGGTCCCCCCCGGGGGGCAGTATGAGGCGTTTACCCCTTCTTTGGAGAGCGCGTCAGCCCTCTTGTTTTGCTCTCTGGGGATGTGCCTCACGGAGAATTTCTCAAAGGAAGAAAGCAGCGATTTTGCTTTCTCATAAAGGGGCTTTATATTTTCATGCTTTACTTTATACTGGCCGTTTATCTGCCTTACGACCAGCTCGGAATCCAGAAATATCTGGGCTTCGGTGGCGCCCATCTCGACCGCTTTTTTTAACGCCTCAATAAGCGCTGAATATTCGGCGACATTGTTTGTGGCGATGCCTATTGACCGCGAGAACTCGAAGGTGTCCGCCCCCACGCTTATGACCCCGCCGATGCCAGCCTTCCCCGGATTGCCGCTCGAGGCCCCGTCAGAGTAAATGACGGCCTTTCTCATCTCATCTTATCTTTCTTTCAAATTCTTTCTTTTTTCAAAAAACTAGGCTGGCTCTTCAGCGGCCTCTTCTTCGTAATAAAGGATCCTGTCGCACTGCGGGCACTGATATATTTCGTCCGTTTCCTTTACGTGGACGAAAAGCTGGGGCATGATCTTCATGTTGCACCCGCCGCAGATCTCATGCCTCACCCTGGCGATGGCGATCCCGCCGTGCTTTTCAAGCAGGTTCATGTAAAGCTCATAGACATCTGTTTCGATCTTTCCGGCAAAATCAGCCCTCTTTTGCATAAGGACGGAGAGTTCCTTCCGGGACTCCCCGCTTTCACCTTCCAGCTTTTTCTTGACCACTTCCGCCTTTGCTTCTTCCTCTTTAGAGGCCGCTGCGGCCGTCTTCAGATTCCTGTCGGAGGCCTCTATCTTTTCCATGAGCCCCAGGATGCCGTCTTCGTACCTGAAGACCTCTTTTTCAGCCGCTTCTATCTCTTTCAGGTGCGCCTGGTACTCCTTGTTCGTTTTTATATCGGAAGTCCGCGCCTTGAGTTTCGCTATCTTCTGGTTCATCTGCTCCAGCTCGGAGTCCATGTCCCTTTTCTGCTTCAGCAGGGAATCGTGCTCCTTGCGGACGGACTCCATTAGCTCGCGGGCCCCGCGGGATGATTTTTCGCCTTCCTGTATCCTTTTGGGAGCCTGCTCGATGAAGGAGTTTTTTTCTATTATGGCCTTGTCCATCCCTTGCAGTTCTATCAGAAGCTTAATCTGGGCGTTCAATGTGGCGCATACCTCCAGTTATAGGGGCCTTACAAAACAAAACAAAAACCTAAACTGCAAGCGCACCGCGCAGGCAGCGGTTACGGAATTCAGATGGGCCCACCAGGACTCGAACCTGGGACCAACCGGTTATGAGCCGGTAGCTCTACCAACTGAGCTATGGGCCCTGCGTAGAAAAATCGGAATTCTATTTTAAATGCTAAGCTTGCCGGGAGTCAACTTAAAAGGGGTCTTTATGCACCGGAACGATCTACCGGGAAGGGAAAAGCCGCCAGGCTGGCGGCTTTTCCTGAATTTTTCTTAGGGCTTCTCCATGAAATCCCTGAGCCATTTGCTGCGGGACGGGTGCCTGAGTTTTCTCAGGGCCTTCACTTCTATCTGCCTTATCCTCTCCCTTGTGACCGAAAACTCCTTGCCCACCTCTTCCAGGGTGTGGGGGTCGTCCCCGATGCCAAACCGCTTCTTTATGATTATCTGCTCCTTGTTGTTAAGGGACGCTATTATCCTCGATATCTGTTTTTTAAGGTCATCCAGTATCACGTCATCAAGCGGCGAAGGCGCGGCCTTGTCCTCTATGAAATCCCTGAGATGGCTGTCTTCCTCCTCACCAACAGGGGTTTCCAGGGATATCGGCTCCTTGGCGACCTTGAGTATGGATTTCACCTTGTCCGCAGGCATCTTGAGTCGGGAGGCCACCTCTTCCGGCTGCGGCTCTTTTCCAAACTCCTGGACCAGTTCCCTTGACACCCTGGTAATGCGGTTTATGGTCTCGACCATGTGCACAGGTATCCTGATCGTGCGGGACTGGTCCGCAAGGGCGCGCGTGATGGCCTGCCTTATCCACCATGTGGCATAAGTTGAGAACTTGTAACCCCTCTGGTACTCGAATTTATCAACGGCGCGCATCAGCCCTATGTTGCCTTCCTGGATGAGGTCCGGGAGGCTCAGGCCCTTGCCCATATATCTTTTGGCAATGCTTATGACAAGCCTGAGGTTCGATTCTATAAGCTGACGTTTGGATTCCATCAGCTCCTCTTCGGACTCCTCTATCTGCCGGACCTTTCCCCTTATCTCCGAGGTACCCATGCCGAAGGTCTCGGTAAGGTGCTCCAGCTCTTTCTTCTCGAACGCATTTTTCTTTTTTTTGTCCCCCTTCTGCTGCTTCAGGACGTCTTCCAGCTCGATCGCCTTCCCCATAAGCCTTTCAAGCTCGTCGGAAAAGAGAATTATGGTCTCTTCCTTCAGGTTAAGGCCGCTGATCTTCTGGCGCATTTCGGCCTCTATCTTTGCGGCCGTCTTCGATGCCTTGCCGGCATCCGTGCTCCTGGCCTTGCTGGCATTGAGCCTGCGAAGGAGCTTTTTCAGTTCCTGGGTAAGCTCGTAAAACTTCCTGCGTTCCATCAGGAGGTCTTCTTCCTCTATGTCCTCACCGTTTTGTATTAGCTCGGCGAAAGGGGCCTCTCCCTTCTCCACCAGTTCGCCCAGGCTCGCCATTTTCCCGATGCAAAAGGGCGTGGAAAAAGTGACGTTCGCGAGTTTCTCCCTGGCGGATTCTATCCGCCTGGCTATGGCCACCTCACCCTCTTTATTCAGGAGGGGGACATTGGACATCTCCCTTAAGTAAAACTTGATGGGCTCGTATTCGCCCTCCACCGCCTCATTTGTTTCCGTCTTGTGCTCTTCCTCTGTCTCAACGGACGTGATCTCAAAGGTCTCTTCCTCGATAAAGCTGTTAAATTCGTTGTCCATCCGTCCGGTCTCCTCCTTTTATGGCCTCTTTGTCCCTGTACAGGTTTTTTAAAAGGTTCACGTCTCCTTTTTTGCCAGCCTCGGCTATCCTTTTTTCAATGCCGCGCAGGCGTATCTTCCTTACACATCCGGAAATGGTGCCGTCCGCCTCATCAGGCGAAAACCCCGGCTGTATGGACACCCTGGTCAAAAGGGTGACCTCCTCCTGGGAAAATTCGCTGGCAGCCGCACCGGTAAGATCCAGCGGGAAAAACCCTTCGGGACCGCTCCCTGCGGCAATTGCCCCCTCTGGCACGCCTGCCCCGGACACATCCGAATTACCGCCAAGCTTCAGTATAAGGGCCTTGACAAGCGGGTCCTCCATCTCATCCAGCGCCCCCGCTTCCTCTATTATCCGCGCCCTTTTTTCAGGGGCGTTCACAAAGACGCTCAAAAGCAATGTTTCCTCCGTGTGCCCGAACATCTTCCGGGCGCCAGAGGAAAGATCATTTCTTGCGCCGGAATGTCTCCCTCCGGCCACTGCCTGATTTCCTCCCTGACGTTCCATCTCCTGCCTTATGGCCTGCTCCCTTATCTTCCCAGCCTCCGCGAGTTCCCGTATGAATTCCTCCCGGACAATGGTATCCTGGACCCTGTGCAGAAGCCCCATCGCTTCCTTTATGATATCCACCCTCTGGCCTTTGGCCGTCTTCAATATGAACTGCACCGGCCCCAGTGAGGCCGCAAGCGCCTTTTTGAAAACCACTGGGCCTTTGCTCCTTAAAAGGCTGTCCGGGTCTTCGCCTGAAGGCATGATCGCGATCTTTACCCGGAAGTCCTGCTCAAGGGCCAGCGCAATGGCCCTTTTCGCCGCGCTGATGCCCGCCGCGTCGCCGTCAAAAACCAGGACAAGCCGGTTCGCGTACCTCTTGAGCTTCCTTAAATGGGCCGGGGTAAGAGCGGTCCCAAGCGGGGCCGCCACGTTCTCAAAACCATGCTGGTGGCACATGATCACATCCAGATACCCCTCGCAGAGGACAAGATATTCCTTTTTCCGTACGGCATCCCTGGCCAGGTCGAACCCGTAGAGGGTCTCGCCCTTTTTAAAAAGCGGGGAATCGGCGGTGTTAAGATATTTCGGCTGTTTCTGAGTTGCTTCGCCGCCCGCATTTTCCCTGGCATCTTTATGGATGGGGGCATCCATGATCCGCCCCCCAAAAGCTATCACCAGACCGTCAGCGGCAGCTATCGGGAATACGATCCTGTCCCTAAGCATGTCAAAGAGTTTTTTTTGCCCGCTTTGGCCCCTTCTGGCTACACCGGAAGAAAAGATAAGGTCCTCGCTGAAACCGAGCCTCATTAAATGGGCCAAGAGCTGCCCCCACCCGGAGGGAGCATAGCCCAGGGCGAACCTCTTTATGCTTTCCCCGGATACACCCCTTTTCTCAAGGTATTGCCTTGCCGGCCCGTTTTTACCCAAAGAGCCTCCTTCGAGGCCCTTTGCATAAAAATCCCTGGCCTCCTTCAAAACCGGGGCAAGCTGTCTCTTAAGACCCGCCGCGCCGCCTCCACCAGCCGGGGCGAAATCCGCCGCGTCCAGCCCCGCCTTTTCGGCCAGCAGCCTGACCGCTTCCGAAAACCCCATGGACTCGTATTTCATGACAAATCCCAGCGCATCGCCTCCCGCGCCGCATCCGAAACAGTGAAACATCTGTTTCTCCGGGCTTACCATAAAAGAAGGGGTTTTTTCGTTGTGAAAAGGACAGAGGGCCATATAGTTCCGCCCGGCACGCTTCAAGGTTATGTACCCGGACAGGACATCCACAATGTCGATCCTGGATTTAAGCCTTTCAATAACGTCGCGGGGCATCTATAAATTATAGTTGAACTTTAAAAAAATAAAAGGGGGCTGGCTCGTCTATGGAGACCACATAAAAAAGCGCCAGGATTTTTTTACTGGGTCCTGCTTACTCTTTTAAAACCGGAGCACTCGATTATTTCAAGGCCCCCGTCGGACGACCCTCTTGTTATCTCGTCGAACAGGAGGTTTACACCCAGGTTGTCGCTGGCTATGTGGCCAGCGATGACTACATTTATGTGGTTTTTTTCGGCTTCTTTGCGGTGCTCTTCGCTCAGGTGCATCGCAACGATAGTACCGATGCCGCTTGAGGCCATGCCCTGGAATATGTCCTTGGAGCCCTCGGTCCCGCCGGTCATGTCCACGTAGATCCGGCCCGCCTTTCTTTTTGGAAACCCTATGAGTATGTTGGGGCCGGAGCCGTTCATGAGTCCCTCTTTGTATTCCGGTACCGCCTTGAGCAGGTCCATGACGTCCGAAAGGACGGCCGGCTTTTTCTCCTCGAACAACCTCTCCAGATAGGTGCTTACCATATTGTCAGCCACCGTATGGAAACAGGCAAACGGTATGCCAAGCAGTCTTGCGGCATCGGAGGCGCGGGTGTGGTTTACCGGCATGAGCCTCCTTTGGACCTCCTTTGCCCGGCCATCCATGAGGTCTTCGGCGATGTTTATCGGAACTCCCGCCTTGTTCAGGATGTCCGACTGCATCCCCATGACCTGGTAAAGATTGGCGTAAGCCCTGCCCTCAGGATGATGGGCCACCACGGCATCCACCCGCCTTCCCCTGGCCTTAAGCGCGTCAACAAGAAGCAGCTCAGGAGTCTCGATATCTATGCCCACGATGACCGTTTGGACATCTTCTTCTCCCGTTCCGGAGAGTACCCTTGTGTCGGCATAGGGGTTCGAGAGGGACTCCATGTCAAAATACGCCCTGTCTTCTTCTTTCAGGGCATCGTATTCTTTTTTCCGGTTGGCAAGGGACAGGGAGACGGACTCTTTCCCCCGTGGGTCGTTTTCCATGCCTGCGGCGACAGCCTTCCCGTATATATCTCTCAGTTTCATTTTATTTCTTCCTTGTTGGCCGCTTCCTTTTCCGCTGATCCCCTTCCGGCCGCTTCGCTTCCCGATAACGCGGCCCTGACCTTTTCGCCCACCAGTTTGCCATCCGCCCCCTTTGCCTTGGGCATAAGTATGCGCATGACCTTGCCCATGTCCTGGGGGCCGCTTGCCCCGCTTTCGCTGATGGACTGGGCAATAAGGCGGTCAAGTTCCTCTGGGGCAAGCTCAGGTGGCAAATAGCCCTTCAGTATCTGGAGCTCGGCCTCCTCTTTTTGAGCGAGATCTTCCCGGCCCCCTTTCCGAAACTGCTCTATAGAATCCCTGCGCTGTTTGGAAAGGGTGGAGAGCACCGCTATGGCGTCGTCATCAGAAAGCGGGGCGCCCTTATCTATCTGCCTGTACTTTAGGGCAGACTTCACCCCTCTCAGGGTCTCAAGCGTGAGCTTGTCGGACGCCCTCATGGCCGCCTTCAAATCGCCGTCGATCTTCTCTGTCAGAGACACGGTTTTCCTTCCTGAAAAACAAGTATTCTAAAAAAACTTTTTATCTGGAAGGCCTTTGTTTTTTTGAGGCTTTTTTACGGGCCGCGATGGCCTTTTTCTTCTTTTTTACGCTAGGCTTGTCATAGAATTCGCGCTTCTTGACCTCTGAAATGATTCCTTCGCGGTCGCACTGCTTTTTGAACTTCTTGAGCGCGTTTTCAAGGGACTCCCCGTCGCCCACCCTTATGAAGGGCATGCCGTCATCAACTCCTTTCAACCCATTGAATGAAATATAATTTATCAGTTAACAATAAGTGCAGTCAAGCACAAAGAATCTCAAAAGCGCTTGAAATATCAAGCTATAAACCTTTTTTATAGGTTTTTTTATTGACAAGAAGCGGGGCACCTAGTATAGAGTTATATTTTATCCTTAAAAGGCAGGGGCGCATCTCCCGCCTGCGCGGTTTTTTGATCTGAAGGGAGATGCCTTGATCATCGGGTTTTTGTTTACCTTGTTTTTTAGCTTCCAGGCGGCCCGGCCGTTTGGAAAGACCGATAAATCCCTGGTTCGAAATGGAGGTGTGTCTGGATGAAACTTGGCGTATTTGTCAGCGATTATAAGCTTGCCGTCGAAACCCTGGACAGGATGAAAGGGGAAAACGTGGGCATCATCCTGGTGCAGAACGGAGTTTACCATGCGGTGCTCAAGGAGGGCGGCAAGGAGTCTGCCCTGCTTGATAAAACACCCAGGCTTTATGCCCTTTCCGAGGACCTGCAGACAAGAGGGCTTTCGCCTGATAAGGTGGACAAGAGGGTCAAGGTAGTGGATTACAGCGGACTGGTTGACGTCATTTTTAACGATTTTGAAAAAGTAGCCTGGCTCTAGGAGGACATAAAGATGGGAGTTCTGACGATGGGCGTTTTCCCCGGCCTTGTGGGCTCGGGGTGTTATGACTTTGCGTTAAGGTTGGCCAATGCGGCCGCAGACAAAGGACATGTTGTTAACATCTGGTTTTCTGGCAATGCCACCGTTTCCGTAAAGGCCCACCAGAAACACCTGAAGGACTATTCGACCGGCGAGAAGTACCTGGTTGAACTGATGGAAAAGGGAGTTGAGGTATGCACCTGCGAGGCTTGCACCGTGTCAAGGGGCATCCAAAAGACCGAGAGCATAGCGAAGATACAGTGGAACGCGATGCACTGGTACCTGTCCAAGGTTCACTGCGCCGACAGGGTCCTGCAAATAGGAGGTGAATAAATAATGGCGGACATCAAATGCGCATTCATAGTCCAGAGGCCGCAGTATAAGGGTGAGACTTCAAGGCTTGCCCTGACGCATGCCCTCTCTTACCAGACCGTGGAGGTGCTCCTTGAGGATGGGGACACGGTTACCCCTTCGCTCTGCTTTGTGGGCGAGGGTCTGCTGGGCATATCCAAGGGGCAAAATGCAATGGCCCCTTACGGCATTAACTCAAGCGAGCTGCACGCGAAAAACTGCCTCTTGGTCGACCTTGACGTATATGTATGCAAGGAAGACATGGAGAAATACGGCATAACGGAAGACCAGCTGCCGGATGCGGATGATATGGGGGCGGAAAAGAGGATGAATGTCGTTCCGTTTGCCCAGATAGAAAAAATAATGGAAGAGGCCAAGCACGTCCTTTTCTTTTAGCGCAAAAACAAAAAGTGAAAAAAGTGAAAATCCTCATAAAAACGAAAGGAGGAGATCTCTAACATGGGCGAACTAAGCAGCACTGCACCGACAGAAGTTCTGGATACGCTGGGAAGGGTGTGCCCCTATCCCCTGGTTCTGACAAAAAAGGCGATCGAGAAACTCAAGGGGGGCGACATTATAAAGGTCCTCTGCGATGCGCCCGCTTCCGCCGAAGACACGATACCCAGGTGGGCCCAGAAGCTTGGCTACGGGTTCGAGTCCAAGAAGCTGGAAGACAAAGGCTACTGGGAGCTTTACATACAGAAAAAGTAGAAAAGGCCCCGGCAGCAGGTGAAGCAAGAAAAAAAGAGAGGGGGAAAAGTTTCCCCCTCTCTTTTTAGTTTCGTTTTTTTCTCCCCTTACATCTCGGTAATGGTAATGGCCTGGGTAGGGCAAACGCCTATGCAGCTTTCGCAGAAGACGCACTCGGCACCCTGGTGCGGATCAGACTTCCCATCGGCCATCTTGAACACCTCATTGGGGCATATGCTTACACACTCTTCGCAACCCTCGCACTTCGCTGAATCAACGGACACGTTATACATATCACTCACCTCCTTGGATTTTTACTTTTTAAAAAAAGTTTAATTTTGAAACGATGATTTCCTGATATAAACCAGAGAAAGCACTGTCAATATATTATCTGTAAACGGGCCCTTTTTGCAAACATCTTAACCCTCAAAAGGAGGGCCGGGAACCGGAGGCAAGTCCCGGTTCCCGGCCGTCTTGAATGTATTAAAGACCCCGCATTACCTACGTATTGGGCTCTGAATGGCACTTCCAGCACGGCAGGTCCACGGCCATGTAGTTATGGCACCTGTCGCAGAACTGCTTTTTGCTGGAATGGCAGTTCCAGCAGGTGTCCCAGCTCATATTGTACTTTTCGCCAGTCGAGCTGACATACACGCAGCCTTTGCCGGCGAGGACCGTTTTCATCCAGCCCCGGAGCAGCCGCATGTGGTTGGCCCTCATGAACTCTCTGGACTCCACGCAGTGCTTCACCTTCATCTGGTTTATGACGGGCGTATCCAGCGACGGGTTTGGATGGGGATTGGCCTTGCCCACGCTATAGTAGATGGGAAACGTAATCAGGCCCAGGAAAATCGTCAGGCCCGCGATTATCTTGCCGCCGTTATACATTAGCCTCACCTCCCAGCTTTTCGCCTTCCGCCTGGGCCACCGCCCTGGCCTCCACGCTTATTTCCTCCTCCGCGGACGGAAGAGGCTCGCCCCTCAGGTCGGTCTCCCTCTTTTTCTCTCCCTTCATGACAAGGGCATTGGCCACCAGCTCGTGCACGCCTGCCACCGTGACCCCGGGAACCCAGTAATTCATCGAGGTTGTCAGGGACGCCCTGTCTATGGCGCAGATGTTGGCCAGCATGTTCACGTCATGCTTGTCATGCACGTACTTGACTGCGTTTGCCCTGGCCAATCCGCCCCTCAGGCGCAGTTCCATGTCCTCTCCGGCATTCAGGCCGGAGCCGCTGCCACAGCAGAACGTCTGCTCCTTTATGGTCTCCCTGGGCATCTCGTAGAAGTTCCGGCATATGTTTTTAAGCACGAACCGCGGCTCCTCGAACACCCCCATACCCCTTGACGTATTGCAGGAGTCGTGGAACGTGACTTTCAGGTGGTCGTTCCTGGAGGGGTCCAGCTTCAGCTTGCCGTGTTTCATAAGGTCCGCAGTGAACTCGATGATATGGGTCATCTTTGTGGTGCGGGCATTCTCGAAGACCGTGCCGGTTATCGGGGATTTCGGGACCTCAAGGAAATCGGCGGGGCCGTTCCATGTGTCCATATACTGGTGAACGAGTCTCCACATGTGGCCGCACTCACCGCCCAGTATCCATTTCACCCCAAGCCTCTTTGCCTCCGCGTAAATCTTGGCGTTAAGCCTCTTAGCCATCTCGTTGGAGGTGAAGAAGCCAAAGTTTCCGCCCTCCGAGGCATAGGTGCTCCACGTGTAATCGAGACCCAGCTCATGGAAGAGCATCAGGTACCCCATGCAGGTATATGTGCCGGGGTCCGCGAAGAGGTCTCCCGACGGGGTCACAAAAAGTATCTCGGCCCCTTTCCTGTTGAACGTTGGGTTTATGCGGATGCCAGTCAGGGTCTCGATGTCATCCACCATGAACTCCACGTTGCTCACGATCGTCTGGGGTTCCAGGCCGAGGTGATTGCCTTTCATATAACAGTTGGAGACCGGCCCCTGTATCCATTCGATGTTCAGGCCCAGGAGATTCAAAAGCTCCCTGCCCGCTATCGTGATCTCCGCATGATCGATGCCGTAAGGGCAGAAGACGGAGCAGCGGCGGCACTCCGTGCACTGGAAGAAGTAGGTCCACCATTCCTTGAGCACCTGCAGGTCCATTTCCCTTGCGCCGGCCAGCTTGCCAAACACCTTGCCCGGGGTGGTGAAGTACTTCCTGTAGACGCTCCTCATGAGCTCGCCCCTCACCACCGGCATGTTCTTGGGGTCGCCGGTGCCTATGTAGAAATGGCACTTGTCCGCACAGGCCCCGCACCTTACGCATATGTCCAGGAACAGGCGCAGGGAGCGGTACTTGTCCAGCCTCTCGCGCAGTCCCTCGATGAGTATTTCCTGCCAGTTCTCGGGCAGTTTCCAGTCCTCCTCGGTGGGGTTCCAGTCCCTGGCGTTGGGCAGGCCCACGACGTTCAGGCTCTTGGCCTTAGCGCCCCAGCAGAACATGCCCGGCTTTATCTCCGTAGGCGTGTCCATCCAGAAGGTCTTTGGCGCCTTGTAACTTATGCTCTGTAACAGCTCTTCCTTTTTGGGTTCCTTCGCCATTTCTACTCCCTTTCCACCGGCACGCCGGCCATTTTCATTTTCTCCCGGAAGTCATCTTCATATTCCTCGTATGTGTGCACCTTCACGGGATAACTCCATGGGTTCACATGCCGGACTACCCGGCTGTTGTTGGACAGGTTCCTGGTAGGGCTCAAAAACACGCCGCCGGCATGCACAAGCTTGCTCCATGGAAAATAGGCAAAAAGAGTGCTGATAAGGAAAAGATGGATATAGAATATGGTGCCTATGCCGCTTACCACCGCTGGGTGAAGGCTGACCAAGCCCATGACAAGCTCTTTGACGCCCACCACGTCAACCCTGGTGTAATATCTCATGAGCACGCCTGAGGCGCCGATCCCGAAGAGCAGGAAAAGCGGGAAGAAATCAGCGGGAAGGGTTATGGCCTTCACCTGCGACAACGTGACTCTCCGTAAAAACAGATAGGTCACGGCCGCAAGGAATATCACATCGGTTATGTACAGCGCGGGAACGCCCCAGTTGAGGATGCTGTCCAGGTGCTCGATCGCCTGCACGGGCACCGGCACACTCTGGAAAAAGAACCTCAGATGCCTTATCACTATGAACAGGAAAGACCAGTGGAACGCCATCCCGGAAAGCCAGAGCCACGGCGCCCACGCATATGTAAGATACTCCCCCTTCATTTTTGTCTTGCGGTTTTTAAAAAGGGAGCGGAACAGGAAGACCTCAAGGAGCATCCTAATCACCACACCGCCCGTGCCCGATGGATTTTCTATGCCGTTGGGCTTGATCCAGGGGAGCGATTTTTGCTGTCCGCACGTGGTGGGGATATGGAACGGCACGGGCGTCTTGCCCCACTTGACCACCCGGTAAACAAACCCCAAGAGGAAAACGGCCGCGGCAGCGTAAGGCACCAGTACGCCGAACACGAAATACAGGCCGGCGGCCTTTACGCCCGCGATGACAAGCAAAACCAGAAACACTACGGCCAGGAAAGGCAACAGAGCTTTCATCCCTTTATCTCATCCTCCTTCGCTTAATTTTTACGTTCCTCCCCGTGTTCTTCTTTTCCTTTTTCTTTTTTTTGCTTCTCAACGAGAAGATTGGCCTGCTGCAGAAGCCTGAAGGTGTGATCTCGCACCTCGGCCGCCTTTAGCTCGTATATCTTCTCCCTGCACTGCATATAAAAATCAAAGGCGCCCAGCGCAAGCCGGTCCACAAGGGTGCCAAACTCCAGCATCTGCCTGTAAAAAGCAGATATCTCTTCCCTGGCGAACCCGGACCCTTCCGCCTCTTCCCTCGCTGCTTTTTTCAGTGAAAAGATAAAACCCAGCGCGCCTGATGCGGTGAAATCCTGAACAGCACGCACCTTGATGATGTTCACCAGAAACTCCCCCAGGCGTTCTTCTCCCGGCTCCTGCTCCTTGCCCCCGAGTTGCCGTACAAGCTCATCGTAGACGGCGCCAAGGCTGTCCGATATGATCTTCCCCACCGGGTTGGTGAACTGGTTTTTTCTGGATTTGAGCATCTCTGCGGTCTGTGCCGGATAGGTCTGCAACACATAATCGAGCCATCTTTTGAGGACGGCCTGGCGTTTTTCTACGAGGAAGTCTTTTAGATCCATTGTTGGCTCAAACCGGTTTTTGTTTTTAAATAGAACAAAATAGTCAAATCAAAAAATAAAAACAAAAGAACACCTTTTACCCGAAAAAGAGCGCGGGAAAACGGTCTTTTTCCGCCGTTTACCCGCGCTCTCAAAATAAAAAAAGCCGCTGCTACACGCACCCCGTGGGTTTCGGAAGGCCGGCATAAAGGCAGGCCTGCTTCGCGGGACCGGCGGGATACAGCTGATAGAGATACTTGGTGTTGCCCTTCTCCGGGCCCATGGACTTGGCGATCTCTTTCACGAGTATCTTGATCATAGGGGCGATCTGGTACTTAGCGTAGTAATCCCTGAGAAAATTGATCACTTCCCAGTGGGCCTCGGTAAGGGTCATGCCGTCGCGTTCAGCCAGAACGTTGGCAAGCTCAGGCGTCCAGTCCCCCAGGTTTAAGAGATAACCGTCCTCATCCAATTCAACTTGTTTGCCCTGGAATTCAATGGTTGGCATTTTTTTCCTCCTTAGTTTTACTAATAATTATAAACTTTTTCCGGGGTTATTTGAAACAGCCCAAAGTCGTAAACAGTAATATATGGTCGAACATATCGTCAAATTAAAAAATTTAATTTGCCATTTAAACTACCTTATAATATACAAATCCTTTAAAAAAAAGAGCTCCGGCCGTTTCCGTGACGGCTGAATTTGACTTTTAGGGAAAGATATAATTTAAAATAAAAGCTATGGAAACAAACCCTTTACAGATGGTACTCGAAGCCAGCATGCTGGTGAAATTGGTCGTATTATTGCTGCTTACGTTCTCCGTTGTCTCCTGGGCGATAATCATCTACAAATACCAGTACATGTCCAGGCTGGAAAGGCAGAACCGGATATTCATCCGGGTGCTCGACAGCGGGGACGCAAGGGGGACGCTCGCCCAGGCGAAGGCCCTGGACACAAGCCCCGCGGCAAGCCTTTACAGGAACGTGTTTCCCGAGGCGGTATCGAAGGAACGGCTGAAGCGGGCCATAAACCGGCAGGAGGTAGTAGAGGCCGGAAAGATAGAAAAGTATGTGAACTTTCTTGCCACAACCGGTTCAACCACCCCGTTTATCGGTCTTTTCGGGACCGTATGGGGGATAGTCAACGCCTTCAGGGGCATAGGCTTCAAGGGAAGCGCGTCCCTCGCGGTAGTGGCCCCCGGCATTTCGGAGGCGCTGATCACAACGGCGTTCGGGCTTGTGGCGGCAATCCCGGCCGTTATAGGCTATAACTATTATGTAGGCAGGACCAGGCGCGCCATCCAGGAGATGGAAAGCCTCTCCCCCGAGATAGAAGCGATCCTTACAGGCGCAAACCGTGACAGGTGAAAGGCAGGGCCGCGGCAGCCTCTCGGAAATAAATGTCACTCCTCTTGTTGACGTAATGCTGGTGCTGCTGGTCATCTTCATGGTGACGGCGCCGCTTATGAAACAGGGGGTGGACGTCAATCTCCCGCAGGCCAAAGGCAAGTCCCTTCCCTATGAAGGCCCTATAACGATAAACGTAAAGAAGGACGGAAGTCTCTACATGAAGGGAGCCAGGCTCAACATGGAACAGATGAAGGCCCGGCTCAGCATGCTCAGCAAGGAGGACCCGGACGTCTACCTGGAGGCTGACAGGGCTGTCTCGTACGGAAGGGTCGCGCAGGTGATGGGCGAGATTAAGGACGCCGGGATCCAGAAACTGGGCATCGTGACCGAACCACTGAAGAACAAATAGGCAAAAACAAAAAGCGAAAAAAGTAAAGCGCCTGGATGACTTTTGAAAAAACGCTCTTCCTGTCGGTATTGTTTCACGCGGTCATACTGTCCGCGCTTGCCATAACGCTCAAAAAGCCCTTCATAATACCCCAACCGTTCCAGGTGGACCTGGTCTCGCCTGCCGGCAGATTTGATAAACCGGCGGAAAGCAGAAAACCCGTTACTGAAAGACAATTGGCGCAGACCAAAGCCCCCCGCCCGGTCCCTGTTGAAAAAAAGGCCTCGATGGCCATGCCGGAAAAGAGGCCTGAGAGGCATTCGCATGAAAGCGATGCCCTGATAGCTAAAGAACTGGCCAGGATACAGCAGAGCGTGGATATCGAGCGGGCCGTAAACGGGATCGAAAAAAAGGTAAAGCTTAGAGAAAAAGTGGTCATAAACAAAAGCAGCAAAAGCAGTAAAAACAAAGGCCACGCAGGAGGCAGCGCACAGGCAGGCGCGGGGGATAATACCGCGCTTAAGGGATACTTAAGCCAAGTGAAGGGGTCTATCTGGAGAAACTGGTATCTTCCGGACGCTAAGGTCCACGGGATAGAGGCCACGGTCACCATAGACATCCTTAAAGACGGGACCCTTGTCGCCAAAGGGTTTGAGAAGCGCTCAGGCAACGGGCTTTTTGACCAGTCCGCGATAAGGGCCATTCAAAGGACGGCAAAGGTGCCGCCCCCGCCGGGGGTGCTGCCGCCGGGCGGCCTTGAGGTAGGATTTGTCTTCAACCCGGATTGAAAAAAAGGAGGTCATTTTAATAATTTGGGTATCATGAAAGAGAAAAGTCAGAAAAAGAAAAAGACCTTCCGGCGCTATCCGCTGATCCAGGGCGCCATATTCTTCACCCTTTTCGCGATGCTCTCCCTCTTCTGCGCTCGCATGGCGCGGGCGATGATATACGTGAACATCAACAACCCCAACAGAAAAGTCCCCATAGCCATAAGCCCTCTTTCGGGTTTGGGAGGGACGGAGATATCGAAGGTGGTTCAGGAAGACCTGGACTATACAGGACTGTTCCTGTTCCTTGACAAAAAAGGTTTTACCGAGGCCCCTTACCAGCCTTTCAACCGTGCGGACTGGCAGCCGGCGGGGGTGTTTTTCGTGCTGAAGGGCACGGTTAATTACACGCCAGAGGGTGAGTTCCAGGTCTCGGCGACCCTTTATGACGTGGAGTCCGGGGCCGCCATCCTGAGCAAGACCTACAGCGCCCCCGAGGACCTCCTGAGGCCGCTTTCCCATTCCATGGCGGAAGATATATACCAGGCGCTTACAGGCCTTAAGGGCCCGTTTACAAGCAGGCTCGCCTTCATCACCACCAAAAGGGGCAGGAAAGACATCGTGGTCTCCGACTGGGACACAAGGCGCATGCGCTTTCTGGGGCTCAATGAAACGATACTGCTGCCCCCAAGGTGGTCCAGGGACGGGGGGACCTTGCTTTATACAGCGGAGCGCCACAGGGCGTGGGGCATATACAAGATCAATCTGGCGGGGGCAAGGGAAACCGCAGTCTTCCGGGCCGGAGGCACAAACCTGGCCGGGGACATTGACGCAGCCGGAGATGTGGTCTTCTCTTCTTCCTTCAAAGGCAGCCCCAATCTATATGAAAAGCTGGGTAACGGCAAGCTTGTGAGACTGACAAAATCCCTGGGGATAGACGTGTCTCCGGCCTTCTCTCCTGACGGCAAAAAGATAGCGTTCGTATCCGACAGGAGCGGCAACGCCCAGATTTACATCATGGACTCTGATGGCTATAATATTTCGAGGGTTACATTCCAGGGAAATTACAATACCTCCCCGGCATGGTCGCCCGACGGAAAAAGGATAGTTTTTGTGGGAAGATACGACGGCATCAGCCAGATATTCACTGTCAAAACGGACGGATCGGACCAGATGCTCCTTACGGACGCGGGCGTCAACGACCAACCATGCTTCTCACCAGACGGCAGCCTTATCGCATTCACCTCAAACCGTGACGGGCGCAGGGAGATCTACGTAATGCAGGCCAACGGCAAGAACCAGAAAAGGCTGAGCCCGCCCGGCATGACCGCATATGGTCCAAGATGGAGTTTTCAATAAAAAACAAAAAAATCTTTTGGACGGAGGCATAATGGGGAGAAAAGAAGACAAAAAAGGCAAAAAAGACATGATAGGCGTTTTTTTTAAAAAACACTGGCCCGTTCTGGTTTTGTTATGCGCCATTGCCGCGCTGACCGCCGGCTGCGCAGATGACCAGGCCCAGATGAAGGCGGACATAAGCGAGCTACAAAACCAGACGTATACGCTTCAAACCCAGGTCAACAGCATGAGCACCAACATCCAGGCGTCCCAGAAAACACTTTCCTCCAAGAGTGCAACGGAACTGCACACCATAAGGTCTTCGCAGGCGGGAGTGCTGGACCAGTTGTCGAGCATGCAGAGCGATCTGAACAATCTCAGGGGCAGCGTGGATGAGCAAAAGCACCAAAACCAGCAGTTCTTTTCCGACCAGTCTTCAGAGACGGCAGGACTGGAAAAAAAGATAGCGCAGCAGCAAACCGCGCTGGACTCCCTTGGCAGCAGGATCACCAAGCTTGAGACCGCGTTGCAGGCCCAGGCAGCCCAGGTGAAGGCAGCGCAGGCCGCTCAAGCCGCCCAGGCAGCAAAGGAACAACAGCAGGCGCAGGAAGCAGCCCAGACGCCCCAGACCGTTTATGACAAAGCATATGCCAGTTACCAGAGTGGAAAATACGACGGCGCCAGGCAGGGGTTTGAGAAGTTCTTAAAGAAATTCCCGGATGATCCACTTGCCGGAAACTCGCAGTTCTGGATAGCCGAAAGTTATTTCAAGCAGAAAAACTATGACCAGGCAATACTCGCATATGAAAAGGTCGTAAAACACTACCCAAAGAGCATAAAGGTGCCAAACGCGCTTTTGCAGCAGGGCATCTCTTTCCTGAAGACGAATGACAAGAAGGTGGCAGCGGCGCTTTTCAGGCAGGTCATAGAGAAATACCCCAAAAGCCATCAGGCAAAAACCGCGAAGGCGCTGCTTAAAAAGGTGAAAAGATCAAGACGGGGGTAAAAAAAGAGACGAAAAACAAAAAATCCCTGAGCCACCTGGATGCCAAGGGAAGGGCCCGGATGGTGGACATAAGCGGGAAACCTTCCACCTCCAGGCAGGCGGTTGCCCGCGCGACCGTCCTTCTGAGCCCGGAGAGCATCCTCCTTATAAGGGAAGGCCGCATGCCCAAGGGAGACGTGCAGGCGTCCGCCCGGATCGCGGGGATCATGGCCGCGAAAAAAACCCCGGAGCTCATACCTCTTTGCCATCCCCTGGCGATCTCGCAGGCCGGGGTGGATATCTGGCTGGATGAGGAAAAAAATTCCGTGGAAATAGAGTCCTCCGTAAAGACCACCGGCCCGACGGGGGTGGAGATGGAGGCGCTGGTTGCGGCCTCGGTGGCCGCCCTTACCGTCTATGACATGTGCAAGGCCGTGGACAAAGGAGCGGTGATACAGGACGTCATGCTCACCCGCAAAAGCGGCGGTAAAAGCGGGGTCTTCCAAAGGGCAGCAAAAAAATAGATTTCTTCCTTTGGCTATCAAGGGGCATGTTGCCGCAGGATCAGCTTTGGTGACTCCCGTCATATTTCAAATCCATTCCGTTCCCATATAATTACTTCAAGTCCCGTACGTGAACCTTGGCAAGCCCTATAACGAAGCGCAAAATGCAGCTGCTTTTCCTTGGATGCGCTTCGTCATGGCTTTCCAAACGGGGCATCTCCCAGGCGAAGGAGCTGTTAAAAACACCCCCGCGGATGAAAACGACCTCTTTTCATAACTAGCAAGGGCGGCCATTTTCAAAACGGCACACTTGAAAAATTTTACTAAAGACCGGGTTCCAGAAAATCCAGAATGCCCGTGCGGCGGGATAACACTTTTAAGAAAACGTCCATCATTTGCCGGAAGACTCCGGACGAAAGGAGCACATACATGAGCGAGAATCTGAAGGCCATCGAGAAACCGGATAACCATTCCGAAAAACCTGTGTCGCTGTTGAAACTGCCTGAGCGCGCGGCCTATGAAGGAGGGGCAACGGAGGCTGGCAAGAGCGCACTGGCTGCGCCCAGGAATGAAGGGAACATGAATGCCATCATCAGCGGCAGCAGGCTAACCGGTAATATGATAATCACCCGAGACCTGGAGGTCACCGGGGATTACGAGGGCGATATCACCAGCGCTGAAAATTCCAATATATTCATCAAAGGCAACTGCAAGGGAAATATCAGGACCAAAGGCGGCAGCGTGGAGATCGAGGGCGGCATGACCGGGGGCGATATAGTTGCGGGGGGCTATGTTAAGGTCACGGGGAAATTCCATGGGGGGAAGATCCAGGCGGCTATAAAGATCCACATAAACGGAGAATTCAGCGGCACCCTTGAAAGCGCCGAGATAGACGTAGGCTCCAACGCCCAGGGGAAAGGAGAATTGGTATACAGGGAATACCTCTCCATAGAAAAAGGGGCGAAGGTCGAAGGAAGGATCATTCGCATGGAAGGAGAGCGCATCCCGGAGCCGAAACCTAAAAAGGGCCTCTTCTCAAAAAAGACGGAACCCCAAAAGCAGTAAGTCTGTCTTTGGGTTCAAACAAAAAAATTCTTTATTGATTTATTTTTTGGGATTCATGGGGGCGGGGCCTGCTCCGCCCTCCTTTTGCCGTGATTCCGTGCCGCGGCACGGTTGTTTCTTTTAATATTGTGCGCGAAAAATAAAGACGTGTTGCAACGCTAAAACCTAAAAGTGCCTCAACCCTTCCAAGGCTTTTTGATTTTCGGGGTCCAGGACGAGGGCTTTTTCAAACTGCCTCTTTGCCTCTCCGCTTCTTCCGGCCTTCAGATAAATATACCCAAGCTCCGCATAGCAGTCTCCTTCCAGCGGGGAGAGCCCTAAGGCCTCGAACATCGCCCTCTCCGCCTCCTCAAAAAAATCGCCATACCCACTGCTCAGTGCCAGGGCAAGACGTCTCCAGTGTTCAGGGTTTAAAGGGTCGCTCCGGGTTGCCTCCCTTAAAGACCCGATCAGGCCGGGCGCTTCACCGCTGCTTTGAGCAGCGTCAGCTTTTTGGGGGGCATCCTCGCGCGGCCCTATATTGTTTTCTGCGGCCTCTGTATATTCGTACGCCTCTATATTATTTCCGGCCGCCTCTATATTGTTTACAGGAAGACCGGCCTCTACTGGGTCATTTTCACTTTTAATTTCAGGCGCCGTTGAGGTTGCCGCGCCGGCCTCGTCCTGCGCGTGCTGCCGCATAAGCGCAATGTAAGCCCCCTTTACGGCATCGAATATATCAACGAGCTTTTCCTTCAACTGCTGCTCATCGGAATCAAACACCCTCTCCGGGTGGAACTCCCTGGCGAGCCGGTAATAGTTTTTCTTTGTCTCCTGGGTGGTTGCCCCCGCGTCCAGCCCCAAAAGCTCATACGGGTCCATCCCTGGGAGTTTAGAGTGAAAGGCCACCACCTTTGAGGCGAAGGCGTCCCGCCCCTCCCCGGGCAGGGGCTCATGGAGAAGAACGTCCAGAGTGATGTTTTCCGTCTCCATCTTCTTTTCGGTCAGTATCCCTATTGCCCAGAAAACATAGACTATCTTCATCGCCTCGAAGCTGTTGAACCAGGAATCCTCTATCACCTGCTTGATGGTCCTTTGCCCGTCTACCAGTGACAGTATCTTTTTGTCCTTGGGAGAGAACTGGACGTTCTGGAAGAGCCGCAAGGGGTCATCATTCAACTGCAGCGTCGTCCATACCGGAGGTATCTCCTCCTTGATGCGTATAAGATTGTCTATCCGGCTTACCCCCTCATATATGAGGCTGCCGGTGCTCATCTTCAATGTAATGACCTCATCGGGTATCTGGCTTTCCACAAACTCGTATTCGGCCCTGTCATACTCAAAGAGGCTGTAGATTATCTCTCTCACCTGGTATTTAACTGCCCAGAAAAGCTCCTTGGGAGTGATATAACCAAGCTCAACGAGCACCGCGCCGTGCCTCTTGCCGGACTTTTTCATTATCTCTGTGGAGTAATCGAACTGCTGAAGGGAGATCTTCCCGGCCTTTACGAGCGCGACACCCAGCCAGTCGTCGTTGCTGTTCGATGAGGCGAACACCGCCTCCCCATCTTTCATGTACACTTTTTTGGCGATCGCGCCGGATGTGACCGTGAGTGTGCCGGTCCGCCCGGATTCGTTCAGAAACGCAAGGAGCCTTGGGAAAGACGCGTCCTGCTGGAAATTCCCTTTAAGCGGCAGTGTTTGCTTTTCGTCCTGTTCTTCATTCATCTCAGGAATACCTCTTAACTTCGAACCTGTATATCTCTATGTCTTTTTCCCCAGGCGGAATGCCCGCCTTCAACATGGCTATCCTCACCTGCTCTTCCGTGGTATTGACCCCTTCGATGTCGGGAAGGAGAAGACCTTTCCTAGCCCCCTTTGATACTATTACGCCATATTTTTTGGCATCAAGGTCCGATAGGGAATTTACTTTCTCGGGCGGGCAAAGGACATCAACGGAATAGTCCAGTTCTTCCAATTCGTCTTCCGACACCGGGAAAAAACGGGGGTCCTCGGTGGCTGAGGCTATGGCGTTTCTTACCGCTTCCAGGGAGGCGCAGCCGGTGACAGGTTCAATAGTGCCAATACAGCCCCTTAGCTGGCCTTTTTTTTTAAGACAGACAAAGACACCAGCCTTCTCCGTAAGTTCCTTGGAAAGCTCACCGGTGTCTGATATGACCTTCCCTTCCCTCACATAGATATCAACCGCTTTTTTTACGAGGGCTACTATAGGGTGCATGGGTGGGTGCATAGGCGGCGCATCCTTTAAAATTCCCTTTTCAGGGCATAATCGGCAAGGGTGAGGAGTTCCTGTTTCTCGGGACAATCCCTGATTATATTAAGTTCAGCCTTTGCGTCATCAAGATACCGCCTGGCCTTTTCAAGCGCAACGTTCACCGCGTCGTATTTCTTGAACAGCTCAAGCACTCTGCCCAGGCCCTCCCGGGTGGGGCCGCTCTCAAGGATGCCCTTTATCTCATCGCGCTCGCTCCCGCTGGCCTCCCTGAGCAGGTTTATAAGAGGAAGGGTTATCTTGCCCTCCTCCAAGTCCTTGCCAAGTTTCTTGCCAAACCCGCCATCGCCAGCCATATAGTCCAGCACGTCATCGGCCATTTGAAACGTTATTCCCGCCTTGAGCCCGAACCGGGCCAGGGCCTCCTCCCATTCGGGAGGAGCTCCTCCCAGGAGCGCCCCGATCCTGCATGCAGCCGACATCAGAACTCCCGTTTTGGAAGAGATTATCTTTATGTAATCATCCTCGGTTATGTTCACGTCACCCGATTTTTCAAGCTGAAGGAGCTCCCCTTCGGTCATGGAGGTCACGGCGCCGGACAGCGCACCGATGACCCTTATGTCCCCGGAGGTCACGGCCTGTTTAAGGGCATTTGCGTACAGAAAATCCCCTACAAGCACAACGGCCTGATTGCCCCATGTCACATGCGCCGCCGGCCTGCCCCTTCTCACCTCTGCCGTATCCACCACGTCATCGTGCAGGAGGGAGGCGCTGTGTATCGATTCTATGACCCCCGCAAGCGTGATATGGCCGGAGCCCATGTAGCCGGAAAGCCTTGCGCTCACAAGCAGAAAAACAGGCCTTATGCGCTTGCCTCCACCCTCGACAAGGTAGCGTCCGATAAGCGGTATGAGAACGATATCGCTGGCGAAAAGCCCTCTGAGGCTTTCCTCCACGCGGAGGAGGTCCCCTTCGTAGGAATCAAATATCTTTTTTATGTCCTGGTTGACTTCCTTGATCATTCTACTTTTTCTGCTTCCGGACTTTTTCCTTTTTCGCCCCGCTTGCTGGCTGCCGCACACCTTCCCGCATCGCCACAGAAGGTTTTTCTGTTTTATTTTCTTTTGTCTTCCCCGGCGCAAGTTTCTTCAGTTCGCCGGGCTTAAAGACCCCAAGCTCCGTAATGATGGCGGTCACATATTTGGCCGGAGTGACATCAAAGGCCATGTTCCTTGCGTTTACCCCGTGAGGTGCTATTCTTTTGCCGGCCAGAGACGCCACTTCTTCAGGGTCTCTCTCCTCGATGGGTATCATGTCGCCCGAGGCCATCGAAAAATCTATGCTGCTCAACGGGGCGGCCACGTAGAAAGGCAGCCCGTGTTCCTTGCACAGCACGGCCACCGTATAAGTGCCTATCTTGTTTGCAACGTCCCCGTTCCTTGTGGTCCTGTCCGTGCCCACAATGGCCAGGTCTATCTCCCCTCTTCTCATAAGGGCGCCAGCGGAGTTGTCCGTGATAAGGGTCATCGGAATGCCCGCCTCTTTCATCTCAAAGGCGGTCAGCCTTGCCCCCTGAAGGACAGGCCTGGTCTCATCGACGATCACATGGATTTTTTTGCCCTGTTCCCTGGCAACAAAGATCGCGGCGGTCGCCGTGCCATATCCCCCCGTGGCCAGCGCCCCGGCATTGCAGTGAGTGAGGACCACATCCCCGTCATTTATGAACTGCGCACCCCATGCGCCGATGGTCTTGTTGATCCTGATGTCCTCTTCCAGTATGGATTGGGCTTCCTGCCAGAGGGTTGCCCTCACCTCATTAACGCTGCCCTTACACCCGGCAAGCCTGGCCTTCATCCTGTCAACGGCCCATTTGATATTGACCGCCGTCGGCCGGGTTGCCAGAAGCCCTTCATAAACCGGCCCAAGCGCCCCTGCAAGCGCCTCTGCGCTTCCGGCCCGCGCCGCTTGGGCGCCAAGGGCCACTCCCATTGCGGCGGCTATGCCTATAGCCGGGGCTCCTCTTATTTTCAGCTCCCGGATGCACCAAGCCACATCCTTCCAGCTTTTGCATTCAATGAGGTCTATCTCGTGGGGGAGCTTGCTTTGGTCAAGGATATAGACCTTGCCTTCTTTTTGCTCTATCGCGTTAAGCATGTCTGCTCATATTAAACCAGCCGATGAGGGATTTTTGCAACCACTTAACGGCTTCAGGCCTTATCTGAGATGAAGTTTTTTAAGCAGGAGCCCCAAAAATTTATTGATGGGATTCTGCCTGGACAGAAACCCGATGACCGGTTTTTTGCGCAAGCCCAGGGACTCCAGCAGTTGCTCTATCTCCGGAAGTTTCCTGATGGATGCGCCCTTTCGAAGCGTGGTCACCGCGTCCTGCTTCCTCTCCGCTATGAGATAAAGCCTGCCAAGGTTCAAATAGACCAGAGGCTCCCCCGGGGACTGCTCCACAATGTCCTCGGAGGCCTTTACCGCGTTTTCCAGCTGTCCTCTCTGGGTGGCGGAAAGAAGGGCCAGGTAAGATTTGCACAGGAGATTGGATTCGTCCAGCTTGAGGGATTTTTCGAAGCTGGCCAGGGCCGCTAGCCTTTCGCCCTTTCTGAGGAGTTCCTCCCCTTTTTCAAAAAGCTCCCTCGCAGTACTCATCGGAAAAACCCCCCACAATCAAAAAGCGTTTTTTCTTTTTCCCGGTGCAGGACTTTTTTATTCCTGCCGCAATTTTACCAGAACATCGAAAATATTGCTGAGAGGGGCGGATAACGGCCTGCTTTTTACCGTTTGCCCTGATGCTTTTTAAGGTAGCGCCCCGTATGGGAGCGGGGTTCTTTCCGGAGACCCTCGGGAGTGCCCTGGTAAACGATCCAGCCTCCCTTTTCCCCGCCTTCGGGGCCAAGGTCTATAACCCAGTCCGCAGCTTCAACAACGTCCAGATTGTGTTCAATGACCACTACTGTGCCGCCCCTGTCCACAAGCTTGCCCAACATCTTCAAGAGGGCCCCGACATCGTAATAGTGAAGCCCCACCGTGGGCTCGTCGAGCACATAAAGAAAATCCGATTTGCGCGGAAGGCCAAGCTCCGCGCATATCTTAAGCCGCTGCGCCTCCCCGCCGGACAATGTTGTCGCAGGCTGCCCCAGTTTAAGATATCCAAGGCCGATCTCCTCAAGCTGGGAAAGCTTGCCGGCTATCGCCGGGATGCCGCTGAAAAACCCTGAGGCCTCCTCCACGGTCATTTCCAGCACCTGGCTTATGTCCCGATCCCTGTAATGAACGCGCAGCGCCTCGGGAGTGTAGCGGCTGGCCCCGCAATCTTCGCATTTAATAAAAAGGTCTTCAAAAAAATACATCTCGAACTTCTGGTAACCCTCCCCGCCGCATGTGGGGCACCTTCCCCCTGGAACATTGAACGAAAAGAAACCAGGCCCGTAGCCGTGAGCCTTTGCCTCCGGCTGGGAGGCATAGAGCTTCCTTATCTGATCGAATATCTTTAGATAGGTGACCGGGTTGGACCTCGGGGTTCTGCCGATCGGGCTCTGGTCTATCAGTTTAACGCCGTGTATAGCCTCCATGCCTCGCAGCGTTTTGTATGGCAAAGGAGGCTCAGGCTCCACCTTGAGAGTTCTGGCAAGTGCCCGGTAAAGGGTCTCTACCACCAGGCTGCTCTTGCCGGAGCCGGACACGCCCGAAACCACCGTAAAGGCGCCAAGCGGTATCTTCAGATCGATCCCTTTCAGGTTATTGCCGCTTGCCCCGGAGAGAGCGAGCCAGCCCGAAGGCTTGCGCCTGGATGAGGGAGGCTTTATCCGGTCTGTTCCCTTGATATAGCGGGAAGTAAGAGTATCCGCCGTCTCCAGAAACTCCTTTTGAGTGCCGGAGAAGACCACGGAGCCCCCCAGGTGCCCGCCGCCGGGGCCCAGTTCCACCACCCAGTCCGCCCGCTCGATGATCTCCTTGTCGTGCTCCACCACCACAAGGGTGTTGCCAAGGGAGGAAAGCTCCGCCATGATGTCCGCCACCCGCTCCGTGTCCCGCGGATGCAGGCCCACGGTCGGCTCGTCAAGGACATAGAGCGTACCAGTAAGCCTGGAGGCAAGCTGGTTTGAGAGGTTCACCCTCTGGTATTCCCCGCCCGAAAGCGTCCTTGCCTCACGGTCCAGGCCAAGGTAATCCAGACCTACCCGCTTTAAAAAACCCAGTTTCAGTTTTATCTGCCTCAGGGGTTCCCTGGCTATCGCCGCGTTTGCGGGAGAAAGCGCCAGGAAATCATGTGAGGGACAGGAAAAAAGCGCATCAAGCGCGCCCACGGGCATGGCGGTGAGCTCCGCTATGTCCTTGCCGCCCACCCTGTATGCCAGGGCCTCCGGCCTGAGCCGCTTCCCCCCACATGCCGGACAGGTCTGTCCCTTCCTGTACCGTGACAGGAAAACCCGCACGTGGAGCTTGTAGCGCCTGGCTTCAAGGTCCTCGAAGAAATCGTCTATGCCGTAAAAATCCGCGCTGCCCTTAAACAGCGTCTCTTTTTCACTCTTGAAAAGCTCCCTCCACGGTTTATCTATCGGAAAAGCATTTTTTCCTTTTTCTTTTCCTTTTTTGTCTGCATTCTTGAACGCCTTAAGCATCTGCCTCTTCCACCATTTGTAAGAGGGTTTTTCCCATGGCTCTATGGCCCCCTCAGAAACGGACAGGTAAGGGTCCGGCACTATGAGGTCCTCGGAATACCGGAGGATATTGCCAAAGCCCTTGCACTCCGGGCAGGCCCCTATCGGGTGATTGAAAGAGAAAAGCAGGGGGGAAGGCTCCAAAAGCTCTTTTCCGCAATTGTCGCAGACGTTGCCGGCTGAAAACCGCAGCTCCCTCCAGGAGGACTCGTCTTCCCCCGCTAGGAGCACCTTCATCCTGCCTCCGCCGTGCCTGAAGGCGGTTTCTATGGAATCGGCAAGGCGGGGATCATCCCGTATCACAAGCCTGTCAAGGACAACGGCCAGCCCGTTGCCGTTCGAAGAGATCTCAAAGGGATGGTCTCCTTCGCCCTTCCCTTCAAATTCCACCACGCGGCCCTGGTCAAAATACCGGTAAAATCCCCTGCCCTTCAGCACCTCGGCGGGCTCACGGCTCTCAAAGACTATCAGTGCGCGCTCTTTGGCGTGTGCGCTTAAAAGCCCCTGTTTGATGGCCGTGGGGTCCCATTTGCGGATGGGCTGGCCGCACGAAGGGCAGAAAGGCTCGCCTATCTTGGAATAAAGGAGCCTGAAATAATCGTATATCTCTGTAATGGTGCCGACAATGGAACGGGAACCGCGCACAGGGTTTCTCTGTTCAAGCGCGATCGCCGGACGGATATTGCGGATGGCATCGACCGCGGGCCTGTCCATCTTTTCAAGGAAAAGCCTGGCATACGTGGACAGCGACTCCAGGAACCTCCACTGCCCCTCCGCGAATATGGTGTCAAAGGCCAGGGATGATTTCCCCGATCCGGACACCCCGGTTACCGCGATGACTTTGTCGTGCGGCAGAACGAGAGAGACGTTTTTGAGGTTGTTCTGCTTCGCGCCCTCAATTATGAGCTCTTCAAAAGACATCGCTATATTTTAACTTAAATGGATGGCCGTGGTCTTCTCCTGAAGAACTTAAAAAATGACGCAGTTTGGCCAAACCTGCTTTTAACCAAGAAATCGGGCAAGCCGGCCAGAGAGTTTCTTAATATTTTTAATTTCGCATTCCCAAACCACGAGCACACGCCAGCCAAGCGCATGGAGTTTATTCATATTCTCTTTATCGCGCTGTTGATTTTTTGCCAATTTGGGTGCCCAATATTTAATCCGGGTTTTGGGAATATGCGAATCGATGCATCCGGGGTGCTGGTGCCAGAAACAACCCCTCACTTCGACGATGCGCTTAAGCCGGGGGAGTACAATGTCTGGTTTGCCAGGAAGGTCAGCGGCGTGCAAACGGAACCGGAAACCCATGCCGTGAATAAGCCGCCGCACAATTATTTCAGGCGAGGTATCACGGCTTCGTATCAGGCGCATATTTGCGGATCGCCGTTCAGGTGAGATGGTATCCATAAGCCACGATGCTCTCTAATACGTAAGACCTTACTTATTGATGTTTTTTGCCAGGGTTTCAGCCGTTTGCTTTGGAAATTTCCGGACCAGCCAGCGAAGCACTTCAACCTGATCAACCCCCGCCGCACGCCGCACTTGGATCAAAAGCTTCTGTAACGATGGCCGGTCCAGCGTCAGATTTCGTGCCCCTTCATTACAAACGGAACAGATGGCCCTTAGGTTGGACGGTTCGTCATTGCCGCCCATAGATTTATCTATTATGTGGCCGATATGGAGCCGGGTTTTCCGGGAAGGATCGTAGGGATGCGGCTCTCCGGCTACGGCGCCGCACATCTGGCAAGTGAAGCCATTACGGTCCAGTACATATGCCCTGGTCTCTTTTGAGATCCCGCGTTCAAAAGCCGCAACCGGCTTTGGGTCCAGCAATAAATATTGTCCGGGTTTCAAATCACTGCGAT
>JAKBYX010000022.1 GCA_021840255.1 Nitrospirota bacterium | reverse complement strand
ACCAGGTCGATAGGCTGGAGGTGTAAGCGTGGTAACACGCTCAGCCGATCAGTACTAATAGACCGTGAGGCTTGACCCATTTCCCCTTTTAAAGAATTTCTTAAAAAATTCTTCTTGCTCTTTTAAAAAGAATGTGTTAACGTAAATACAGTTTTCCGGTGGCGTTGCCGGAGGGGCAACACCCGTTCCCATTCCGAACACGGAAGTTAAGCCCTCCAGGGCCGATGATACTTGGACCGTGAGGTCCTGGGAAAGTAGGTCGCCGCCGGAATTTTTTTTCTTCTGAAACCCGGCCTTGTAAATCTTGAAAATGCTTACGCAATCTTTGCAGATCAGGGAATCCTAAGAAAAATTGTTTTTCCAAAACCGGCTTGCTCTAAGGCGGCCTGTTTTGATAGACTACAGATATCGCGGGGTGGAGCAGCCTGGTAGCTCGTCGGGCTCATAACCCGAAGGTCAGAGGTTCAAATCCTCTCCCCGCCACCAAAAAAACTAAGGGGCTACAGCTCAAGCTGTGGCCCCTTAGTTTTTCAACAGGACACAAACAGGACAGTAGGTTCAAACTCCTGTTCCCGATATGGCAAAGGGTAAGGATAAAAAGATCACCCTAACTATTATGTTTTATAAAAAAACTCGCCATTCGCCCGTTTTAAGACGCATTGCCGTTCCGCCCACCTGCCTGCAAGCTTTGGGAGTCGCGCACAATATTCTCCTCGCTCTCACAAAAAGAGAGATGATGTCCCCCCCATCTGTTTCATGTGCAGGGCCTGGCGCGCGGGGATTTCCTGCGAAAGAAGCGCCGCGCAAAATAGAAGTATAATCACCAGCAGCATCTCAAATCTTATCAGGCGCTTGAAAAGAAGCGCCATCCGGTAACCCGTGCGCCCTTCCGTAATGGGTGTATAAAAAAGCCGTCAATCCGCCCGATAAACCCGCCTTTACCGGACGGGGAGCCCGCCCAGCGCTCCAGGACCGGGGCACTCGCATACCTGTTGAATGCCCCCAGGTTCAGCAAGGCCAGAAAAAAAACCATCTTAACCAAAACAGTCAGACCGTAAGGAGTGTCCAGTAGCGCCTTTTCACTGCCCACAAAATTCAGATAGTTGAATACTGCGGTGATCGCCATTACGTCTACTCCCAAACCCGCCATCGCTGAAAACCTGCGGGTGATACCCGCTAGCTGAATGGGCGAGGTTTCGGGCTTTGAATCATCCGGACCTTTTAATGATTCGAGGAAGAACAAGGGTTGAAAGCGCAAGCAGGCCGCCTCCCCATATCTGCGCTCCCATAAGATGGAACCAGAGATTCAAATCGTGAAATTTTAAGCTGCCCTTGTCCGATGGGTGTCCGTATACGCTTCCAATAATGGCGGCGAGGCTCATCCAGGGCCGTCTGGTCAGGATAACTGCCGGCAGGTGTTAAAACCCAGAGATGGGTAAGGACTATTCCAGTCAGGAAGACCAGCGAGATAAGCTCAATCCACCTGGAAATCACTTCGATAATCATTGGCCCCCGCAAAAGATGAATGGCTGAAATGGAGAGATAGGGCTATTTCTCCTCTGAGACATTGATTTGCCTGATTATTTCTTTTCCGTCACTTATTATTTTCACGCTCACGGTCTTTCCCACTGGTGTTTCCGCAACTATGCGGGCAAGGTCATTAACACGACTTATTTCTTTTCCATCAAAGGAAACGATGACGTCCCCTCTCTTTATTCCCGCCTTTTCCGCGGGGCCGCCGGACACCATGTTGGCAACTAAAGCCCCTTTTGCCTCCTTAAGGCCGAATGCCTTTGCCAGTTCCCGGGTAACGCTCTGGACTTCCACGCCTATCCAGCCCCTTATGACCCTGCCATTCGTCTTAAGTTGTGACACGATGTTTTTGACCGTATTGCTGGGTATTGCAAAGCCTATTCCCTGCCCAGACTTTATTATGGCCGTATTGATGCCGATGACCTTCCCGAACACGTTTAAAAGAGGCCCCCCGCTATTGCCTGGGTTGATGGGCGCATCGGTCTGGAGGAAATTTTCATAAGGCCCGGCTCCGATCGCCCTTCCCGTGGCGCTTATTATTCCCTGAGTCACGGTATGCTCCAGCCCGAAGGGGTTTCCGACGGCGATCACCCAGTCGCCGGGCCTGATTTTGCCGGAGTCTCCGAATTGGAGGAAAGGTAAATTAGAGGCATTTATCTTTACAAGAGCTAGATCGGTTTTTTCGTCCGCCCCTACCACTTGCCCCTTAAAAGTCCTTCCGTCCGAAAGTATCACCTTTATTTTTTGGGCGCCCGAAATAACGTGGTTATTTGTTACTATGTAGCCGTCTTTTTCAATGATGATGCCCGAACCAAGGGCCTGTTGCCTCAATTTCATATTTGGCACATTGCCAAGAAATCTTTTAAGGAAATTCCGCTCTTGATCTTCTCCATGCGGCCCGAAGAAGAAATAGAAAGGATAGCCCGGCACCACGACCGTCGTCTCCGTGCTTATGTTCACGACTGCGGGGCTTGCCTCCTGCGCCAGATCTGCAAAGGATTTCGGGAACCCCACCACATGCGTTGCCGGGACCTCAGCTTTTTTGCAGCCGGCCTGAAAGACCAGGATGAATAAAAAAAGGAGGACATAAGGGACATGTGCAAGCAGGATCTTTTCCTTTTTCTTCTTCATAATCTCGCTCCCCGCAGCCAAGATGGGAATTTTAATTCACTGTGATTTGATCGGACTTTTGTCATTGATCGGAGTTGCGGCCGTGCTTTTTCAAATTCTATCGCGTATGTGTCACGAATTCCACTATTAAAAGCCGCAGGTCACCTCGGCAACGATATGCGTTCTCCCCGGGTATTACTCGCGCGCATCCTGTCGCTGATTTTCCCTGAGTACAGGGAACGGGGCGCTGTGAGGAAGAGAGACATTTGCCTGTGACTTCAGAAAAAAATAAAAATAAGAACTCCTCCCCCCAAATTCCCCACGGCAGTACAAATGTTTGACAGGCACTGGCAGCTATGATAAAAGTACATTAAGCAGTTTGACGTTCTCATCCCACAAAATAAAATTTCCCAAGGAAAAACCTAAAATGAAAAAGATCTATTGCAAGAGAATTCTGATTACCGGGGGAGCAGGGTTTATAGGGTCTCATCTTTGCGAGAAACTGCTTGCCCAGGGGAATGAAGTGTTGTGCGTCGACAATTACTATACCGGAAGGAAGGCAAATATCGCCCATTTTGCTGACGATCCGAATTTTGAGTTCATGAGGCATGACGTATGCGTCCCTCTTTCCGTGGAGGTGGACGAGATATTCAATCTCGCCTGTCCCGCATCCCCGGTCCATTACCAGTTCAATTCCGTGCAGACTACCAGGATCGCGGTGCAGGGTGCGCTTAACATGCTGGGGCTTGCCGAAAGATCGAGGGGCAAGATATTCCAGGCCTCCACCTCGGAAGTCTACGGGGACCCCGCTATACATCCGCAGCCGGAGAGCTATTGGGGCCATGTTAATCCCATTGGACGGCGGGCATGTTATGACGAGGGAAAAAGGTGTGCCGAAACCCTTTTCTTTGATTATAACCGCCAATACAATGTAAGGATAAAGGTCGCGCGCATATTCAATACGTACGGCCCCAGAATGCTTCCCAATGACGGGCGCGTGGTCAGCAACTTCATCCTTCAGGCGCTCAGGGGAGAGGACATCTCGGTTTACGGGGATGGCGGCCAGACCAGGAGCTTTTGCTACATAGATGACATGGTAGAGGGGATATTGAAGCTGATGGATACGCCGGACGATTTCACCGGCCCCGTCAATCTGGGCAACACTCATGAGGTTAGCATCCTGGAGCTGGCCGAAAGGATAATAAATCTCACGAACTCCAAGTCCAAGATAACCTTCATGCAATTGCCTTCGGATGATCCCATTCAGCGCAAGCCGGATATAGGCCTGGCGCGCGAGAAGCTCCAATGGAATCCTAAAATAAACCTGGCAGAGGGGCTTAAAAAAACGATAATGTATTTTGAAAACCTTTTAAGCGGAGACAGAAATCCGTTAAAGATCGGTGATTTTAAAAAAGCAGTGCTTGTGTGAGGTGCAGTTGGATATCCTTTTTAAGATAAACTGAATAAAAAACAATAATTAAATCCTTCTGGTCAATCCCCAAAAAAGTTCGATACAAAAACTGGATGAGGCGATCTAATCCCACGCCTATTCCAGTCCGATCTTCCAAACCTTTCCCATCAATAAAAAAAAATTTGCTTGTTACTTAAGGTAGCATTAAGAGCTTTTTGTTACTTTTTGTAACATTCTTGTCGTAATCATCCCCAAATGTTTTTTGGTATAACTTTTTGAAATATTAATAGAATATTGCAAGCCTGCTTCAGGTATCAAACTTGCTCCTTCTTAATCTCAATAAAGCTGCGGCTTCCCGGCAGCACAAAAATAATGATCTTGAGGAGGAGAAACGAAAATGGCTGAAGAAGTTAAATTTGGCAATCCCGCGGTGGTGGGCCTTGGCGGGTTCGGCATGACGACGCTTATCCTGCAATTTCACAATCTGGGACTGGTGGGCCTTGGGCCTGTTATCTGGATAGGGCTGCTGTTCGGCGGCGGAGCCCAGCTGGTCGCGGGCATGCTAGAGTTCAAAACCGGGAACAATTTCGGTTTCTGTGCCTTTACCGGCTACGGCGCGTTCTGGATATCGCTGTGCCTTTACCTCATTTTCGGTACAAATGCTGACGTGACGAAGGCTTATGGGGTTCTGCAGTTTGACGGCCATGGTCTCGGCATCTTCCTTCTGATGTGGACCTTTTTCACATTCATCCTGTTCATCGCATCAATGAAGCACCATACGACCCTCGCACTGCTCTTCCTTACCCTGCTTATTGGTTTCATTGGCCTGGACCTGAAAGAGTTGGCCGGAAGCAACGTGGCCGGTACTCTTGCGGCCGTGGACCTTATAGTATGCGCCTTGCTGGCGTGGTATCTGATGGCGGTTGCCGTGTATGCCGAGTCCGGGATAAGGCTGCCCGTCGGCAGGCCCTGGATTTAATCCAGCCGGGGGATATGGTCCAGCCGGGCCAGGAAGAATGTCCGGCCGCTATTTTTGCTTCGTTTTTGAAGCGGCGGGCCGGAGCGCACGGGGACACACATAATATGATAAAATCACGCATACAATTCTATTTTTCAGGAGAAAAGGACAACGATGGCTGAAGACGGGATGGGTAATGGGTTCGATGTTCTTATGTCTGAAAACCGGATATTCCGGACGGCGCTTGGATTCGGGGGGAAGGCACACGTAAAGAACATGGATGAGTACATGGCCATCTATAAGCGCTCCATAGAGGACCCGGAGGGTTTTTGGGGCGAGATGGCGGAAAAAAGGCTGGCCTGGTTCAGGAAGTGGGACAAGGTCCTGGACTACGATTTCGAAAAGCCGTACATAAAATGGTTCCAGGGCGGCAAGCTGAACGCCAGCTATAACTGCCTGGACAGGCACCTTTCAGGGCCCAACAGGAACAAGGCGGCGCTCATATGGGAATCGGACGGAGGACGTTACGAGACCTACACCTATCAGCAGCTTGCCACTGAGGTCAACCGTTTTGCCAACGTGCTGAAAAAACACGGCGTAGGCAAGGGAGACCGGGTTACGATCTACCTTCCGATGATACCCGAGTTGCCGATATCCATGCTCGCCTGCGCCCGCATAGGGGCGATACACAGCGTGGTGTTCGGAGGGTTTTCCGCGAAGTCCCTGCGGGACAGGATAAATGACTGCGAGGCGAAAATCGTCATAACCGCGGACCAGGGAGTCAGGGGCGGCAGAAAGGTGGCGCTGAAGGCAAACTGCGATGAGGCCCTGCACGAATGCCCCACTGTGGAGCGGATGATCGTGGTCCGCAGGACGCATGGTGACGTGGATATGTCTCCCCAGCGGGATTTCTGGTGGGACGAGGAGATGCATGCCCCAGGCATAGCGAACTACTGTGAACCAGAGCATATGGACGCCGAGGACCCGCTCTTTATCCTTTATACCTCAGGGTCCACCGGAAAACCAAAAGGTGTGCTCCATACTACCGGAGGGTATCTGCTTTATACCAACCTGACCTTCGAGTGGATATTCGACTGCCATCCGGAGGACATACACTTCTGCACCGCAGACATAGGATGGGTTACCGGCCATAGTTATATCCTTTATGGCCCGCTTTCGGCGGGGGCCACTTCGCTCATGTTCGAGGGCATACCCAGCTACCCGGACCCGGGCAGGTTCTGGCACATCATCGACAAGCACAAGGTGAGCCTGTTCTATACCGCGCCGACCGCAATAAGGGCTTTGATGAGGGAAGGCGAAAAATGGTTCGAAGGACATGACCTTTCGTCTTTAAGGGTGCTGGGGTCGGTAGGAGAACCGATAAATCCCGAGGCCTGGATGTGGTATTTCAAAAACGTAGGCAAAGAGAAGCTCCCCATTGTGGACACCTGGTGGCAGACCGAAACGGGCGGGATACTGATCACCCCGCTGCCGGGGGCCATGTCGCTTAAGCCAGGGTCCGCCAGCCGGCCTTTTCCGGGTGTAGCCCCTCTTGTGGTGAATGAAAAAGGCGAGCAGGCCCAGGTAAATGAGGGCGGATATCTCTGCATCGCAAAGCCGTGGCCGGGGATGCTCCGGGGGACTTACGGGGACCCGGAGAACAAGAGGATGAAGGAAGTTTATTTCAGCAAGTTCCCAGGCAAGTATTTTTCAGGCGACGGCGCAAGAGTGGACGAGGACGGGGACTATTGGCTCATGGGCAGGGTGGACGATGTAATAAACGTATCGGGCCACAGGATAGGCACCGCCGAGGTGGAATCCGCCCTTGTAAGCCATGAAGCGGTGGCGGAGTCGGCTGTTGTCGGTTTCCCACACGATATAAAAGGAGAAGGCATTTACAGCTATGTCACTTTGAAGGACGGCCTTGCTCCATCGGACGACCTTAAGAAAAGCCTCATAGGCCACGTGCGGAGCGTGATCGGGCCCATTGCGGCGCCTGATAAGATGCAGTTTGCACCAGGCCTGCCAAAGACAAGGAGCGGCAAGATAATGCGGCGCATACTAAGGAAGATAGCAAGGGGCGACGTAGAGGACCTGGGAGACACTTCCACACTGGCGGACCCCGCGGTCGTGGACAGCCTGGTAAAAGACAGGCTGTAGGACAAAACAAAAAGCATAAAGAGCGCGTTTTCCGAACGCGCTCTAAAAAACAAAAAAATTTTTTGATCAATGATCATTTGTTATGCAGGGCCCGCTCTTGGAAGCGGGCCGTTTTTTTGTTTTTTGTTTTTAAAAATTTAATAAAGGCAGGCCAGCATGTCTTTATTAATGGCTTTAAGTATCGAGTTTAAAAGCCTGATTAACTTGATAAAAATGCCCATGGCATGCTAAATTCTTAAATGGAAAACAGGGACGCCTGGCTCTTCGTTTTCTTGCTGGGGGTTCTCTTCTTCAACTGGCCGCTTCTTGACGCCTTCAGAGATCATCTGCCGGTTTACCTGTTTTCGTCCTGGGCCGGTCTGGTCCTCATCATTGCCTTTCTGGCTGGACGGAATGCCAGGAGGCCCAAACAGGGCCCCTGATGTTTAAGGGCTGGCTTCTGATTTCCGTAATCCTTGCCTATCTGTGCCTGATCTTTTTTATAGCCTGGCTGGCTGAAAAAAGGGAGAAGAAGGGCAGGAGCCTTGTCTCAAACCCTTTCGTATATTCCCTTTCCATGGCCGTATTCTGCAGCTCATGGACTTTTTACGGCAGCGTGGGCAGGGCGGCGACCTCCTCCGGGCTGTCTTTCCTGACGGTATACCTTGGGCCCACCCTCATGATGGCGCTTTCACCGCTCCTCCTTCGGAAGGTTATAAGGATATCGAAGGAAAACAGGATCACGAGCATATCGGACTTTCTTGGCGCCAGGTATGGGAATTCGCTGGCCGTTGCTGCCTTTGCTGCGTTCATAGCTTTTGTGGGGATAGCTCCTTATCTTGGATTGCAGCTGAAGGCCATAATAGAGACGTTTTCCATACTCTCGGGGCAGAAGGAAGGCTCCGCTTTTGCCGGATGGGTCATAACCCTTGCACTGGGGGTGTTCGCCATAATCTTTGGCGCCCGGAAGCTGGATTCCTCGGAAAGGCATGAGGGTCTTGTCTTCGCGATCGCTTTTGAGTCCCTGATCAAGCTTGCGGCCTTTCTGTGTGTGGGCATATACGTAAGCTTTTTCCTGTTTGGCGGCGTGTCCGATATATTCGCAAGGATCGGGGCCTCCCGCTTCAGCTCGCTCGTTTCGATAGGCGGAGGCGGTAGCGCGCCAGGATACGGGCAGTGGGCGTCGCTTCTGGTACTGTCGATGTCCGCCATCTTTTTTTTGCCCAGGCAATTCCAGGTCTCCGTTGTCGAGAACTCGGACGAATCCCACATATCGACCGCCGTATGGCTTTTTCCCTTGTACCTTCTTCTCATGAACCTCTTTGTGATGCCGATCGCGTTTGGAGGGCTGCTCTTGTCGGGAAGCCAGGCTGGCGCGGACAATTTCGTCCTCACGATACCCCTGAGCCAGGGCAGAAACTACCTGGCCCTCTTTGTTTTCATCGGTGGGTTTTCCGCCGCTACCGGGATGGTGATAGTGGGGTCCGTGGCTATAAGCACCATGGTGATGAACAACCTTGTCATGCCGGCCGTTTACAAGTTGGACCGGATGAGGTTTTTGCTTTTTTATCCGCAGGTGGTCCTTAACCTGAAAAGGCTCGTGATACTGGGCTGCGTGTTCATGGGATACGCCTTTGCGGTCCACGTTGGGGAATTCTATTCGCTGGTGGACATCGGCCTTCAATCCTTTGAAGCCGTTACGATCTTCGCTCCGGCCTTCCTCATAGGCCTTTACTGGAAGGGAGGCAACCGCAAGGGCGCCCTGGCAGGGATGTCCGCCGGTTTTGCCGTCTGGGTCTATACGCTTTTGTTGCCGGCGCTTGTAAAGGCGGGCGTGGTTCCGGATTCGGGCCTTTTATCCGGCGCAATTCATTCGGCGCTCCTGAACCCCGAGGCGCTTTTTGGCATAAGGGGGCTGGACAGGTGGACCAATTCTCTCTTATGGGGTCTTCTGTTTAACACCATTATTTATATGGGCGTGTCGCTTGCGACAAGTCCCGATGAGCAGGAGGAAAAGCAGGCATTTCTTTTCGTTGAGTCCTGCCCCGCCGGGCCGTTGCCGTCCGCGGGGAATTACGGTTTTGAAGACCTTAGAGACACGCTCGGCCAGTATATCGGATGGGCGGAAGCGGCACAGGCGCTGGATGCCTTTATGAGGGCAAACGCGATGAGCCGGGAGCAATTGGACCGGACCGGGCTTGTCCGGTTGAGGGACGAAACCAGACGGGTGCTTTCGGGATCGCTCGGCCCTGCCATAGCAAGCATGATAATAGAGGACCGCGTCACCCAGACCGAAAAGGAAAAAAGCCAGGTCCTGGATTCGATAAGGCGGATGACGCGGACCCTCAGGCTCTCAAGGAGCGAACTGGAAGAGGCCAACAGCAAACTTGGCGCACTTAAGGAGTTCAGCGAAAACATCCTGGAAAGCCTGCCCCTGGGAGTGGCCACGCTTGACGGGGCCCTCAGGGTCAAATACTGGAACAGGGCGATGGAAAAGATAACCGGCATGCCCGCGGCGGAGGCGATGGAAAAAGAGGCAAGCCGCATCCTTGACTGCATGGCGCCTGGTTTTTTCAAACAGGACAATTTTGAAAAAGCCAGGGCCGGGAAGGCGATCCTCTGCAAGGCGGGAAGCAAGATCCTAAACGGATATTTAAACGCGCTTAAAGGCGGTGATGGCGGTTTTGTGCTTGTCTTCGAGGACATTACGGAGAAAAAGCGGATAGAGGAAGAGCTCTTCAGGGCCACCAAGCACGCCAGCCTTGGAAGGCTTGCCGCCGGCGTGTCGCACGAGATCGGCAACCCGCTTGCCTCCATTTCCTCCCTTGTCCAGGAGCTCATGGAAGAGGACCTGTCCCAGGCGGAAGGGTCTGCCTTCGCCAAGGATTCCATGGCTGTGATCAACAGGCACATAGAGAGGATCGCCCGTATTGTGCGGAGCCTGAGCGATTTCGCCAGACTGCATCCCGGCCAGAAAACGCCCACGTCCCTCAGGGAGATACTTCAAAACACGCTTGACCTGGTAAAGTACGACAGGGGTTTCAGGAACATAGAGCTGGACTTGAAGATAGAAGAGGTGCCGGCGCTGAAGCTGGACGCGGACCGGATGCAGCAGGTTTTTCTGAACATTATTTTAAACGCCCGAGACGCAATGCCCGAGGGCGGAAAGCTGGGCATATGGATGACAGTTGCGGACGGCCATGTACTCATGGTCTTCTCCGATACCGGGGAGGGAATGGATGAGACGCAGAAGGAAAAGGCCTTTGAGCCTTTCTACACGACAAAAAGCACCGCAGCCCCCACTGGCGGGACGGCAGGAGGGGCCAGGGGAACGGGGCTTGGCCTGAGCATATGCTACAGCATAATAAAGGACCACGGGGGCAGCATAGAGGCGGTCTCCAAAAAAGGCGAGGGCACAAGTTTTATAATAAAGGTTCCGGTGGGCGATCTTTAAAAAATTAAAAAAATTAAAAATTAAAAAAGAAAATGACAAGAAAGATGCTTATAGTAGAAGACGAAGAGACGCTCAGGGAATCCCTTAAGCGGCTGTTCGTGAAAAACGGGTTTGATGCGGACACGGCGGGATCGGCCGAGGAGGCGTTCGAGCTGGCGAAGTCCGGGGTTTATGATGTGATCATCACCGATATCATACTGCCGGGCATGGACGGGGTGGAAATGATATCAAGGCTCCGGGACCAGGTTGCCGACCAGATATTCATAGTCATAACGGCTTATGCCTCGCTTGAAAGCGCATTAAAAGCGCTCAGGGCCGGGGCCTATGATTATATAACGAAGCCCGTGATACATGAGGAGATAAAGCGCGTGGTAGAAAACGCGCTGCGGCAAAAGGCCCTCCAGATGGAAAACCTGCTGCTCAAAAGACAGATAAGAAAACGGGACCCGGATGGCATAATAGGGGAAAGCTCTGCCATGAATGCCATAAAAAGCCGGGTGGCCAAGGTGGCGCAGGCCAGAAGCAGCGTGCTCATACTGGGCGAAACAGGAACGGGCAAGGAGCTTGTGGCCAGGGCCATACATTTCGGGAGCCCCCGGGCGGAAAGTCCGTTCATACCCATAAACTGCGGGGCAATACCTGAAAACCTCCTGGAGTCCGAGCTTTTCGGCCACGTAAGGGGCGCATTCACCGGCGCGGTAAGCTCCAAAAAGGGGCTGTTCGAGATAGCCGGGGGCGGGACCGTTTTTCTGGATGAGATAGGAGACATGGGCCTGGGCCTGCAATCAAAATTGCTCCGCGTGCTGGAAGACCAGGAGATAAGGCCTGTGGGGGGTACTCATGCCATACGGGCGGACCTCAGGTTCATAACCGCGACCAACAAAGACATCGAGAGCGCGGCCAGAGAGGGCCGGTTCAGGGAGGACCTTTTTTACCGCATAAACGTCTTCACCATAAAGGTGCCTCCCCTGAGGGAGCGGCGCGAGGACATAAGGCCTCTTGCCGGATATTTTATCGAAAGGTTCTCGCACGAGCTTGGGAAGCGGGTGAAGGGCATTAGCGCTGACGCGCTTGCCCTGCTTGAGGGATACGACTGGCCCGGCAATGTGCGGGAGCTGCAAAATATAATTGAAAGATCGCTTCTGCTTGCGGACTCGGACGTCATCGGAGTGGACTGCCTGCCGGATAACATCAGGCGGAGCTGCTCCATCAATGACGAATCAGTAAGCGGCGGCTGCAGCATCGAGGACTATACAAAACAGTTTATCCTCCGTTTTCAGCATACCCACACGGAGCAGTCCATTGCGGACATGCTTGGTATCACGCGCAAGTCCCTTTGGGAGAAGCGCAAGCGCTGGGGACTTTCACGGTCTGATTAGACTGCCGTGCCGGATTATTAGATAACCTCTTTTTTGCCTCGATTGCGGCTGTCTGCTCCTTCCTTATCCGCCCGCCCTTAATCCTGTCGATTTGATAACCATCTATAAATTAAAGTTTTAGAATTTTATTCCCGATACGAAAGTATGCGTTTAAAATTCTAATTATTAAACAAAATAAAGTAAAAAATTTATAAATAGGGGTTGGAATGGATAAATATCAGCCGAATTTAAACCGGAAATTATTGGCTGTTAAGATCCTGCTGGTCCAGCTGGGGGTCCTCGGGGCAACGTGGGTATCGCTGGCGGCCAATGGGGCCATCCGTTTCATCATACCGTCTGTTGCCTGTCTGGTTGCCGGTACCGCGTTTTTCCTTATTTTCTCCAAATGGGCCGGAAGCCTGGCGAGGCAACACAATGATGTGGTGAATTCACAGGCCAGGCAGATGGATGAGCTGGCCAGGAAGACCGGTATGTTTCTAAGGGAGAGGGCCCAGCTTATACCTGTCTTTGTGAACCAGCTCCAGGAAACGGTAAAACAGACTGAAGAGGCCGCTCTGGGCATAGGCGAGGGCTTCATGAAAATTGTGGAGCGTGCGCGCAGCCAGACCGGAAGGGCTTCTGATGTCTTTGCCCAGTTTGCAGGCAGTGAGGGGAACACCTCACTTGTAGATTCCAGCAAAAAATCCCTCCGGGAGGTGACCGGCAGCCTGGAGGATCTCAATGGTCTCGTAAGAGAAGTCCTTTCTGACATAGAGGTCTTCATGCGGGATGCTGAGAACATAAAGAGCATCACCACGGAAATTGAGTACATCTCCGACCGCACGAACCTCATCGCCCTGAATGCGGCAATCGAAGCCGCGAGGGCAGGAGAGCACGGCAGGGGGTTTGCCATAGTTGCGGAAGAAATAAAAAAGCTCTCGGAACGGACGAATAAAGCCGTTGTGGAGATACAGAGGATAATCCAAAAGGTGCAATCAGACATTCATTCCAGCCATTCCAGGGCGGAGGGCAAGATAAGTGAAAGCAGCCGGAAAACCTCAAATGCGGAAGAAATAGTGGAGACCGCTCTAAGGAACCTGGACGATGCCGTGCGCCTGGCCGGCTCCAAGCTTGCGGCCCTCTCCAGGGAAGCGGAAACCCTGGTCAATGACATAAGCGGGATAATGGTTTCCATGCAGTTTCAGGACATCACCAGGCAAAGGATAGAGCACGTTACGGCCCCGCTGGCGACGCTCAAGGAAGATATGGAAGGGCTGTCCGGCAGCATAGGCGACATGGAAAAAAGCATGCTTGATCGTTTTGACGGCGGCGCTTTGGCCGGCCTGTATACGATGAAGTCCGAGCGCGACGTGCTTGCAAGGACATTGAACGAAGACGCTAAGGCAGTGGCAAATGAAAGGGATGGGGGCGAGATTCCATGGGCAAAACTGTAATGATCGTCGATGATTCGGCCTCAATGAGGCAGGTGGTTGGCTTTGCTCTTAAAGATGCGGGATTTGATGTGATCGCCGCGGTTGACGGCAAAGACGCCGTGGGCAAGTTAACGGGGACAAAGGTGGATATGATAATCACTGACCTCAACATGCCCAACTTAAACGGCATAGAGCTCATAAAACAGGTCCGCAGGACGGACGGGTACAGGTTTACCCCCATCATCATGCTGACCACTGAATCGCAGGAGTCGTCCAAGGCGGAAGGAAGGCAGGCGGGCGCCAGCGGCTGGATAGTAAAACCCTTCACTCCCGATCAACTCCTGGGCGTTGTCAAAAAATTCATAAGATGAGGGGGGCGAAAATGCTTGAACACAGGTTTGAAAAATCGGGCGAATCGGCGGTGCTTTCATTTTCCGGAGAGCTGTCGCTGGAAAAGATCGTGGAGTTCAGAAAGGTCCTGCTTGAGGGGATTAGCAGCGCAAATAATATCGTGATCGATCTTCTGAATGTGGATGTTGTCGATCTTGCCGTTCTCCAGCTGCTTTGTTCCGCCCACCGCATGGCAATGGCCTCCGGCAAATCGCTTTCCGTTTCAAGCTACCCGGAGCCCTTCACAAATGCTATAAGAGAGGCAGGCCTTTCCAGTTATGCGTGCCGCAACGACTCCTGGCGTCATGAATGCCTTTGGCCTGAAAAAGTGGCGCTTCCGGCGGAATGCCGATGAGCGACCCTGCCGAACGGCACCGGGAAGTTTTCAGGGAAGAGGCATACGAGCTTTTATCCGAGCTTGAGGGGTCTCTTTTGGAACTGGAGAAGGACCCGGAAAACGAGGACCTCGTAGGGCGCATATTCCGGGCCATGCACACCATAAAGGGCTCGGGCGCAATGTTCGGCTTCACCTCGATCGTCTCATTCACTCATGACCTTGAGACCATATTTGATCATGTCCGGAACAAAAAAATGCAGGTCACTACTGAACTTGTGGGGCTCACGCTGGATGCCCGTGACATTTTGCGGGAGATGCTCGACAGCCCTGAAGGGGCCCCGACCGGCAAAGAGGCCGGAGAGATAACCGCCAGGCTAAGAGGGCTTCTGCCGGACGCCCTCCGGAGCTGGACGGAAGACGGCCACGTGGGCGGCAGACAGGATACAGCCGCCCCGTCCGGTGACGCCGGGAAACCGGCCACATACAGGATACGTTTCCGTCCTGGCAGGGACATCTTCAGGAATGGCACAAATCCGTCTTTTCTGCTAAATGAGCTGCGTGCCCTCGGGGATTGCATAAGCATTGCGCAAATAGATTCCGTGCCGGCCCTTGATGAGGCCGATCCGGAGGCCTGTTATTTTTACTGGGACCTGATCCTAACCACTTCCCGTGGTCTGAACGCAATAAGGGACGTGTTTATCTTTGTGGAGGACACTTCCGGGATAAATATAGAACTTATAGACGAAGGCGATTTACAGAAGACGGATGGCTACAAGAGGATCGGGGAGATATTGCTTGAAAAGGGGGATATAACCTCTGAGGAGCTGAAAAAAGCCTTGAGCCTGCAGAGACACCTTGGTGATCTGCTTGTGGAAAACGGAGTAGTGCCTCCGGGCAAGGTCCTTTCCGCCCTCGAGGAACAAAAGCACGTAAGGGAGAAGCGGAAATGCATCAAGGAGGCCGAAGCCGCATCAAGCATCCGGGTGCCCTCCGGCAGGCTTGACAAGCTTGCGGATCTGATAGGCGAGCTTGTGACGATGCAGGCGAGGCTGAGCCGTCTTGCCATGGGTATCCGCAGCCCGGAGCTTACCGCCATAGCAGAGGGCGTCGAGCACCTGAGCGAGGAGTTAAGGGACACCATAATGAACATAAGGCTGGTCCCGATCGAGCTGTCTTTCAGCAAGCTGAAGAGGGTAGTGCGCGACCTTTCGGGCGAACTTGGCAAGGAGGTCGAGCTCGAAATAGAAGGGGCCGAAACGGAGCTTGACAAGTCGCTGATAGAGAAGCTTGGAGACCCGCTTGTGCACATTGTAAGAAACAGCATAGACCACGGGATAGAACTCCCAGGCGAGCGGGAATCCATGGGCAAGCCCCGAAAAGGCACCATCCGCCTCTCCGCAGCCCATTCGGGAGCAAATGTGACGATAAGGGTGACGGACGACGGTAAAGGCCTGGACCTGGACGCGATAAGAGAAAAGGCCATGGAAAAGGGCCTTATTCCACATGGAGCCGAAATTGCGGACAGGGACATCTTCCAGCTTATCTTTGCATCCGGGTTGTCAACCTCCGGTGAGGTAACAAAGGTATCCGGACGCGGCGTGGGCATGGACGTAGTGAAAAAGAACATAGAGTCCCTGCGCGGCACTGTGGAGATCGAAAGCAGAAAGGGGCGGGGCACGGACATAACGCTGAAGCTGCCGCTTACGCTTGCCATAATTGACGGGCTCCTTGTGAAGATCGGGGACAGCCACTTCGTCATCCCCCTTTCAATGGTGGAGGAATGCGTTGAGCTGGAGCGCGGCGCGGCGTCTGCGGAAAACGGAAAGAGGATAGCGAACGTCAGGGGGGAGATAGTCCCGTACATAGACATGAGGGATATCTTCGGAATTGAAGGGACCCCGCCAAAAATAGAGCAGATAGTGATAACCCAGGCGGATGGGAAAAAGGCCGGGTTTCTGGTGGACCAGGTGATCGGAGAAAACCAGACCGTGATAAAGGCCCTTGGAAGCACGTTCAAAAAGATAGACTGGATATCGGGCGCGACGATCCTGGGGGACGGGTCCGTCGCCCTTATAATCGCCGCCCAGCAGTTAATAAAGTGGATGGAACAGCAGGAAATTGACATCCCGCGTAAAGCGGAAGGATAAAGAAAACGGACGCAGGAAAAAGAGGAGGGTGCCTGATCATGTTTCTGGAGAACGTAAATATCGGGAAAAAACTTTTTTTGCTGGTTGGTTTCATGTGCGCCTTATTGGTTGGGGTGGGCATATTCATGCTGCACGAAATCTCCTCAACCAATAGCAGGATGGCCGCGGGCCTGGAAACGGCCAAGACCTTCACCAGGGCCGTGCGGGACGCCGACGGAACGGAGCTTCATTTTAAAAGACAGGTCCAGGGATGGAAGGACACATTGCTAAGGGGATACACGCCAACCGGGTTCACAAAGTACCACCAGGACTTCCTGGACCAGGATTCCGCGGTCGGCAGCACCGGCGAAAAACTTAAGTCCGAAATGGCAAAACTGAACTTGGACACGACTAAGGTAGACGAGTTCATGCAGACGCATTCGCAGCTGGACACCAGGTACGGCAGCGCCATCAGCCATTACGGCTCCGGCGGCATGCAGAGCGCCCATAAGGTGGACGACATGGTAAACGGCATGGACCGTGCGCCTACGGATTACATCGATTCCATCGCGGAGTCGCTGCAGAAACAGGAAGAAAGCACGCTTACGGAGATGATGACAGGCGCTGAAAGCAGGTACCGGTCGGTCCTTTTGAGCTCGCTCCTTATTATTGCCATCGGCGTGGTGCTGGCTTTTGTGGTCTCAGCCATATTCATCCGTGGCATTACCGCAGCGCTTAACGAGGCACTGGAGGTGTCCAACACCATGGCGCAAGGCAACCTGGATATTGATATAAAAGTAAAGAGCTCCGACGAAACGGGGCAGTTGCTTACGGCAATGAAGAGAATGCTCGATAAGCTGAAAGCGACGGTGTCCGAGGTGAGATCCGCGGCGGAAAACGTTGCGGCCGGAAGCCAGCAGCTTTCGAGCGGCTCGCAGCAGCTCTCCCAGGGGGCCACGGAGCAGGCGGCGGCTGCGGAGGAGGCGTCTTCCTCGATGGACGAGATGGCCTCTACTATCATGCAGAACGCGGAAAACGCGCAGCAGACCGGAAGCATTGCCACAAAGGCCGCGGGCGACGCC
>JAKBYX010000021.1 GCA_021840255.1 Nitrospirota bacterium | reverse complement strand
CGTCTGCCCGCCATAGGAGCCGGCGCAGGTGGTGTCGCCGGGGTCCGATGAGGCCCACATGGGGGTGCCCGCCATGTCTATCATGATGTCCTGGCTGTTTTTGTTGCCCACGGCGGACAGCCAGGCATCGAGAGTTGACCAGTCGTAAGTGCCCCTGGCGGTCTCCAGGCTGAACCAGTAGGTCCCGCTGTCCCACAGGCGAAGGGCCCCGAAGGGCGAGGTCCTGTACGGGTAATCGGCGGGGTCGGCCATGCCGTCTCCAAAAAAAGACGCCTGTAGCGCCGCCGCGCTTGGGGACGTGCCTGTGCCCGGCGTCGATGATGTGCTCGTTGACGAAGTGCCCGGGGTTGAAGAAGATGTGCTTGTACTGCCTGTTGATGAAGTCCCCGATGTCGTAGAACCGGATGTACTTGTACTGCCGGTGGATGTAGTGCCTGAACCGCTGGTTGAAGAAGTAGAAGAAGTGGTTGAGACTGACGCAGTCGTTGAGTTGCTGACGGATGATTGGCCCGTCGCCGTATTTGTGGAGGAACCAGATGAGGCGCCGGAATTGGCATTTATGACTGCAACCGGAGCAGTGTTTCCGGCGCTGGAGTTAGTTGCCGAAGTCTGAGTTTGCGTTGCGGTTGCTGCCGCGGTTCCCGGCTGGCTGCCGCCTCCGCATGCGTAAAGCAAAAGCAAAGACAAAAAGACAGTCAAAAAAAGAAACAAAAAAATCGAACTATGGGTTTTTTCTGAAACAGCGGACGTCTTCATCTGAGAATGTTCTATTTTACATTCTGAAGCCTCCCTTTAAGTGTGTCGCGCCTCACAATTAATCAGACGGAGTAGTTATTAACCCAACGTTGCATTTTTGGATATTAACCTTATGCAACTACAAGGTTTATTTGGAAGGGCGGCCCGGACCATAGCCGGCGCTTCCAGCCAGTCCCGCCGTGTGCCTGGCGATCACCAGGTCCTCGTTGGCCTGGATCACCCGTACCATGCACCTGGAATCCGGCGCGGATATCACGGCCTCGTTCCGGTCGTTTCGGGCGGCGTCCAGGCGTATGCCCAGATGCCCCAGGCCAAGGCAGGCCTGCCAGCGCACCGGGGCCGCCTTCTCCCCGATGCCTCCCGTGAAAACCAGGGTGTCCACGCCCTCAAGGGCGGCGGCAAGGGCCCCGATATTTTTCCTGAGCTGGTAGCAGAACATGTCCACCGCAAGCTTTGCGGCGGGCAGTTGCTCCCTTTTCTCAAGGAGCGTCTTCATGTCCGGGCTTACTCCGGAAACGCCTAAAAGCCCCGCCCGATGGTTCACGAGGTCGTCCAGCATGCCCGCGTCAAAACCCTTCTGGGCCATAAGATAAAGCAGTACGCCCGGGTCCAGGTCTCCGCTTCGCGTGCCCATCATGAAGCCGCCTGTAGGTGTGAACCCCATGGTCGTATCCACGGGACGCCCGTTTCTGACAGCCGCCATGCTGGCCCCGTTGCCCAGGTGCGCTATTATCACCCGCCCTTCCGCCTGCTCCCCCAGTGCGCTGATGATGTATTCATAGGACAGTCCGTGAAACCCGTATCTCAGGATGCCAGCCTCCCAAAAAGACGCGGGAAGCGGCAGCCGCCTGGCGGCCTCCGGCATATCGCGGTGAAAGGCGGTGTCAAAACAGGCGACCTGCGGAAGATGCGGATAATGGAGGGCCACCGCCTCCATGCAGCGTATCTCGTATGGAAGGTGCAGCGGGGCAAACGGGATCTTCCCTTTAAGCTCGTTAATGAGCTCAAAGTCCACCATGGCAGGGGCGGCATGCTCCTGCCCCCCGTGGACTATCCTGTGACCCACCGCCACGGGTTTTTCAATTTTTTTATTTTTGTTTTTGTCTTTGTCTTTTCCCAGGCGGTCCATCGCGTCAAAGATGGAGCGGACCGCATCCTCATGGTCCGCAAAGCATATCTCTTTGTCAACTTCCAGTTCCCCGGAATTTTTGCCCACGCGCACCCACAGGCGGCCGCCTTCAATGCCTATGCGCTCGGCCTCCCCGGAAACAAGAAGTTTTTCCTCTTCCTTACGGGCTCCCATCTGGTACACGGAAAACTTAAGGGAAGACGAGCCCAGGTTGAAAACTAGGACTGATTTCCCGTCCAAGTCCATTCCCTTATCTCAGGCATGTCCTCGCCGTACCTGGATATGTATTCCTTGTGCTCGATGAGCTTGTCTCGTATGGCCTGTTTTGCGTAAGCCGCCGCATGCCCCAGTTTGGGCACGCGGTCTATCACGTCGGATACCAGGTGGAAGCGGTCCAGGTCGTTTCTCACCGCCATGTCAAATGGCGTAGTCGTTGTGCCCTCCTCCTTGTATCCGCGCACATGGATGTTTTTGTGGTTCGTTCTGCGGTACGTGAGCCGGTGAATGAGCCAGGGGTAGCCGTGATAGGCAAATATCACAGGTTTGTCCGTTGTGAACAGGATGTCGAAATCCCGACCGGAAAGGCCGTGCGGGTGCTCCTCACTTGGCTGGAGCGTCATCAGGTCCACCACGTTTATGACCCGCACCTTAAGCTCGGGAGCGAACCTGCGCAGCAGCTCCACAGCCGCCAGCGTTTCCAGCGTGGGCACGTCCCCGGCGCAGGCCATGACCACATCCGGCCCCGGCCCCTTGTCGTTGCTTGCCCACTCCCAGATGCCGATGCCCGCAGTGCAGTGCCGGACGGCGGACTCCATGTCCAACCACTGCTGCTGGGGTTGTTTGCCCGCAACGATGACATTCACCATGTTGCGGCTCCTCAGGCAGTGGTCGGTCACGGAAAGCAGGGTGTTGGCGTCCGGAGGAAAATAGACCCGCACAACCTCCGCCTTCTTGTTCACAACATGGTCTATGAACCCGGGGTCCTGGTGGGAAAAACCGTTGTGGTCCTGCCGCCAGACATGGGATGTAAGCAGATAGTTCAGAGACGCGACCGGCCGCCTCCATGGTATCTCTTTCGCCGCCACCTTAAGCCATTTCGCATGCTGGTTGAACATGGAGTCCACGATGTGAATAAAGGCCTCGTAACAGGAGAAAAGCCCGTGGCGGCCCGTCAGCAAATACCCTTCAAGCCAGCCTTGGCATGTGTGTTCACTCAGTATTTCCATTACCTTTCCGTCCGGGGAGAGGTGCTCGTCTTCGGGAAGGATCTCCGCCATCCAGGAGCGGCCAGTGGCCTCAAATAACGCATCCAGCCTGTTTGAGGCCGTTTCGTCAGGCCCCATCACCCTGAAGTTCCTCTCCTCCTTGTTCATGCGCATTATGTCCCGCAAAAAACGGCCCATCACCCGTGTGGCCTCGGCAACAGACTGGCCCGGCCCTGGGACGCTGACGGCATAGTCCCTGAAATCGGGCATCCGCAGGTCCTTAAGCAGCAGCCCGCCGTTTGCATGCGGATTGGCCCCCATGCGCCTGGTCCCTTTCGGGGCAAGCGCCGCAAGCTCCGCTTTCAGCTTGCCTTTCTCATCAAAAAGCTCCTCTGGCCTGTAGCTCCTCATCCAGTCCTCGAGTATCCTCAGATGGCCGGGTTTTGTCTGCAAGTCGGTTACCGGAACCTGGTGCGACCGCCAGAAACCCTCGGTCTTCAGGCCGTCTACCTCTTTGGGGCCGGTCCAGCCCTTTGGCGTCCTCATAACGATCATCGGCCAGCGCGGATTTTTACCTCTTTGCCCTTTTTGTTTTTGCTTTGCCTCCCGTGCCTCATCCTGTATCTCCTTTATCTCGTCAAGGACCTTATCCAGCGTTCCGGCCATCAGCGCGTGCATAGTCTCCGGATCGGAGCCTTCGACAAAATGGGGTTTGTACCCGTAACCCTTGAACAGGTTTTCCAGCTCCTCGTGGCTGATACGGGCCAGCACGGTGGGATTGGCTATCTTGTAGCCGTTTAAATGCAGGATGGGCAGCACCGCGCCGTCGGTTGCGGGGTTTAAAAACTTGTTCGAGTGCCAGGCTGTCGCAAGCGGGCCTGTCTCCGCCTCGCCGTCGCCCACCACGCAGGCCGCTATGAGGCCGGGATTGTCAAATACCGCGCCATAGGCATGGGAGAGAGAGTACCCCAGTTCTCCTCCTTCGTGGATGGAGCCGGGCGTTTCCGGGGCGTCATGGCTGGGTATGCCGCCGGGGAACGAAAACTGCTTGAAGAGTTTTTTCATGCCCGCCTCGTCCTGGGATATCTCCGTATACAGTTCGCTGTAGGTGCCCTCCAGATAAGTGTTCGCAACCATGCCGGGCCCGCCGTGCCCCGGCCCGCAAATGTAGATGACGTTCAGGTCCCTGGCCTTTATCACGCGGTTCAAATGGACATATATGAAGTTGAGGCCGGGCGTCGTCCCCCAGTGGCCAAGGAGCCTTGGCTTTACATGCTTCAGGGACAATGGCTCCTTCAAAAGGGGGTTGTCATACAGGTATATCTGGCCAACGGACAGATAATTGGCCGCGCGCCAGTAAGCGTTCATCAGGCCAAGCTCTTCCCCTGAGAGTTTTTTTATTTCCTTTTCTGCTTTTCCTTTTTCTGTCTGGTTGAGGACTTTCATGTAAATTAAACCCTCCTTTTCCGAAAAAAACCGGATTTTTATTTTTTCCGCTTTATTTCATCTTTGCCACAGGATATAGGGCGCCTCAAGGGGCACCGCGATGGTTATTTCTCCATTTGCGCTTTCTTCGGGAATTATGCGCGCGGTGTAGTCTGCTGCGGGACGTTTCGCGGGCACCTGCGCGGTGTACGTATAAAAAGGTCCGTTGCCCTCCCCGGCCGGAAGCGCTTCGCGCATCTCTCCTGAGCGGATCAGCGGCGCTTTCTCTCCCGTCTTCCGGCGCTCCATCTTATGGCGAGTTTCTGCGCCGCCATTAATTCCTTCGGCATAAAGCTCCACCCTGATCAGTCCGGGGTCCAATCCCCCCGTGAAAACCCGGACCTCAAATACATATTTTTGTTTTTCTTTTTCTTTTTTGCCTTTATCTTCGCCCTCAGCCTCCGTCCTTACTTCCAGCCCTCCGAAGCGGAGTTTTGGCCAGCCTTCCTTCAGGAGACGGAGCCTTTCGGCCACCCCGGCCGACGGCGCACCCTTCCCCTGGGCCCGCTCTTCATAAGCCCCGGCTGCGGGGACATAATATTTTCCGGCATATTCGGCAACCGCGCGGTCGGCAGAAAAACGGGTAGTGAGCCTGGCCATGCTCTCCCTCATCATGGACACCCATTCCACGGGGATGTTTTTTCCTTTTTCACGGGTATAAAAACACGGGACCACCTTCTGCTCCAGAAGCTCATAGAGGGCAACCGCCTCCGCGGCGTCCCATGCCGGGTCTGCGTCGTGTTCTTTTCCGTCACCAACGGCCCAGCCGGCCTCAGGCGCATAGGCCTCCGCCCACCAGCCGTCCAGCTCCGAGAGATTTAGCCCGCCGTTGACAAGCACCTTCATTCCGCTTGTGCCGCAGGCCTCCCACGGACGCCTGGGGGTATTTATCCATACATCCACGCCCTGCACCAGGCGGGCGGTCAGCATCATGTCATAGTCGCTTAAGAAAACGGCACGCCCTGCAGCATCCGGTCTTTGGACGAACTGCGTCCACTGCCGTATCATGTCCTGCCCCTGTCCGTCAGCCGGATGCGCTTTTCCCGCTACAATTAGCTGCACCGGCCTGCCGGGCCCATTCAGCAGGCGCAGCAGCCGCTCTTGATCTTCAAGCAGGAGGGTAGGCCTTTTATAGGCGGCAAAGCGGCGGGCAAAGCCGATCGTCAATATGCCGGGGTCAAAGAAGCTTTTCGCGGTTTCAACCTCCTCCGGTTTTGCGCCGGAGACGGCAAGCTGCTGTATCAGGCGCTGGCGAAGGTATTTTATCAGGGACAGCCGGGAGGCATTACGGAACTCCCACAGGCTGGCATCGGAGACACGGCTCATCTTCTGTTCGAGAATCTCCGGCTCTCCCTCCCAGCGTTTTTTCCCGCATGTCCTGGTCCACAACTCGTCGGCCTCCGCCGAATCCCAGGTGGGCATGTGCACCCCGTTGGTGACGGACCCGACCGGCACCTCTTCCTGCGGCCAGCGCGGGAAAAGGGGCTGGAAGATGCGCCTGCTCACCTCTCCGTGAAGCCTGCTCACTCCGCCAACCGCGCGGCTGCCCCGCACGGCAAGATAGGCCATATTGAAAAATTCTCCGCTGTCTTCCGGGTTCTCGCGGCCTAGGGCCAGCAGCTCCTTGACCGGGATGCCAAGCCTGTTTGTGGCATAGCCTCCCAGGTATTGCTCGATGAGGGATGGATGGAACCTGTCAAACCCGGCGGCCACTGGCGTGTGGGTGGTGAAGACATTGCCTGCGCGGGTGCAGGCCAGGGCGGCATCGAAAGGCAGCCCCGTCTGCTTCATGAAGGACCGCGCCCTCTCCAGCACCGCAAAGGCCGCATGCCCCTCGTTCAGGTGGCAGACCTCTGGTTTGATGCCCAATTTCTCCATGAGCCGCCATCCCGCCATACCTAGCACCATCTCCTGCATAAGGCGCTGTTCCGGGCCTCCCGCGTAAAGCTCACCCGTGATGCCCCTGTGGGGCGGGAAATTAGCCGGGTCGTTGCTGTCCATCAGGTAAAGCCTGACCCTGCCCACCTGCACCTGCCAGGTGCGCAGCCATACCAGGCAACCCGGGAAAGCCAGCTTCAGCCGGAGCCATTCCCCGTTGGGCTCGCGCAGCGGCGTGATGGGCAGTTGGCTTGGGTCATTATATGGATAGAAGGCCTGCTGCGCCCCGCTTTTGTCTATCACCTGCCGGAAATAGCCCTGCTGGTAAAGAAGCCCGATGCCCACCACCGGCACGCCCAGGTCGCTTGCCGCCTTCAACTGGTCGCCGGCAACGTTTCCCAGTCCTCCTGAATATATGGGCAGCGCCTCGCTCAACATGAACTCCATGCTGAAATAGGCAACAGAAGTCAGCGGGGAGCGCGGATGCGCCCGCTCAAACCATGTCGCCCCGGTTTCCAGCGCTTTTCGCCTTGCCTTTAAACGGTGATCTATCTTCCTGCGGAAGGCGGGGTCCGACAGCACGCTTTCCAGCCGCTGCCTGGAGGCTGTCTGCAGTATGACCCAGGGGTTCCCGGTGAGGTCCCAGAGCACCGGGTCTATCTTTCTCCATACCTCGTAATCGGAATGGTTAAAGGACCAGCGCATGTCCAGGGCAAGCTGGGCCAGGGAATCGAAACCCTCCGCCTGCCTGGGCTCGTAAGCTTCAGGGGGAAGAGAAAGAGCTTCCCTTTGTCCTTTTTCTTTTTTGCTCCCTTTGTCCGGCTTCCGCATCTGATCCTCCTTCAAAAAGGCCTTCAATGCCAACCACACACTAAAAAGGAGCCAACCACTTCCATTATAAATCAGAAATTTTCGATGGGGGCCAAAAAATTTATAGGGGACACACTGAAAAAATGCGGGAAGCGGATTTAAAGCGACGCAGCGTTATCATAGTGACAGCTCAGATGGGGCCCCACAAGAGCTACAGGAAATCAACGCAATTTATTTTACTTTCCCTCTATAGCCTTTTGGACTTTCCAGAAGACGCATTTGCGGCTCAATATGCGCTTTGCGTTTTGCAACACCGTGAAAAGAGTTTTCCTCCACATTCTCATTACCCCATTGATCCCAACCTTTCCTCGGGAATCGGGCAAAAAGTTCCAAATAAGGCCCAGGGGAACAAGCCTCGATGAGATCATAAATCTCATCCGGCTTTCGGGAATGTTCACGCTTCCGGCTGGAAAGCAAATTAACCTGGGTTCTACCTGGCTGCAGTGTCCTCATGCTTCCGCGAACCCCAAAAAGGATAACTTCCGTAACATTTCGGAAATAGAATCCTACGCCCCGTCCGTCTGGCCCTCCATCTTTGCGAATTTTATACCAAATTAAGTTGGACTTATAAGTAAAACCCCATGCTTCCATTACCCTCAGGCCCTCTTGCAGCAGTGCGTTTGGAACCCATAGGTAAAGATGCGATTTTGCGGCCGAGAGCTTAGGGACCGGCATTTCGATTATTTCTTTGAGTTCCATGGTTGGATAGCGAAGCAACCGTTTATGTTCCGGAGCCATCTTCCCGGTCCGGTTTTGGAACTGCCAGGGGGGATCGGCAAGAATTGTAGAGTATGGTCCCCGCGCTTTTGAAATTAAATCTTCCGAGGGATTAATCTGTGTAATGTTAAGCACTTTGATCATTGCAAAATAATCCTCCGTTACTCGCTCACAATTCCCTTTGGCAGTCCTATTAATAATAAAGGACAAGGATTGCCGACACCGCGTTTAACACGATCTTCAAGTTTACGCCAGTGAGTTGTCGCCTCGCCAAATTTATCTGCCACAAAAGCATGAGCCCATCCCTTTTGGAAAGAACCTCTTGATTTCGCCTCCGCCCCGTACAATTTTTGCTGCCGAGGTGTAGGCAAGTAGAATTTTGAAAGCTTGTCAATGCTGTCAATATTCTGCCTGACCGCAAAATTTTCAATGATCTCCCGCATGCTGTCCTGCAGTGACTGGCCACGGGTAATAATAGCGCCCACGGAAATTACGCCGTCGGCATGCAACCGTTTGAAATTTTCAAGGTCTCTGTCATAAAAAGGGTCCTTGTTGTTCCATTCAATCTCAAGTGCAAATGTCCCTTTGGGAAAAAACTTTACATGATCAATTTCATGAGAAATTGATTCTTTCTCTTCGCCATCAACAATTTTTTTAATCTCAAAATTATGTTTTTTCCAGCCATAGGTTTCAGATAGGGCCTTACGTATTCGCTGAGTCAATTGGCCTTCGCCGCCGCCACCCCGAACTAATTCCTCAACCGGAATGACAATGGCATCTAAAACAGCTTCGAGTTCATCGACGGCCTCGCTCATGTCATAGTTGAGAATGGCTTCAGCATGGTGAAGCGTGAGGACCTGAAATCCTTTTTTTGTAATTTTTCCAAACATTGACAGATTCCAGCCCTCTTCTAAAATTCAGCCATTTTCCAGGCACGATTCAGGGACGTATTTGCTCTGCTCCCAAGCTACAGCGGACTTTGCGGCATTATAACAGATTTAAAAGCTGCGGTGTAAAAGAGGCGGTGCTTTTGACCAGAAGGGCATTTTCGCCACTGACTTGACTGGCAAAACGCAGTTCTTACCTTTTTTCGCTGAAATGCCTTTGCGGGTTGGAAGATTACCCCCTGTGCCACCGCGGAGAAAACCTGATATGTTATCCTAAAAGGATAATGGAAAAACTGCGTATAAAAGGCGGAAAACCCCTTAAGGGGACTGTCACGATAAGCGGCTCAAAGAACGCGAGCCTTCCCATCATGGCGGCCGCCATTCTGGCCGACGGCAAAAGCGTTCTGCACGGAGTTCCGGCCCTGAGGGACGTCAATACGATGGGCGCGCTCCTGGCCGATATGGGCGCGGCTTTTTCCTTCGAGGGCGCGCGCACGGAAATAGACACGGCCAAGCTTAAAAACCCCGTTGCACTGTATGAGCTTGTGAAGACGATGCGCGCCTCCGTCCTTGTGCTTGGGCCGCTTGCGGCCAGGCACGGAAGGGCCAAGGTCTCTCTGCCGGGCGGGTGCGCGATAGGGGCGAGGCCCATAAACATGCATCTTGCCGGACTTGAGAAGATGGGCGCAACCGTGGAGCTTGAGGGCGGCTACGTGCTCCTGAAGGCAAAAAGGCTTAAGGGGGCTTCCATATATTTTGACGTGCCGACCGTGACGGGCACCGAAAACCTCATGATGGCCGCGGCGCTGGCAAAAGGGGTGACCGTTCTGGAAAACGCCGCACGGGAGCCGGAGATTCTGGACCTGGCCGATACGCTTTCTTCGATGGGGGCAAAGATAGAGGGCGCGGGCGGCAGCCTGATAGAGATAGAAGGAGTGGATGAGCTTAAGCCATACAGCCATAACGTGATACCAGACCGGATAGAGGCGGCCACCTTTGCGGTGGGCGCGGCCATAACCGGCGGCGACATATTGATTAAAAATGTGCTCCCGGAGCACCTTGACGCCGTTTCAATAAAGCTGCGCGAAACCGGGGCCCAGGTAAAAAAGAGTTCGGGCGGGCTTAAGGTGCAGGGCGCCGGAAGGCCGGAGTCCGTAAACATAACCACCATGCCTTATCCCGGCTTCCCCACGGACGTGCAGGCGCAGTTTATGGCGCTCATGTGCGTGGCCAGGGGCACCAGCACCATTAACGAGACGGTGTTCGAGAACCGCTTCATGCACGCCTCCGAGCTTAAAAGGATGGGCGCGGAGATAGAACTGCAGGGCGGCCTTGCGAATGTAAAGGGCGTGCCTGAGCTTAAGGGGGCGGAGGTCATGGCGACCGACCTGCGGGCAAGCGCATCTCTGGTGCTTGCGGCGCTTGCGGCCAAAGGCGAAAGCCTGGTGCACAGGATATACCACCTGGACAGGGGCTATGAGCACATGGAGACAAAACTCCGGGCTCTTGGCGCCGATGTGGAGAGGGTTAGCTAGCACCCAAAAAGCGAAAGCCGCTATTCCCTGGCGTTTAATAAACTGAGGCATAGCTGGAAATGGACGCGTTAGAGGAAAAGCTTAAAAAAACCCCCCAGCAAAACGGCGTCTACATATTCAAGGACGAAGCGGAGAAGGTCCTCTATGTGGGCAAGGCCAAGAGCCTGAGGAACCGCCTGCGCAGCTACTTCCAGAACGGCGCGGCCCTGGACGAACGCAAACGGGGCATGGTAAAGCGGGTCCGCGACTTCTCCTACATCGTGACAGACAACGAGCTTGAGGCGCTCATCCTTGAGGCCAACCTGATAAAACAGTACAAGCCGCCCTTTAACGTGATCCTGCGCGACGACAAAAATTACCCCTACCTGAAGCTTTCCGTAAACGAGCCCTGGCCCAGGCTGGAAGTGATGAGGCGCATCGTGCGCGACGGGGCGCTCTACTTTGGCCCCTTCATCCCGGCCAGCGCCATGTGGGAGACACTGGCCTTCGTGCGCAGGCATTTCGGCCTCAGGCCCTGCCGCTACCGGCTGGACAAGAAGATGCGCCCCTGCCTGCAGCACCAGATGGGCAGGTGCCCCGCTCCCTGTGACGGCAGCATCTCACAGGAAGAGTACGCGAAAACGGTGAACGAGGTCAGGCTCTTCCTCGAGGGGAAAAAGCAGGGGCTTTTGAAGGAGCTTGAGAGCAAAATGAAAAAACTTGCCGAAGAGGAGCTTTACGAGGACGCGGCAAGGCTGAGGGACAGGATAGAGGCCCTGAAAAGGGCGCTTGAGCAGCAAAAGGTCGTCCAGCCCGGGTTTGGCGACATAGATGTCATCGGGTATGCGGTGGAAGGCTCGCGCCTGGCCTTCCAGGTGTTTTTCATACGCAGGGGGCTCATGATAGGCGTAAAGGATTTTTATCTCCCTCATTATTCCCCTGAGGGCGCGCATATGGCGCCGGAGGGGCAAGAACTTGTAGCGGGGTTCATGGAGACGTTTTACGCCAAGGAGATAATCCCCCCGGCGGAGGTGCTGGTTGCGGCAAAGCCGGAGGAGTCCGGGGCGCTTGAGGAATGGCTGTCTGGCAAGAGGCAGGGCAGGGTGAAGATAGTTGTGCCCATGCGCGGGAAAAAAGAGGACCTCCTGCGCATGGCGGAGCGCAACGCGGCTGAGGTATTGAGGGCAAAGGCCGCCTCCCCCGAACAAAAGACGCTTGAGACCCTGAAAGAGAGGCTTCACCTGCGGAAAACCCCCGCAAGCATCGGGGCCTTCGACATATCCACCACGCAAGGAGCGCAGCCCGTGGGCGGATTCATATACTGGGCGGACGGAGAGTTCAGGAAGGACCATTACCGCCATGTGAAGATAAAGTCCGTCCAGGGCGGAAAGATGGACGATTACGCGATGATGGAGGAGACGGTCTCCAGGGTCCTGGCAGACCTTGATGAAGCGGGGCCGGAGCTTGTGGTGATAGACGGAGGAAAGGGGCAGCTCGAAGCGGCCATGAAGGCGGTCTACGGACTGCCCCTGCAGCCCGCGGCCGGGGTGGTGGCGGTGGCCAAGGACCCGGACAGGGTGTTTACCACGCGCACGGAGCTTCCGGTGAACATAGAAGATGGCAGCCCTTCTTCTCTTCTTTTAAAGAGGATACGGGACGAGGTGCATCGCTTCTCCATAGGATTCCATAAGAGACTGCGCGGCAAAAACCTGTTGTCCTCGCCGCTTGAATCCGTGAAGGGCATAGGCAGGCAAAAACGGTTTGAGCTTTTAAGGCACTTTGGAAGCCTGGAGGCCATCAGGCAGGCCGGCGAAAAAGAGATCGCCTCGGTTCCGGGCATAGGCCCGGAGCTTGCCAGGGTGATAAAAAACACCCTCTCCCCAAGAAAAAATATGCTAGAATGACACCGATGAAGCGCATATTATTCATTTTGTTGCCGGTTTGTTTGTCTGTTTTCCTTTTCGCGGGTCCCTCCAGTGCCGCGTACCGGATAATCCTCAAAAACGGCTCCGTTATCGAAGACATCGGCTCTTACGAGCGCTCTGACGGCCGCATTGAATTTACCCTGGAAGGAGGGACGGTGGGCATCCCCCTGAAAGACATCCTGAAAATAGAGAAGTACGGGGAGGAAGAAGGGACGGTAGAGGGGCCGGCATACACTCCCCAGCCTAAAGAGAAAACGAAAACAACCCCGGAGGGCCAGAAATCCGGCATCTCATCCGGGCAGAAAAAATTGCTCGAAGACCAGCTTGCCCAGATAAACAGGCGGCTGAGCGAGATAAAGGAAAAGGAAGATGAGTATCAGAAGCTCAAACAAAAATACCAGGAAGTGATGCTCCGCATACAGAACCTCTTTAACCTGGGAAGACAGCGCGCCATGGCCGCGGGCAACAGCTCGCTTGCGGCAAGCCAGCAGTACCAGCAATTCCTGACCCCGGAGGAGCGCCAGTTGGTGCAGCTTAATTTTCTGAACAAGCAGGACCTGGAAGAAAAGATAAAGGACATGGAGACCAACGTCCTTCCGCCGCTTAAAGCGGAAAAGCGGAGGCTCCTGGACGAGAAGCAGCAGCTGAAAGACCAGCTTAACGGCTGAGAAGCAAGGCCACCCCATCTCCCTGAGCCACGCCTGATAATAAATCCGCACCTGATAAAAAAGGAAGAAATGTGCCCGGAAAACAGGCCCGCAGTCCCCGCTTTTAGAACGCGCCCCAAAAGGTGCATAATATCCGGGTGCGGCATAATTGGAATCATGGGCAGCTCGAGCACTTGCACAAGGGGGACCACAGGGCCATCCTTAAAAGGATCGCCCGCCGCGCCATGCTGGAGCGCGGCCTGCTGCCGGATTTTTCCCCTGAAGCCATTACCCAGTTGGACACGATCAATTCCCCCGCGGGCACCGGAGGGGGCGAGGCCCGCGACCTGCGGAAACTCCCCTGGGCCTCCATCGACAATGACGATTCGCGGGACTTAGACCAGCTCACCGCCGCCCAGCCGCTTGCCGGAGAAGATGTAAAGATCCTCGTTGCCATATCAGATGTGGACGCCCTCGTAAAAACGGGTTCGCCCCTGGACCAGCATGCTGGGCATAACACGACGTCCGTCTATACGCCCGCCATGATCTTTCCCATGCTGCCTGAGAAACTTTCGACCGGTCTGACATCCCTGAACCTAAATGAAGGTCGGCTGGCCATCGTAATAGAAATGACCGTGGGCGCGGACGGCTCTGTCCTGGGCCACGATATTTACGAAGCGGTTGTCCGCAATCAGGCCAAACTGGCCTATAACAGCCTGGCCGCCTGGCTTGAGGGCACGGGGCCCGTTCCCGCACAGGTAGCCGCGCTGAGCGGACTGGGAGAAAACCTCCGTCTCCAGGACAGGACGGCCCAGAAGATGAAGAGGCGGCGTCATGAGCATGGCGCGCTCAGCCTGAAAACCGTCGAGGCAAGCCCCCGCTTCGAGGAGGACGTTATTATAGACCTGGATGTAAAAGAGAAAAACAGGGCCAATGACCTGATAGAGGATTTCATGATCGCTGCTAACAGCGTGACCTCCCGGTTTCTGGCGTCCAGGGGGCTGCCCTCGCTGCGGCGGGTGGTGCGCAGGCCCAAGCGCTGGGACAGGATAGTGGAGCTTGCCATGGAAGAGGGCTACCCGCTGCCCCAGGCCCCCGATGCCTTGGCGCTGGAGCATTTTTTAAAAGAGGCGCAGGCCAGGGACGCCATCAGGTTCCCCGATCTTTCCCTGAGCATAATAAAGCTGCTGGGGCCCGGCGAATACGCGGCTGATATTCCGGGGGAAAGGCAACAAAAAAATTCCGATGGGCATTTCAGCCTTGCCGTAAGGGGCTACAGCCACTCTACCGCCCCCAACCGCCGCTTCCCGGACCTTATAACACAGCGTCTCCTTAAGGCCGTTTTACTGAAACAGCCGGAGCCTTATTCAGGCCCCGATCTCGAAACACTCGCTGCGCACTGCACCAGGGAGGAGGATGCGGTCAAAAAGGTTGAAAGGCAGATTGGCAAATCCGCAGCCGCGCTCCTGTTTGAGTCCAGGATAGGCCAGAGGTTCGATTCCATCGTTACCGGGGCCGGGCCAAAAGGCACCTGGGTGCGCCTGCTTCATCCCCCTGTTGAAGGGAAGGTGGTTTCGGGCTATCAGGGGCTGGATGTGGGGCGGAGGGTGCGGGTCCGCCTGGTCCATGTGGATGTGGAGGCCGGGTTCATCGATTTTGAGAGGGTTTTTTAGCAGAAGCGTCCCCCTTGACCGCCCCTGTATTTAAGCTAACCTATAATTGATAGTTTTTTCTGTCAAAGCCTGAATTTTTTCTTTTTTGTTTTTTTGCTTTTGTTTTTTCGAGCCGTATGGGCAGATCGAAAAACGAAAACGAAAAACATACCGCAGCCAAAAACAGCAATAGAAAGCCGGAAGATGAGGGACATATTAATAGCGGCAGTGCTTATCCTGTTTCTTCCAGCCGGGGCGAATGCGGTTTTTTTGAACGCCCCCTGCTACACCTGCCATGGGGAAAAAACTTTTCCTGGCGGATATGTGGACAAGGCCGCATTCAGCCGGTCCGTTCACGGAAAATTTTCCTGTACCGCCTGCCACGTAAACATAACCGGCTTTCCCCATGGAGCCCGTCAAAAGGTGAACTGCGCGATCTGCCATCTGCCCGGCAGGGGCGGAGCGCCAAAAACCCCCGCCCTTCAATACAAGCTCAGCGTCCATGGCATGGCCGTGCGGGAAGGGATCGCAGGCGCTCCTCAGTGCCAGACATGCCACGGCTCCCACGACATCCTTCCGCCCGGCAACCCGGAGTCCAGGATCTACAGAAAAAATATCCCCCGCCTCTGTGCACGATGCCACAGGAAGGAATACGAGGTCTATAAAAAGAGCATTCACGCCAGGGCGCTCTTTGATATGGGGATCGAGAGGGCGGCCGTTTGCTATGACTGCCATGAAGAGCATCGTGTGCCTAACGTCACTTCGCCCAGGTGGCTGCTTTGGCTCGTTAACAAGTGCGGTTCCTGCCACAAAAGAGAACTGGACACTTACAGGCAGACCTATCACGGGCAGGTCACGCGCCTTGGTTACGCAACCGTGGCCAAGTGCCCCGACTGCCACGGCTCGCATGATATCCTCCCGCCTTCGGACCCCGGCTCAACGCTTTCAAAAGCTCACATATTGCACACCTGTAAAAAATGCCACCCGAACGCCTCCGGCGGTTTTACAACGTTTTACGCCCATCCGGATGACCGCGACAGGCGGCATTATCCAAGACTTTATTACACCTGGCTCGCCATGACCATACTTATCGTGGGAGTGTTTGCGTTCTTCGCAGCCCATACGTTTCTCTGGGCTTATAGGACCCTGAGGGAGCGCCTTAAAAAGAAAGGGGAATAGGAGGGAAAAATGGCGGAGGCAGTTTATGTGCGCAGGTTCAACCCTTACCACCGCGTGCTTCACATAATCATGGCCACAAGCTTCCTGGGCTCCGTCATCACCGGGATGCCCCTCAGGTATTCGGGCACGCCCTGGGCCTCCTGGCTTATGAGGTTCCTCGGAGGCTACGAGACAGCGGGCTATATCCACAGGGTCTGCGCCGTGGCCACCTTCGGCTACTTCATTGCCCATATACTGTTTGCCGCCTATTACATCGGGGTCGTGAAAAAGTTCCGGTTCAGGATCTTTGGCCCCGAGTCCATGGCGCCAAGGCTGAAGGATCTCAAGGACGCCTACGGGAGCTTCAGGTGGTTCATGGGCCTTGGCCCCCGTCCGCGGTTCGACAGGTGGACCTATTGGGAAAAGTTCGATTACTGGGCCGTTTTCTGGGGAGTAGGGGTGATAGGGCTTTCGGGGCTGTGCCTCTGGTTCCCGGCGTTCTTTGGCGGGTTCCTCCCTGGCTGGGCCTTCAACGTGGCAACCATTGTGCACAGCGACGAGGCGCTTCTGGCTGCGGGCTTCATATTCATGATCCATTTTTTCAACACCCACATGAGGCCGGAGAAATTCCCGATGGATACGGTCATATTCACGGGCAGGGTACCGCTCGCTGAGTTCCGGAAGGAAAGGCCCCTTGAGTATGAGCGGCTGGTGCGGGAGGGAAGGCTTGAACGGACCGAAACCGGCCCTCCGCCAAATTGGCTTCTGTGCGTGTCCGTGCCCTATGGCGTGCTTCTGGTCTTGACGGGCCTGTTTCTTCTTGTGCTGATACTCCTTGGCGTGCTTGTCTATTAGGATGAGATATTGAGGTGCTTTTATTACCGGGTTTTCTTGTGCAACAGCCGCTAATTGACACGTTGGCGCGACGGGAATACGATTTAATCAGAGGAAGTAAAAATTTTTCGGATATGCCGCGAAGGAGAAAAAACAAAAACCATGAAGAACCTGAAAGCAAAAGACATTATGACAAGACCCGTTGTTTCCGCTCGCAGGAACGCCTCTGCAAGAGACATTGCCATGCAGCTTTTATCTGGTCTTTACAGCGGCATGCCTGTTACTGATGACGATGGCAAGGTTATAGGCGTGGTAAGTGAGTTCGACCTTCTGGGGCAGGTTTGCGAGGGGAGAGAGCTGGAAAAACTCACTGCGGGGGATGTTATGAGCAAAGGCCCTTTAAGCGTGGATGTGAACACCCCAATACAGGACCTGTTGAACACCATGATGGAGAACAAAATAGTGCGCCTGCCGGTCACGGAAGAAGGCCGGTTGGTGGGCGTCATTGCCAGATGCGACATTCTAAAGGCGTATATGGAACCGGAGTTTGTCACATACATGTAGCCGCTTGTGCCGCTTCTGATGCTCCGGATGCGCTGTGTAGTGACAAGACATTGGGGCTGACTTATGAATGAGCTTACAAAAGGCAATGCCTGTGTGAACGTGCACACGTTACTTTTACAATTTTCATATTCCTGATTCTTGCTGTCGATAAAACGGCATTCCAAAAGGAAGGAGCGCAAGAGAATGGATTTGAAACTGACAAATCTGGAGGCCCGCGCCGTGATGAGCGCGCTTACGGAGTACCAGAAAAGTCTTGAGAAGGGTGGCAAGGATAAGGGCATAGAGATAGAGAAAAAGACCGTAAAGGACCTCCTTAACAGACTCCAGGACATGCCCCCCGGCGAGGTCCCGTAAGAGTTCTTTATTTTGTACCGTTTTGCGTACGGAAAAGGGCACATCATGGAGCCAGAGCCGGTGGAAAAGATTTTCCTGAATGTGAGGAAGGAGTTTTGCGGGGAGTGTTCGCTTGCCGCTCACTGCCCATTTTATGTTTTCCCGTTCAGACTGAAAATTCCAACCTCCCGTTTTTAAAGTATTTTTCATCCTGCCCTGTTCAAAACGTTCAATTGCAAAGCATTCAATAAACACCCCAGTCTAAGAAAAACAAAAACTCCTTCCCGGTTTCAGCCATTAAAAAAGCTAAAAAGGCTGCCAGACCCTATCATAATCCGCCTGCCTATGAAATTGGCCAGTAAACAGTTCATGTTGACATGCATCATGATCTCATGTCACGCCGTATGCGGCGCAGCGCCGGCAAAAAAGAGAAGATTCCCTTTGAAATATAGCATTTCCACGAGAGCCAGTATTTTCGATAATCCGCCCAGAACTCCTTGCCGGACAGATCGCCTTCAATTGTGCAGAGTATGCCCTCAAGTTTTCCTGTTGGGGCAGCTATGATCGTGGCGATTACTGGTAGAATCATGGCTTCGCAAA
>JAKBYX010000010.1 GCA_021840255.1 Nitrospirota bacterium | reverse complement strand
GCCTCTGAGGTGAGGAAGCTTGCCGAAAGGAGCCAGACGGCGGCGGCCGAGATAAGCGCGCTTTCAAAGGGCAGTGTGGAGGTTGCGGAGAAGGCGGGCCAGATGCTGGCCAAGCTGGTCCCGGACATCCAGAAGACGGCTGAGCTGGTGCTGGAGATAAGCGCGGCCAGCAAGGAGCAGAACACGGGCGCCCAGCAGGTAAACCAGGCCATCCAGCAGCTGGACCAGGTAATCCAGCAAAACGCTGGGGCATCGGAGGAAATGGCCTCCACCGCCGAGGAGCTTTCATCCCAGGCGGAGCACCTGCAAAGCACGATGTCTTTCTTCAGGATAGGTTCAGAACATGGGCAGGTCCATAAAATAAACACACACAGGAAGGCAGGAGTGGCGTACATTGCGAAGGCGGGTGCGAAAATTCCCGATGCTTCCAGCATAATTCCCTGTCATCCTGGCCACGGCCAGCCTGCGCGGAACGTTTTGAAGCCCGCGGGTGTTGCACTTGACATGGGCGGCAATGGAAACGGCAATGGCAATGGGAACGTTGATGCCGATGACGGTGAATTTGAAAGGTACCAGTAATACAGGGAGGTAAAAATGAGCATTGCGGAGACCAATAAAATACCATTGAAGACCATAACGCATATATCACAATATCTGACGTTCAGGCTTGGAGAAGGGGTCTTTGCCTTTGATATCACGCAGGTGCGCGAGGTGCTTGACTACACATCCGTAACGCGGGTGCCCCGGACGCCTGATTTCATGTGCGGCGTCATCAACCTCCGGGGCAGCGTGGTGCCGGTAGTGGACATGAGGCTTAAATTCGGCATGCCCCGGACCGAAAAGACCATCAACACCTGCATAATCATTGTGGAGATAAAAATCGGTCAGGAGAGCGCCCTTATCGGAGCCATGGCGGACTCCGTGCAGGAAGTCATGGAGCTTGAGCCTGAAAGTATCGAGCCTGCCCCAAGGATAGGCGCCGGCCTAAAGGTGGACTTCATAAAAGGGATGGGGAAGCGCGATGAGAAGCTCTTCATCATCATACTGGATATTGACCAGGTGTTCTCCGAAAGAGAGCTTACGGAAATGAGCTCAGGCACGGCGTCTGGCGATATGGAAACAGGGCAATCCTGAGGTCCAAAAGACAAAAAATATGGGTGGTCCAAAAAGCGGGGGCCTCAGGTTGCCCTCGCTTTCAGCCGCGGATTTCAGGAGACTTGGCGAGTTTGTCCGCGCCCGCACCGGAATAAAGGTAACGGAAGGGAAAAAGACACTTTTCGAGTCCCGCCTGCAAAAAAGGCTGAAGCAATTAGGTCTTGGGGATTTCGGCCGGTATTGTGAATTTCTGTTCAGCGATGAAGGTATTAAAACTGAGCTTCACCTTATGATAGACGCAGTTACCACTCACAAGACCGATTTTTTCCGGGAACCCGATCATTTTGATTTTCTCTCCGGCGCCGCTCTGCCCGAACTGCTGGCAATGCCGGGAAAAGCCCGGATCCAGGTATGGAGCGCGGCCTGCTCCACCGGAGAGGAACCCTATACCATTGCAATGGCTTTATGTGAGTACGGGAAGAAGCTGGCCTCCGGCAATCTGGATTTCATCGTATTGGCAAGTGATATATCCGCCGGGGTCCTGCGTTCCGCCAGACGCGCCATATACGCTGAGCAGCAGATCGCCCCGATCCCCATCCATTTGAGGAAAAAATACCTCTTAAGGAGCAAGGACCGGACAAAGGGGCTTTTCAGGATCGCGCCCGAAGTGAGAGTAAGGGTCAGCTTCTTTTCTTTTAATCTCGCCCAAGATGATTTCGAAAGGATTTTTCCTGATCAGGCGGACATTATTTTTTGCAGGAATGTGGTCATCTATTTTGACAGATATGTCCAGGAAAAACTCATGAGACGCATCTGCGGCAAACTATCTCCGGGGGGATTTCTATTCATGGGGCACGCGGAGGCGATCCATGGCCCTGGTCTGCCGCTCGTCAAGGTCGCCCCCTCCGTTTACAGAAGGATCGCCTGAATGCGCGAAACTAAAAAAAAGATCAAAGTCCTGATAGTGGATGACTCGGCCGTAGTAAGGCAGACGATGAGCGGGATATTGTCCTCGGACCAGGAAATAGAAGTAATTGGAACTGCGGCCGACCCCTTCATTGCCGCAAATAAAATGAGGAATGAAATGCCTGATGTCATTACTTTGGATGTCGAGATGCCGCGAATGGACGGGGTTACGTTCCTTCAGAAGATCATGAGCCAGCACCCCATACCGGTTGTCATATGTTCCAGCCTTACCGCGGAAGGTTCCGAAACGGCCATGAAAGCCATTGAAAACGGAGCGGTTGAGATCATACACAAACCTCAGCTGGGTACGAAAAAATTTTTCGAGGAATCGAAGGTCCATCTCATAGATGCCATAAAAGCGGCTTCGATGGCCAATATGAAACACCATGGAAAGGGAAAAAACCCCTGCAGGCCCGTCCCCAAACTGACGGCCGATGCCATGTTGAGCAAGCCGGAAAGCTTTTCCATGGTAAAGACCACGGAGAAGGTGGTGGCGGTCGGAGCCTCAACCGGCGGCACGGAGGCCCTCAGGGTTCTTCTTGAGGCGATGCCCGTGGACTGCCCGGGAATGGCGATAGTCCAGCACATGCCGGAGCACTTCACGGCGGCCTTCGCCAGGCGGTTGAACGGACTTTGCGCCATAGAGGTAAAGGAGGCTGAAGACGGGGCCCCCATATTAAGGGGGAGGGCGCTTATTGCTCCGGGTGGAAAGCACATGCTGCTTAAAAGGAGCGGGGCGCGCTATTACGTGGAGATCAGAAACGGTCCCCTGGTTTGCCGGCACAGGCCTTCGGTGGACGTCCTGTTCCGTTCAGCGGCACGATATGCCGGAAATAATGCCATAGGCGTTATCATGACCGGAATGGGGGATGACGGGGCAAAAGGGCTTCTTGAGATGAAGGAAGCTGGGGCCTTTACAATTGCCCAGGATGAAGGCTCATCGGTTGTGTTCGGCATGCCAAGGGAGGCCATAAAACTTGGCGCGGCGGACAAGGTGCTGCCGCTGAAATTTATTGCGGAGAACCTGCCAAGGTGATGAGTATAAAAACCAGAAACCGTTTTTTGATTTTTTTGGGTTTTTTCCCGGGAGACGGTCCCTGGGCGCAGCCGTCTGTCTGGCCGAAGTTCATTTTTTTTGACACATGGCTTTTGGCTGGACACCGGGCTTCCAATGAGGCATACTGGAATCTGCGCAGCGGGTGTCCGTGTCATTGACGGCTTGATTAACGGGTTTTTTGTTTTCCATCCTGGACCAATAGGGGATATTTCTTGGTTCGATATTTTTTCCATATGCTGCCGCGAAATATTATCCGGTCCTTTTGGGGCACAAAACTCTTTGGGCATATCCTTGCGATCAGCATAACATTTTTCATTGTCCGCTCCGGTATTGATTGGATGTATTTTAAGGCAACGAGGCCATTCCCAAAATTTTTGGTGTCGGCGGTCATCCTGGGATGGCTGGTGCCTATTGTGTTTCCGATCGGATGGTTTATAGCAGGCTACGTTCGCAGGAACCAGCGCATGATCTGCGTTGCTTTTTCAACGGCACAGGCGGCCATAACCGGTTTTTTAATTTCGTCTCTTTACAAAGCGATAACCGGGAGGCCAAGCCCGAATGCCACATTAACACTGATCGACACAAGCAGAAACTTCCATTTTGGATTTTTAAGGGGAGGGGTTCTCGCCGGCTGGCCGTCTTCGCACACTACCATCGCATTCTCCATGGCGACGGCTGCATGGGTTTTATATCCTGACAGCAAAATGGCGCGCTTTATAGCTCTGTTCTATGCTCTGTATATAGGTGTGGGCGTTTCAATAACCGCCCACTGGTTTTCGGATTTCGTTGCCGGCAGTATCATCGGGACCATGATAGGTGTGACTGCTGGCAACTCTTTTAAATTAAAAAGGCGCGTTTACTGAAAGCCCCGCGATTCACCACTGAAGTCATAATAATCTTGTGCCCTGTTCCGCAAGCTTTGACCTGACGCTTTGCCTTATCTCTATGCTTTGATAAACCCGGATTTCCGGCGGGTGAATGCCGCATTGAAGGTTATGCGCAGGCCAGATGCCCCTTACTTCCTTGACTATTTATCATTAATATGTCATAGTGGTCATTGAAGTTAGCGGAGCAAATGTTATATTTTCTTCTATGGCAGCCTCCTAGAAACTTCCAGAAACTACCGAAAGGAGGCACTCAACATGACAAAAGGGACTGTGAAATGGTTCAACGAGTCCAAAGGGTACGGCTTCATCACAGCTGAAGACGGCACCGATGTATTCGCCCATTATTCCGAAATTCAGAATAGCGGTTTCAAAACACTTGCTGAAGGCGATTCAGTGAGCTTCGAGGTAACCAAGGGCGACAAGGGCCCCAAGGCCACGAATATTGTAAAACTGTAAGCGGGTGAAAGCGGTCCGCGCATGCTGGCCGCTTTTTTGAAGGCCATGGAAGGGGCGGCATAAAATCGCCATCTTGCCCGTGGGAAAAAAGGGCCTGGGCGTTTTGAGGCCTGGTACATGAGAGTACGCCCGGTAAAATAAAAAAAGTTTTCTTTATTTTTCCCGGGCCGGCTCCTGAACCTGAAAAGGGGAGAATTGGCGAGAAGACACTCTTCCAGAAGTATCAGGGCGATTGAACTCGCCAAAGAGCGGCTCGATGCGGGTTTGCTCTCGGAAAAATTTCCCCAGATCTCGAAAATAACCATTCTGGCCACATATTATTATGACCGGAAGGGTTCCGTTCTCATGGTTCGCACTATCAATGTATTCCCGAACAGCAGCGCCTGTTTCCATCTGCAATGCCCCATAAAGGACTGCGCACTTGGTTTCGATCTTGGCCCCGATATTATGGAGCTTATCAGAAAAGGCGGGAAATCGGCGAAGGGCAGCGCCGCCTGCAGCGGTAAGGATGGTTCCGATGCCTCTATCCATTCCTCTATCTCCTACGAGATAACTATCCAGTACAACTCCGCAAGCCGGTCTGACGGGCATGCAAAAAGCGGCTCAAAGGGCGTTTAAAAAAAGGAAATCAGTTTTAACGGATGCACGGAAAGGAAAGATCAGATGTCATCTAAAAAGCTTTATGTTGGAAACCTCTCCTACTCGGTCAATGAGGATGAGTTGCGCGAAATGTTCCGGGAAGCGGGAGAAGTCCAGTCAGTCAAGATAATAAATGACGAGACCGGCCGCTCCAAGGGTTTCGGGTTTGTCGAGATGTCTACTGATGAGGAAGCGGAAAAGGCGATAGCCTCATTTAATGGAAAGACGCTGAAGGACAGGGGCCTGAATGTAAGCGAAGCGCGACCGCAGACGGCAAGGCCTGGTGGAGACAGATCAAGGCAGGGAAGGCCCTCTGGCAAGGGAAAAGGGCCTGGTAGGTGGAGATAAGAGTAGCCGGCGATCTTGAAAAGGCCCTTAAATTACTTAAAAGAAAGCTCCAGAAAGAAGGGGTCTTTAAAGACCTCAAAAGAAGGCGCTTCTACGAAAAACCCTCTGTAAAGCTTAAGACAAAGCAGAAGGAAGCACAGAAAAAACGGGCCAAGGCCACTAAATCTTTTAAGCGGCCCACCGGCAACGGCAGACCGGAATTGATGGGCTCCAAACGCCCATGATTTTTTGTTTTTCCTGAGCAGCGTTTAGTTTTTTCAGGTTTGACCTGGTTAAATGGCAGGGGGGAATTTTTACCTATTCCCCCGCACCTGTATGGGCGGTTGGGTGGAAACGGGTAAAAAAGAGTTTTTTATGAGTATTTTATTGATATATCGTAAGATATACTGGCATGGCTGATCCCTGAGGCATCTGCCTTTCCGCAAAGCATCTTCCCTTTTCCTGCTTTCCTGTTGTTCCGTACCAGTTCCTCGACTTTGGAGGTCAGATCAAAGCCGCCGTTATGGCAGTTGCCCTCCATGCACGTCATATGAAGAAGATACAAGTTGTTGCCGGGAACCATATGGATAGTCCGTTCCACAAAGACCTGTCCCGTCACTCCGTAGAATTGAACTATATGGATGGCCATGCTTGCGATTTGAGGAAACCTTTCGGACAGCAGGCCGGCATCCAGCCTTTTTTGTATCAGTTCAAGCCTCCTGGCATTTTTTTCTATATTGACATTTTTCCTGGCGGTTTTTCCGGATGGTTTCTCTTGCGCTGGGATTTTTGTTGTCATTTCTTCTCCTGACGGGTTTATTCAGTGGCCCCTGTAATTCAATGGCTCCTGTGCTGAGACTGGGCCGGATTTCCGGGCCGGCGGGAGGAAAAAGTTTTTCCCCCCGGGCCGCATCTGTACTTTAACGCCTCTTGCCGCCGAAGCTCCAGACTTTGGGTTCTGAAACTCTTTTTCCGCTCCGATGGGACGGCCCGGGCTGCCTGGCAAACTCGGTGTCCCGGTGAGGTTCGGGCTTTTTATAATCGAAGCCTTCCAGTAAACGTCTTTCCACCTTTTCCCCGAGCACCCGCTCTATGCTCCGCACCATGGTCTCGTCTTCGCGAGTGACAAAGGTGAAGGCGTCGCCGGTCCTTGAAGCGCGGCCGGTGCGGCCGATCCTGTGCGTGTAGGCGTCAGTGGTGTCCGGCATGTCGTAGTTAATGACGTGAGATATGCTTGACACGTCGATGCCGCGGGCTGCTATGTCTGTGGCCACGAGTATCTGATAGGCTCCGGTCCTGAACCCATTGAGCGCCGCCTGCCTGCGGTTCTGTGAAAGGTTCCCCTGAAGCGACGCGCTCCGGTAACCGGCCCTGAGAAGCTGGTCCGCAACCCGTTTGGCCCTGTGCTTGGTGCGTGTAAACACCAAAACCGATCCGCTGCCTGTCTGGCGCAGAAGGTCCAGGAGAAGCGGTGTTTTCAGGTGCTGCCCGACCGGGTAGAGCGCGTGGGCAACGGTATCCGCGGGCGCGGTATGGTCTATCTGTATAGTGACCGGTTCCCGCAGTATCTCGTGGGCCAGGCGGCGGATGTCATCCGGCATGGTCGCCGAAAACAGGAGTGTCTGGCGCTTCGCAGGGACATGCTTCATGATCTTGCGTATATCGGGCAGGAAGCCCATATCGAACATCCGGTCTGCCTCGTCGAGAACAAGCATTTCAAGCTCCGGCAATCTGACCGTGCGCTGGGTGATGTGATCGAGCAGGCGGCCTGGACATGCGATGACAATCTCCGCTCCGCGCTTAAGCTTCTCCGCCTGGAGATTGAAGCTCACGCCTCCATAGACCGTGACGCTGTGCAGCCGCGTATCTTTTCCAAGGCTGCGGACAGTCTGGTGGATCTGCTCCGCGAGCTCACGCGTCGGCGCGATTACAAGCGCACGGACGTGGCCGCGCGGTCCTTGCATAAGCCGGTCCAGGACCGGCAGTACAAATGCCGCCGTTTTGCCTGTTCCGGTCTGTGCGAGACCCATTACATCGCGTCCTTCCATGACCGGCGGGATCGCCTGTGCCTGGATCGGCGTAGGAGTGGCATACCCTGCGGCCTTTACCCCGGCCGCGACATTGGGGTGAAAATTAAATTTTTGAAATTCCATAGTCTCCTTTTTTCTGTGTGCGGGAAAAAAGCCAGTGTATTGGGCGGGGTTACAGTGACGTAGTTTTCATCCGGTTACAGTTGTTTGATGTTTAAGCCTATCAGCTTTATGCAGGCACTGTCAAGGCTCAAGTTTTTTATCCGGAACATTTTAAAGGCTTTTTTGTTATACTAGACCGTGGCTTTAAACGTATGAGGTTTCTTCTCATTTCTGCCATAGGAGTTCAAAAACATTCAACTTCCATCTCTGGTAATAAGAGGAAAGAAAATAGACGTCGCCATCGTGCAGGGCGGCATGGGGGTGGGTATATCCCTGTTCCCGCTTGCATCCGCAGTTGCAAGGGAAGGGGGACTGGGGATCATTTCCAGCGCCGGCCTTGACCGGATAGTATCCAAAAGAAACGGCAAAAGGGTCAATTCTTATGAGGCGGCCTATGAGGAGATCTCTTTTGCAAGAGAAGCGGGCGGCCAGCATGTCGGGATGAACGTGATGGTGGCCCTGGCAAGGGATTACCAGGAATCCGTAAAAGGCGCCATTGATGCCGGCGCGGATGTGATCATCTCCGGGGCAGGACTGCCTCTGAGTCTGCCGCTTATTCACCCTGCCAAAGATACGGCCCTGATACCGATCGTTTCATCTGCCAGGGCGCTTGAAATAGTTTGCCGGAAATGGGAAAAGGCGGGGCGGAGACCTGACGCCGCAGTGCTTGAAGGCCCTCTTGCCGGGGGGCATCTCGGCTTCAGGATCGATGAGCTGGACATGGGAGCAAACAGGTTGGAAAACCTTCTGCCCGCGGTCATGGATGTGGCGCGTGAGCATGGGGATTTCCCAATTATTGTTGCCGGAGGGATATATTCGCACAGCGACATTGCAAGATTCCTGCAGATGGGCGCAAACGGGGTGCAAATGGGGACAAGATTTCTTGCCACCGTGGAAAGCGGCGCGTCACATGAATACAAGCAGGCGGTGGTGGATGCCAAAGAGGAAGATATAACGGTGGCACAGAGCCCGGGTTCCCCATGCGGCCTGCCGTTCAGGGTGATAAAGCATTCCCCGATGTTCGTCTCAGCGCTCAAAAGACTCAGAGCGCCCAAGTGCGACAAGGGCTACGTCCTTCAAAAAGATCCTTCGGGAAATTTCTCCAAATGCGCCGCAAAACAGGACAACGCAGACTATTTTTGCATCTGTAACGGACTGTTAAGTTCCTCCGGGTATGATCCGGCGGAGGAACCGCTCTTTACGGCCGGCACCAACGCGAGCAGGGTAGACAGGATACTTTCCGTCCATGACCTAATGGAAGAACTGAAACATTGATTTTTTTTTTTTTTTGAAGCCGAACCGGGCCTTCTGAATCAGTGCAGCCGTGAACCCAGCGCCGAAAGCTCCATTTTGGGCCAGCACTCTAAAAGCATCTGCATAATCCTCAAGAAACCCTCAAGACATTCTTTCGATTATGTGATTACAGCGGTCGATTGCGCCTGCGATTGCAACGAGAAAGCTGTGTTTGGCGCTCGCTATTTTGTGCTTCAGCGGGCTTAACTCATCTTGATTGTTTATGAAACAGGTTAAATGCAAGGGAAGAAACGGGGCGTTGGCCCCCTTCTTTTATTCCCCTGCCAGAACCGAATGTAAGGAATTCTTCATCAATTAAAGTAGCCCGCTTATTGGGATAAGCGGGCTATCCATTTTCATTTGGCGTCCCCAATGGGATTCGAACCCATGTTACCGCCTTGAAAGGGCGAAGCAGGGGTTTTTAACAACCGGGCCACTGGCAACGATTTGGGCTTAAGTTCTTGAAATTACAGGGGAAAGCGGCATTCTGCATTTTCTGCCCTTTCCCCTGTTTTCTGCCCAAAGAGCAGGAATCTGCTACAATTTTGCGACAGTCGGTTGATGCCGGTGCAGTTGTCTCATGCCCCATTTAGTAGCTTCGGAAATACTATGTCGATAAATTCTGATGGACCGACTATCTCAAGGCTATACCCTTTAACATTTTTAAGCTTGCCGAAATCCTTCTTGTCACCCGTAATCAGGTATTGTGCCCCGCATGCTATTGCCGAGACGAGGACGGGGATATCTTTTTCAGCTATTGTCCCTGTCATGCTCATGATTGTCTCTCTGGATGGTAGACCAACGATTTCAAGTCGAAGCTTGGGCAAATACACTTGATATATAGGTAGGGCCTGCGGCATTTTTTTCTCCAGGTTCCGCTCAACTTCCATAAGATTGTACTGTCCTGTTGCCCCTTTTAGGATTGGCAAACCAAGCGTCAGAAGATCAAGGATGATTCTTGGGGCCCCTTTGTCTGAGAAGATACCAGACAATAGGACATTGGAATCGAGAAATACCTTACACCTTCTTTTTGGTGCCATAGGTCTCTTTAAACAGAGCTTCTCTTTCCTCGTCAATCCCTGCTACGAGTTCTTCTATCGTGAGACCGGAAGCCTTAAGCAGCTTTTTCATTTGCCTGCGGGCCTCGTCAAGCTCCAGCCGCTTGGGGGTAATAATCAGGGAATCACCAACCGGCAATATGGATACGACACTGCCTTCTTCAAGGTGGCTCGTTTCCCGTATCTTCTTGGGAATAGTGAGCTGTCCCCTGGTCTTTATCTCAGCAACTGCTCCTTTAGCTCCTTCCATGTCATGCCTCCTCTAATTCTAATATTCTGAAATCAGTATATCAGAATTCAGAAAAAATCTCAATTTGGAGAGCTAAGGCACATGAAGTCTCCTTCAAGGAGTTCACCCTATAAAATACGGAGCGGCGGTTTAATGAGCCGGTTTCTTTTCACCTCGATGCTTCGAATTATGGATTTCCAGAGTATACCGATGCAGCTCTTAACAAAACGATCCCGGCATGGCTAAAGCCGATTGTGATAGTCGCGGCACAGACCGGACATAGACGCAGCGTTGTCTGTGGTCTCGAACTGGACGAGATTATCTGGTCAGATAATGTCCTAAGGATGATCCCTGCTGAGAAGATGAAGAGCAAAAAACCATCCGTGAAGAAAATGACATCCATTGTGAGGGCCCCGGTTGAGGATGCCATTTCCGAGAAGGATGGGTTCGATAAACTTCGTTTTCGTGGACAAGCACGGTTTACCTTACCCAAAAAATCGGGTGTCTGTTGCCTTCGCTTGCAAAGCTGCGGGGACCAAGGACCTGGGGTTTCATGATCTCAAACACGATTTTGGGACGCTTCTTGCGGCAAACAATGTCCGCAGCTTCAGACGCCAGTATTTGCTGGATCATTCCGATCCACGCACGTCACAAAAGTATTGCCATTGGTCACCATTGATGCTGGATGCAATCGACGTGATTGAAGGGAAGGGGATTGGCACAATTTTGTCACAAACAGGAAACAAACAGGGAAAACAGAAAAGGGGCTACAAGCTGTAACCCCCTGATTTTCTTGGCGTCCCCAATGGGATTCGAACCCATGTTACCGCCTTGAAAGGGCGATGTCCTAGGCCGGACTAGACGATGGGGACTCTTTAAAAAACCCCTTAAAAAAACAAATGAGCCGCGAAGGATTCGAACCTTCGACCCACGCCTTAAAAGGGCGTTGCTCTACCAACTGAGCTAGCGGCCCGCTCTTACCAAGACTATAACATAACCTCAAAAAGGGGGTTTTGTCAATAAGCCTAAGCGCCATATGATATAATTATTCAATGAAAAAAATCGCCTTCCTTTGCACCGCTAATTCGTGCAGAAGCCAGATGGCGGAAGGGTTCGCAAGGCAGCTTGGGGCCGGCGTCGTGGATGCGTGGAGCGCCGGAGCCATGTCAGCGGCGGTCAGCGAAAGGGCCTCCATGGTGATGAGGGAGGCCGGAGTGGACATATCGGGGCAGAGGTCCAAGACCATCGATGAGATCCCGCTGGAGGATATGGACCTGGTGGTCACCCTGTGTGAAAACGCAAGGCGGGCCTGCGCGCCCTTCCCGAACGTTCCAGCCAGTGTGAGGAAGCTGCATATAGCCGTGAAGGACCCAATGGGCGCGCAGGGCTCACCCGAGGAGGTAATGGCTGAGTTCCGGAGGGCAAGGGACGAGATAAAGGCGCTGGTTTCCGGCATCCTGGGAGACATGGGTAAAAAAGCCTGAAGCATAGGGCATCGATTTTTTCATTTTTTAGCGGGCAAGTAATTGAATTTTTCCCCGGAATTGGGTTAAAATAGCGGACTTGGGAGGTGTAAACATAATGTATGCGATCATAGAGACAGGCGGAAAACAGTATAGGGTCGCCTCTGGAGAGACGATTTCGGTGGAGAAACTTGACGCCGAAGCCGGCAAGGAGGTCGTGTTTGACAAAGTTTTGGCCGTAAAAGGCGATGATAAGGATGCCCTTTGGGGCGGGCCATACGTTGCCGGGGCCAGGGTGACGGCGGAGGTCCTTGGGGATAGCAAGGCGGACAAGGTGCTCATCTTCAAGCAGAAGGCCCGCAAAGGCATGAGAAAGCTCAGGGGCCACAGGCAGCCATTCACCAAGGTTAAGGTCAAAGAGATAGAGATCGGAGGCAAATAAACAGCCATGGCACATAAAAAAGGAGTAGGCAGCAGTAGAAACGGCAGGGACAGCGAGTCAAAAAGACTGGGCCTCAAACGCTCGGGCGGACAGGTCGTCAGGGCCGGCAACATTCTTATAAGGCAGAGGGGCACGCAGTTTCATCCGGGCACCAATGTGGGAATCGGCAGGGACCACACCCTTTTTGCCAAGGTGGACGGCGTTATGACCTTCGAGAGGAAAGACCGCGAGAAGCTGAAGGTCAGCGTCTACCCTGTAGCCCCTGTGGCTGCCAGCTAAAAAGATTTTTCAAATAAGCAGTCGAAAAACAATAAATCAAAACAAAAAACAAAAGAGCGGTTTCTGATTAACATGAAACCGCTCTTTTGTTTTTATTTAAAGGCGATATGAAATTCATAGATTATGTCAGGCTGCACATAAGGAGCGGCGACGGCGGACCAGGGCTGGTCAGCTTCAGGCGGGAAAAGTTTGTCCCCAGAGGCGGGCCTGACGGCGGTGACGGCGGAAGAGGCGGCCACATCATTTTCAGGGCGAGCGCCGCGCTTAGTACCCTTCTGGACCTGAGATACCAGCACAGCTACATGGCCCAGAACGGCGAGAAAGGCATGAAAAAGAAGATGCATGGGAAAAACGGCGAGGACCTGGTGATCCGGGTTCCGGTGGGCACCGTGCTGACCGATACGAATACAGTGGAGGTCATCGCGGACCTTGACTCCGACGGCAAGGAGGTAATCGTGGCCCAAGGCGGGAAAGGCGGTCTTGGAAATCAGCATTTCGCCACATCCGTCCGGCAGGCCCCCAGGTATGCGCAGCCCGGTCTTCCCGGGGAGGAGAAGGACATTACGGTCGAGCTTAAACTCCTGGCCGACGCCGGGCTCGTCGGTCTGCCAAATGCCGGCAAATCCACGCTCATATCGGTCATCTCCTCTGCCAGGCCAAAGATAGCCGACTATCCCTTTACCACGCTCGAACCTATTTTGGGAGTGGTAAAGTACGGTTTTTTCAGGAGCTTTGTGGTTGCGGATATCCCGGGGCTGATAGAGGGCGCCCACAAGGGGGTAGGGCTTGGCTTTCAGTTTTTAAGGCATGTGGAGCGCACCAAGATACTTTTGCACATGGTGGACGTCTCAGTGGACTCGCCCGGCGATCCGGTGGAAAACCTGGAAAAGATAAACCGGGAGCTTTCCCTCTACAGTCCGGAGCTTATGAAAAAACCCATGGCGGTCGCAGCAACCAAGATAGATTCCGCCGACCCTGAGAAGCTGGACGCTTTAAAGAGGTACTGCGAAGCGGCCGGGGTTGACTTTTTTGCCATATCTGCAGTAAGAAAAACTGGGGTGGATAAACTCCTGACTTATCTTGCCAGAATGGTGGAGGCGGGGGCGGCAATGGCAGAGGAAAGCGAAAAATGAGGCTGGTTGTAAAGATAGGCTCCAACATCCTCTCCGCGAAAGAGGGCGGTCTTGACGAACGGCGCATGCGGGCCATCGCGGATGACGTCTCCCGCGTGATAGAAGCCGGACATGAGGTGGCGGTGGTCTCCTCCGGGGCGGTTGCCGCCGGTTTGGGCAGACTGGGGATAAAGAAGAGACCAGCTGACATAAGGCTTAAGCAGGCGGCAGCCGCTGTCGGGCAGTCTCAGCTCATGTGGCTCTATGAGAAGGTCTTCAGCGGCAACAGGAAGAAGGTTGCGCAGATACTCCTTACGAGGGACGTATTCACGGACAGGGCAAGATACATAAATTCCAAAAACACCATACTTACTCTGATAGGCCTTGGCGTGGTCCCCATAATAAATGAAAACGATACTGTGGCGATGGACGAGATAAGATTCGGGGACAATGACCAGCTTGCCGCCCTGGTGGCCTCGCTCCTCGGGGCGGACAGGCTTATGATACTCTCCGACGTCGACGGCCTTTATACGGCGGACCCCAGGCACAACCCCGATGCCAGGCTAATACCGGACGTATCGGAGATAACGCGCGAGATGGAAAAGACCGCTGGGGGGGCCGGCAGCAGCGTTGGCACAGGGGGCATGTACTCAAAGATACTGGCTGCTCGCATCGCCATGAGCGCCGGGATAAGCGTAAATATAATAAACGGCAGGAAGAGCGGTCTTCTCATGGAGGCCATCCTTGGGAGGCCCCATGGCACTTTGTTCCGGGCGGCAAACGGAAAGCTGCCCGCCAGAAAGGGATGGATCGCCTACGGGCTGAAGGCGAAAGGCCGGATCGTGCTGGACGACGGGGCGGCAGAGGCTATCCTGTCTCGCGGGAAGAGCCTGCTTCCTTCGGGCATAACTCAGGTGGAAGGGGATTTTGACAGGGGAGACCCCGTTTATTGTGTATCATCGTCCGGGCGGCGCATTGCAAAAGGGCTTTCAAATTACTCCTCCGCGGAGATAGAGAAGATAAAGGGCAAGAAGTCCTCGGAGATCGGCGCTTCCCTTGGCTACAGTTACTCCGATGAGGTGATCCACAGGGACAACCTGGCTGTCCTGGACTGAAGCGCCATCAAAGTTAAACCCTAATGTTGCATTAACGGCGAAATTGCCACGGGGCTATCGCCCCTCGCAATGACAATGCGCCATTTTTGCTGTCATTGCGAGCGAAGCGAGCAATCCCGTCGTTATCGAAAATGGATCAAAGAGGACTTCACTTTCAGTGAATTCCTCAGATGCGGTCAGGATGCCTCATAAATTCATCAATCTCAATGGTTCCATGGCATTGATGCGTAATTTGTTTGCAACTACAAGGTTAAGGCTGCTTGAAAGTTGACTGTCTTGCCATGTAATTGTTAAAACATCACATGCCGAAACAGGGAAGCGGACAGGGCAAGGGGACCGGCGGAGAGACCGAAAGGTGCCGGGAGATACTGGAAGACCTAGCCGTTGTCCTCAAGGCGCTCAATATCTACCCAGGTCCTAATCGGGCCCTGCACAATCTGTTTCTGAAACTCCATGAGAAGCTCCGCTCTTTTTTAGACGAGCATGGGGAGATGAGACTGCAAGCTGTGGAATCCAGCCTGTTTTATAAGAGTGAGGAGGTCTACACAGGCCTGGGCAAAAGCAATATGGCCCGCATGCTATCGAGCGCTGGAATAAGGGAATTGGTTTTCAGAAAGGGTCTTGAAAAAGAGGAGCTTGAGACCCTGGCCCACGCTCTCAAAAGATATTCGCTGCGTAAAAATAAAAACCCTCAGGACCTGGTCGCCCTTCTCTGGCGGGAGGAATTGAGGCATATAGGCTATTCGATGCCAGGGGATTTTTTCGCTGAAAAAGAAAAAGGGAAAACGGGTTTTTGCCCGGGTGCGGCCACAGGGCAGGAAAAGGAGAATTTTTTTGCTGTAAGAGGAGAGCGCGGCATAGCCGATATAGTGTTCGAGGCGTTCAAGTCCGGCCTTGATTCCCTGCCCTTAAACCCGGATGAGCTTGAAGTGCTTAAAGGCGGTTTTTATTCCATGGAGATGGCCCTCCTGGGCGAATTTATCACAGATATTCTTTTAAAGCTCATTCAAAATGCCGTGGATGAGGCTTCTGCTCCGGTGTATTCAAAGATACTATGCATGCTCGCCAGGGGCCTTATTGAGAAAAACGACAGCCGAGGGACGCTTGAGCTGCTTAAAAAAATCTGCGCCTTATCCGGAGGCGGGCAATCAGCACGGGATCCTTTATATCTCTCCAGGCCCGGTGGGTCCGTTATTGGCGGCGTTCTTGGGGAACTTTCATCCCTAGAGACGGCAAGATGGTTTTTGAAGGCATCCGGAAGCAGGGTGGAGACCGAAAAATACCTTTTCCTCATAAGCCCCTTTGGGGTAGAGACACTTTTGGATCTCCTTGCAGAATCCCAGGACAGGCGTACAAGAAAGATCATTTGCAATATACTGGCATTCATGGCCCCCCGGAATCTGCAGGAGATCGCGTGGCGGCTTTCCGATGAGAGGTGGTACGTGGTAAGAAACATCGTGTCTGTGCTTGGCATGAGCGGAAGCCGCCATGCCGCTGGTTTTGTGAAGCAGGCGTCGTCCCACCCTTCAGTCAAGGTCAGGCGGGAGTGCGTTAAGGCGTTTGAGGCCTTGCCCGCGGCAGGGACTTACGCGGCGCTTCTGGAACTGCTCTCCGATGATGATAGCGGGGTCCGTACCAAAGCGGCAAAGGCGCTTGCCAGGAAGTTTTTTGGCACAGCAGGGCTATTTGGAGTTCTTGAAAAGATTGCTTCCGGCTCCGGTTTCCCGGTCAGGCCGTTTGAGGAAAAGAGGGAATTTTTAGAGGTCTACGGTCTTCTTGGAGGGGAGAGGTCTTTCCCTTTGCTCAAGGATGCTTTTTCCAGGCGATTAATGGTCTGGCATGATCAGGACGAACTCCGCGCGGCCAGCGCCTTTGGCCTTGCGCATGTCCCCCTGGCGGAGGCCGCCATCCTTCTTGAAAGGGGCGCCCGCTCCCGTACGGGGCTTTTGCGGGAATCCTGTCTTGCTGCCATTGAAATGAGAAAGAAAAAGTTTACTTACAGTCCGAGAATGGATGTTGTCCTGGGGGCAACTGCGACTGAAGGGCGTCCCTCATCTTCGAAAATATCCTGACATTTTCCTCGTCCCTGAAATCCGTATAGGTGAAAAGATGGGGCATGAATGTCCTCTCCTTCCGGCTCCAGAGCATGGTTACCTCTGCATAAACCCCCTTTTGCAGATAGACGCGGTGGGCGTAGTCCTTTGTGCTGGCAAGGACGATCCTGGCGGGCGTGATGTAGCCGGGGTCAATATTGACCTTCCTTTTTTCCGCCCCCGAGAGGGAGGATTCGATCCCGTTCGTCGTAAGCTTTATGTCAGCCAGTTGGCCCGGGCATATCAGCTTCTCGAAAAAAAGAAATTTTCTTTTTACCTCTGTGCCTCCGAACTCATCCGCATAATAGCCGGAATGCCAGGCAGCTGGGGCAGTTTCAAAAAGCAGGGGGCCGAAGGCCTCCTGCAAGGCGTCAATGGCCGCGGAAAGCGGCCCATTATCGCAATAAAGGAGCCCAGCAAACAGCATTACCTTCTCAGGGGCCCTGCTTTTGCCCATCAGTTCTTTGCGCCCATAGTTTTTTGTTTTTATTCTTTTAAAAGTTTTTTAATGAAGGCGGAAACCTGGGGCGCGTTCCAGCTCACTGGGCCGATGGCCTTGCCGCGGAGGATGCCGTTTTTGTCCACAACGTAGTTTTCGGGCACGCCCGTGAGCCCGTATGCGTATGCTGCCCGGCTGCCGGGATCTGTGTAGAACGGCAAGTCATACGAATGCTTGGCCAGGTATGAACTTGCGTTTTCAGCCGAATCGTTGTAGAGCACGGTGATCAGCCTGAAATGCGGGTTTTTCCTGAAGACGGCATAAAACCTGTTTAAGAGCGGTTTTTCCATGGCGCAGGTCCCGCACCACGTGGCCCAGAAGTTTATGACGACTACATTGCCTCGCAGGTCCGATAACTTTACAGGATGCCCCGCTGGATCAAAGACGGTGATCTCAGGTGCGGGCGCCCCCACGGTAGTGGGGGAATATGAGGACCGTTCCGGACCCTGAGAGGCCGGTGAATTGGCTCTGGAATTTGTCTGGGAAGCCTTGCAGGAGGAAAGTAAAAGGAATGAAAATACGAGAAGCAACGCCATGAGCGTCTTTGGCGTTGCTTCCCGCATTCCTTTATGCAATTTTTCTTTCAGTTTACGCTCGAGAGCACGTTTTCTTCAGCGGCCATGAAGACGGGCGCTCCGCCCTCTATCACGACCTTTATCTTCGTGCCCTCCTTGAACTTGCCTTTCAGTATTTCTTCTGAAAGCGGGTCCTCGATCTCTTTCTGTATGGCCCTCCTCATTGGCCTTGCTCCGTAAGCAGGCTGGTAATATTTCTCTATCAGCCATTCCTTCACCTCAGGCGCCAGTTCGACCAGGAGCTCCTGTTCCACAAGCTGCTTGTTGGTCTCCGATACAAGCAGGTCTATTATCTTGAACAGCTGCTCCTTTTCGAGCTGATGGAAGACGATGATCTCGTCTACCCTGTTCAGGAACTCCGGGTTAAAGGTCTTTTTCAGGGCGTCGATCACGTTCGTCTTCATGGACTGGTACTCGGCCTCGGTCGAGCCGCCCTTGAACCCAAGCGGGGCTGCCTTCTCTATGGTCCTGGCCCCCAGGTTAGATGTCATTATGATGACCGTGTTCTTGAAATCGACCCTGCGGCCGAAGTTGTCAGTCAGCACGCCCTCATCCAGCACCTGCAGGAGGATGTTGAAGACATCCGGGTGGGCCTTCTCTATCTCGTCAAAAAGGATGACGGAGTATGGGCGCTTGCGGATCTTTTCCGTCAGCTGTCCGCCCTCTTCGTATCCCACATACCCTGGAGGTGCTCCGGTCAGCCTGGAGACGTTGAACCTCTCCATGTATTCGGACATGTCCACCTTCACAAGAGCGTTCTCATCGTTGAAGAGGAACTCCGCCAATGCCTTGGCCAGTTCCGTCTTCCCCACGCCTGTGGGTCCCAGGAAGAAGAAAGAGCCTATCGGCTTGCGCCTGCTCTTTAGGCCGGCCCTGGACCTCCTTACCGCCTTGGCGATCACCTGAATGGCCTCGTCCTGCGCGATTATGCGTTTGTGCAGTTCCCCCTCCATCCGCAGGAGCTTTTCGGACTCCTTCTCCTCGATCTTGATGAGCGGGATGCCGGTCATCTTGGCCACGGTATAGGCCACGTCCTCTTCCGTGACCACCGGGATCTCCTTCTGAAGGTTATTCCTCCATTGGGTCTTCAGCTGGTCATAGAGCTTCTTCAGGCGGTCCTCCTCGGACCGGATCTCCGCGGCCTTTTCCAGGTCGTGAAGGCGGACATATAGGTTTTTCTCCTTGGCCAGCCTGGCAAGCTCACTTTCCAGTTCCTTGAGCTCAGCCGGGGGAATGTACCTCTTCAGCCTCAGCCTTGCGCCCGTCTCGTCTATCACGTCGATGGCCTTGTCCGGCAGGAACCTGTCGGTTATATAACGGTCTGAGAGCTTTACCGCATCTTCCAGGGACTGGTCGTCGTACTTGACCTTGTGATGGGCCTCGTAGCGGTTTTTGAGCCCGTCCAGTATCCCCACGGCTTCTTCCACCTGGGGGGGCTCCATGTAGACAGGCTGGAACCTTCTTTCTAGCGCGCCGTCCTTTTCAATATATTTCCTGTACTCATTCGGCGTGGTGGCCCCTATGCACTGGATCTCGCCCCGTGAAAGGGCGGGCTTGAGCATGCTGGAGGCATCCACCGAGCCCTCCGCGGCCCCGGCGCCTATGATGGTGTGGAACTCATCGATGAACAATATTACGTTTATGGACTGGGATATCTCTTTCATCACTACCTTCAGCCGTTCCTCGAACTGCCCCCTGTACTTGGTGCCGGCGATGAGAGCCCCCAAGTCCAGCCCCACTATGCGTTTGCCAAGCAGGTTTTCAGGCACATCGCCGGATACTATCTTCTGCGCCAGTCCTTCAACGATGGCGGTCTTGCCCACACCCGGCTCCCCGATGATCGCTGGGTTGTTCTTGATGCGGCGGCCCAATATCTGCATGATGCGTTCTATCTCGTCTTCCCTGCCCACAACCGGATCCAGCTTGCCATCCCTGGCCATCTGGGTCAGGTCTCTTCCGAACTCATCAAGCGCGGGCGTGGTGCTCTTCTTGTCCTTCGGCTGGCTGTAGGCCTTCATGGACAGATTTATGGTGAGCTGCCTTGCCCCCAGAAGGTTCGCGCCGAAGTTGCGCAGGATCTTCCCGGCAATACCCTCGTCTTCCCTTATGAGGCCCAAAAGCAGGTGCTCGCTTCCTATGTAATTGTGGCCTAAAAGCCTTGCTTCCTCCACTGCGAGTTCCAGGACCTTTTTGGCCCTGGGCGTAAACGGCACATCTCCGAAAGTGTGTACGTTCGTGCCGGCAGGTATGTTCCTTTCCACCTCCAGCCGCAGCTCGTCCGTGGTGAGCCCCATTTTCTTAAGGATCACTATAGGAAGGGAGTCCTCTTCTCTGAGGAGCGCCAGGATCAGGTGCTCCGTACCAAGATAATCATTCTGGCGTTTTTCCGCTTCTTCCTTGGCGTAGATTATGATCTTTCTTCCTCGTTCGGTAAACTTCTCAAACATCGTTATCCTTCCTTTTTTTACCCTTCCTCAGTTTATGCGGGTTTATGGGTCCTTCCCTAAAAACATAATACCCCTGTGGCGTGTTAAAAGTCAATGACATGCTATAAAAAATCAGTTTTTCCGGCGTAAACTGTTTAATTACAAGTCCTTGCTTCTCTAATCGTATGAAATGATAGAATTGTTTAATGTGCCGCAACTGGATCAGGTCCGCACACGGCCGTGCTTAAGATAAAGGGGCCATGCTTAATAAGCTAAAAACTGCCGTCACAAACTGTTGCCCCCGCGGAATGAAAGACATATATTAATATGTTATCATCGCAGCACGGGGAGGCGCAAGCGCTGAGGTTTTTTGGTAAAGGGCCCATCAAAAACAGTCAGAGGGGAAGGGCGGATGGATAAGGCGGTTTTGATAGTAGAAGACGAAAAAGACATCAGCGATATCATAGAGTATAACCTTAAAAAACAGGGGTTTGCCACTGAAGCCGTCCATGACGGGGTCCAGGCCTTGAAAAAGGTGCGCGAAGGGAGATTCGGGCTGGTGATCCTGGACCTGATGCTGCCAGGCATTGACGGGATGGAGCTTTGCAGGATAATAAGGAGCGAACCCGAAAAGACCATACGCGAAACGCCGTTAATAATGCTCACCGCCCGCTCTGAGGAGATAGACAAGGTACTGGGGCTTGAGCTTGGCGCAGACGACTATATTACAAAACCCTTCAGCACCAGGGAACTGGTTGCCCGCGTAAAGTCGGTCCTGAGGCGGTACGAGACCGCAAAGGCGGGGCCAGCAGCTGAAAATGTACTTAAAATCGGCGATCTTGTTATCGATACCGGAAAATACCAGGTGAAAAAGGGCGGGCACCCCCTGGACTTAAGCGCAGTTGAGTTCAAGCTCTTTTTATATCTGGCGCAGAGACCCGGCAGGATCATCAGCCGTGATCTCCTGCTGGATGCGGTCTGGGGCAACGAATCCTATGTGGAGCCAAGGACCGTGGATGTGCATATAAGGAGAATGAGGGAGAAGATAGAGGACGACCCTTCGAATCCCCGCTATATAATGACAAAAAGGGGAGTGGGATATTATTTTTCTGAGAGGGCGTCCGGCCTATGACGATCGCGGTTATTGTTCTTGTCAGCCTGGTCCTGGCCGTTCTGGCAGTAAGAGGGATAATGCTGTACAGAAGGTTTTTGGAGCTGAACGAGTTTGTGGAAGGACTGGCAAAAGGCGGCGAAGGCCTTAGCAGGCGTTATTATCTCAGGGGTAAGCGGGGGTTTTCGAAGGTCCTGTACAACTTGAGCGTACTTGCCGCCAACATGCAGGAGCAAAACCGGGAGAACGAAGCCTTCAAAAACAGGCTTTCAGTGCTGCTTAAGAACATCCCGGACGGCATAGCGCTAATAGATGCAAGAGGCAGGATAAGGTCCCTGAACCCCGCGCTTGAAAACCTGCTTTATCTGAGGGGGCATGCGGTTTCCGGGAAGGGGCTTGCTGAATCCGTAGGCGTAGCTGGATTGGGAGAGCTGCTGAACAGGGCCAGGGACGGAAGCCCGGAAAACAAGGAGACCCTGGCGTTCAACTCCAAATTCCTTGAGGTTACCGCCACGCCTTTTTTGGACGTCGAGAAAGGACAATATGCGGGCCAGGTGGTTGTGTTCAGGGATGTCACGGCGGACAAGAGGATAGATGAGATCAGAAAAGACTTTGTCGCCAATGTTTCCCACGAGCTGAAAACACCGGTCACGGCGATAAAAGGCTATGTGGACACTCTCCTGGATGGCGCCATGGAAAACCGGGAGGACCTTTCGCGGTTTCTGAACGGGATTAATTTCCAGGTGGGCAGGATGGAGCAGATAATAAAGGACCTGATAGAGCTTTCGAAGATAGAGTTCGGGGCGATGACCGTAGAGAAAAAAACCGTCCCGTTAAGCGAGATGGTAGGCAGGGTGCTCTCGCTTTACGAGGAAAAGGCCATTGCAAAGGGCATTTACGTGAGGGCGGACATATCGGAGGATTGCCCCTCCGTGCAGGCGGACCCGGGGATGTTCTCCCATATACTTTCCAACCTGCTGGACAACGCCGTGAAATATACGGATTCCGGCGGGGTGGTCATCAGGGCCAGGGAGGGGGAAAACTATGCCTGCGTCCTTGTGGTGCAGGACACCGGCATAGGTGTGCCCAAGAAATTTGTCCCGAGGCTCGGAGAGAGGTTTTTCAGGGTAGATCCCTCGCGTTCGAGAGAGCTGGGCGGCACCGGGCTTGGGCTGGCCATCGTGAAACACCTCGTGCTGGCCATGGGCTGGAAGATGCACATAGACAGCGACCCCGGCAAAGGCACTAGTATCCGGATATACATCAACTGAAAAGCCAAAAAGCGAAAAAAAAGAGTCAAAGCCGGGTTTTGTAATACCTGTGTAACATTTATCCCATATAATACCTTTCGATCATGAACCCCGAATGATTTTATGGTGAGGGGCAAGGCGGAGGTGTTTTTTTTGGCCATAGTAGCTGTAAAACGGGAAGCTGCCGGCACAAAAAGAAGAACCTTTCTTTTCAGAAGGGATCCGTTTGATATCCTTTTTTATATCATAACCGCCATGGCCGCCCTGGCCGTAGTGGCGGTCACTCTGGGTATCTTTTACATCCTTCTCAGGGAATCGTATCCGGCGATAGAAAAGTTTGGCGTCACCGGGTTCATCTTTGCCAAGGACTGGGACCCTTACCGCGAGATCTTTGGCGCGGCAACCAATCTCTTTGGCACGGCCATTACGACAGTCCTCTCATTGATGATCGCTGTGCCGGTGGCTATCGGCATCGCGATATTTGTGACCGAGATAGCTCCGGATTTTTTAAAGGGGCCGATAGGCGCCGCGATAGAACTGCTTGCGGCGATACCCAGCATAATATATGGCATCTGGGGTTTTTTCACTCTTGCACCGATAATGGCCAACCATATCGAACCCTTTCTTATGGATACACTGGGCAAGGTGCCGGTGATGGGACCGCTCTTTCAGGGGACCCCCATGGGGATAGACCTCCTTACGGCAAGCGTGATACTTTCCATTATGATAATCCCGTTTACGGCCAGCATATCGAGGGACGCCTTCAACCTCACTCCGGAGATCGTCAAGGAATCCGCGTATGCCGTTGGCGCAACGAGGTGGGAGGTCGTTAAGAACGTGGTCATCCCGTATTCCAGGCTGGGTATATTCGGCGGCGTGGCCCTGTCGCTTGGCAGGGCGCTTGGGGAGACGATGGCCGTGGCCTTCGTCCTCGGCAATAACCACCAGATAACCACCTCCCTGTTTGACGCCGCTGCCACCATCACGGTAACGCTTGCCAATGAATTTACCGAGGCGTCCACAAAAACATATCTGTCGTCTCTTTTTTATCTTGCGCTCCTGCTGTTCATGCTGAGCTTCGCGATACTTGCCGTGGCCAAGTTCTTTCTTGTCAGGTATGAAAAGAAAAACCCGGGGGAACGCTAAAAGATCATGCGCCGCGAGAGAATAAGGAAACTGGAAAGCGTTATCGCGCTTAGCGTAAGCACGTTTGCTGCCTTTCTTGGCATCTTCTGGCTTGTGTTTATCCTTGGCAGCGTTGTTGTGCACGGGATGCGCGCCCTGAGCCCCGGTTTTTTTGTCCATGACCCGACGCCTGCCGGGGTGCCGGGAGGAGGCATGAGAAACGCCTTCGTGGGCCAGCTGCTTATTACCCTGTTTGCAACCATAATAGGTGTGCCGGTGGGCATACTGGGCGGGACTTTCCTTGCCGAATACGCCCGTGGCAAAAGACTTGCCCATTATGTGAGCATGCTTGCGGATATCATGGTGACCGTGCCCACGATAGTGGTGGGCACCTTCATTTATGCGATCATGGTAAAGCCCATGGGCCATTTCAGCGGATGGGCGGGGGCCGTAGCGCTTGCCGTAATAATGATACCCGTTGTCCTGAGGACCACGGAGAACATGCTTACCCTTATTCCCTGGACCCTCAGGGAAGCGGCCTTTGCGCTTGGAGCACCCTATTACAAGGTTATTATGCAGGTCGTCTACCGCGGGGCCATCACGGGGATATTCACAGGCGTTCTGCTGTCTATTGCGAGGGTCGCCGGGGAAACGGCCCCGCTGCTCTTCACCTCTTTTAACAATTCATTCTTTTCGGGTAATATGAACGGGCCGATCGCGTCGCTTACGGTAACCATATTCCAGTATGCAATGGGGCCGTATGACGACTGGCACGATCAGGCGTGGGCTGCGGCGCTGGTGATAACTTTCGCCATCATGATAGTCACTATAGTGGGCAGGATGGTCATAAGAATGAGGTACGGGAAAAAATGAACCTGGATATGGAAATAAAAGGCCTCAATTTCTACTATGCGGGCAAGCACCACGTCCTGCAAAATATTAATCTGGAGATTTACAAAAATACGGTCACTGCGCTCATCGGCCCCTCAGGCTGCGGCAAGACCACTCTTTTAAGGTGCTTCAACCGGATGCACGATCTTTATCCCGGCAACAGGTACGACGGAGAGATAATCTTTCAGGGCAGCAATATACTGTCCAGGGAAACCGATGTGATAGACCTGAGGAGCCGCATAGGCATGGTGTTTCAGAAGCCCACGCCCTTCCCGATGACGATATTCGACAACGTGGCCTATGGCCTGAGGCTGAGGGGCATCAAGAAAAAATCCATCCTTTCAGAAAAAGTGGAGCACGCGCTCAAGCAGTCAGCCATCTGGGATGAGGTCAAGGACAAGCTGCATCAAAGCGCTTACGAGCTTTCGGGCGGACAGCAGCAGAGGCTTGTTATCGCCAGGGCCCTGGCGGTAGAACCGGAGGCTCTGCTTTTCGATGAGCCGACATCTGCCCTGGACCCCATCTCGACCGCAAAGATAGAGGAGCTCATAGAGGGGCTGAAGGAAAATGTTACAATTATAATCGTCACTCATAACCTGCAGCAGGCCGCCCGTATATCGGAATGGACGGGCTTCCTGATGCTGGGAGAGCTTGTGGAGTATGACAGGACAGAGAAGATATTTACCGTTCCAAAAGAAAAGCTTACGGAAGACTATGTGACGGGGAGGTTCGGATGAGAATTTTTCTGCCAGGGAAGGAGGTTTTTTTTGCATGCCGGTAAGGGAAGAGGATTACAGACGGCTTAAGGAGGACCTTCTTGAGATGGCCGGGCTCGTCCAGACAGCGATAAAGGAGTCTGTCAGGAGCCTTGTTGAGCGCGACGTGGCCGCGGCCAAGGCGGTCATAGAGGGAGACGGAAGGATCAATTCCTATGATGTGAAGATAGATGAGGAATGCACGGAACTGATCGCGCTCCGCCAGCCCATGGGGAGGGACCTGCGGTTCATCACGACCGGCATGAAGATAGCCACGGACCTGGAGCGCATAGCCGACAACGCCGTGAATATCGCCGAAAGGGCATTGGAGCTTAACCAGGAGCCTGCGCTGAAACCATACGTCGATATCCCGAGGATGGCGGAGATCTCCGGGGGGATGGTGAAGGACGCCATAGATGCCTTTCTGAACGGGGACACCGAGCTTGCCATCCGGGTTGTAAGACAGGATGACGAGATCGACGACCTTAATGAGGCCGTACTCCTGGACCTGACATTCATCATGACGCAGGACCCGGCGACAGTTTCCAGGGCTATGAAGGTAAGCTATATCTCAAAATACCTGGAACGCATAGGCGACCACGCTACAAATATTGCGGAGATGGTCGTCTACATGGTAAAAGGCAGGATAATCAGGCATATGCACCCCGAGGACCTGAGGGACCTGGACAAGCAAGCGTAGTGTAGTGCGGCATAAATATTAGAAGCGTTAAATTCTTTGCTTGTTATTCCCTAGGTACCCGTTTTTATTTTTTGACGGATAAAATCTGGAGGGAATCCATTTTCTTTAAAAACAAGGAGACCTGGCCAGTCTTTACCATGATAAAGCCGGGCGCCTGCGCGGGAATGACGACAATACACACAACTATATGTATAGAAGCGGTGGACTTACTACACTAGAATTCGGCGCCGGCCTCCATGAAGGGGCCTTCCAGCGTTAAAGAGGCGTTGACGTCCTGCCGTTTAAGCCTCATCTGATCATACCTGTATCCCGCCGCAATGAAAAAGGGACGCACGGGGAAAAATTTCACTCTCCCTATAATGTCCAGGTAGTGCTCCCTGGAAAAAACCATACCCCTTGCCTCGGCCTCGACAGAAAGCTGGCGCAGGAGCTTGAACTGCGCCCCGGTGTAAAGAAGAGGCACCACGATCGTGGCCGTCTGACGGACTTCCGCGGCGCCCTGGTCTACCTGTGCGTCGTAGTCCACCACCCTTGCATTGACCCCGGCCTCCACGTTTGCAAGGTCCCGGATGGGCCCCGGCAGCAGGGAGTAATAGGCCGCAATGTCATACTGGTTCAGCTTGAGCACCGAAGAAAACGGCACGCCGCCATTAAAGGCAACCCCGCCGAACGTAAACGGATGGGATAAAGTATTCCGGGAACTGAATTTGGCGAACGTGGCCATGAAATATGCGTTCGGAAGGAATGCAGGCATCCGGACCTTCAGGCGGGCTTGGACCTTGCCCTGCTCCCCGTAGTCAAGGTCCCTTCTTAAGTCCAGGGTGTCCCCAAGATAAGAGAGGCTTCCCGCCGGGGACTGACCCCAGTAACCCAGGGCTGCCTCTATCCGGGCGGCATAAGAAGGCGGCGCGCAGAGGAGGGCAGACGCGAACGCGCATAGGACAACAAAAAAGAAACGGAAAAGATATCTTCCCATTTTTTGTTTTTTGCTTTTGCTTTTGCTTTTATTTTTGTTTTTGCTTTTGAGATGCTCTTTTATTTTCCGGCTTTAAATAATAAAGGGACAATTTAAAAATAAAGGACAAAGAACCAAAAAACGCGCCTGGGAGGATTCGAACCTCTGACCCTCGGCTTCGGAGGCCGATGCTCTATCCAACTGAGCTACAGGCGCTTTCTGGATAAGAATTTTTTGCTTTTTCTTTGTTCTTTTCCTTACGTTGGGTCTTTACTTTGGGGTGGGCGATGGGGCTTGAACCCACAACCCCCGGAGCCACAGTCCAGTGCTCTGCCAATTGAGCTACGCCCACCATTTTAAAAAACAAAAAACTCCGGCCGATGCTGACCTATTGCCTGGAAACCAATTTTCAGGCGCACCTCTATTTTACTAAGAGATTGTTTTTTAAGTAAAGTAAAAATTCCAATCCGGTCTCTTTAAAAAAACAGACAAGTCCCCACATTCGATATCCACAGGACAAATTTAAAAGAAATGTCATTGTATGTTCATGAAGCTGTAACTATGCGAATGTTATAACTACTTCTGCGGGGAATGTTGCCGCTGAAGCCTTGAACGAGACAGTTTCAGGAGGACTGATATCCATATGAACTGGCTTTTTATAGTCCTGGCAGGGTTTTTTGAAGTAGGGTGGATATACAGCCTAAAGTCCACTGCGGGGTTTACCCGGTTTTTGCCTTTGATCCCATACGCCGTCTGCGGATTGGGGACTTCGATCTGTTTGTCCCAAAGCCTCAAAAGCATTCCCATCGGGGTCGCATACAGTTTATGGACTGGCGTAGCCGTTGCCGGATGCAACCTCATCGGCCTGATGGTCGAGCATCAGCCTTTTCAGGCTGCGCGCCTTTTTTTCATTGCGCTCATTCTATGCGGGATAATCGGCCTGCATGTCTATTATCCCGGGTCGTGAACAGGTTTTTTTCTCCGATGGAATATTTTTCCTTTTCTTTTTGTGTAAAACCGGATCGTAAATTCAAGAAAGTATGGAAAATAAAAAGATCCTCGTTGTAGAAGACGAAGCGGATATTCGGGAGATCATAAGCTACAACCTTATGAAACAGGGTTTCCAGGTGGATTTCGCGCGGGACGGGGGTGAGGCGCTCGTTAAAATACGCGCAGGGAAATATGACCTGATACTTCTTGATCTCATGCTTCCGGTCTTTGACGGCTTTGAACTGTGCAGGATATTCAAATCCGAAGCCGGGCTTTCGGACATCCCCGTGATAATCCTGACTGCCCGCCAGGAAGAACTGGACAAGGTGCAGGGCCTTGAGCTTGGAGCGGATGATTATGTGACAAAGCCTTTCAGCCCGAGAGAGCTTGCCGCAAGAGTGAAGGCTGTCTTGAGGCGCTGCGCCGCCCAGGGCGGTAAGGAAACGGAAGAAGGCCAGATAAAAGCAGGTCCTCTGCTCATAGACACGAATAAATACCAGGTTTCCAAGGCAGGGGTTGCTCTTGAGATCAGCGTCATGGAATTCAAGCTCCTTGTCTATCTTGCCCGGAGACCCGGTAAGGTCATAAACCGGGAGTTCCTTTTGGACGCGGCCTGGGGAGGCGAGGCATTCGTGGAGCCGCGGACGGTGGACGTCCATATACGGAGGCTCAGGGAAAAGATAGAGGACAACCCCTCGGAGCCCCGGTTTATCCGTACAAAGCGAGGCGTCGGCTATTATTTTATGGACGAGGGATAGGCCTCCCGCTTTCCTTTAGTTTTTCTGTAACAGAACTTTAACACTTCATTAAAACAGCCGTAACCTTACGGTGTTCTAATAATAGTATGAAAAAGGATTTGATAGGGTTCCTGAGGGGCGTCATGGGAGAGCTGGAAGAGCGTCTTGCAGTGAATTTTGGGCACTCGCTTATGGCCATGAGATTTCCGGGTGCCGTTTGCCACATGAGCGGGGAAGATAAGCCCGCCTCCGCTTGTGTCTGCCCGAAGTGCGGCTCCGAAGCAGTTTATAAATACGGAAGGGCCTGGACCGGCAAGCAGCGTTTCCATTGCCTTATCTGCGGCCTGCAGTTTGCCGAGGGCACGCAAAGGGCCAGGGTGGCTGAAAGGCCTGTCTGTCCTGAATGCGGCTCGGCGATGCACGTATATAAAAAAGAAAAAAATTTTGTGCGCTACCGTTGCGGTTCCTATCCGGATTGCAAAACATTTTTGAAAATAAATACTGGGGAAAAGGAGGAAAACTGACATGAGCTATTACATCCATTCTGTTCCCGGCAGGCTGAGGGTGAAAAGTCCGGTAGTGAAGGGAGACCAGAGAGCGGTTATTGAGATCAAGGGGCTCATCGGTTCCATTAAAGGGGTCAATACGGTGATGGTGAACGTCATTACGGGCAGCATAACCGTATCTTATGACAAGAACGCGGTGCGGCCGGATTCCATTATCGAACTGCTGAAGGTAAACGGCTATTACGAGCCCTCAAAGGCCATTTCGCACGATCAGTACGTGCACAGGGCCGCTTCCAAAGCCGGCCGGGCGATAGGCAGGTCCATAGCGGGGATCGTCGTGGGAAAAGCGCTTGAAGGCTCCGCGTTGTCCCTTTTGACGATCTTCATATAAACAAAAAAATCTTAAAAACGGATCTTTTTGTTTGTGATATGCCGATGAGGCCAAGCTGTAAACTCCTTACATTCTGGCGGCTAGGCATGCTGTGACATGTATTCCCGCAGAACGCCCGCCTTGTCAGTTATTTCCCAAGGAAGTCCCAAGTCCATCCTGCCCATGTGGCCGTAAGAAGCCAGTTTTCTGTAAAACCCGCCCTTCACCATGGATGGCATGCGGCGCAGGCTGAATTGCCGGAGTATGGCTGCAAGCCGGAAATCGAAATGCCTTTTTACCGCAGCCAGGATGTCGTCATCATGTATCCTGCCTGAACCGAAGGTCTCCACCTGGATGCTTGCTGGCTCGGACCGCCCGATCGAATAACTTAACTGGATCTCGCACTCCCTTGCCAGGCCGGCTGCAACGATGTTCTTGGCGGCGTATCTTGCCGCATACACGCCGACCCTGTCCACCCTCAGCGGGTCTTTCCCGCTAAGCGCAGCCCCGCTCTGCCTGGAATATTCCCCATATGTGTCGACTCCAACCTTCCTGCCGGTAAGTCCGGAATGGACCGAAGGCCCCCCCGTGACGAACGGACCTTGAGGGTTTATGAAGATCTCGGTCTTATGATCCGGCCTTATGGCCTCTTCCTGAAAAACAGGCCCTATAACCGCTTCGATTATCCCGGAGGCAAATTTCTTTTCATCTTCGGCCGGCAATTTCTGGCTGGCAAGCACGGTTATGCTGTGTATCCTGTACGGGCTGAAATCCTTGTATTCCACACCTACCTGGACTTTTCCGTCCGGGGCTAGGGCGGGCAGGACTTTCTGAAGTCTTGCGGATGTAAGCCTCCTGGCCAGTCTGTGGGCCAGCCATATCGGCATGGGCATGAGAGCGGGGGTCTGGCCGCAGGCGAAACCAAACAGGGTGGCCGCGTTTTCCACGCGGATATCATCGATGTCCTCGTCCGCCAGCGTGTTCTCGTCAAAGCGGTCCTGGCGGCGCAGCGGCATTTCCCGGAGGCTGGTGAGGATACTGCAGGTTTTGCTGTTGAAGGATTCTTCCTCATAACCTACCTGGTTTATTACATTCCTGGCCACCATCGGTGTGTCTACCGACGCGAAAGACGCAAATCGTGCTGCAATAAAGACCACGGCTGTTGAAACGGCGCATTCGGCTATTATCCTAGAATAGGGGTCCTGCTGGAGAAAATGGTCAACTATGGCATCGCTTATCTGGTCGCATAGCTTGTCCGGATGCCCTTCCGTTACAGATTCGGAGGTGAAGATAAAATCCTTTTTCATTTTTTTACTTTTCCCCCGCGAGTTTTTGTTCTTTCTTTTTCCCTTTTGTTGCCTCATTCACCAGCAATGGCGCTGCCGCACCTATTCCCGCAACGCCGATATCCAGTATGCCCAATGGGGCAAGTCCAAGAAGCCCCTTTGTGCCTGGCAGGAGCATTGCGATGAACTGAAGCAGGAAGGAGCCGCCAAGCGCCGCCTGGAGATAACGGTTCGGAGGAAGTTTCGGGCCGGAGAAGATGCCGGACGTCTCGGAGCGGCAACTGATGGCGTGCAGAAGCTGTCCTGCCGTGAGGCTGGTGAAGGCCAGGGTGCTGGCGTACTGACCGGCCCCGTACCTGAGGATTCCGTATCCGTACGTGGCCAGGCTGCCGGCAGAGATGGCTGCAGATTCGAATGCCAGCCTCTTGAAATCCGAACCCTTAAGTATCTGCTCGTCCCTGCTCCGGGGTTGTTGCGTAAGGACATCCGGCTCCGGTGGTTCGAGCGCGAGCGCCAGACCGGGGAAGATGTCCGAGATCAGGTTTATCCAGAGCAGTTGGGTGGCGCTCAGAGGCTGGCCAAGGCCCGCCGTCGTTGCGGCCAGCATAACCATTATCTCGCTTAAGTTCGTTGCGATAAGGAAATGTACAGACTTCCTTATGTTGTTGTAAATGGTCCGGCCGCGGCTTACTGCAACTACAAGCGTTTCCAGGTTGTCGTCCTCTATGACTATGTCCGCTATCTCACGGGCCACATCCGTGCCCGTGGTGCCCATCGCTATGCCGATATCGGCCGCCTTGAGTGCAGGGCCGTCATTAATGCCGTCGCCGGTCATGGCGACAACCCTCCCTGCCCCTTGCAGCGCCTGCACTATACGCAGCTTATGGGCGGGGCTTACGCGGGAAAATACATTTACTTTCTGGGCCAACGCCTTCAATACTTCGGGGTCCATATCGATGAGATTGGCCGAATCCAGTATTTCCAAGCCGCCTTCAGCGCCGATGCCCAACTCCTTTCCAACCGCATAAGCCGTCGGGCTCTGGTCCCCGGTTATCATGACGGTGTCAATGCCTGCCCCGTGCAAGACCTGTATAAGCTCCCTGGTGCCCTTCCTCACCGGATCATTCATGCCCTCAATGCCCAGCCAGACAAAACAGCGCTCCCCGCTATCAGGGTTGTCCGTGTTGTCTGATATCTTGTAGGCAATGCCCAGCACCCTCAAGGCAAGCCCCGCCATGCGCTCATTGTCCGTGAGTATAGCCTCCCGAGTCTCGCCGGTGAGCGGTTTTTTATGACCGTCCTCCTGCATCCAGCCGCACATGGCAAGCACTTCCGCCGGACTTCCCTTCATGGCGATCAGCGTTTTGCCGGGCTGAAAATCATGGTAAGTGCACATGAAGTTCCGGTTTTCCGAACGGTACTCTACCTTCTTAAGCGGCAGTTTGCGCCGCAGCCCGGGCACGTCCACGCCGGAGGATATGGCCAACTGGACAAGGGCATTTTCCGTTGATGTGCCGTTCAGAACATAATGGCCTCTTTCGCCGGCTATCTCCGTCTCGTTGCAGAGCACGCTGATATGGACGAGTTTCAAAAGCCCCTCGCTTTCATACAGGTTAAGCTTCCCTGCGTTATCATAAAAAAGCCCCTCGGAAACAGACAGTTTTTTCCCGGGGATGTGGATGGTGACAACGGACATCCTGTTCATAGTGATGGTGCCGGTCTTGTCCAGGCATATGGTGCGTATGGAGCCCAGTGTGTCTATGGCCTCAAGCCGTCTCACAAGTATCTTGTGCTGCCGCATGTCCCGGATGCCAAGCGCCAGCGTGGTTGTGGCGACCGTGGGCAGGCCTTCGGGCACCGCCGCCACGGCAAGCGATATGGAAGTCTTCAGCATTTGCAGCAGGCCGTAGCCGCGCAGAAGCCCGATGATAAAGACCAGGCCGCAAACCGCTCCGCTTATGAGCACAAGCTGATTGCCCATCCTGTCAAGCTGCAGCTCCATGGGAGTCTCTGGTGAGGCGGTTTCACCTATCATCTCCTGTATGCCGCCAAGTTCGGTAAACCCGGCAGTAGCAACGACCACAGCCAATGCCTGGCCTCCGGTCACAAGGGTGCCCATGTAGAGCATATTGCGCCTGCCGGCAAGAGGGATGCGTTCGTCTTCCAGGGCCGCCACGTTTTTGACGACAGGCATGCTTTCGCCGGTAAGCACAGACTCATCCACGCTCAGGTTGCCCGCCGCAAGCAGCCGGCAGTCCGCGGGCACATAGTGGCCGGGCCGGAAGGCGACTATGTCGCCCGGCACCAACTCCTCGGCCTTGATGGTCTTCGCGACGCCGTCCCGTATGACGAGGGCGGAAGGCCTGACGAGCTTCTTTAAAGAAAATATCGTTTTTTCCGACCGGCTTTCGGTCACGTAACCGATGGTTGCGTTAATTCCTACTACCCCCATAATGACCACGGCATCCGCAAGCCCGCCGGTTAAAACCGATATGCCGGCCGCAACCCCTAACAGGAGGACAGGCAGGGATTTCAACTGGCCCAGGAAGATCGCCAGGCCGGAGCGCGGAACGGATTCCGGAAGAAGGTTTGGGCCGTATTGCCTGAGGCGGGCAAGGGCGGAATCCGATCTTAGCCCCCGGTCCGCCGATGTATTCAAGGCGGCAAGCGCCTCCGGGGCCTCAATGAGATGCCAGGAAGCCTGCCGCTGCGGTCCGGCATTGGTTACGAGCTTCCGGACTTTCCTTTTTGTGGAGATCAGCTTTTCCTGGGAGCGGGGGGAAAAAGCGGCGTTTGCCTCCTTGCGCCCGGGCTGCGGCGGTGGGTCTTTGTAAGGGTTTTTTGAGCCGCCGTTAAAACCCCGGTATTCGGAAACTATCTCTTCAAGCAGGGCCTTAATTGTGGCCGGGGTATTGCCGGAATTGTAATAGACAAGAATATTGGAGGTCAGGACGCTGAGCGTAGCGTTGCTGACATCGCTTCTGCCGGAGAGTTTCGTCTCGATGAATTTTTTCAGGGACTCCGAGCGGTAGAGTCCCCGCACCCTGAACCTCGACCGGCCTTTCAACGCCGTGTGCAACGGCTCTATAAAGGTTTTTCTATTTTCAGGCATGCCTGCCTATCGATCCGGTAGCCATGAAAAACCGGACAGGAAAAGAAAAAATTCTATTTCCTGGTTCTTTTCCGCGCAGGGGCCCGCGGCTCTTCATGCTCCGGAGCTGTCTCCTCCGTCATGGCCGCCGCTTCACGCTCATGGCGCGGCTCTCCCTCCTGTTTCGGAGTTTCAGTTTTTTCTGGGAAAGCGCCTTTTGAGGAACCCGGCAATGCCGCACTGAGCACTTCCTTCACGCCCCCGACTATGCCTACAAGCATCTCTTTCATCGCGGTTACTGCGGTATTGCCTATTGAGGATGCGGCTGATATGGCCCCGCCTATGGACACCTTGGCCACTTCCTCCACATTGCCGCCTATCTCCTTTGCAGCCTCTATAGCGCCGTCCACGGCCCGCCTCCCTACCAGCGCCACGTCGGCGCCGATATCGGAGGCGCCGTTTACCGCCCCCTGGGCCACCTGGCGTGCCGCCGTTATCACGTCTCCGCTGACGTCGCTTACGCCCATTATGACGCCCTTGGCCACGCTCTTCGTGCTAAGGATAAGGCCCGTCCCCACCTCCTCGGTGGCGGCTATAGCGCCCTTCATTACATCCGCCGTAACCGTGACCGTCTCGCCCGCCACGGCCCCGGTCGTCTTAAGTGTATCGGATACGGTGTTTCTCACCAGAGTCACTATCTCCGCCTCTATCTCGTTAATGCTCTTCAGGCTCGATATGATCCCCTGCTTAACTGCGGCTCCGGCCTTGCCCAATTCGGCCGACGGGCTCCTGGTCTCAACATATTCACTGGCCATTTGAAAACCTCCTGCATCTGGAAAGTTTGGTATTGTTTTTTTTGGGAAAGTTTTACGCGGTTTCGCTCAGTTCCGGAGACGCACCCGGCAGCGCCTTTAAAAAGATGTTCAGCGCGTACCAGAATGCCGTGTACCAGGCGGGCGCGATGAAATTTCCGCGCGCTATATCGTATATTCCAAGCCCCAGAAGAACCATGAACGCGCCTCCGCCGATGTCAAGACGCCCATCCGACATATCGAGCATCTTTGAGTCCGCCTGCTTGAAAACGTCCGATATCTGTGAGGTGAGTCTCCTGTTTTTTCTGATCCTTTTGCCGCTGCTGTCTACCGCCCCGTTCGGATCGCCGGCAGGGATGCGGAAAAGACCGCTCTCGTTTGCATAGCTGATTATTTTTTCAGGGTCCGTTTCATGAAATATAAGGACGCTTCCGGTAAGGGCGTTAGTTTCCATTCCGGTGACGCCAGGGATATTGCGCAACTGCGCTTCAAGAGAGGAAAAATATTCCCGGTTGCCCTTCCTCATAGGCACCCGTATCCTGATGCGCCCCTTTATCCTGTGCGTTATCCGGGCCACCGGGACCATTTTAGACGGTCTCTTCTGGTGTAGGAGGGTTGGCCTCCTGTTGTGTCTCCTCCGCCATCTCCGCTTTGGCCTCGGCCATGATGTCCTCCACAACCTCTCCGACCTCGGCAGCGGTCTCCTTGCCTTTTTCGTACAGCTTCAGGCCGCCTTTTATGAGCGCTTTTGCGATGGGTTTGGCGGCCCCGGAAAGGACCGGCAGGAGAGCGGGTGCAACAACTGCGGCACCGATCCCAATGGCGAGCCCTGTCAGAACGTTGCCTTTAAGTCCGTTATTAAAAAGTCCCATGGGCGTCACCTCTCTTGAATTGGGGCGTCTTTCTCCCTGGTTACATTCTCTCAAAAACCAGCATGAAATCCATAAATTTTTTCATTATTTGCCTATGCCGGAAAAGTCCGTATCAATTCCAAAGATTTTTTCCCTGCTTTCGGTGCCCGAAGGCATAAAATGAACCCCGAAGGGCAAGCGAGGGAATAAAGAATAAAGAAATTCCACACATTCCGATGCCGAAGGCATAAGAACTGTTTTAAAATAAAGGCACATGAAAAAATATGCTTTGTTCCTGGTTTTGGTTGTTTTTTTTTCGGTGTCGCGGCTTCTTTCCGGGTTGCCGGTCTACTCTTCGTCCTATCTGTTCATAGCCGGGTTTCTTTTTCTGGGGATGCTCATAACACTGGGAGGGTGTGAGCTTTTCTCAAACGGGATAGAGGGCCTTGGAGGAAAGTTCAATCTGTCGCACGCGGCCACGGGCAGCCTGCTGGCCGCCATCGGCACGGCCCTGCCCGAGACCCTGATACCAATTATTGCCCTTCTGTCCGGCAAGCCCGGACAGAAGGAAGGCATCGCGGTAGGAGCCATCCTGGGCGCTCCCTTTATGCTTGGCACGCTTGCAATGTTTTTCCTGGGCCTGACGGTGTTGTTGCGCGGGTTCCTTAAAAAAAGGAAGGCGGAGTTGGCTCCTAATGTAACGGCCCTCAAGTTCGAGACCGGTTATATTATCTTTGCGATGGCGGTGATCTTCGCCGCTTCCCTGACCGGCAGCAGGAAGGCAGATGCCCTTGCTGCTTTTCTGCTTTTAGGCTCTTACATCCTTTTTTTCAGCCGCACACTGAAGCACAAGGCGGAGGAGAATGAACAATACGATGAAGATTTCCATTTCGGTCTTTATCTGGGATTTCCGCTACGGCGCAGGTGGCTTGCCTTCCAGGCAGCGGTGGGGCTTCTTTTCATGCTGGAGGGCGCAAAACTGTTCGTGGAATACATCTCCGCGCTGGCCTTAAAATCCGGGGCTTCCCCGCTTATGCTATCTTTTTTAATAGTCCCTTTCGCAACGGAGTTCCCGGAAAAATTCAATTCGATATCCTGGACGCTTAAGAACAAGGACACCCTCGCCCTGGCAAATGTGACCGGCGCAATGGTTTTCCAGGCATCCATCCCTGTCTCGATAGGGCTGATTTTTACCAGGTGGGCCATGGGCAGGGCTGAGCTGATGGGGATACTTATGGTTATCCTGATGATCTCGCTGATCCGGATCACTGTTTCGTTCAGGACGAAGATACCTTTCTGGATATTGCTGGCCGGGGGCGCCCTTTATTTGGTCTATCTCGCCCAGGCCATCATGCCCGGCATTTAAATAATCTGTTTTATTCCTATTGCGATCAATAAAAGGCCCGCGGCGAAAGAGGCTTTATTTGATATCCGCCATTTTATGAAGAATTCTGAAATGTAGTTTCCGGCCCAGAGGGCGATGAAGCTTATCAGCGCGGACAGGAACCCTACCAGGAAGGAGTTGAGGCCCATCAGCCCGGCGCTCATTCCTCCTCCAATATTGTTTATGGATAACGCGATCCCAAGGAGGGCCGCCTCTTTAAAATCGATATGTTTTGAGTTGTCCATATCCGCATCTGCCGGATTTAACAAAACGTGGCATGCGCCTCTTTTTTCTCCCCTTTCGGGTTGCCGGATGCAATTCCTGGTTTTTTTTATATACGGTTCCAATATTATCCAGGAACCGATGACGGTAAGTATCAGCATGGCTATAAGTGAGGTAATTTGCCTGGCAATAAGGCCGGATATTGTTTTCCCCGCGAAAGCCGCAAAAAACGAGATGACAAAAGTAATTACGGAGATCCAGAGATTTATCAGCAGACTTATCCTGACCCCTCGGACGCTATAGGCGATCCTGGCGCCTATATTGTCAAAATTATTGGTTAGGGCAATAAAAAATGTATATAAAAAACGCTGCATTGCCTTCCTCTCGGAGTTTTAAGAGATGCCGTCCCGCGGATTTTAACAATTTTGCCCGGTTTCAGCGTTGGTTCTGCTTTCGAGTATATCAGAATCCCGTCGCCTTCAGTCTTATCCGTAGGCAAGTAATGGTTTTGATGAGCAATGAAAAGGTCATCCGGCATGGAGAAAAAGGGCTTGCGGATCGCAAAAAAACAAAAAAAAACAAAAAGCAAAAAATTATAAGAAATCGTCGTGCAAAGAGAAAAGGATTTTTTTTAGAAGCAGAACAGGTTTTTTGCTGGCAAAAACCGTTCTGCTTCTTTTCCCTCCTCATGAAAAAAGCTATGGACGTGGTATTTATTCCTGCTTGCCGTGGGCGTGGTCCAGAAATACCCTCAGTCTTTTTGCCCAGAATTCAAACGCCTCCTTTGCGGCTCCGTATTTCGTGAACCCCGAAAATTTCGATCCGGGCCTTTTATCGATAGCGGCGGCAAGCCGTTCATTTGTGCTGGAATCCAGGAATTCAGCCTCCATGCTTGCGCTTCCCACGCCCGGATATGACCCCGTGGTTCCTTTTTTGATTACACTCATTACAAGCCCGACCGGCACCACGGTGGTTATTCCGCTTTTTACAGGGTTGCCGGGTTCTATGCCTGTGATCGCCACCCTTACTCTGAGGACGTCCGGCCCGGGTTCAGCCACTATGGGATAGGCCCCCTTCATCTCCTTCACTGCGGCCCGTGCAAATTCGTCGGCCAGTTCCTTCATTTGTTCGGGCTGAATATCGTTGTATTTGGCGTCCTTGCTCAAATAGAATACCACCTGGTCGAACATGACCTTGTTGTATTTGCTGAAATCGGCGCCTTTTTTTACGTAGACAAGGGCAACGCCGCCGCTTGGCCCCTTTTGAAATTTGGGGTAGTTCCCTAAAAACCCCGAATACTTCATCTGTTCCTTCGCGCAGCCTGCCGCCGCGGCAAGGATGATGGCCATTACTATTAATAAAGCAACTGTTCTCCTGGCGCTTTTCATGATCTCCTCCTTAAGGGGCAGATATCCTGCTTATTCATATGCAGAACCCGCTGCTGCATCAGAAAACCAGCCTGAGCCTGAGGCCCAGGACCGTGGCCGTATCTATGTTGCTGCCGCTGATTACCGGGAACCCGGTCATGTTCAGGGAAAATGCGTGTTTCTGGGACGGCCTGATCACCTGTATGTCTGGCGTAAGCCTGGCCCATGGGGTAAGGGCAATGTCGTAATAAGCCTCAACTCCATACTCGTCCCTCAAAAATACCGTGGTTCCGAGGGGCCCGGTAAACTTTGGGTTTTTTATGTCCATATAATAAAAACCAGCGCCGAAGGCATCCAGCGCCCGGCCGGGAACCACTCCGTTTCCGCCAAGGCCGATGCTGTAAAAAAAATGAATCGGGTTGGGGTTTCCATCCGATGCGCCAAAGCGGCCGAATATGCCTACTCCCCGGCCCGAGCCCTTCTTCACCTCATAGATGTACTGGTCAAAGTTATAATAGACGCACCATGTGTTGCCTTTCTGTTGGATAGCGCCATTTTGGATGATGAAGCGCAAATGCTGCTCCAGCGCGGCAAAGTTCTTTGTGGAATACATGGCGCCTGCCAACTGGTGGCCGGTAAGGCCCAAGAACCCTGTCTTCACTCTGCCTTCGATAATGTAGGAGGTATTGCCTTTCATCAGGGTATCAAAGCCGCTGCTGTTTGCCGTGCCGTCTGAACTTATTGCGCTTGCCGTTATGGAGGCCTGTCCCGGGTCTTTTGTTGGCAGAACAATAATGCCTGCTCCGAGCGTGGAGTAAGGCGCGGCCAGAATGGCGACCGGATCAAAATTGAGCGCGAGGTTGAAAAACTGCGTGTCTCCCTTCCCGTGCGCAAACTCGTTGGCGTCACCGGAGGTGATGTCGATCTTCCCGGCAAACAAACCGGTATATTCTGAAAGGAACTGTGTGAAGGTAAGCGCCGGTACATTAAGTTGATCGCTCTCCGGAACCGGATAGAACTGGTTGCTGTTTACGGGCATAAACGCTCCCGTGTACAGGTTGACATCGTTGCCTGAATTGCCCTCCACCTCCAGCATTAAAAAGCCGCCCGGCCATAATCCCATTTTCTGCGTGTCCACATTGAGCGTAAGATTCCCTCGGGCACCGTATTCCCAGCCCGTCTTCTTGCCTCCGCCTGTGACTCCCTGCGCCACCTGGGTCAGATTCAGGTCGAAAGTAATCCCATTTTGGGCCAGTTCGTTGCGCAGGCCGCCCCAGTCGCCGGTAAGAGTGGTCCTGGTCCAAATTCCGCCGGAGTAATTCGCGGCGCTGCTTTGGGCGGCCGCCCGTGGACAGGGCAAGATCACGGCTGCTAGCAGAAACACAGCCGAAAAGACAATCGTTGCCCGTTTAATGGCGTCTCGCATTTCATCTCTCCTCCCACGCACACATACCTGCCAGCCGGGAATCCTCTTGCTTTCCAGCCTTATAGCCAGGGGCCCCTTTGCGGCCTCCATCACGTACGATGGGGGGAGCCCGTTTTCCAGTAATACGGCCATTGCCCTTAGATGTTTTCTGATGTGGAGAAAAAACGTTTTGTATCCCGCACAGAGATAATGGAGCCCCGGCTCGTTGTAATTTGTCCGTGCAAAGCGGTGTTTGGTGCAGCCTCCCTGGCAGGCCGCCAGGACCTTGCACTCCCTGCACCAGCGGGACAGGGCGCGTTCCTTGTCCACGCCGAAGCCGGATCTGAGGGAGTCTTCAGCAAGGTCCGCCAACCGGTCCCTGGCGACGTTGCCCAGCCTGTACTGAGGATAAACGCAATGGTCACAGGCATAGACATCCCCATTGTGCTCAAGCACGAGCGAGCGTCCACATTGTTTGGCATGAACGCAGACCGGCGAGGGGTTGCCTATCCAGGCGCCCAGCGCCCATTCGAAGTTCATTACAAAGACCTTGCCCACATCCTTTCTGACCCATTCCTCGAAAACGGAGATGAGAAAGCCGCCGTATTGTTCCGGGATGACCGTCCATCCGGTGACGCCAGTTTTACATTCCTCATCAAGCGATGAGGGCTCAAACGAAGCGGGCCCGGCGAGCCGCAGGCCCAGGCGGCTGCTCCGCTCATCTGGCAGCCGCTCCACAATCGGCGTAAACTGAATGAATTCCACGCCCTCATCCCGCAGAAAGCGGTACACATCCAGGGGGCGGGAGGCTGTGTCCCGGGCGACAGAGGCCAGAACGTTATAATCGACCCCATGCCTTTGCAAAAGTTTCAGCCCCCGCATTACCCGGTCGAAAGTGCCGTTTCCCGCATGGTCCCGGCGGTAGCGGTCATGCACATCCCTGGGCCCGTCAAGGCTTATTCCCACCATGAAAGCGTGTTTCCTGAGGAACCGGCACCATTCATCAGTAAGCAGCGTCCCATTGGTCTGAAGCGAATTTTTTATTGTCTTTTTACGCGCGAACGGTCGCTGAAGCTCAACAACCCTCCTGTAGAAATCAATGCCCAAAAGGGTGGGCTCTCCGCCCTGCCATACAAACTCCACGTCCGGTGTGGCCTGGGAAGAAATGTAGTTGCCTATGAAGGCGGAAAGAACCTCATCCGTCATACGGTAATCCTCCCCCGCGCCAAACAACGCCTGCTTCTCCAGGTAGAAACAGTATTCGCAATTGAGGTTGCAGAGCGGCCCTGTTGGCTTGGCCACAACGTGTATGCCCTGCACCGCGCGACGGACGCCCCGTGCCTCGCGATGGATGTCCTGCGCGGCAGAGGACGGTTCCGGAGAACAGGGGGCATGCGGGTTCGCAAGCGTCCGCCCGGTTTTCAAAATGACCGTCCTTTTTTCGCAAACGCCGCGTCCAGCGCGAGGCTGACGGAGGCATTTATGGCACTGCGTTTCATGAGGTTTTCTCCTGGAGTGCTATTCGATCTGGAGGGTTGCCCTCTGCTCCAATTTTTGGACGTTTGTTCTTTGGGCCGCGTTCAGCCCGGATTTGCCAAGACTGACGGCAACTTTCTCTATCCGGCCGGTGAACTTGAAAGGGACATCATAATCCAGGCTTACGGGCGTGCCGGTGTCTTCGCCCACGTCGAAGGTCTCATCGAACGAGAAGCGGGCAGGTATCGTTTTATCGATCCGCCCCTGGGCAACCTGTTTGCCGTCCACGATTAGCGTGCCAATGCCGCCCATGCCGATGCCTCCGCCGTCGTACTTGAAATCGAAGACCACGGTATGTTTGCCTGGCGCAAGTGGATCTTTGGCCGCGATGTTGTAATGTTTGATGTTCGCAAAGTTGTAATGGAAAATGGGCCTGCCGCCCTGGAACATGAGCGCGTAACCGGCGGAAAGTCCGCCCTGTGTTACTATGATGCCCTGTTCATTTCCATTTGGCAGAACTACCTGGGCGGTGATGCGGAACGACTTGTTCTTGATATCAGGCGCGGACCCCTCGGGAATACGGATATCGCCATCGTAATAGGTAAACTCGGTGCGTCCCCGCGTGAGGCTTGGGCGGATCGCTACGTCCAATCTGGCCCCCTTGCTGTCGTCCAACGGCAATACGTTGTATTTGGCTGCCTCTGCATAGAAAAGCAACTGAAGCCTGTGGAGCTTGTCAGGATATTTATCAGCCAGGTTTACGGCCTCGCTGAAATCATTGGCAACGTGATAAAGTTCCCATTTGTATCCGCTTATCACGTCCACCGGAGGCTTCATAAGTTGATCCTCCCAGGGCGCATAATAGGGGGTCGTGCATGCCACCCATCCGTCGTGATAAATGCCGCGGTTGCCGTACATCTCGAAATACTGGGTGCGGCGGGTTGAGGGCGCATTCGGGTGATCAAACGTATATGCCATGCTCACGCCTTCAATAGGCTTTTGCGCAACCCCGTTAACTGAAGAAGGCTGCTCGATGTGCAGCACGTCGAGAATTGTCGGATCAATATCGATCACGTGGTGCCATTGCGTACGGAGCCCGCCTTCGTCTTTTATTTTTGCGGGCCAGGAGATCACTAGACCGTTGGCAGTGCCGCCATAATGTGAGGCGATCTGCTTTTCCCACTGCATCGGCGTGTCCATCGCGTTGGCCCAGCCTATGGGGTAGTGGTTATGGGTCTTCCACGTGCCAAGGTCGTTCATGTGTTTCAGGACCTCTTTGTAATCTTCAGGGAGCCCGTTGATCATGGCGATCTCGTTTAATGACCCCTGCATGGTTCCCTCCGCGCTGGCCCCGTTATCCCCGACTATGTATATGACAAGCGTATTGTTTAGCTGGCCCAGCTGCCTTATGGCATCAAGGACGCGGCCCACATTGTAGTCCGTCTGCGAAAGGTAACCGGCGTAAACCTGCATCATATAGGCATAGAGCTTCTTCTGGCCAGGGCTGAGGGAATGCCAGGCCGGCACATCCCGCGTACGCGGCGTCAATTGAGTGTTTTCCGGGACGATGCCCAGCGCCTTCTGTCTCGCCAGCGTCTCTTCGCGGACTTTGTCCCAGCCCTGATCGAATTTGCCCTTGTACTTCTCTATCCATTCCTTCTTTGGCTGGTGCGGGGAATGAGTCGCCCCCGGCGCGTAATAGAGGAAAAATGGCTTGCCGGGCGCAACGGCTTTCTGTCTTCGGATCCATTTTATTGCCTGGCCGGCGATATCGTAATCGAAGTTATAATTGGGATGGCCGATATAAGGCTCTATAGGATGGGTACCCTCATAGGCCGCGGGCCGCCACTGGTTCGTCTCCGCCCCGATAAAGCCGTAGAAATACTCGAAGCCAAGGCCGGTCGGCCAGCGGTCAAAGGGCCCTGCCTGACTGTTCTGCCAGTCCGGCACGTTATGGTCCTTTCCGAACCACGCTGTGTTCCATCCATGCTGTTTTAATATTTCAGCAATAGTGGCGGTGTCCTTGCCCATCAGGCTGTCGTAGCCTGGATATCCGGTGGCCTGTTCCAGGATCACCCCGGTGTGCACGGAATGATGGTTGCGCCCGGTAAGAAGCGCGGCACGCGTAGGGGAACTCATCGAGGTGGTGTGGAACTCCGTGTATCTTAGGCCGTGTTTTGCCAGCCGGTCCAGTGTTGGCGTGGATACCGGCCCGCCAAACGTGCTTGAAGCGCCAAACCCTACATCGTCCAGTAGTATGATGACTACGTTTGGAGCCCCCTTGGGGGCCTGGACTTCCTTTGGGAAATCCGGCTTCGAGTTCTTGACGCTCAACCCTATCTGCCCTTTGAAAACATGCGGCGGCGTAGGCAGCACTTCCTGTGCGGCGGTCCCCGTTGGAAGTGCCCCTGCCGCCAGGACCGAGCCGATAGCGGCCCATGCACTCACTTTTCCAAGGTTTTTTTGATTTTTTTGACTTCTTTGCATTTTGTCTGCCACCTTTCGCTTCCTGTGCTTCCGCTGTTTACGCAAAATGGTCCCGTTTCGTTTGTGGCGGCCTTGCTCAAATAAATAAAGGACGCCTTTCTTTTCAGCACGGGCGGCGTAAAAAAATATCGCAAACAGTATTTTCCCTGGTTAGCGCCCGGCAAGAAGACGTAACAACGGATGCGGCCGCCATCAGCCAGGGGTTTTGAATCCGATGAAGTTTCACAGCTCCCGGCATTTTGTTAGGGATCGTGAAACGGATGAAAGGCGCTTTGTATGGTTTCAGCGAGGCTGTGATTTCCGCCGGTTCTTGATTCCAATCTACTACAGACATACGCCCTTTGCAACCATCTTTTGCAAAGGTAATTCGTGCCCAGCGTGGTATTTTGCATGCCACGATTTGAGTGATATCCTGTATTGAGGAACAGGAAAGTGGAACCGGAATTGAACTTCCATAGGCCCGATGATAAAACATTGCAGGTGTGCCTTGCGGGGGACTGGATGCTCGGAAATGATATCCCTTCGGCCGCGCGGTTCAGTGAGAAGATCGGCGCCGCTTCCAGCGTGGAACGGGTATCTTTTTACACAGGGGACTTGGGCGGCTGGGACACCGGTTTATTGACATTTCTGGTCAGGACCATCAAAGAGTGCAGCCCCGCTGGTATTGCCGTTGACAAAACAGGATTGCCTCCGGGTGTCCAGCGTCTTCTTTCCCTTGCATCGGCAGTGCCGGTGGCAAAAGGCGCTAAAAAGGAACCCGCCCGCTTTTCCATCCTCGAACGGGTGGGGGAATGGGCAGAGTCATTCTGGAGAGGGCTTCTTGAAATGACTGCGTTCACCGGAGAGGCCACTGTTGCCTTCACGCGCCTTATCACCGGCAGGGCCAGGTTCAGACGGCGGGACCTGCTGCTTACCATGCAGCAATGCGGAGCGCAGGCGCTTCCCATCGTGTCCCTCATCAGCGTGCTGGTGGGGCTCATCCTTGCTTTCATAGGGGCGATTCAGCTAAAACTTTTTGGCGCACAGATATATGTGGCAAGCCTTGTAGGCATAGGCATGGTCCGCGCTCTTGCCGCCATCATGACGGGTGTCATCATGTCAGGACGCACCGGTGCTTCTTTTGCGGCCCAGTTGGGCACCATGCAAGTGAACGAAGAAATTGACGCGCTGAAGACGCTTGGCATACCGCCCATGGAATTCCTTGTGCTTCCCCGGATGATAGCGCTTTTTCTGATGATGCCTCTTCTTAGCCTTTACGCGGACCTGATGGGCATACTGGGCGGTTTTGCCATAGGGGTGTCGATGCTGGGCCTGAATTTCACCGAATATTACAACAAGACGAAGGAATCCGTACGCCTCGATGATTTTTGGATTGGACTGTTCAGCGCCGCGGCCTTTGGCGTACTTGTGGCCTTGGCCGGCTGCATGCGGGGCATGCAATGCGGCAGGAGCGCTTCCGCCGTGGGCGAAGCGGCCACATCCGCCGTGGTGACAAGCATCGTAAGCATAGTGGTGGCGATGGCGGTGATAACGGTAATATGCCACGTGCTAAACATTTAGGGGTGTTTTAGTTGGGGTGAAAGCGAAAGCTGCTCCGTCTGATGGTATTTATCAAACCGGGAAACTGCCTGATATTTAAATATAGGCGAGCGGAAGGAAAAAAGTTTTTTGGGAAAGCCGGAGCCTCACATCGTGGTACAGGATCTAACACTGGCATACGGAGCCAATATTATCCAGAAAGACCTCTCGTTCACGGTGAACAGGGGTGACATCTTCATCATCATGGGCGGAAGCGGCTGTGGCAAGAGCACGCTTCTTCGCGGCATGGTGGGGCTGCAAAAACCTGTGCGGGGACGTGTGCTGTATAACGGCATAAGTTTCTGGGATACCGGGGAAAAGGAGCGGCAGCGGATAATGAGAAATTTCGGGGTCCTTTATCAAAGCGGAGCCCTGTGGAGTTCCATGACCCTCGCGGAGAATGTGGCTCTCCCTTTGGAGGAGCATACCCGCCTCAGCCCGGATCTGATAAGTGAAATAGTTTCCTTTAAACTCTCGCTGACCGGGCTGGCCGGTTTTGAAGAGTATTACCCTTCAGAGCTCTCCGGAGGTATGAAAAAAAGGGCTGGCCTGGCGCGTGCCATGGCCCTGGATCCCGGCATTCTTTTTTTCGACGAGCCATCCGCCGGATTGGACCCGGTGAGCGCGCGCCTCATGGACAGGCTTATACTGGAACTAAGGGACAGCCTGGGCGCGACGGTGGTAATTGTAACGCACGAGCTGGAGAGCATTTTTGCGGTCGGTAACAATTCGGTCTTCCTCGATGCCGGGACAAAGACAATGATCGCAAGCGGGGACCCAAAGATCCTTCTGGAAAGATCCGGAGATCCAAGGGTGCGGGATTTTCTTACACGCGGGGAAGGGGCACAGGCGGCCAGATGATGCGCCGCCCAGTAAAGAGGGAAGGGCGCCTATTTTATTAAGGGGTTTATTAAAGTGGTTTTTAAAATCATGTTATTGAAAGCGGGAACAAAATGAGTGCGAAGGCCAACAAGAGCCTCATTGGCGCTTTTGTCCTTGGCGCAATAGCCCTTGCCGTGGCCGGGACCGTCATCTTCGGGTCCGGCAGGTTTTTTAATAAGACATATAAGTTTGTGATGTTTTTTCCAGGCTCGGTAAAGGGGCTCTCCGTAGGGGCTCCGGTGATGTTCAGGGGTGTCAAAGTGGGCCAGGTGACAGGCATCAAGGTGAACTTTTATGGAAAAGAGCTGGCCATACTTATCCCTGTATATATAGAGCTTGACCCACGTTCTGGGGTGCTGGCCAGCGGCGAACAGCCCAAAGGCCAATACCTCAAGGCCTTTATTAAAAAAGGACTGCGGGCCCAGCTTCAGCTGCAGAGTTTCATCACGGGGCAGCTTGTGGTAGACCTTGATTTTCATCCCGGCAAACCGGCAATACTGACCGGTCTGGAAAAAAGATATCCAGAGATCCCGGCAATACCGACCCCTATAGAGGAGCTGGCAAAGACGCTCCAGAACCTCAAGCTGGACCAGACCATGAAGAAACTGCAGAGCATCATCGATGGCATGAACCGGGTGGTAAATTCACCCGCTCTGAACAAGGGCATCGCCTCGTTTCAGCAGCTCCTGCTCAGCATGAATACCCTTACAAAAGACATGGATTCCCGGCTGGGTTCAGTGGCGTCGGATTTTAAAGAGACCTCGGGGGCCGCCCGAAAGGCCTTCGCCCAGGCTGAAAAGACATTGGCAATGAAAGAAGGCGCTCCAGGAGAACTGGTCCGGAGCGCCAGGGACACGCTAAAGAGCATGCAGGCCACGCTGGAAGAGACCCGTAAGACGGTCGCAGGCGTCCGGAGCATGACAGAGCAGAACGCAAACGTTGCCTTCGAATTAAACAGAACGCTCGAAGAGATATCCGCGCTTTCGCGCTCCCTGCGCTCTCTGACGGACTACCTGGACCGGCATCCGGAGGCCCTGATAAAAGGCAAAAAAATCCACGGTGGAGACTAAAAAAACATGAGACGATCATTTTTCAGCCTGTTGGCGCTAGAGTGGCTTCTTTTTTTATTTGTCTCCGGTTGCGCCAGCTCGCCTACAAGCAGATTCTATCAATTGAGTTCACTTAAAATGAGTTCACTTAACTCCGGCGCAGCTGGTGCAGGGGAAAAACTGTCAGGCATAAAAACGAAAATCTTTAATATAAAGGTTGGGCCGGTGCAGATACCCGACTATCTTGACAGGCCCCAGATCGTGACGGCCTCCGGGGGAAACGAGCTGAAGCTTGCCGAGTTTGACAGGTGGGCCGGGTCTCTTGAGCAAGACGTAACCCGGGTGATGTCAGAGGACCTTGCAGTCCTTCTGCCAGCGGACCGCTTCCGGGTGGCACAGTGGAGCTCATGGTCCGCCGCGGCGTCGCAATACCAGGTGGCGGTCAATATAATACGTTTTGAAGGCGCTCCCGGCAGATCCGTGCTGCTTAAGGCCCAGTGGACAATATTCAACCGGGAGCACAGGCTTGAAGTCCACGAGGAATCCGTTATCACGGAAGAAGTGCATGGCGCTACATATGGGGCGTTTGTAATGGCCATGAGTAATGCACTTGCTGGTCTGAGCAGGGCCATCGCGGGCTCTATAATGTCCCTTTAATAATACTGTGTGCCCTGTCCTCCGGAACTGCCGCTCCCCGATAATATGCTCATGCCGAAATCTGTTATAAGGTCCTTGATCCCGCCATTGCTGCCGTTTGTCCCGTTCTGGTCGTAAAAGACGTTAACCCCTATCTCCGAGGTCGAGTTGGTAAAGTAATTGTTGGGCGTAAGGGAATTGTCTATGAGCGGCGAGGCCGTCTGTTTTCCGGAGGGGTAGGCGTACCAGTTGCTAACTGGCGCGAACTGGCTGCTCGGGGGCCAGGAGGGGACCCAAGCAGGAGGAGGGGGACTGCTCACGGGATAATAATAGTGGTCCGCTGAGCTTGCGCTCTGTGCGATATATGCTGAAATATTGTTGGTATGAATACCTCCGGAGACGATATCCAGAACCCTGACCACGATAGCGGAGTCCGCAAGCAGGCTCTTGCCATCCGGCGTTACAACGGTGGTTAGTGGGCTGTAATCAAGGAGATAAAAACAGCCGTTCCCAAGCCAATTGTAGCATGTTTGCTTGCTGCCACTGATATACCCCGAATCGCCATTGGCCAGGTATTCCCAGAACACCATGTAAAGCGTGCCGTTTTTCAGCGAATCAAATTCGTACTGCCCTTTGCTGTCCTGGAGAAGCCACCACCAGAGCGGCGCTTGAAGGAATTTTGTGTCGTCTTTCCTGAAGAATGAAACGCCGTAGAAACTTTTTGGAGTGGTCGAGGTAGCGGGCTCATTGACCCTGAACGACAGGCCTATCATGAAAAAGTTCGATTTGCTGTTGTCCACGGTGACCTTTTCCTGGAGCTCATACGACAGGCTCCCGTATGCCAGCCAGGTCTGCCAGAGACTCTGGACCTCCGGGTTGGAGGATGAAAAAGTAAGCAGTCCGCCCGTCTCCAGCTGCGGTATTCCCTGGTTTTTGTACTGCAGTCCGTTGTTCTTGGAATCATAAATAAATTTACCCCCATCGAGGTTTGGGCCGCCCAGGTTGGTGGTCTGGTTCCAATTGGTGTTCAGGTCGGAAAAATTGGATTGGCCCTGGTATGGTGGTGTTGAGGATGCGGCTATGCGTATGATATCCTCCCGTTTGGTCAGAAGCCAGCCGCTTCCGGCGCTGCCTATGGAGGTAAGAGTGGCGGACGTTCCGTTGACGTTGGAGACGGAGAGGGTGAACTGTCCGGTTGAAACCGTATACGTGGGAGTATTCGTCAGACTGCCGCCAAACAGCGCCTTCATGTTGTTCTGGTTGCCGTTGTTCAGGTCAGCCTCAATGAGGGGCATGGCAAACCTTGCGCCCGATTCCGCCAGATAGTAGGCCTTCAGGTTATTATTCTTCATAAGACCGGCCAGCGTTGAGCCGGTTGTCAGGTACGCGACTGCTGCGCCTGCGATAGTTATAACCACAAGCGTAATGATCAATCCTATCAGCAAGGAGCCGCTTTGATCGGTAAGGTCCGTCCGCTTCATAGGTTTTCGGACCTCACCCGCATGGAGAACGTGTTTTGCGGACCGCCGAAGCCTGAAAGGGTGAAACTGAGATTGATTACCTTGTCCCCCGGTGTCCAGGTTGAACTGAATATACCGTTATATGCGCTGGAATAAGTCAGCGCGAAGCCGGACACATTGTCCAGGAGCGTATTGCCGTCAAGCTGAACGGTTTTTGTTGTGCCGGAGAAGGCAAGCGTGTGGCTTGCCGGGCTGCCCCCCCTGTCATTCGTGTAATCAAGCTGTGTGGCGCTGCCCGACGATACCGCAGTTATGATATGGAACTCTTTCTCCAGCCGCAAAGTGGCCGCCTGCACCTTGAGGGCCGTTGTCGAGTTCTGCCTTGTGAGGATAAAACCGTTGGTCACGTTGACTATCCACATGCCGGCCACCGCAAGGATAATGCCGCCGATCACGATGGCCGCTATCATCTCTATCAGGGTGAACCCGCTTTCGTTTCTTGCGATTATCCGTCCCCTCACTCTGACCTCGTTCCTTCCTCTCCCATTGAGAGAGGGTTGGGGTGAGGGATTTTTGTGCATGCGTTTCATTGGCAGCTTGTCCCCTGGGTTCCGCTGGTATAAATTTGCGTCAGCATCTCGCCGATAGTGTCCCTGACAGTTACCTCAAGGCAATTGCTGATGCCAGGGGACGGGACCTTCACATCATTTCCGCCGCTCCATGTTATGAAGTGATTGTCAATGAGAGTTCCCTGCCCGTAGGAGGAGTTCAGGGCGGACCCCTCCGCCCCTAATTTATTTTGCAGACCCTGGAGGTTCGAGCTGTAATTTGCCAGATAGTCGGCGGTTACGTTTTCCATTGCCGACTGGGCGGTCATTGCCGCCTCAAGACGGGTGATGGGAGTTGCGCTTCCCGTGATGGCAGGGCCGAAGTAGGTGTAGACCATGGATGCAAGGATAGCAACCACAACTATGGTAATGATCACCTCTATCAGGGTAAATCCTTCCTTGCCACGGCGCTGCATGTCTTTCACGGTATGAATCCCGTATCGGCAGTTACCATAATGGAGGCGGTTTGAGAGCCAACGGTAAGCGTAATGGAGGGTGTGTTGCCGATAGGACTCCCCCATGTGTCAAAGTTTATCGCCTCCGGTGTTGCGGTTATGCCGGACGGAAACGAATGTGTCGCGGAGTTGTCGCCAGGCAGGTTGGGAACCGCCGGACAATTGCTTCCGGTGCAGACAAGCGTGTAAGAGCCGCTGCCCACATTGATCCCCCATGTGTCGGGCGCAATGTCACCCATGGCCTTTATCTGGGCGAAGCGGAGGTTGTTCTTTAGTATCGCGGCCTCCGAATTCACGTTTAGCGAGGAGGTATCCATGGCGTGTGAAATGGCTATGGCGGCCATGATACCTATGATCACCAGCACCGCGATCAGCTCTATCATGGTGAACCCTCCGTTATCGTCAGGACCCGGAAACATATCATTGATATGCCGGCAGCATACCCGTTCAATAAGCTTCCGGGTAATGCCGCCGGCAGACAATCTTTTTTATTGCACGGTTATTGTATTGCTCAAGGCTGCCGAAGGGACGCTGCCAAGCCAGGATGGCGAGGTCGTGGCCAAGGTAATATCGATACTGCAGGGGTGCGCACCCACGCTCGTACAGCCTGTGTAACTTGAGACAGTGAAATCCCCAAGATTGGTTGCGGGAGCGATATTGCCACCTTGAATGTTGGTGCATGTCCATGCGCTGCTGCTAAATTTAATAGTGCTGGGAGTGCACCCGTTGATGATCGCAGCCGCATAGGACATCGTGACATTCGCTTTCGCTGCGGCCAACGCACCCTGCACTGCGGCAGTCCTAGCCCTGTCCTGCGCGTCCATATACCTGGGAATGGCAACGGCCGCCAGTATGCCGATTATCACGATCACGGCTATCATCTCGATGAGGGTAAAACCGCCCTCGCTCCCCAGAATCATTTTCATTTTTTTCATTTTGTCTCCTTTTAGTTTTACGGAAAATAAAGTAAAATCCCTCGTTATTTGACCATCTTCGTCATGTCCCACATGGGCATGAATACCGCCAGGGCAAAAAAACCGACTACAACAGCCAGCGCCAGTGTCAGCGCGGGCGTGATCAGATCCGCCAGCCGGCTTACCGCATACCTCACCTCCTCATCGTAATGGACCGCTATTTCCTTTAGCATTCCTTCAAGGTCGCCTGATTCCTCTCCGATGGCAACCATGCTTACCACCATGGGGGTAAAAAATTTCGCCTCGGACAATGGGCCGGCGAGGCCCTTTCCCTCAACCATCTGCCCTTTTATGGCCTCGAAGGCCCTGGCGATGGCCGAGTTGCCGATGGTGCCTGAAAGTATCGTCAGGGCGCTGATCACAGGCACGCCGCTTGAAAGCAGTATCGCAAGGATGCTTGAAAACCGTGAGACCGCCGCCTTGACGAACATGGGGCCGAAAACCGGGAGGCGCAGCAGGAAGGAGTCCTTCACGAACCTGCCGTTTTCAGTCTTGAGATACGTTCTTAGCCCGGCCAGAAAGCAGACGGCCCCGATCAATATAACATACCAATGCCCTATCAGGGCATCATGCATGGAGATGGCTATCCGCGTGGGCAGAGGCAGAGTGATGCGCGCCTTCGAAAATACCGCGGCGAACTTTGGGATCACGAAGGTGAGGAGGAAAAAAAACGCCCCCGCAAGTGTTATGACCACAACCACCGGATATTGCATCGCGGAGCGGATGTCCGATTTCACCTTCTCTTCATGCTCCAGCATGTAGGAGAGCCTTTCCAGCACCTCCGGGATCTTGCCGCTTGCCTCCCCGGCGCCTATCATGTTGCAATAGAGGGGTGAGAAGATGGCGGGATGCTTCTCCATGGCTTCCTTGAGGGTCAACCCCTGGCTTATGTCCTCACGCATGCCTGAAACAGCTTTTTTTAACAGGCTGTTTTCGGTCTGCATCTCAAGCACTTCCAACAGGCGAAGGGCTGGAATGCCAGCGCTGAACATCGAGCGGAACTGCTTGGAGAACAGGACCAGCTCCCGGGTTTTCACTTTCTGGGTGAACCCGCCCATGCCCTTCTTCACGGAAAGGCCGCCTTTTTCCTTTGCGGGCGCAACCTGCACCGGTATAAGCCCGCCTGAAGCAACGGCCTCTTTGGCCGCCTGTTCCGAGGCGGCGTCAATGGTCCCTTTTATGACGTTTCCAAGATTGTTTATCGCCTGGTAAGAATAGTTCATATTTTCTCTTTTTTATTTTTACGACATTACCGTCGCCTGCGCTTCCTCGAGCGTGGTGATGCCTTTGGCCACTTTGTCCGTTGCGTCCTGCTTCAGGGTCCTCATAATGCCGGATGAGACCGCTTCGCGCGTCATTTCCTGTGCCGGGGCCTTCTTCAGTATCATCTCCTGCATGGTCTCATTGTTCACAAGGACCTCGAAAATGCCTGTCCTGCCCATAAAACCGGTCTGCATGCACTGCTGGCAGCCTCTTCCACGCATAAAGGTAGCTCCTTCCACCCGGTCCAGACCCCAGGAAGCGAGCGCTTTTGCGTGGGGCGTATACGGCTCCTTGCAGTAGGGACATATAGTCCTGACCAGCCTTTGCGCAAAAGAAACCAGGAGGATCGAGGAAACAAGGTAAGGCTCGATGCCCATATCCACGAGCCTGGAAACGGCGCCGGCGGCGTCGTTTGTGTGCATGGTGCTAAGCAGCCGGTGCCCTGTCTGCGCAGCCCTGACGGCGATGGCGGCGGTTTCGCTGTCACGTATCTCGCCCACCATTATCACATCCGGGTCCTGGCGGAGTATCGCCCTCAGTCCGCTGGCAAAGGTCATTCCAGCCTTCGCATTGAGCTGTATCTGGCGGATGCTCTCGATCTTGTACTCCACGGGATCCTCAAGGGTCACTATATGTACGTCGGGAGTATCTATCTGCTGGATAATGGCGTACAGGCTGCTCGTTTTGCCGCTGCCGGTCGGGCCTGTGCTGAGGACCATCCCGTAGGGTTTTTGGACCATCCCCCTCACCCTTTCCGCATCCGCCTCCGACATCCCAAGCCTGTCGAGCGTTAAAATGCCCAAACTGGTGTCCAGGAGCCTGAGCACAAGGTTTTCGCCGTGAAGCGTCGGTACGGTCGAGGCCCTTACATTTATCATCCTGTTGCCCAGGCGGAGCGTGAAACGCCCGTCCTGGGGGACCCTGGACTGGGTTATGTCCATGCCCGACAATATCTTTATGCGCGCCACCACCGGCAGGAACATCGATTTGGGGGGCGCCGGCATGCTGTTTAGCCTGCCATCGATCCTGAACCGTAACTGGAGGCCGTTTTGCTGCGGGCTTATGTGGATATCGCTTGCCCTTTCCTGTATCGCATTGGCGAAGATGGAGTTCACCAGCCGTATGACGGCCGGGGTGTTGCCCATGTCCTGCGTCGAGGAGACCTGGATATCCTCCAGGTTCTCCTCCGCTTTTTCAATGGCGAATCTTTCCTCCCCTTCCATGGAGGTCACAACGCCGCCCAGCCCCATCTGGGACGAATAGAGTAACTTGTGCAGCTTCGTCAATTCCATTTCCGTGCAGATGACGGGCTCCACTTCACAGTCCGTCCGGTCCTCAATGGAGTCCATTGCAATAATATCGAGAGGGTCCGTTGTGGCGACGACAAGGAGGCGGCCCTTCCGCTGCAAGGGCGCTACCTGGCATTTCTGGGCCATGTCAAAAGGTATGAGCTCGGCAAGCCCTATATTCACCGGGAACAGGTCCGGATGGTACCTCTTTACCTTCAACTGCCCGCACAGCAGCTCGCATATCTGTATTTCGGACACAATTCCGCGCTGAACGAGATATTGCCCCAGTTTAAGACCAGAGCCTCTTTGGCCCTGGAGGGCTTTCTCCAGCCCGGCCGCGGTCAGAATCCCGCTTTCGGTGAGCATCTCCCCCAAGCGTTTCGTTACTATCATGCGCGGCCCCGTATCATCATTTCCAGTGCTCCGTCTTTTCCATTGCTCCGCCGGGCCGCGCTCACTTTTTCAGGGTCGCGGCCTGCGCGGCCACCGGGGCTTCCCTGGGCAAAATGTACGGGGTAATGAAAATAAGCACCTGGTTCATAGTATTGTCCTTGTGTTCCCCCTTGAAAAGCCATCCGAGAAACGGTATATCCTTCAGGAACGGCACCCCGTTTACGTTGGACGACAAATTCTGGCTGGTCAACCCGGATATTACCACGGTTTCTCCGTTTTTAACGATCAGGGTCGTTTCGGTCTGCTTTTGCAGAATGAAAGGGTTTCCCTGCACCTCACGCGACGTGTCGACATCATCTTTGTTGATGACGACAGACATTTTCAGGTTGCCGCCGTTAATGATATGCGGGGTGATCTCCAGTTTGAGGGCGGCATCGACAAAGTTTACCGTGGGCGTAGTGGACGATCCGGAAAATGTGTACGTCACATAAGGGACCCGGGTGCCGCTCTGGGTGAACGCCTTCTGGTTGTCCAGTGTAGTTATGGACGGGCTCGATATGATGTTTACCTTCCCCTCCGTTTGCAGGGCCTGCAATTGCGCATCCAGAATGTTGCCTGTAAGGCTTCCGTACAGGAACCCCAGCGATCCTATGCCGTTATTGAGAATTGTGGATTGCGGGACCGGGAAATTTACGCCGTAGCCCTGCTGGCTGATGCCCGTTGCGCCCGACGTTGGAGTGAACGAAGGCGTTACCGTGCCGCCTCCCGAAGTGCTTGTGCCGGAGCCAGAGGACCCGGATGACAGAACATTGCCGGCTGAGCCTCCCGGCGTTACCCATATCTTGTTGTTGCCGTTCGCGTTTGTCATCAGTATCCCGCCCCACTGAATGCCGAGGTCCCGTGCCTCTTCCCTGGTTGTCTCAACTATATTGGCGCGTATCAGGATCTGCCCGGTGGGCCTGTCAATACTTTTTATTACGGAGAGCATTTTTTTCGCGTCATCGGGCGTGGCATGGATTATAAGGGAGTTGCTGTAATTGTCCACGAGCACCGAGCCCCTGACGGATTTTGAGCCTTCGTCCTGCAACAATTTCTGCAGGTTGTTCTGCAGCCCCTTGGCATCGGCATAGTTTATGGGGACAACGACGGTTGTAAGAGGGCTCTCCGCCTCCAGCTTCCTCTGGACCGCTTCGGCCTTTAGGGACTGCTCCATATCCTCCAGGGTAAGAACGCGAAGGATATCGCCCTGCCAGACATAACTTAAACCGTAGGATTTGAGCAGACTGAGGAAGGCCTGGTTCCATGGGACCTCCGTAAAATCAATGCTTGTGGTCCCCTTCACATCATCCGGCACAAGAAGGTTCACGCCGGTGGATACCGCCAGCGCGCGCAATATGGATTTCACATCGGCGTCACGCATCTTCAGGCTGACCTTTTGCGTGGGCAGCGGTCTGAGCTGGAGCCCGGCAGTCCCGTTCTTTGTGCCATTTGTGGAGTTGGCGATAGACGTATTGCTTTCAACGAGGGCGTTGTTTTCAACAGGGGAGGGTGAAAAGCCCTTGGATGTCCTTGCGAGTTTCTCCCACTTTTCAAAGCCCGGGAACGGGGCCTTGGCGGCCTGGCGGTTGCCCGCGCACCCGCTGGCAAGCATTATGAAAAAAACGAAAATAAAAAGAAGCGGCAATGGCGTACGTGGTTCCCGGCGCGGCATCCCCCCCCTTTTGCACTTGTCCTGATACCCGCTTTTATTCAAGTTCAAATTCCCGTCTCCAGTTGAGATAAAGGCACCTCAAACTCCGATCCGTCCCTTCTGTTTTTTATCATGACTTTGGCAGACGATATCTTTTTCACAAAAAAACCTTTCTCTTCAAGCTGATCGCCCGCCATGTATTCCCTGCCATTAATAATGGCAACCCTGTGGTTTCCCCTTTGCACATAACCGTTGTATGCAAAGTTGGGCCGAGGCGCCGGGCTGTCTTTCTCCGCGCTTTCGCTTTCCGTCCAGTTTTTTCCTGAAAAGGGATCGCGGCCCCAGTTGCTTTCCGCCAGGCGCACCACGTATGAATCGTATGTGCCTGGCCGTCCGCTGGCCAGCTGGGCGGACGTTTGCGCAATGAACGCCCTCAGTTCCCCTTCCCTGGCCGCGGCATCCGGCCCCGCCGTCACACCACCTGCCATCACACCCGGATGTTGCCTTGCCTTGCTGCCAGCCAGATTGAACAGGCCGTACAGGGAAAAAAGTACGGCTGCCGCCACTATGATCATCTGTCTTTTTTTGGGGTCCATAAATAAATTAAAATCCCTTCTCAACTCTGTGCCAGCATGATCTTTGCTCCAAAGTCGAGCGTCCGCCCGTCCGCCTCCTTCTCTATAGAAAGAGACGCGATATTTTCCACATATGGCAGCGCGTAAATATTGATCAGGAACGTCCTGAAGTTTTCAAAACTGCCTTTGAAAGAGACATTAACGGCAAAGGTGGCTGCGCCCTGTCCGGCATTCCCGGCGGCATTGTTCAAATCCGGGTCGATGTTCACGTCCCTCATTGCCGAACTCCTGGAGATATCCCTTATCTTCATCAGCGCTCCGCCAAGGTCCGCCAGCTTGAGCCCGGTTTTCGCCAGTTCGGGCTCGCCATCTATAACGGCAAGCGGGCGGGCGGGGTCTTTCCCTGATATTTTTATTTTCACCGGACCGGAATTTGAGGCCTTTCCCAGGGTTGCATAAAGGGGCAAAAGGCTGCTGCGTTCATCCAGCTCCCGGTGCACCTCACGGATCTTTTTGCCCAGATGTCCCAAGACGAGGCTTCCCGGTACAACGGCGGCCATTAAAAAAACGATCACGGCCGCAAGGCTCATAGCAAGCTTCCGTACGCATTCTTCCGGGATATGGAGCGCCCCGGCGATCTTTTTTCTCATTTGCCCTGCCCGATCTTCAGGTCAAGCTCGAAGGGCAGAACTGCGCCATGTCCCGTGCGCTCGATCTTGCCCGCCTGGACGTTTACGCCGGAAAAAAGCGGCGACGATCTAAGCCCCATCACGTATGAGGCCAGTTCCGGTTCAAGCATGTCCCGGTTGCCTCTGACAACCCCTGTTACGACAGCCGAGTTCTCCGCCGTGCCGGAAGCGGCATTTTTCGTGTCATTTGCTGTCCCTGACTTTCCGGAAAGGCTGGCCTTTAAGCTTGTGAGGGTTACAGACGCAGGGGTGAGGGAAGACAGATCCCCGATAAGGGCGATTCCCGTGTATCTCCCGCTTAATTTTGCGTATGCCCGCGCCTTCATATTTGAGGCAGAGGCCATCCTGGCAATGGTTTTCTCGCTTATTGGACGGCTTTTTTGGAGCTGTTTTTCAAGTCTTGACAGTTCGGCCTTTTCCCGCGTGGCTCCGCGCCATTCATGCGCCGCGATGGCCGAGCAAACAAGCAGTGAACCGGCCAAGGCCAATATGATCATCCGGTTAAAACTGGCGATATACTCCGCTTTTTTCCTTTCCTTATAGGACCGGATAAAATTTGGCGTATAGGTTTTATCTGAAAGGGCCAGGCCAAAAGCCGGAACCAATGCGGTCCTGTCCTCCAGGCTGCTTTCCTGCAATACTTCTTTAAGGGGGTCGAAAAAGACGCACCCCACGCCCAGATGCCTGCCGAAATGGCCGGCCATGGCCTGGCAGGGCATTAGGCTTGAAATATATATCTTTTCAACCCTCCCGTGTCCCTGCGTCCCCTCGAAATGTTTGAAAGTCCGCTCCATTTGCCGGGTAAACCTTTCCATTACAGGGGCGATCAATTTTTCGACATCTTCCCGGTTGAACTTTTGCCCGCTTTCAAGGCCAAGGGGGCCTCTATCGCCGCTGGAAAGGGCAAAAAGGATCTTTCGAGCCTCGTCATGCGAAAAACGGGCGTCGCCGTTTATGCCGTGCAAATTCTCTGTCAGCATCTCGGTCAGGCTATTAATGCCTGTTTTGATGTCACGCGTCAGCACAAGCTTCCCCCCGGCGTACAGGTCGATGCGCGAGTGGTCATCACCGATAAAGAGGCAAGCTAACTGCTTTTCCTTTAGCCGAGCCACATCGTGTTTGAAGATGTTCTGGACCGCAAATGGGACAATGGATATGCCTGACAACGGGACCCCGATCCCGGAAAAGAGTTCTTTTGTCTCTTCTATCTCGCGTGCGGGGGCGAAATAACACAGGACATTATTTTTTTTGTCCCCCCCGGCGGCCACTTCATCCTGGATCTCATAACCAAAGGAATAATCTTTTTCGTCTAGGGGGAGTTCTTTCTTCAGTCCCCATTGAACGGCGGCCTCAAAATGCTTGTCAGAAACCTTTGGAATGCGGACGAACTGCACATGGGCCTGCGTTGTGGATATGATGGCCCATACTTCCATCTTTTTCCCGGCATGCTCACAAAAAGGGCCTACCGTTGACCTGAAAAAGTCCCCGAACTCTTTAGAGCCCTTCCTGATATGTTCAGGTATTGGGATGCGCTTATAATCCAGGATCTCAAATTTATTACGGGACAATTTATTACGCGACAGTGCCGCTTTAACCAGGTTCACATGCGCATGCGCTATGTCGATGCCGACAGTCACGGGGCGTGACCTGAGTTTGGCACCCGGTCCCTTTAATTTTTTTTCTTTGGAAGGAGGCAGCGTATCAAAGGGCAGGGGGGCCCCGGCATCATCCCGGCTGGCGTCATTGCCCTCTATGCGTATAGGTTTAACTCGTACGGCATCGGGCAATACTTCAGTCGGTTTCGGTAAATCATCTGCTTCCTGTACTCTCACGTAATTTAAGTCTCCGGCTGATGTTGATATTGTGGTGTGTAGTATAACATCCGGCTTTTCAACATTGTCAAGGTCAAAAAAATCCGGAATATTTTCCAATAAATCCTTCTTATTCATAGTATTATTTCGGAAAATTCACGAAAAACTTTAATTTGTTCCGCCGATTGAAGCGCCCGGCAGAGTCCTGAATTTGAGGGCACCCGCACATGTTCCAGGGAGAATAACGGTTCTAAATGCTCTTGAATGGCCGGGGATGTTTTGGCATGGAAGGGGGCTATTATTTGTGAAAAAGTTTAAAGAATGGGATGATCTCGCAGGTTTTTGGTTTTTTTATAAGTGCGCCTGAAGGGATTCGAACCCCTGACCCACTGCTTAGAAGGCAGTTGCTCTATCCAACTGAGCTACAGGCGCATCAATCGGGGCGAGAGGATTCGAACCTCCGACCCCCTGCTCCCAAAGCAGGTGCGCTAGCCGGACTGCGCTACGCCCCGGAATGATTAAAATACAAAAGAAACCCTCTGATTGTCAATTGAATGACCTTAAACTAACAAGAAAACAAAAACAAAAACGCCTGCGTATATTATAACCAAGAACCGGCCTTGTTTGAAGGAGGTTATAATTAAGGACCGGATATGGTTTAAAATAAAAAAAATGAAACTTGTTCTTTTCGACATAGACGGTACCCTGCTGGACTCCGGCGGGGCGGGCTCCAGGGCATTGACCGCTGCTTTCCTTGATATGTTTTCCATCAATAATGCGTTTCAGGGCATAAGGATGGGAGGGAAAACGGACACGGAGATAATCATGGAGGCTATGGACAGGCACGGGATAGCCATGGACGGACAGATGCCCCGTTTTACCGGTCTTTATCTGGAGCATCTCAGGGCAGGGATTGATAATGCCCGTAAAAGGCTGAAGCCCGGCGTTAGAGAGGCCCTGAATGCCCTGCAAATTATGGAAGGCGTTGCTCTTGGTCTTCTGACCGGCAATGTTGAGGCAGGGGCAAGGATAAAACTGGCCCCTTTTGGTATTAACGGGTATTTCCCGGCGGGCGCCTTCGGCAGCGATGATCCGGACAGAAATGTCCTGCTTCCAATTGCGCTGGACAGGTTCAGGGTCCGCCACCCGGATGCTGGCCTTTCTTCCGGCTACTGCATAGTGGTGGGAGATACGCCCCGCGATGTTGAATGTGCGAAGCGCCACGGAGCCCGTGCCGTGGCGGTTGCCACAGGCAGCTACACCGTGGCTGATCTTCTCGCCACCGGCGCCGATGCGGTCCTGAACGATCTCTCGGATACGGCTTCTTTTATAAGGAGCCTTGATCTTTAAGCAGTGCCAGCGCTTTTTTTACCACGTTTTCCACGGTAAAGCCGAACTTCTCGAAGACTACTTTGCCCGGCGCTGACGCGCCGAAATGGTCGATGCCGATGACCGCACCTTTGGAGCCGGTATATTTGTGCCATCCAAACGGGGAAGCGGCCTCCACGGCGAGCCTTTTTTCAACAGATGGCGGCAATACCTTATTTATATAAGCCTGTGGCTGCTGGTCAAACAGCCTCCAGCATGCCATATTGACGACACGCACGTTGATCTTTTTGTCCCTTAGGATGCGGGCGGCCTCCAGGCAAAGATGGACCTCCGAACCGGTACCCATCAGTATCATATCAGGCTTGCCTTTGGGCAAAAAGTCGGAGAGAACATAAGCCCCTTTCTTTATGCCGGAGGCAGGACCGTATCCGTTTTTCCTGCGGTCCAGAACTGGCAGGTTCTGCCTGGAAAGCACAAGGCTTGTTGGTCCGTTGTGCGTAAGGGCGAAACTCCAGGCCTCGGCCGTTTCGTTGGCGTCCGCGGGCCTCATTACCATCAGCCCCGGCATCGCCCTCTGGCTTGCCAGGTGTTCTATCGGCTGATGCGTTGGCCCGTCCTCTCCAACGCCCACGGAATCGTGGGTAAAAACATATATCGCATGCGTGTGCATCAGGGAAGAGAGCCTGAGTGAAGGCCTGAGGAAATCCGAAAATACGAAGAAGGTCCCGCCGTAAGGCAGGAGCATCCCGCTTAGAGCGATACCGTTTAAGATGGCGCCCATGGCATGTTCCCTTACCCCAAAATGGATGTTGCCGCCGGAGCGCTCCCGGGTAAAGTCCCCCCTGTCTTTCACATAGGTGTTGTTAGAGGGAGCAAGGTCCGCTGAGCCGCCTATGAGCTGCGGGACCATCGGCGCGATGGCGTTCAGCACCTTGCCGGATGCGCTTCTCGTGGCAATCGAATCGCCAGGTTTGAAAACAGGGAAAGAGTCCTCCCAGCCTTCCACGAACTCCCCGGCTGTGAAGTTGTCCCACATCTTGCCCAGCGCCGGATGTTTTTTCCTGTACCTGGACATCATTGAAAGCCATGAGGCCTCTTCCGCTTTGCCATTTTTTACCGCCTTGAGCATCTCCAGGGAGGCCTCTTTGGGAACGTAGAATTTTCTATTGGGCCAGTTGCAAAACTGTTTTAAAAGTCTGTCTTCTTCAGAGCCGATGGGGGCCCCATGGGCTTTTGACGTATTTTCAAGGGTCGGACATCCCTGGGCTATTTTCGTCCTGGCAATTATGAGGGAAGGGCGGCCTTTCTCTTTTTTTGCAGCCGCAAGGGCCTTTGCAATGCCGGGAAGATCATAGCCGTCCACCTTCTGTACATGCCAGCCGTATGCCGCATAGCGTGCGCCCACGTCCTCGGAAAAGGAGAGGTCCGTTTTCCCCTCGATGGTTATCCTGTTGTCCGAATAAAGATATATTATCTTTCCCAACCCCAAGTGCCCCGCCAAGGAAGCGGCCTCGGACTGCACGCCTTCCATCATGTCCCCGTCGCTTAGTATGCCGTAGATGTTGTAATCGATAACGGGGAAACCGGGTTTGTTGAACAGGTCGCGCAGGCGCTTCTCCGCCATGGCCATTCCCACACCAGTGGCGAAACCCTGCCCAAGCGGGCCGGTGGTGGTCTCTATGCCGTGTGCGCGGCTTATCTCCGGGTGTCCTGGGGTGGCGCTGCCCCACTGGCGGAAATTTTTTATGTCGTCCAGGGATATCTTGTATCCGGTCAGATGAAGAAGGCTGTATAAGAGCATGGAGCCGTGCCCGGCTGATAGGACGAACCTGTCCCTGTTTTGCCAGAGCGGGTTTTTGGGGTTGTGCCTGAGCGCCTTCGTCCAAAGCACATACGCCATGGCGGCATCGCCAAGGGGCATGCCCGGATGTCCGGAGTTAGCTTTCTCCACCGCGTCCACGGCGAGCATCTTTATGGTATTTATGCACAGATCGTCAATCCTGGCCATCCGGTAAAAACCTCCTTCAGAAGAAAAAAGATTTTTTTTATGCAGAGGCGCATTATCACACATTGCGGAAGCTAAATTCAAGAAATGGGGAAATTTATTGCCGGCAGGCAAGGCGGCTTTCGCTTTCTGGAGCTTTTCTCAGTCGTTCGCCGTTCCTTTACAGCGGGGCTTTGAACCGCCTTAGCCGGAGGGCGTTCGAGACGACCGTTACCGAGGACATCCCCATCGCGCCCGCCGCGAATATGGGATTCAGGAGGACACCGGAGAAGGGGAAGAGCACGCCCGCCGCAACCGGAATGAGAATGACATTATAGGCAAATGCCCAGAAAAGATTTTGTTTTATGTTCCTCATGGTGGCCTTAGAAAGGGCTATTGCCGCCGCAACCCCTCTTAAGTCCCCGCTTATAAGGGTAATGTCAGCCGCCTCGATGGCCACGTCCGTCCCCGTTCCCAGGGCTATCCCTATGTCTGATTGGGCAAGGGCCGGGGCGTCGTTTATGCCGTCTCCAACCATGGCCACGCGCTTTCCCTCTTCCTGAAGCTTTTTAACGATCCTGGCCTTGTCCTCTGGCAGCACCTCCGCGAAGACCCGCTCTATGCCCACCGCCCTGGCGATATGCCCCGCCGTGGCGGCATTGTCCCCTGTCAGAAGAGATACTTCGAGTCCCATCCCGGCAAGCGCATGCACCGCTTCTTTAGAGTGCTCCTTTACGGTGTCCTCCACCGCCAGCACTCCGGCTGCATGGCCGTCTATAGCCAGCAGCACCGGGGTTTTCCCTTCGCCTGAAAACCTGTCCACTGCCGCCTTGAGTTCTTGAAAGCTTATCTTTTCATTGTCCATCATGGGCGGGTTGCCGAAAATGACATGGCGGCCTTCCACGACCGCCTTTATGCCCTGCCCTGGGACCGCCTCAAAGCTTTGAGGTCCGGCGGGTTTTATCCCGAGGCCGCGCGCGGCGTTCAGCAGGGCGGGGGCCAGAGGGTGTTCGGAGCCCATCTCCGCGCTTGCTGCATAAAATAGAAGTTCCTCTGCCCTGTATTTGTCCCCGTTCGTTTCAATGCCGGTCAGCGACGGTTTGCCCGCGGTGATAGTGCCCGTTTTATCAAAGACGATAGCGTCCAGTTTGTGGGCCGTTTCAAGGGCGAGACCCCCACGGATGAGGATGCCGTTTTCCGCGCCCTTGCCGGTGCCTACCATGATGGAAGTCGGTGTGGCAAGTCCCAGCGAACACGGGCAGGCCACAATGAGCACCGCTATGCAATTGAGGAACGCGTAGGTAAACGCGGGGGCAGGCCCCGCGAAAAACCAAATGGTGAAGGTGAGGGCTGCGATTGCCATAACAGTTGGCACAAAATATGAGGCGATCTTGTCCGCTAGCCGCGCGATCGGGGGTTTTGTGCCCTGGGCCTGTTCCACAAGCTCAATGATGCGCGAGAGCATCGTCTGCCTGCCCACCTTTTGCGCTTCGAACCTGAATGAGCCCATTTTGTTGATCGTTCCGCCTATGACGGGGTCCCCGGCCTTTTTCTCTACCGGCATAGGCTCCCCGCTGATCATCGATTCATCTATCGATGAATAGCCGTGTCTTACAACTCCGTCAACAGGCACCTTCTCCCCAGGCCTTACAACCACTATGTCCCCGATCTCCACGCCGTTCACCGGTATATCCTTTTCCGCATCGCCTCTTACCACCCTTGCGGTTGCGGGTTTTAGCCCGATGAGCTTTTTTACGGCCTCCGAGGTCTGTCCCTTCGCCCGTGCCTCAAGGGTTCTGCCCAGGAGTATCAGCACGACAATGGCGGAGGACGTATCGAAGTAGACGGAAGAGGCCATAAAACCCTTAATCTGGAATATGGAAGGGAAAAAGATGGCCAGCACACTGTATAGATAGGCCGCGGATGTGCCTACGGCTATGAGCGTGTTCATATCCGTGGTGCGGTGCCTTGCGGCTGAGATGGCGCCGGAGTAAAACTGCCTTCCTATCCAGAACTGCACCGGGGTGGCAAGGGCGAACTGGATAAAAAAGCCGGTTTGAAGCGGAATGTCGAACAGGGTGTCCAACCCAAGCATATGCCAGTACATAAGAAGAAAGACCGGGGCTGTAAGCAGGGAGCCCGCCAAGACCCTGCTTTTGAGTTTTTTATAACGAAGCTCCCTTTCGGCCTGCTCTTTTGAGACGGCGTCTTCCACTGCCTGTATGTCGGAAACCTGGAAGCCAGCGCTCTCAACCGCCTCTCTGAACTCCATCGGGCCAGCCTGCGACGGGATGTACTCAATAGTGGCTTTTTCGGCCGCGAAGTTGACATGGGCGGATATCACCCCGTCCATTTTCGTGAGGATCTTCTGCAGACGGGCAGCACAGGCGGCGCAGCTCATGCCTTTAATGGGAATGGTCTGCTTTGAGGTTCCTGCGCCATAGCCAAGTTTTTTTATAGTATCGATAAGATCATCTGCGGTGGCGATGGCCGGGTCAAAAAGCAGGTGCGCGCGTTCAGCGGCAAAGTTGATAGAGGCCTCTTTCACTCCACGGGTCTTTGAGAGGGCAGCCTCTATCCTTGCGGCACAGGCGGCGCAGCTCATTCCGGAAACCGGGAGGTCCAGGCGCTTCAACTCCATCCATAATATTAACCTGAAACGCCCGCGTCTTTCATATGTGCTTTACCTCTGCTTCAACCCTCTTTAATCGCGGAGCCCAGGAGCCAGATGCCGTCCAGCTGCCACCTGCCTGCAAGCTTAAAGCCATTCTGCAAGAGGTATCCGGCGAACTCCTCCGCCGTGAACATGCCGCCTTCAGGATGCCGGGTGGCAGCCTTCACCGGCGCACTTTGAAGAAAACCCTTTAAAAGCTCGTCAAAAAAATATTCGCCTCCGGGTTTCAATACCCGGTTGATCTCACGCAACGACCTTCGCCAGTCCTCCGTATGATGGATCACGCCAAAGGCAAATACAGCGTCATATTCTCCCACCTGCTCGCATGAGAGATTCGTAGCGCTTTCCAGCCTGAATTCCACTTGGTTGCCATAGGATTTCAGGCGTTTCCTTGCCCGTTCGAGCTGGGAGGGGTCTATGTCGGTCGCGGTCACCTTTTCGGCTCCGAAAAGTCCCTTTATGATCCGGACGCCCCTGCCGTTTCCGCAGCCAAGCTCCAGGCAAACGGGATACCGCTTTTTAGATGCCATCGATCTGAGCTTGGGACCCTCCACATTTTTTTGCAAAAAGGCCCTGAAGGGACTGTTGGTCATGAGTCTCTCGGGAAGATTCAGTTTCATTTGATGAATAGAAAAAAAGGGGCCTTGAATTCCAAAAGCCCCTTTTTATATTTTTCTTTTTAGCGCATCATTTTCCCTCTGTAGGGCGCCATCTCCTTCATCTTTGCCCTTATCTTCATTTTAATGTCCCTGATCCCGGATTTCAGCGTTGCAAGCTCTTCAGGCGTAGTGGCCGGGTTTCTGAAGGCCTCGAAATACTCGAATTCCTTCATCACGAGGTCTTTCCGGAGCGTGGCCGTGGAGTCCAGGAACCCCTTTATCTCCGGGTCCTGAAGGGCGTTTCTTATCATGTTTTTCATGATGGCCTTCATGAACTCAGCTTTCAGCATCGGCGTAATGTCCATGCCTGAAAGCCCGCCCATCATCATCCCGTGCTCCACCTCTTCATGCATGCCCCAGCGGTTTCCGCCGCGCATCAGCATGCCGCCCCTCATGGCTCCCCTCATGCAGGAGGTGCAAACTCCCCCGTAGCCGCCCATTCCCCCCATCTGGCCCATCATGGAATCGTCCATCATTCCGCCCTGCATTGGCTCTATCGAGTTGTCTGCGGCGATCGCCATTCCGCGCGCAAATGCAGCGGACATTAACACCAGTACCGCAAAAAAAATAAAGGCCTTTCTCATATCTACCTCCATGGGTTTTTTTAAAGAAATTTTGTTTTTCCGATCCGGCAGGAATGCCGCGGCCCGTGGTTTTACAGTTCAAATTTTATCAGCAGGCCGGAAATTTGCAACGCTTTTCAGGAGGGCTTTGTGCCCGCTAAAAACTTTCCTGGCCGTAAGGCGATGCCTCATGGACCCTGGCCCCGAAGGCCTCAGACGCTTCCCTGGCAATGGCCTCCGCGTTGTGGCGGTATTTTGGGGAATAATGCATGATGTGAAGGTTTTTGGCCCCCGCTTCCCGGGCGATCCTGCCCGCTATGCCTGCAGTGAGGTGATTTCTTTCTATTGCCCTTTCCATGTCCTCGTCAAGGAAATACGCCTCCAGGTAAAGGGTGTCCGTCCCGGAGGCAAATTCCGTTATTTTCCGTATGTTGTCCGGGGTGGGCGAGGAGTCCATGACGTAAGTGACCTTTTGCCCGCGGGTGATCATGGCGATCCTGCGTTTTAGCTCGCCAAACGCTATCTCTATTTTGGGGTTTCTTCCTGCGGGGATGATGAAAACGGAGTCTTCCGGCCAGCCGGCGCGTATTTTCTTTTTGAAGTCAGTGAGCCATGGGCCCGTATCCACCCCCATGGCCGTCAGCGCGGATTTGTCTATATTGATATGGAAATCCTCTTCCAGGCTCCAACCGATGGATTCTATGTCATGTTCAAGAACGATCGCCTTTACCTTGAAGTAGTCATTTTCAAGGACAATGCCCTGGAAAGGTTTTTGCGCAGGGTCCTCAACCGGCTCGAACCTGTCTTTTGCCCGGAAGCTCACATGTCTTACCCTGTCCTTTGAAATGCCGTATGCCTCTATGTTCAGAGGATAGTTTTCGATAAGGTTCCAGGCGTATCCCTTCAGCTTGCCTGCCACGCATTCTATGATGTTTTCAGGCCCGTATATTCTGAGCGGAGACTGGCTTCCGAGCATGTTTCTAAGCAGGTGGTCAAACCCTATGAAATGGTCAATGTGGGTGTGGGTTACGAATACGTCGGTAACTTTTACGACGAGACCATCCGGCAGACCGGTTAGCGTGCCAAGGTCAAACAGGATGGCCCTTTTTTCCCTGAGCAGCCGCACATAGACGCATGGGTCCTCGAAAAGGCCGTTTACCGTTCTATGCAGGAATGTTGGTTTTATGATTTTCTAGTATAATAAAAAAAACATAATCTTTTGCGTATTTTCATTTTCCTTAACTGGACAGGAGGTCCACGTGCCTGAACTTCGGAAAGATCCTATTTTGGGAAGATGGGTGATAATCTCTGTTGAGAGAGGGAAAAGGCCAAAGGATTTCCCCCCGGTTATCCACAAGAAGAAGGGCGGGTTTTGCCCTTTTTGTCCAGGTAACGAATATACGACGCCAGCTGAGATAATCGCGTTCAGGCCGGAGGGAAGTGAACCCAACGGGCCTGGATGGTCATTGAGGGTGATGCCGAACAAATTCCCGGCCCTTGAGCCGGGCGGCAAGATAACGAAAAGCGGCGAGGGTATATTCGACAAGATGAGCGGGGTAGGGGTGCATGAGGTCATAGTGGAAAACCCCGACCACTTCCTTTCTCTTTCAACGATGCCTGAGAAGTCGGTTGAGGATACCCTGTGGGCATATTTCATCCGGCTTACCGAGCTCAAAAACGACCCCAGGATAAAATATGTCCTGATCTTCAAGAATGAAGGGGAAGCGGCAGGGGCCTCCCTGGAGCACAGCCATTCCCAGATCATAGGGCTCCCCATCGTGCCGCGCACGGTAAGGGACGAGCTTCAGGGGGCCAGGAACCACTTTGATATGAAGGAGCGGTGCATATTCTGCGACATAATCTACCAGGAGCTTGCGGAAGGCAAAAGGATAATAGGGGAGAATGAGGATTATGTGGCGCTTTCGCCTTTTGCGCCACGGTCGCCATTTGAGACCTGGATACTTCCCAAAAACCACGAGGCCGCTTTCGGGCCCCGGCAGAAAAGCTTCAAACCCCTGGCGGAGATGCTGCAGCGGATACTGAAGCAGTTCGATGCTCTTCTTGAATCCCCGCCTTATAATTACATAATACATACCGCGCCCTTTTCCGAGGAGCAGAGCGAATACTTCCACTGGCATATAGAGATAATGCCTAAACTGACCAAGTTCGCTGGGTTCGAGTGGGGCTCCGGCATTTACATTAACCCTACGCCTCCGGAGGAGGCCGCCCGGTTTATGAAGGGCACTTTCTGACAATGAGCGGGGAGCGGGCTGATGCAGGCTTATAATGGTTGCTTTCAAGTTGATTCCATGAAGGGGACCTATTGATTTAATGAACGTGATTATGGCCGCGCCTGAGGCATTTCCTTACGCCAAGACCGGAGGGCTGGCCGACATGGCGGGAACGCTTGCAAAAGAGCTTTCCAGGCTGAAAATGAATGTCCTGCTCATCATGCCCTTTTACCGTGAGGTAAAAGAGCGTGTTTCCCCGGACAACCTTGGCAAATCCTTCGTTGTGGAGATAGGAGGTGAGCGCATCACGGGGCACCTCTACCGGGACGGAAACAAAAACAAAAACACGGTTTTTATCGGTTGCGACCGGTTTTATGACAGGCCGGAGCTCTACGGCAGCCCTTTGGGCGATTATCCTGACAACCCTCAGCGGTTCATTTTTTTTGCCAGGGCCGTTTTCGAGGCCTCAAGACTCCTGGACTTCAAGCCGGACATAATACATTGCCATGACTGGCAGACAGGGCTTGTCCCTCTATTCCTTAAGACGTTTTACAGCAGGAATGGCGCTTTCCCTTTTTTCGCCGGGACAAGGAGCGTGCTTACCATCCATAACATGGGATATCAGGGCATATTCAGCCGCGACGTCCTTGCCCTTACCGGGCTTCCAACGGAGCTATTCACCCCGGATGGGATCGAGTTTTACGGGAAGATAAATTTTTTGAAGGCGGGCATTAACGGGGCCAATGCTATCACCACGGTGAGCCCCACTTATGCGCGCCAGATACAGACAGAGCAGTACGGTTTCGGCCTGGATGGTGTTTTGCGGAAAAAAGCGGACGCATTGAGGGGCATCCTCAACGGGATAGATTACTGTGTCTGGGACCCCAACCGGGACAGTAACATTCCAGAAACTTATAACCGGAAGGGCTTTACCCAGGGCAAGGGCGCATGCAAGAGGCAATTGGCCGCGGAATGCGGTTTTAAAGACCCGGATGCCCCGCTGGTGTCATTTGTCGGCAGGCTTTCGCAGCAGAAGGGGGTGGACCTCGTTTTTGCGGCTGCGGATGACATCGTTTCCGAGGGCGTAAACCTTCTTTTCCTGGGGAAAGGAGACGCCCTTTACCAGGAAGAGCTGGAGGCGCTCGCGAAAAGACACCCGGGCCTCATTTATGCGAAAATAGGATATGAGGAAGAGTTTGCCCATTTGGTGTATGCCGGTTCCGATATCTTTCTCATGCCTTCAAGATACGAGCCCTGCGGGCTGGGCCAGATGATCGCGCTTCGCTACGGCACCCCTCCGGTGGCCGCCGATACGGGAGGCATAACCGATACGGTGCGCAACTATCTGCCGCTTAGCGGGAAAGGTACGGGTTTCCTCTATGAGGGGGAAGATCCTCGTTCATTCAGACAGGCCCTCTGGTACGCCCTTTGCGCATACCAGAGGCCCGATTGCTGGAAGGGCCTTGTAAAAAAAGCGATGGCGGAGGACTTTTCCTGGAAAAAATCCGCTTCACTTTATAAAGAGCTTTACAGCGGACTTGCCGGTTCATAGCAATGAGCATCAGACTTAAGCTTATCCTGTTCATGTTCGCCTTTATGGCGGCGGCCGCCATACTGGGAATGGGCGCGCTGTACATCTTCTCCAATCTGAACCGGAACCTTTCTCTTACGACTCAGGAGATCACTCTCAATAGGCAGTACATAGACATGCGCGGCGCGGTCCAGGGCCTTGTTAACAACGCCACCGGATGGGCTTATACGGGCAACATCAGGTATTTAAGGGAATACAAAAAAAGCCTGCCTGTGCTGGACGCTGATCTGAGCGGGATAGAGAATGAGACTGGTGACTCGGACAGCGTTCGCGATCTCAAGGCTGAACTTGCCCAGGTAACGGAGCAGGCCGTCAGGATAGCGCATATTGCGCACCCCGTCGGAAACGCCAATGCGCAAAAAGCCCTGCGGGACCTTGAGGTCTCCAGAGACCGGGTCCTGGGGACCATGGACGCGCTCTATGAGCAGTCGATCTCCTCGATGACGGGTCTCGCCGCCCTGGGAGAAAGGATAAGAAGGACGATGACCGGGTATCTGGTCGTCCTTGTCTCGTTCGTCTCCCTGGCTTTTATCTTCCTGGCCCTTTTCATGCGGCGGATGTTGAGCCATCCCTTTAGCGGGATACTTGAGGCCACGGAAAAGGTGGCCTCAGGCGACCTTACCTGGAGGATATCTTCCGGCAGGAAGGACGAGTTTGGACAGATCGCTTCCGGTTTCAATAGGATGGTGGGACACCTGGAGGAGTCGAGCCAGAGGCTGGCCGGAAAGCTGAAAGAGGCCGAGCTTCTGCTGGAGGTCGCAAGGATCGCGGGCCTTACCCCAGAATTGAAAGATGCGCTTAACCTTATTGTGGATACCGTTTCAAGGAAAATGGGCACGGAGGCCTGTGCCGTATACCTTTTATACCCGGAAATGAAGGCGTTTGTGCTGGAGGCCGCCAATACAAAAAACGGCATCACCGCCACATCCTTACCGATCGAATCCTATGTGCCGTCGGCGGCGATGGACGCAATGGGGCCCATGTCCATAGAGGACATCTCTGCCGCGCCGGAGGACGCCAGGATATGCGGCCATTGCCGCTCAATGCTTGTGGCTCCCATACTCAGGGACAACGTATGCAAGGGACTTTTGGTGCTGGGCAGGAGCGAGGCCGGCGGATTTTTCGGGCCTGATGAGAAAAACACGGTCATGATCCTGGCCCATACGATCGGAGTAGTGGTAAGGAACGCGGAGCTCTACACCACCACGAGGAAGCACTTGAGGCAGTTAAGCGCAACTTACGATCTGAGCAGGCTGCTCACCTCGCTGTATGATCCTGGAGAGCTGCTGGGCACGATTTCCAGCCAGATAGCGAAGCTGAGCGGCGCGAGGATCTGCATAATACGGATTCTGGAGGGCGATGAGCTCAATGTTAAATCCTCCTACGGCATAGCCCCAGGCGAGACGGCTGAAAACGGCCTCAAAGCAGGCCTTGGCATCGCGGGGTGGGTGGTAAAAGAGGGCAGGTCCCTTTTTGTCGAGGACGTAGGGAAGCTCCCCGAGAACCTGAGGCCCAGGACCATAAAAGCAAAATCTGCCATCTGCGTGCCTTTAAGGGTGGGCAAAAGGATAATCGGCACATTGGGCATATACGACAAGACTGGCCCAAGCGGCGTGCCCAAACCATTTGACCTGGATGACCTCAACATGGCGGAAGGGTTCGCGTCCCTGTCCGCCATCACCATTGAAAAGGCGAGGATGGAAGGGGAGGAGGTCAAAAGGAGACGGGAAATAATCGAGGCCAACAAGAGGCTTGACCTGCTTTTTGATACCGTTCAGGGCGGTATCGTCTCTCTGGACTCCGATTACCGGATACTTGCGGCAAACCGCTATGTCGAGCGCTGGGTGGATTTCACCATGGACGCGATCGTGGGCAAGAACGCAAAGGATGTTTTCCATCCAAAAGGTGGAATATGCCCTCACTGCGCCGCCCGCGCCACTTTCGACACCGGCGATATAAGCTCCATCACCCAGTCAAACGGGCTGAACTATGCTGAGCTTACCGCGTATCCCGTAAAGGGCGAGGACGGCCGCATCGGCGAGGCTGTGATATTCATCCAGGACATAACGGACAGGGTCCTGTACCAGGAAGAGATAATGGGCCTGTACAGGGAGGTCGCCCAGACCAAGGACTACCTTGAAAGCCTGATTAACAATTCCGCCGACGCCATTGTCACCACGGACCTCGCAGGCAACATAATCTCTTGGAACCGGGCGGCTGAGGATATTTATGGATACGGAGAGCAGGAGATCGTTGGCAAGTTCCTCCCGTTTGTGCCGGAGTCCGCGGTCGAACAGGAAATGTTGTATATGGAGAGGATAAAGCAGGGGGACGTGATAAAGGCGGAGACCTTCAGACGGACGAAAGATGGCAGGACCATTGAAGTGAACCTTACGCTCTCCCCCATAAAGGATGCCACCGGCGAGGTTATCGGCATAAGCGGGATATCCCAGGAGATCACAAAAAAGAAAGAAACGGAAAGGGAGCTTATAAGGAGAAACCAGGAGCTTTCCAGGCTTGTCTTCATAGGCTCCGCCATGCGGGGCACTCTTGACCTTGAAAGGCTCCTGAGGATGATACTTACAGCCGTCACAATGGGAGACGGCCTTGGTTTCAACCGCGCCATCCTTTTCTGGGTGGACGGGTCTGCGAACGTGCTGAAGGGGGCGATGGGTGTGGGCCCTGCCTCATCCGATGAGGCCGGCGCCATCTGGCGCCGGCTTACCTCCGCTCACAGCACCCTGCATGATATCCTGACGGAAATAGAGGAGACGTCAAGCGGCAAAGGAGAGTCTCCTTTCGACAGGACCGCCAAAAGCATAGAGATACGCCTGGACTCCGGAACGGCCATGGCAAGGTCCGTAAATGAAAAGAGGCCCTTCAACATCCAGGACGCAAATGCTGACGCCTCCGCAGACCCGTCCATCATGGATGTCCTTGGGTCAACGGCCTATGCGGCTGTGCCCATTGTTTCCAGGAACATGGTTATAGGTGTTCTGTGGGTGGACAATCTGTACAACGGCCACCCGATAAGCGAAGAGGACATGAAATTCCTTAACGCGTTTTCAAACCAGATGGCCTCCGCTATCGAAAACGCAAGGCTCTTTGAAGGCATCTCGATGGCCGAGGCCGAGCTGGAAAACATTTTCCGCTCCATATCCGATATGGTCTACCTGACCGACAAAGACTATAATCTTAAAAAAGCGAACGAAGCGGTCCTGAAAAAGGTCGGGAAAAGCCTTGATGAGGTAATCGGAAAAAAATGCTACGAGATATTTCATGGAACTGAGGCGCCGTTTCCCTCCTGCCCGCACGCCAAGACCATAACCAGCAGGAGCGCGAACATCCAGGAATACGAGGACCCGAGCCTGAAAGGCACTTTCCTTTCCTCCACCTCGCCCCTTTTTGATGTGGACGGCAATTTTATTGGCGTGGTGCACGTGGTAAGGGACATTACGGAAATGAAGGAACTGCAGGAGCGCCTGCAGTCGGCCGAGAGGATGGCCGCTCTTGGAGAGGTGGCTGCCAAGGTGGCCCACGAGATAAGAAACCCGATGGTTTCCGTGGGCGGATTTGCCAAGAGGCTTGAAAAGAAGCTGGATGGTTCGATGAAGGAATACGCCTCCATCATATCGGTGGAGGTTGACAGGCTTGAGCAGATATTAAAAGAGATACTGGGTTTTGTCCGTGAGGCGAGGATATCAAGGCAGACGACCCTGCTTGATGAACTTCTCTCAGCCATAATCAACCTGATAGAACCGGAGGCTTTCGAGAAGGGCAACACCGTGCGGAGGTCTCTTGATCCAGTAGAGGCTTACATAGACCCTAACCGGATGAAGGAGGCCCTTTACAATGTTATAGCAAACGCAAACCAGTCGACGGACCGGGGCCTTATTTCCGTAAACGTATTTGCGGAAAACGGCGAGGCGGTCATAGAAGTGTCCGATACCGGGTGCGGCATCAGGAAGGAAGACCTGCGGAGGATATTTGATCCTTTTTTCACCACCAAGCCGTCGGGGACCGGCCTCGGACTGGCCATTTCAAAACGTATCGTTGAAGAACATGGGGGCAGGATACTTGTAAAAAGCGATTGGCCGGACGGGGGCACAGGGTTTAAGATATACTTACCCATAAGAAAGGAGGGGTAGATGAAAGTATTGATCGTGGATGACGACGAGCATATTCTCAGGCTCTATAAAGAGGAGTTGGAGGAGGAAGGGTATGAGATTGTGATCGCGAAGACGGGGGCCCAGGCACTGGAGGTCTTTCAGCGGGAAAACCCGGACCTGGTGACCCTGGACATACTCATACCGGATATGGACGGCATCACGCTTTTAAGGAAAATGAAGGAGATGAGGCCCAGGGTGCCGATAATAATGTCCACGGCCTATGACTACCGGGACGATTTTGCCGTTTGGGCTTCCGAGGCCTACATAGTCAAGTCTGCCGACCTCACGGAACTTAAAGGCAAGATAAAAGAACTTCTTTCGAAATGATCAGAGTAAAGACTGAAACCCCGGTTTACGGCGGGTATGTGATAGCGAGAAACGAAGGAATTGTCTTCGTGAAGGGCGCGCTTCCCGGCGAGACTGTGCTTGCCAGGACCGTTGAAAAAAAGAAGGATTACAGCGTGGCTATTACCCAGGAGGTGCTGGAACCGTCTCCCCACCGGGTGGAGCCGTTCTGCGGCCACTTTGGCCAGTGTGGCGGCTGCCATCTGCAGCATGTGGCATACGCGGAGCAGGTCTCCATGAAAAACGCCATTATAAAGGACTCCCTGAGGCGCATTTCGGGAATAGAGGTCGAGCCCGTAGAGCCTCTTACAGGCAGTGATACCCGGTACCGCCACCGCGCTCAGTTCAAGGTGCAGGCGGGCGAGCACCCAAACAGCATTAATTTAGGTTTTTTCAGGGAGGGGACGCGGGACATTGTCCCGATAGACCGCTGCCCCCTGCTTGCCGATGCCATAAACGAGTCGATTGACAAGCTAAAGCTCATGTCCCTTTCCGTGGGACGGCTGTCCCAAGGGGCAAAAGAGATACATATAACCTGCGGGGGGAACATATCCGATGATATGAACAACCCCGCCGGCATGACGCAGGCGGATACCCCCGGCCCCGAAGGGCATAGTCATGCCCTTGCAGCGTATTTGAAGGGACTGGGATTCGACCCGGCGCTGGCCATGGAATATGCCCAGGCCGGCTTCGAGACGGTTTTTTTTGATGACGGCAATGAAAGCGGAAGCGGACACAGCGGGCGGGGGTTTGTAACTTTCGACCTTCTGGGTTTTAAATACACGGTTTCTCCGCTTAGTTTTTTCCAAAGCAACTGGGCGCTTAACCAAAAGGCGGCCGGTGTTGTAAGCGAGTTGTTCTCCTCGTTCATGACCCCCGGCAAGGACCTCCTTGACATCTATGCCGGAGGTGGGAATTTTTCCATCCCTTTGAGCGGAGCTGCCCGCAAGATAACCGCCGTTGAGGAGAACGCCTCTTCAGTAAAGGACGGCATACGCAACCTGGAACTAAACGGTATCAAGAACATGAAATTCATTACGGCTCCGTTTGAGAAATTCCAGTCCAAAGGCCGGTTCGATGCCGCCATTGTGGACCCGCCCAGGCTGGGACTAAGCAGGGAAGCGGCCAAAAGGCTTTTGGCGCTGCAGCCCGAACGGCTGCTTTATATCTCATGCAACCCCGCCACCCTTGCGCGGGATGTAAAAAAATTGCTGGAGAAATACAAAGTGGCCTCCGTGAGGCTTGTCGATTTCTTCCCTCATACCTACCATATGGAGGTTCTCTGCCTGCTTGAAAGAAAATAGGGCTCTTCCAGCTTTCATGTTGTAGAGTCCCTCGTGCACAGTCATACCGGCGAAAGCCGTCCGGTTTTGTCCGTAATACGAAAGGCCGTCCATACATCATGATTCTGCACATTCTGGCTGCATTGGGCCAATAAGTAACAAGGGGTCAGGTGGTTTTTGGGCGGTTGTCAGCGGAGCAACTGCAAGTTGAAATGATGCGGCCAGCCTCTTTAGGTGCTGATTGAAAGCTCCCCCTTCAACTTTAGCCTCCTGAGTTAATGCCAAGGATAGCAGAGTTTGCCCTATACTCCACGCGCTCCAAATCTCTTTTGGAATGCATGTTTCTCTTGGGAAGTACTGCGTTTTAATGAATGAGATAGTGTCTTGTGCGATTACCTTATTTATCCAATGTTACTGCGGTCCGCAATTAAAGATTCCTCGCCAAAGAACCGATAAAAAGAGAAAGAGAGGGAAAAGCCTTGAATCTCGGATTCCAAATGAAAAACGGTTTATGTCTATCGAATAAGTTTAACTTAATTATAATTAACTCTTAAGGAGAAGTTGTGAAACCGTCTGTAATTCGCCTTAATCGCTGTCGCCTTTTTATTGTCTTAAGTCTTGTTCTGATATCCATCCCCCTGGCTCTTTCCGGCTGCGGGGGGAGTTCCTCCGGCACCGGAGGGGGCGCCGTTATCAACACCTACAAAGCGGGAATTTTTCCTTTCGGCGATGCCATAGACTCCCACGGAAACGTATGGGTGGCGAATCAGGGCGATGCAATCCCGGGTCCTGGCATCGCGAACA
>JAKBYX010000020.1 GCA_021840255.1 Nitrospirota bacterium | reverse complement strand
CCGATCAGCAAGGTATTCGGGGCCCCAGGCAAACGATCAAAAAAACCTTGAAAAACTTCTCCTGGAGCTCAAAACCGTGCCTGAGGGCAAAAGGACCGCGCGTTTCAGGGCAGTGATGGCCCTTGCCGCTCCGGATGGAAACGTTATCCGCACATTTGCGGGCGTGGTGGAGGGGACCATAGGGTTTTCCCCCGCGGGGGCAAACGGTTTTGGATATGACCCAGTCTTTTACCCACTAGGCCGCAGCAGGACCTTCGCGCAGATGGCCCCGGAGGAAAAGGACGCCCTTAGCCACAGGGGGCGTGCGCTTGAGAAACTGAAGCAATATCTTTTTGTTTCGGGAAACCAACTGAAATGAAAAACCGGCCTATTGCGGCAGCCCCAGCACGGCCGGGCAGCGAGGGATATTAACGGTGAAAAGCTTGCGCATCGGGCTTTTTGGGGTGTTTTACAGGGGGTGCCCGATGCAACTTATCAAAATTATAAGAAAATCTAATCCCGCGATTTTTTTATTTAACTGGATAAATCAGGCCTTTGCCTCCTATTATTTAACTTTGAAGCGTCCGTCCGTCTAATAAAACGGGGCCGTCTAAATACAAAAAAACAGGCAGCGAAAACTTGCAAGGGGGTTTTTTCAGATGAGGATTGTCATGCTCGGAGCGCCCGGGGCCGGAAAAGGCACCCAGGCCAAGAAACTTATTGATGAATATGGAATACCCCAGATATCCACTGGTGACATTCTGAGGCAGAACATTGCGCAGGGCACGCCGCTTGGAAAAGAGGCGAAGGGCTACATGGACAAAGGGGAGCTGGTGCCGGACAAGGTTGTGCTCGGGCTGGTGGAAGACAGGCTCAAACAGCCGGATTGCCAGAAAGGCTTCATACTTGACGGGTTCCCCCGGAACACCGCCCAGGCCGCTGCCCTGGACGAGATGCTCAAAGGCATTAACATGCCCCTGCAGCTTGCAATAAGCATAGATGTGCCCTTTGAGGACCTGATGAAGAGGCTCACGGGCAGAAGGACCTGCCGCTCCTGCGGGCAGATGTACAACGTTTATTTCAGCCCGTCCAAGACGGAAGGCAAATGCGACAAGGACGGCGGAGAGCTCTACCAGAGGGATGACGACAAGGAAGAGACCATAAAAAAGAGGCTTCAGGTATATGAATCCCAGACGGCGCCCCTCATAGAATATTATTCCAAGAAGGGCATCGTAAGGAACATAGCCGGCACCGGGTCCATCTCCGACATATACGGCAAGGTCACCGCGGAGCTTGCGAAACTGAAGTAGGCTTTTTTTGAAGCAGGCCGGACAGGGTAAAAACCAGAAGAGTTATTTTTTAAAAAAAATAAAGAAGTAAAAACTTTGGAAGGAGGCAAGTGAAAAATGGCACTGGTAAATCCACACGGTAAGGATAAAAAACTGAAACCTCTTCTGCTTGAAGGGGCCGCTCTTGAGGCCGAAAAAAAGAAGGCCCAGGGGCTGACCCAGGTGAGGATAAGCTCCCGCGAGGCGGGCGACCTCATCATGATGGGCATAGGCGGGTTCACCCCCCTTACCGGTTTTATGACCCATGCGGACTGGAAGGGCGTCTGCGACAAGTTCACGATGGCAGACGGGACGTTCTGGCCGATCCCGATAACGGTTTCGACCACGCAGGGCCAGGCTGACAGCATAAAGGACGGCGAAGAGGTGGCGCTGGTTTCCGAGGAGACCGGCGAGATCATGGCCACCATGAAGGTTGCGGAAAAATACAAGATCGACAAGGAGCACGAGTGCAAGTGCGTCTATGGCACGACTGACATGGAACATCCGGGCGTGGCGATGGTCATGAAGCAGGCTGACGTGAACCTGGCCGGTCCCGTGAAGGTGCTGTCCGAGGGCAGCTTTCCCAAGGAGTACCCCGCTCTTTTCATAAGGCCCGCCGAATCCAGGAAGATGTTCGAGGAGAAGGGCTGGTCCACCGTGGCGGCGTTCCAGACCAGAAACCCCATGCACCGCTCCCATGAATACCTGACCAAGATAGCCATAGAGACCTGCGACGGCGTCTTCATCCACATGCTGCTTGGCAAGCTGAAGCCGGGTGACATACCTTCCGACACAAGGCAGAAGGCGATAGACACTCTTATAGACAAGTATTATGTAAAAGACACCGTTACCGTCGGCGGGTACCCGCTGGACATGAGGTATGCGGGGCCCAGGGAGGCGCTGCTGCATGCTCTCTTCAGGCAGAATTACGGCTGCAGCCACCTGATTGTGGGCAGGGACCACGCGGGCGTAGGCGACTATTACGGGCCGTTCGACGCGCAAAAGATATTCGACCAGATACCGGCCGGCGCGCTCGAGACGAAACCGCTCAAGATAGACTGGACTTTCTATTGCAAGAAGTGCGACGGCATGGCCTCCATGAAGACCTGCCCGCACGGCAAGGAAGACAGGCTCCTGCTGAGCGGCACCAAGCTAAGGAAGATGCTCTCTGAAGGCGACGAGGTGCCCGACCATTTCTCCAGGCCGGAGGTGCTGGAGATACTCCGCGCCTATTATGCCGGGCTCACTGAAAAGGTCGAGATAAAGACGCATAAATATTCGGAAGGCGCGTAAAAAAAGGAAAAAAGGTTATATAGGTTTGTATTTCAGTAAAAATATTTCCGCTCATTGGGCGGGAACATCAAGAAGGAGGTCTGATTATGCCTAGTTTTGTGATTACCGAGAAGTGCGATGGCTGCAAGGCGCAGGACAAAACCGCCTGTCAGTACATCTGCCCGAACGATCTCATGAAGCTGGACCGGGACAAGATGAAAGCTTTCAATCAGGAGCCCGACCAGTGCTGGGAGTGCTACAACTGCGTAAAGATTTGCCCCCAGCAGGCGATTGAGGTGAGGGGTTATGCAGACTTTGTTCCGCTTGGCGGAAGCGTTATCCCGATGAGGGGTTCCGACTCCATCATGTGGACGATCAAGTTCCGCAACGGGAAGCTGAAGAGGTTCAAATTCCCCATAAGGACAACCCCCGAAGGTTCCACCAATCCTTACGCCAACGAGCCTGAAGCGAACATCGACAATATCAAGAAGCCGGGCTACTTCACTCATCACGGGGCGGGCAAGACTGTGTCCACCCTGAAGAAGTAGGAAAGGAGATATAGGAAAACATGGAAAAAGAAACCTGTACATTTTCATACTGCCAGAGGCCTGAGGTCGTAACCGTTGAGACGGACCTCCTTATCATCGGCGGCGGCATGTCGGCCTGCGGCGCGGCTTTCGAGGCCACCAGGTGGGCACAGGCAGCGGAGAAGGCCGGCAAAGGCAAGATAAAGATTACCCTCGTCGACAAGGCCGCCATGGACCGCTCCGGCGCCGTGGCAATGGGCCTTTCGGCCATCAACACCTACATGGGCGAGCAAGACCCGGCCGATTACGTAAGAATGGTAAAAGGCGACCTGATGGGCATCATCAGGGAAGACCTCGTTTATGACCTGGGCAGACATGTGGACGACTCCGTCGAGCACTTCGAGGAGTGGGGCCTTCCCATATGGAAGAAAGACGACGCAGGCCATAGCATGGACGGCGCTGCCGGCGGCAAGAAGCTCAAAGATGGCGGCAAGCCGGTAAGGTCCGGCAAATGGCAGATCATGATAAACGGCGAGTCCTACAAGGTCATCGTCGCCGAGGCCGCGAAGAAGGCTCTTGGCCTCGAGAACATCTATGAAAGGGTGTTCATAACCAAGTACCTGCTCGACGAAAAAGAGGACAACCGCATAGCGGGCGCCATCGGCTTCTCCGTCAGGGAGAACAAGGTTTACCTCTTCAAGACCAACGTCCTTCTTTCCGGTTGCGGCGGCGCGGTCAACGTCTTCAGGCCCAGGTCGGTCGCTGAAGGCCAGGGCAGGGCGTGGTACCCCGTATGGAACTCCGGTTCCGGCTACGCCACCGGCGCTATGGTCGGCGCTGAGATGACCATGATGGAAAACAGGTTCGTTCCGGCCAGGTTCAAGGACGGCTACGGCCCGGTCGGCGCATGGTTCCTTTTCTTCAAGGCGAAGGCAACCAACGCCGCTGGAGAGGATTACTGCGCGGGCGAGAACTTCGAGGAGGCAAAGAAGCTCTACAGCCCCTATGCCGAGAAGCTGGGCACCTGCATCCGTAACCACATGATGATGATGGACATGAAGAGGGGCAAAGGGCCCATCCTCATGAACACCGACAAGGCCATGGCCGAGCTGGCAAAGACGATGGATGCCAAGCAGATAAAACACCTCGAAGCCGAGGCATGGGAAGACTTCCTTGACATGTGCATCGGCCAGGCCGGCGTCTGGGCGGGTATGGACATAGAGCCCGACAAAAGGCCTTCAGAGATCATGCCTACGGAGCCCTATCTGCTCGGTTCCCACGCTGGCTGCGCGGGCTTCTGGGTAAGCGGCCCCGACGATCTGGGCGCTCCCGCTGACTGGAGCTGGGGCTACAACAGGATGTCCACCGTCAAGGGTCTCTTCATGATGGGCGACATCTGCGGCGCCTCCGGCCACAAGTTCTCTTCCGGTTCCCATGCTGAGGGCCGTATCGCCGGCAAGTCCGGTATAGCCTTCATCCTGGACCACAAGGACTTCAAGCCGGCCATCAGCAAGCCGGCCGATGAGATAACGGCCGAAATGTACCTGCCGTTCGAGGTCTATGAAAAATACAAGAACCACTCGACCGCGCCTGAAATAAACCCCTACTACATCAAACCCAAGCTGCTTCAGGCAAGGCTTCAGAAGATAGCGGACGAGTACTTTGGCGGCATCTCCACCTGGTACATGACGAGCAAGACCATGCTGGAAGAGGGTCTGAAGCAGCTCGCCATGCTCAAGGAAGACGCGTCAAGGACCGCCGCGAAGGACCTGCACGAGCTCCTGAGGGCGTGGGAGAACTACCACAGGATATGGGCCCTCGAGACCCATGCAAGGCACATCCTCTTCAGGGAAGAGTCCAGGTACCCCGGTTACTACTACAGGGGAGACTTCCTGGGCATCGACGACAAGAACTGGAAGTGCTTCGTCAACTCCAGGTTCGACCCGAAGACGGGCCAGTGGAGCGTCTTCAAAAGGGACCACGTAGAGCTCGTAGACTGATAACGGCGCTGTAAAAGCTGGTTTTAAATGACGGGGGGTGTCTTTTGCCCCCCGTTTATATGTTTATAAGTTAATGCTATTTCCATTCCGGTCTCCATATAAGTTATATTTTAATGTTATCGGCTTACACTGCTTAACGCCCCGGAAGATTTTGGTGGCTTGCAGCGAGGAGTTATGTTTGGCAGGCAATGCGCTTTAAAATGAAAGCCATTGATTTAAAATAAATTTTTTCTTATGGCCCCGCGGCCCCGGCCCGATTGTCAAGCATCTGGGGTCTTTTAATTTAGGCGGCCCGCGGGAAGGCCTTTGGAATGCATGGATTCCGATCGTTTGATTCTAAGGAGGTTCCGTAAAGATGGCTGAACAATGTATCCTCGTCATAGGCGGTGGCATAAGCGGGCTTACGGCTGCGATAGAGGCCGCCGAGGCCGGCTATGATGTCTGCATCGTAGAGAAAAACCCGTATCTGGGCGGCAGGGTGTCGCAGCTCAATAAGTATTTCCCGAAACTTTGCCCCCCGGTATGCGGCCTGGAGATAAACTACCGCAGGATAAAGGAAAACGCCAGGGTGAAGTTCTACACCATGGCCCAGGTGGAGTCCGTTACAGCAAAGGAGGGCTCCTACGATGTGACCGTGAAGGTGGCCCCGCGTTATATAAATGACAGGTGCGTGTCCTGCGACGCGTGCGCGCAGGCCTGCCCGGCCGAAAGGCAGGACGATTTCAACCTGGGCATGGGCAGGACGAAGGCGGCCTATCTGCCCTTCGACCAGGCCTACCCGATGAGGTACGTTATAGACGCCGCAAGCTGCAAGGACGGCTGCATGCAGAAGTGCAAGGATGCCTGCAAGTACGGAGCTGTCGAGCTGGACATGAAGCCTGAGACGGTAAAGATAAATGCGTCGGCTATCGTGGTTGCCACCGGCTGGAACCCTTATGACATCTCGAAGGCGGACAACCTGGGGATGGGCAAGGTCAAAAACGTTATAACCAACATGATGATGGAGAGGCTGGCCGCTCCCAACGGTCCTACGGCGGGCAAGATACTCCGTCCGTCTGACGGCAAGGAGCCCAAAAAGGTCGCCTTCGTGCAGTGCGCGGGCTCAAGGGATGAAAACCACCTGCCGTACTGCTCATATATATGCTGCATGGCGTCGCTTAAGCAGACCACGTATCTGAAGGAGCAGTATCCGGACGCTACCGCGGATATTTTCTACATCGACATAAGGACCCCCGGCCGTTATGAAAAGTTCTACTGGAAGGTCAGGGACATGGAAGGGGTCAGCTTCACCAAGGGCAAGGTGGCGAAGGTGGAAAACACCGAAGGGGACGACGTCCTGGTGACACTGGAGGACACCCTTTCAGGCAAAAAGGTCCGCTTGGCATTCGATATGGTGGTGCTGGCCGCGGGCATGGAATCGGCAACGAGGCAAAATCCCATTCAGCTTGGCATTAATTACACGGCCGAGGGGATGATAGTGCCGGGGAGCCTCAAGCCAGGCATATATGCCGTAGGCTCGTCCAAGAGCCCCGTGGATGTGGCAAAATCCGTGCAGGACGCCACCGGGGCGGCCCTCAAGGCCATCCAGAGCGCGATAAAGCTTCTTCCGGCGGGAGGTGTCAGGTAAATGGAAAAGAAATACGGCGTATATATATGCAAGGGTTGCGGCATCGGGGAGTCCGTCGATGTGCAGAAGCTGATCGACGAGACCGCGGGGGCCACAAGACTGCCAAAAGAAAATTTCAAATCGCATGACGCCCTGTGCAGCCCAGAAGGCGTGGCGATGATAAATGAGGACATCAAGAACAACGGCATGAATGCCCTCAATATAGTGGCCTGCTCCCAGCGCAGCAAGGTGGAGGAGCTGGATTTCCCCGGCTGCGTTGTGGCAAGGGCCAACATAAGGGAGCTCGTGGCCTGGTCCCAGCCCGCGATGGAGGAGTCCACGCAGGCGCTTGCAAGGGACTATGCCGTCATGGGCGTTGTCAAGATACAGAAAGGCGACCTGCCTGAGCCCGGCATCCTTGAGAACCTGAACAGGACCATCCTTGTGGTCGGTGGCGGAATGACCGGCCTTTCGGCGGCCCTCGAGAGCGCAAAGGCGGGTTATGAAGTCGTACTCGTGGAAAAAGAGGCGCAGCTTGGCGGATGGGGCGCAAAGATATTCAAGTCCAGTCCCATGAGCTATCCTTTCGAGGGGCTTGTTGACTCCCCGGTGCACGCCAGGATAAAGGACGTCCAGGCTGAATCCAGGATAAAGGTCTATACCGGCACGACGATAGAGAAAATTGACGGCCAGCCCGGCCTTTATGACGTTACGCTGAAGACCCCGGGCGGCGAAGAGGCCATAAAGGCGGGGGCAATAGTGCTTGCCGCAGGCTGGAAGCCTTACGACGCAACGAAGCTCACCCATCTTGGCTACGGGCTTCCGAACGTTGTGACCAGCGTGGAGTTCGAGGAGATGGCCAAATCGGGCAAGATAACCAGGCCCTCGGATGGCAAACCCGCAAAGAAAGTGGCCTTCATACAGTGCGCGGGCTCCAGGGACCCCGAGCACCTTCCGTACTGCTCCCATTTCTGCTGCTCCACCTCGCTGAAGCAGGCGAAGTACGTAAGGGAGCTGGGCGGGGATGATGCCCTGGCCATGATCTTCTACAAGGACATAAGGACGCCTGGCCAGACGGAGCTTTTCTACAAGAACATGCAGAATGATCCCGGCGTCATGCTGACCAAGGCCGAGGTGAAGGGCATCGCGGAGGCCGGAAGCGGCAACCTGTATGTGGAGGCCGAAAACACCCTGCTTGGCCAGAACGTAAAAGCGCTCGCGGACCTCGTAGTGCTGGCCATCGGTGTTGTGCCTGCCACGGCCGGACCGCAGCAGTACCTTGACGGGCTTGCGGCCGCGGGCACCAAGGGCGATGATGCAAAGGCAAAATACATAGAGGAGACGCCGAAACCGGAATTCATCCTTAACCTGGGCTACAGGCAGGGGCCGGAGATACCCTCGATGGAAGGCGGTTTCGGATTTGCGGACTCCAACTTTCTGTGCTTCCAGTACGAGACCAGGCGGACCGGCATATACGCTGCGGGCTGCGTGAGGCAGCCGATGACGATGGCCGAGGCCGCGGAAGACGCCGCGGGCGCCGCCATGAAGGCCGCCCAGGTGATAGAGCACGTGGCCAAGGGCATTGCGGTGCACCCCAGGTCCTGGGACATCACTTTCCCGGATCCCATGATGACGCGCTGCACCTCCTGCAAACGCTGCACGGAGGAATGCCCGTTCGGCGCGATCGACGAGGACGCCAAGGGGACGCCCTTCTACAAGATAAACCGCTGCAGAAGATGCGGTACATGCATGGGTGCCTGCCCTGAAAGGATAGTCGCCTTCAAGGACTATCATGTGGACATGATAGGCTCCATGATAAAGTCCGTTGATGTCCCCGAGGAGGGGATGAGGATAATCGCCCTTGCCTGCGAAAACGACGCCTATGCGGCGCTCGATACCGTCGGCATCAGGCGTAAGCTGAAGCTGAACCCGGCGGTGAGGATACTGCCCGTCAGGTGCCTGGGTTCCACCAACCTGGTCTGGGTGGCGGACGCCTTCTCCAGGGGGATCGACGGCCTGCTGCTACTGGGCTGCAAGTTCGGCGAGGACTACCAGTGCCATTTCGTAAAGGGCAGCGAGTTGGCCAGCTACCGTTTCAGTAAGGTGCAGGAGACGCTCAACAGGCTCCAGCTGGAGGCTGAAAGATGCCAGATGGTGCAAGTGGGCATAGACGATTACTCCAGGCTTCCGGAGATAATCGATGATTTCGTCAAGAACGTGGAAGATCAGCTCGGCCCCAACCCATTTAAAGGGTTTTAGGATGAAGGCGGCCCGTTCAAGGGTTTTTGATCTGCTTGATCTTCACGGCTGGATGTGATGCTCGCGCAAGAATAAAAGGCCCGCTTGAGGGCTTTAAGGATATAAAGGCGGACGCCCGCTTCAGGTTTTTAAGATGAAGGAGGTAAGATGAGCGAAGGGGTGGAAGTAAAAGTGGAAGACAAAGACAAAGTCAAAGTCAAAGAACTTAATCCGGACCTGGGGTTCGTGAAAGAGGTAATAAAGTCCGGCGGCGAGTCGCTTAAGAAGTGCTACCAGTGCGCCACCTGCTCCGTGGTCTGCAACGTAACGCCGGATGATAATCCCTTCCCCAGGAAGGAGATGATACAGGCGCAGTGGGGCCTGAAGGACGAGCTTTTCAGGAACCCCGATATATGGCTCTGCCACCAGTGCAGCGACTGCACCGCATATTGCCCGCGGGGCGCGAAACCCGGAGAGGTCCTGAACGCCATCCGGAAGATCAGCATCCAGGAGTTCTCTGTTCCGGGGTTCCTTGCCAGGATGGTGAACCAGCCCATGTTCCTTCTGCTGCTTCTGGCTGTGCCTGTGATAGCGCTTCTGGCATCCGGCGCCGGTCACATACCGGCAGGACCGGTTGAGTTCGGGAAACCGGGCGGGTTCCTCTTCTCTCTCAAATATATAGATCCCCTGTTCACCACGATCGCGGTGCTGGCGCTTTTGAGCCTCTTCATGGGAATACGGAAGTACTGGAGCGCGATGTCCGAGGCCCATCCTGCCACCGGTATGCCCCTTGGCACAGCCATTAAGGAGACCGTCAAGGACATCCTTGCACACAAACGCTTTGACAAATGCGAAACCACCAAGGCCAGGTCCACGGCGCACAAACTGGTGTTCTACAGCTTCATTGGCCTGTTCATAACAACAGTGCTGGCTTTCGGAAAGATCATCTTAGCGCCCCGGACGGGATATCTGGCGTACTTCGGATATAACGTCAATGTAAGCGCCTCGCTCCTTACGGGGCTTGTGGTCGTCTACAAGATAATCGGCAACGTAAGCGCGGCGGCGCTGATAACCGGCATCCTTCTGATCATGTCCAACAGGATGAAAAACGCGAAAAAGGCGGGTCTGGGCAGCTACTACGACTGGCTGTTCATAACCCTTGTGGCGGGTCTGGGAATAACGGGCCTTCTGGCAGAGCTTTTAAGGGTCGGCAACGTGCAGGCGGCCTACCCGGTATATGTGATCCACCTCTGTTTCGTGTTCTTCCTTTTCGCCTACGCGCCTTTTTCGAAGATGGCCCATATGTTCTACCGGGCAACCGCCATGGTGTTCGAGAAGAAATCGGGAAAAGCGTAGAAAGGAATACGGTTTTTTTGTTTTTTGTTTTTTTCTTTTTCAAGGGGAGGTTTAGATAAATAGATGTAAGATGCACGGGTCTGCTTTTTTGGGTCTGGTTTTGGATTGCAGGTTTTGGTTTGGGGCGCATCTTTAAGAGATTTTAAATTTTAAAAAAAATTCTTTCAGGAGGAGGGTAAATGAGCGGTATAGTGTTGTTTGCTTTTTTATGCGGGATCGCCGGCGTCGTTTATGCCCTCGCTACCGCGGGCTGGGTAAGCAAGCAGGACGCGGGCAGCGAGAGGATGCAATCGATATCCAATGCGGTTAAGGAGGGCGCGGAGGCCTTCCTGAAAAGAGAATACAAGACTGTCGCCATAGTGGGCGTGATTCTCTTTATTATTCTTTCGGTATTTATAGGGATTTGGACCGGCATAGGGTTTCTCGTCGGGGCAATAGGCTCCGCACTGGCCGGCTACATCGGCATGATGGTCTCAGTCCGGGCGAACGTGAGGACTGCCCAGGCGGCCCACAAGGGCCTGCAGAAGGCGCTGGGGCTTGCCTTTAAAGGCGGCTCGGTCACTGGAATGATGGTCGTGGGTCTTGGCCTTCTCGTCCTTTCAGGCTATTTTGAGCTCGCAAAACAAATGGCAGGGCCGAACGTCTTCAGCGCGCTTGTGGGACTTGGCTTCGGCTGCTCGCTCATGAGCGTCTTTGCCCGTATCGCGGGCGGCATCTACACGAAGGCCGCGGACGTAGGCGCGGACCTGGTGGGCAAGGTGGAGGCAGGCATTCCCGAGGACGATCCCAGGAACCCTGCCGTTATCGCCGACAACGTGGGCGACAACGTGGGCGACTGCGCGGGTATGGCAGCTGACCTTTACGAGACCTACACCGTTACGCTGGTTGCGGCTATGCTCCTGGCAAAAACGGCCTTCAATGACCCGACTACTCCGTGGATCGAGTTCCCGCTCCTGCTGGGCGGCATCTCGATAATCGCATCCATAATAGGCACTTTCTTTGTGAAACTGGGAAAGAACAACTACATCATGGGCGCCCTTTACAAGGGGCTTGCCGTTTCGGGCATACTTGCGGCAATAGCCTTCTACATAGCCAGCGGAAAGTTCCTGGCCATGCCGGGCGTTCAGCAGGCCTTTACGCAGAACGGCGTCTTCACGATCGCGATAATAGGGCTCCTTCTTACCGGTGCGATAGTTCTTATCACCGAATATTTCACCTCCAAGAGCTTTAACCCGGTCAAGCACATCGCCGCGGCCAGCCAGACCGGCCATGGCACGAACGTAATAGCGGGCCTTGCCGTCAGCATGAAATCAACGGGTCTTCCGGTGCTGGCCATTGTCGGCGCCATCCTCTGGTCATTCAGCATCGGCGCGGGCGGCCTCATGAACCCCGTGAACCCGGTTGGCGGCCTTTTCGGCGTAGCTCTTGCCGCCGTCGCCATGCTCTCAATGACCGGCATCGTTGTTGCGATAGACTCTTACGGTCCGATCACGGACAACGCGGGAGGCATCGCCGAAATGGCGGAGCTCCCGGAGGAAGTCCGTAATATAACCGACCCGCTGGACTCAGTCGGCAACACCACAAAGGCAGTAACGAAGGGTTATGCAATAGGTTCCGCGGCACTGGCCGCACTGGTCCTCTTCGCGGAGTATTCAAGGACCGCTGCCAGCGGCCTTACCGGCGGCATGGCCTTTGATCTTTCAAATCCGAAAGTGCTTGTCGGCCTCTTCATAGGCGGCCTGCTGCCCTACTACTTTGGCGCCCTCCTGATGGAAGCCGTGGGCAAGGCGGCTGGCGGCGTTGTCGATGAGGTCAGGCGGCAGTTCCGTGAGATAAAGGGCATCATGGAAGGCACGGGAAGGCCCCAGTACGGCAAGTGCGTTGACATCGTCACCAAGTCTGCAATCAGGCAGATGATGCTGCCCGCGCTCATCCCGGTTGTGTCTCCCGTTCTGGTTGGTATCATCCTGGGCAAAGAGGCCCTTGGCGGCATGCTCATCGGCGCGATCATCACCGGTCTGTTCCAGGCCATCGCGATGACCAGCGGCGGCGGCGCATGGGATAACGCCAAGAAGTTCATCGAGGATGGCGCCTACGGCGGAAAGAAATCCGACGCGCATAAGGCTGCCGTTACCGGCGACACCGTTGGCGATCCCTACAAGGACACCGCGGGCCCGGCCATAAACCCGATGATAAAGGTCGTGAACATCGTGGCCCTTCTCATAGTGCCCCTTCTGCACTAGAACAGGGATCACTTAGAGTTATACGGCAAAAGAGGCCGGGAGGAAGAAAAAATTTTCTTCCTCCCGGCCTCTTCATTTAAAAGGTAAAAGCTTATTTGCCGCTAACGTATTTCGTATATTTGACGATCACGGGAGTGCGCTGTGTATTGGCCCACATGAGGCAGTACTCATGCGTTGCCATGGGCGAGTACACGCCCTCGAGTTTACGGGTCTGCTTCCTTTTCATAACGATGACCATTTCTTCCTTTGGATACTTATGGTAGTGGATACTGAAGGCCACCGGCGCGGTGCTGGTGAATGAATAGTGAAGCGTCTGCCCAGGAGCCACTGCACCGCAATCCTCGTGAGTGTTGCCCGGGCTTATTGCCACGGTCCTGCCCGTGACCGCCAGAGCGGACGCCTGAAAGAACAAAAGCAAAAGCAAAAACAAAAAAACGTACAGAACGGCAGGAAGAGACAAAAAACGTGCCGCGACATTTCCGCACCTCTTATGGCCCTTGGCTTTCATGTTCATTATTCCTCCTTTTTTAGATATCTTAGCAGGAGAAAAGAGGGTGGTCGTTCTACTTTGCGGTGTTTAAAAAGAAAAAGCGGGCAGGCAAGGAAATTTTCTTTTTCTTTGTCTGCCCGTTTTAAGGCGCGGAAGTCTAAGGCTTATATTTCAGAGCGGCAACGGGATGTTTTGGCAGCACATAATGTATGAAGGGATATCCCTCATTTGCGTGGCATTCGTTGCAGCCCTTCGTCATTTCCGTAAAAGCCTTTTTGAATTTGGAGAAGTTCTTCTCCTTTACCGAGGCGGCAACCTTGTCCAGGTAGGTCTGTTCAAATGCCTTCAGGGCGCCTGCAAACTGCGGGCGGGTCGTCTCGCCCACCTCCTGTATCTCCCTGGCCTCCTTAAGCTGGTAGTCGGCAAGCCCCCAATTACCGCCTTTTGCGGCATAGTACATGGTGGTCATGCGGTAGTTGTACTCCATCATCACCGAGCCAAGGGCCTCCTGGATCTTTTCCAATGTGGAGAACTTCTGGTCCGTCGTGCCCTTGAGCCAATGCGGCGGTCCCGCAAGCGCCCATGACGCCGCCAGTACGAAGCTAGCCATGACAACTGCCGTCAGCAACTTCCTTCTCATACTGCACCCTCCTCTTTAAAAGCCTGTTTTACGGTTATTACATGGGCAGGCCCAAAAACCGGGCCGCCCTCCTAATGCCTGTACATCATCTCGCGTACCGGGAAAAGCAACCACTTCTCTCCGGGCCCGAACGTCCACTGGTAGGCAAAGTAGCCAAGTATCTCGTTGGGGCCGTGGATGTCCTTCCCCACGGAAAACAGTATGTGGTGCTCATCGCTTAAGTTGTAATAACCGCCCACGTTCACCAGGGTCTCATCGCTTTCCCCCTCCGCCTTCGGCCCCAGGCTGAATATCTCTGCCCCGAGGGTCAGCTTTTCGGAAAGGTCGCGCTGTAGCAGCCACCCCCCGAACAGGAAGCTCTTATTGCCGTCGCCGGGGTGGTACTCTACGCCGCCGCCGCCATACGTGGTCCATGGCCCACGGCTCTTCTGTATCCAGACCGGCAGATACAGGTTCGCGTTGGGCTCATCCAGGCCGGGCGAGGTGTGCGTGGGCAGATGGATAAGGGGAAAGATGCCCACTTGCGGCCTCCAGCCTTTTTCATCCTCGTGGATGAAGCGGTATTTCACGCCCAGCTCCAGGTTGCCCAGGCCGTACTGAGCGGAGCTGTCATTTGGCGCATTGTAGGCCATCGGCACAAGCAGGTGGAGCTGGACGTCCGGCACCACGCCGTAATTGACCTCGAAGTGCGGCATTGTGCCAGCAACGTTGTGGTCCCTGTCGCGGGCCCACTGGGAGGCTATGTAGACTTCCCAATGTTTGTACTCGACGGGTTCAGGGTCATCAGTAAAAAAAGGAGGCCCGGCCCAGGCCCGCATCTGCCCGAACAGCACCAGCAGACCCAGTAAAAAGGAAAAGAAAAACAAAAAACTTGTTGCGGTAACAGAAAACGGTTTTCGCATGGCCTTTATCCTCTCAATAAAATAGAACAGGAGGTCATTCCATGACCTCCTGTACAAGCGCCATTATGCGCTCTTTCGATTCCGCAAGCATCCTGGCCCCTTTGGGCGTGATTCTGTAATATTTCCTCACCTTGCCGCCGTGCAGCTCCTTTTTTGATCTTAAATGGCCCTCGGCCTCAAGCGCATGCAGCACCGGGTACAGCGTGCCGGGGCTCAGTTTATAGCCGTGGTGGGCGAGCTCCTCTATCAGCCAAAGGCCGTAAACGGGCTCCTTTGCCGCGTGGTGCAGCACGTGTATCCTGATGAAGCCCAGGAAGAACTTCCTTATATCGATACCTGATAACGTCATTCGATAACAGGATTATAATTTATGCCCCATGGCAGATGTCAAGCCATAATTTGACTTTTTAACTTTTTGATTTTTTGGCGCTTTGTTTGAAAAGAAAGAAAAGTTAAATAATCATATCAGGTATTCCGGAATTGTCAGCGAAAAGAATCCCCAGGGTGCGGGTTTTTCCCCGCCCTCATGATATCATAAAGGCATGCCGGCAAACGGGCATGTGCATGACCATCATCATGGCACCGAACAGAGACTTGCCCTGAGCCTTGCGATAACGCTTATCGTAATGCTCGGGGAGGGCGCGGGGGGGTATTTCGCCAACAGCCTTGCCCTGCTCAGCGACGCAGGCCACATGTTTACAGACTCCTTCGCCCTAGGCCTTAGCCTTATAGCCGCCCGTATAAGCAGATGGTCCCCGGACAGGAGGGCCACCTTTGGATACCAGCGGGTGGGTCTTCTTGCCGCCCTTGTAAACGGGGGCAGTCTGTTCGTTATCTCTTTTGTCATATTCGGGGAGGCCATAAAACGGTTCTCCGCGCCGCCGGTTATAAACACCGGGCTTATGGCAGGCATGGCCACCCTGGGGTTTGCCGCGAACCTCTCCATGGTGCTCATACTCAGTCACGGGCACAGGGACCTCAACATAAAAAGCGCCTGGCTGCACGTGGTGGGGGACGCCCTTTCTTCCTTTGGCGTTATTGTGGCCGCCGTTGTGATAATATTTACGGGGTGGCGCTACGCGGATCCTCTGGCAAGCGCGGTGATCGGGGTCATCATCCTTGTGGGTGGGTTGAGGGTGGTGATGGAGGCCGCCCATGTCTTTCTGGAGCTTGCGCCCAAGGGTTTTAACGTGGAGGCGGTCGCAAGGGAGATATGCGCGTTCCCCGGTGTCATGGGCGTGCACGACGTGCACCTTTGGGCCATTACGAAAGGGCAGGTGATGTTTACCGCCCACATATGGGTACACGATGAAAAAATAAGTCATGTGCAGGAGCTGAGCGCCCGCCTTAAACAGAAGCTTGCGGAGATGGGCATAGACCACGCCACGCTGGAGTTCCAGTGCAGCGAATGCGAGGACAAAGGGATATACTGCGAGCTGAAAGAGGAGGCGGAGGGGCATCCGGAGCATGAATAGATTTTTTGATTTTTTTTGAAAAAAACAATAATAAAAAAACCGGGCGGGAAGGGGGTTTTTAAGGCAATATGTTAATTCCGTTGCTTGCGGCGCTGCATGTGGCCACCGTGGTTCTCTGGATCGGCGGGGTGGGGTTCGTTACCATAATCATCTTTCCCCTTATAGCGAGGATGACCAATTCCTTTGAGGCGATAATGCTTTTCCAGGGGGTCGAGCACCGGTTTGCAAGGCATGCGAGGATCTATGTGGCGCTTACGGGTATCACCGGGTTTCTCCTGCTTTATGCCACCAGGCTTCAGTCCCTCATGTTCACAAGGCAGGGCCTTGGCATCACCCTCATGTTCATCGCGTGGGCTTTCTACCTGCTCGTGCTCATTTTTGAAAAGCGGATATTCAAAAAACTGTTCGGTGCGCCGGAGAAGTTCGACGCGAAGAAAGTGTTTGCCATACTAAGCGTTTTCCACTGGTTTGTACTGGGGCTCAGCATGCTGGCCGTCTTTGTGGGCGTGTGGTGGGCCCATGCCGGATAAAAAATAAAAAATAAAATTCAGAATTGACAGGGGGAAAGCCCGTCTTTTAAAATTTCTCTTCCATGGGATCAGATATATCCAAGAAAGAAAAAGAAAAAGTGAAAGTTCCGGGGAGCTCCGGGAGGCAAAAGGCGGAAGCTGAAGCCGCCAGGGACAAGACGGAGCGCCAGATCTTCGAGGAGCATGTAGCCGCCTGCGGGTTCAGGATGACCCGCCAGCGCGGCCTCATCCTGGACATATTTCTCAAAAAGGAAGGCCATCTCTCCCCGGAGGAGCTCTACGGCCTGGTCAAGGCCAAGGACAGGACGGTAGGCCGGGCAACCGTTTACAGGATGCTCCGGCTCATGAAGGAGGCGGACCTTGCAAGGCAGGTCGACCTGGGCGACGGGCTGACGAGGTACGAGCATAAATACGGCCACGCGCACCATGACCACCTCATCTGCCTTGGCTGCGGGAAGGCAATAGAAGTGGTGGATGCGGAGATAGAAGCCCTTCAGGAAAAACTCGCCCGCAAACACGGTTACGCCCTCACCGGGCACCAGATGGACCTGTTCGGCCTGTGCCCCGCATGCCGGGAAAAAGAAAAGAAGGGTTAAAAAAGCCAAGCCGCCCAATGGTGGATCGAGCGTCATCGGGGGCGAAGACCTCTCCCGTCTGTCCCTCATTTTAAGATCGGAGCCCGGCCATAACCAACCGGGCGCAATCCCGTTTAAAAACAAAAAGTGATATAATCGTAGGTCCGTTGCTTTTTTTGCATTTTTAGCAAAAACTTCAGAGGCGAGGTGTTTTCAGATGGGAATACTGGTAGTGGGCTCGGTGGCGCTTGATACGGTAAAGACCCCGTTTGGCAAGGTGGATGAAGCCCTTGGAGGCTCCGCGACGTACTTTTCCACGGGGGCCAGCTATTTTACCGATGTGCGGGTGGTTGCCGTTGTGGGCCAGGACTTCCCTGAAAAACATATAAATTTTCTAAAGACAAAGCGGGTGGACTTAAGCGGCCTGAGCCGCGTTCCGGGCAAGACGTTCAGGTGGGAGGGGTTTTACGATTTCGACCTGAACAAGGCCAATACGCTGAGGACCGAGCTTAATGTGTTTGAGACCTTCAAACCGGAGCTGCCGGAACAGTACCGGGACTCGGAGATCGTCTTTTTGGCCAATATAGACCCGGAGCTGCAAAAAAGCGTGCTGGGGCAGGTCAGAAACCCCAGGCTTGTGGCGGCGGACACCATGAATTTCTGGATAGAAAGCAAAAAACCGGAACTGCTGGAGACGCTCAAGCTTGTGGACATCCTTACCATAAACGATGCGGAGACCAGGGAGCTTGCCGGGGAGCCCAACCTCGTAAAGGCCGCCAGAAAGATATTGTCCATGGGGCCAAAAACGCTCATAGTAAAGAGGGGCGAATACGGGGTGCTCATGTTTAATGGGGGCAGTATTTTTTCGGCCCCTGCCTATCCGCTGGAGGCGGTCTTCGACCCCACTGGCGCGGGCGACACCTTCGCCGGCGGCTTCATGGGATATGTGGCAAGCACCATGGACTGGTCTGATGGGAACCTGAGAAAGGCCCTCGTGATGGGAAGCTGCATGGCCTCCTTCGCGGTGGAGGATTTCAGCCTGGGAGGCATTTCAAGCCTCGATTACAAGGAGATAGAGACGCGCTTCAGGGAGTTCAAGAAGCTGTCACATTTCGAGGACCTGTAGAGGCTGTTCGAAAAAGCCGCCCCTTTGCAGCAAGCGTTTCAAATGAATCCGTAAGCCCGCATTTAAAGACAGGCGCACCCAAGGCTTGAGGCCTGGCTGCGAAGTTCCCCCTTCAAACCCGCGGATTTGACTGAATGCGCCAGCTACTATAATGCTAGTCGTACCACACACATTTCGAATCTGTTATAATTCCGCAGAGTACAACTGGAAGTCTTAACCCAAGTGGGGCAATTAGGCGTGCTTGGCAAGCTGAACTATATTACACGTAAAGACCTGCTACCGTACGGCTTTCACCTATGAGCAGTGAAGGAGGCTTTATGAGAATAAAGGAAATTATAGTTAATAAACTTTTTGGCCTTTTTGATCACAAGATTCCATTCAAGTTGGCCGACCGAATAACCATTATGTATGGGCCAAATGGGGTCGGAAAAACTGTACTACTAAAAATGCTAAATGCTATTTTCAATGCGCATTATAGAGATCTTCGTCAAATACCGTTTAAAGAATTAAGGATAGAGTTTGATGATAGAAGCAAACTGACAGTCCATAAAAGTAATCAACGTGCAGAATCTGACATAAATGATCCTAAACGAATCATGAAACAAGAACTGGTTTTCGAGTTAAGCCGCCCCCGGAGCAAAGTCTTATCTTACACTGTAAAAAAAACGAGTCGTAGAGAAATTCATTTTCCCTTATCAATAATTGACAGAGAAATAAATGGGCTTGAAAGAATTGGCACCGAAACTTGGCTGTTCATGCCAACGCAGGAAAAGCTTACACTAGATGAAGTTTTAGACAGATTTAGCAATCAATTGCCCCTGCCGCTGCTTAAGGAGAAGGAGAAGGCTGAACCTGAATGGTTAAGTGAAATAAGAAAGGCTATTCCTGTCCGGTTTATAGAAACGCAGCGATTGTTAACTTTTTCATACTCAAGACGTCATCGTGATTTTGAAAATCCCGCAATGGTTCCTTCTGTCGTTAATTATTCAGAAGAACTTGCTAGTGCGATTCAAACTAAACTTGCTGAATATGCTACCTTGTCCCAATCATTGGATAGAACTTTTCCTACACGATTGGTTAAAAGCGCTTCGTCAAATATAACATTGGAACAGTTGCGAACCAAACTTGCAGCACTCGAGGATAAGAGGTCTCGACTAATGGCTGCTGGCCTTTTGGATAAGGAAAAAGAAATAGATTTTCAAGAATTACAAAAGATTACCGAAACTAATAGGAATGTCCTTTCTGTTTACATTGAAGATGTTGGCAAAAAATTAAGTGTCTTCGATGAATTGACTAATAAAATAGATCTTCTCATAAAAATTATCAATAGTAGATTTCTTTATAAAAAATTGAGCATCGATAAGAAAGAAGGTTTCATATTTAGAAATGAAGATGGTGATATTTTGCAACCCTCGGGTCTATCTTCTGGAGAGCAGCATGAATTAGTTTTACTTTACGAATTGCTCTTCAAAGTATCTCGAAATACTTTAATTCTTATTGATGAGCCCGAGCTATCATTGCATGTTGTCTGGCAGCAACAATTTCTTAAGGATCTAAAAGATATAATTGATCTCGCTGGATTTGACGTTTTAATTGCTACGCATTCACCTCAGATCATTCATGATAGGTGGGATTTAACTGTAGAGCTAAAAGGCCCTCAAAAATGAAGGAGCATCTATGGATCCAAAGGGAAAATAAAAACATTTGTTGGCGCTGGCTCAAATTTACGAATGGAAATTCTTCAGAGAATAAAATCCATGGGCTGCTTGCGATGGTATTCCTTAAAAGAGAAGCTTGCTCTTGATTTCGAGGATTTGGTTTTCAGCAAGTTTGTGGACAAGAATACTCTGCAGCTCGATATATTAAAAATGATAAAAACTGTGATTAATCATTCTTCGAAATCATCACTTAAAGTCAAAGATATTCAAGATGCTCTCGAAAAGCTTTGCTCTAAGCACGATGATTTATGGCATGTTTGTTGCGGACACGATATAGTACATTTGCTAGTAATAGGATTCCAAAAAATGTTGGGATCACACAGCTCATCTGCTCTAAAAGCAGAAGAAATCGAGAGAAGTTTGCGGTTATCCTATGAAGAGGCTTATTTTCATACAAGCGAGCTATATCAAGGCTTACTAAATTGGCAAAAAAATAATAGTGCTTTTTCGATTTTTTAGCTGAATAGTATTTTGCGAGCAGAATATCCGGGATAATACCACATCCTTTGGTAGTGTCAAGAATCTTTCGCACATTTTTTTCTGGTGGCCTCGATCTGGTCTTCCCATTCAAAAGTCTGGTGTCACATTCAAAAGTCTGGTGTCAGGTCTTGACGGGCTGTTGTAATGAAAGCGGGACACATCCCACAAAAAAGTAGCAACAGATTATTGAGAGAGAGTAGGGGACAGTTGTTCTATTTTAATTGGATTTTCACTTTGGCTTTGCTTCCGGGCGGGGAAACCCCGCCCCTACAAAAAAATTTTGCGCCGCCCTGGTTTATCGGTTAATACGATTAGGATTTTCTTCGTCCTCTTCCCATTTCAAGGGATTTTCCA
>JAKBYX010000002.1 GCA_021840255.1 Nitrospirota bacterium | reverse complement strand
CCCATCACCTTCGTGATCGCCGCCGTAAGGGTCGTCTTCCCATGGTCCACATGCCCGATCGTCCCTATGTTCGCATGGGGCTTTACTCTCTCAAATTTCGCCTTAGCCATTTATCATGCCCTCCTATATAGATCTCTCAAAAAAAGAAAAATCCATTCAATCAAAAATCAAAAAAACCATGCGAATTTCCATTCATCAAAAAGCCCATGACCGGGATCGAACCGGTGACCTCATCCTTACCAAGGATGTGCTCTGCCGACTGAGCTACATGGGCATCACCGACCTTCGCCTGCCCAAAAAATGGAAAATGTCTGCCCACTCGCCCTTGAAATGGAGCGGGAAACGGGATTCGAACCCGCGACCCTCAGCTTGGAAGGCTGACGCTCTACCACTGAGCTACTCCCGCTTCAAGTTAAAAATAAAAAAGCCGCTTCAAAAAAAGAGACCGGCACCTGAGAAAAACCCTCCAGGCACATGCACACCAACCCAAATAACCGCCAAGAAACCAGTGGAGAGGGGAGGATTCGAACCTCCGTAGGCTACGCCAACGGGTTTACAGCCCGTCCCCTTTAGCCACTCGGGAACCTCTCCTATACAGCCCTTCTTGGAGCCACCGAAGGGAATCGAACCCCCGACCCGCTGATTACAAATCAGCTGCTCTACCTACTGAGCTACGGTGGCTACCTGGCCCTTGGAGCGCAAATCTCCCCTTTTTTATCAACCTATTAATATAGGGAATATATTATATTCCTGTCAATCTTTAAATTCAAGTGATTTTTCTTGGTTAGGACAAAATTTCAGGTTTTTAAGTCTTTTACTTCTTTTTGCTGCTTCTTTGCCGCAAAACCTCTGAAAGGAATATCCCTGCGCTCACGGACACATTCAGGGATTCAACGCCCCGCACCGGTACGCTTAAGAGGTAATCACACCTCTCAGTGACCACCCGCCTGAGCCCCGCCCCCTCGCCTCCAAGAACCAATACAAGCGGCACCCTCAAGTCTGCCTCCCAAGGGGCCACGCCAACGCCAGCGGCGGTCCCGGCGACCACAAGCCCATTTTCCTTAAGCATATCAAGGGCGTACTTGATGTTGGCCTCCCTCGAAACTGGAAGGCTCCAGGCAGCACCGGCTGACGCCTTGAATGCCTCTGGGGTAAGCCCGGACTGGCGGTGTTTCCCTATTATTATACCATGGGCGCCTAGCGCAAGCGCGCTTCGCATGATCGCGCCCAGGTTCCTGGGGTCCTCCACGCCGTCCAGCGCCACCAGAAGCGGCGGCTCGCCAACCTTGGCGGCGGCCTCAAGCATCTCCCCGGTGCCCATAAAGGATTTTTCGCGCACCTTAGCGGCTACGGACTGGTGGCCCTTTGGAAGGGCCTCAAAAAAAGAAGGGGCCACCCTGTCCACAGGAACGCCGCGTTCCCTGGCAAGGCTTAAGATGTGCGGGATGTCCTCCCTCTTTGCCGAAACAAATATCTTTGTAACGGCCCCTGCCCGGAGCGCCTCCATAACCGGGTTTACCCCGTAGATCAACATGCCGCCCGCCTGTCTTGATGATATATCCATACAGTAGGATAACATTAATTCCTGTTGACAGCCCTTACGGGGGTGCTACAATTCACATATAAAGTATGTTTACTTTTATGGCATGATAATACTTGACACGATCCGGCTAAAGATAATATATTAAAAAACAGGGAAAGCAAATTCGGGCGGAACCAAAACAGGCAAAGACAGGACAGGCAAAGAAAAAAATCGAAATGGCGGCTGCGAAGGATTTTTACGGGATATTGGGAGTAGAAAGAAAAGCCACTGCCGATGAGATAAAAGCGGCATACCGCAAACTTGCCAGGAAGTATCACCCTGACCTGAACCCCGGCGACAAGGCCTCTGAGGAGAAATTCAAGGAGATCAACGAGGCCTATGCCGTACTGAGCGATCCGAAGAAAAAGGAGCAGTACGACCGCGGGCCTGAGAAATTCGAATGGCCTGGGGCCGGCGAATGGGCTGGTGCGGGGCAACCCGGTTACGGGGGTTTCGGGACCGGCTACGGGACAGGGGGCGCGGAGTACGATTTCGGTTTCGGCGACATATTTTCTGAGCTTTTTGGCGGCACGGCGCGGCAGAGGGGCGTTCCCCGGAAGGGTGCGGACCTCTATACAGAAATGGATGTGACCTTTAAGGAGGCGTTCGGCGGCACGACAAGGCAGGTATCCATCAACAGGGAGGCCGTCTGCCCCCAGTGCGGAGGTGTAGGGGCCTCCGAGGTAAGCAAATGCCCCAGGTGCAAAGGGACCGGAAAACTTCAGTCAAAAAGGGGATTTTTCAGCACTTTGCAGGCTTGCCCGGACTGCGGCGGCACCGGCCAGAAGGCGGTAAAGGTCTGCCCTTCCTGCAGGGGCGCCGGCAAAAAGATAACAACGGAAACGGTTTCAGTAAAGATACCGGCCGGAGTGGACAACGGTTCCATGCTGCGGTTAAGGGGGCTTGGCAACGCTGGTGTTGACGGCGGGTCCGCAGGCGACCTCCGGATAAAAATCAAGGTGCAGCCCCATCCTTTTTTTAAAAGAGAGGCGGACAACGTTTACCTGGAGGTGCCCGTTACCATAGGAGAGGCCGCCTTGGGAGCAAAGATAGAGGTGCCCACCCCGGACGGAAAAGCGATCATGAAGCTGCCTGCAGGCACGCGCGGCGGACAGCGGTTCAAATTAAAAGGCAAGGGGTTTTCCTCTCCAAAGGGCGGCAGAGGCAATCTTTATGTGGACATCAACATAGTTTTGCCCAGAGACATAGGTGAGCGCGCAAAGGCGGCGCTGTCCGAGCTTGAGGCGGCATACGGAGAAAATCCCCGCAAGGACATTTTGCACTGAGATGAAAAGGGAGAAGGAACAGCCTCTTTATATGATAAGCGTCGTGGCCCGTATGCTCCATGTGCATCCACAGACCCTGCGGATGTATGAGCGGCAAGGCTTCGTCCACCCGACCAGGACCAACAAGCAGAGGCTTTATTCGGAAAGCGACGTGGAGCGCATCGGAATGGTCCTGAGGCTCACGCGGGAAATGGGAGTGAACAAGGCTGGCGTGGAGATCATTTTGCGGATGAGGGAGCGGATCGAGGGGCTGCAAAATGAGATGCTGCAGATGATGGAACACCTTGAAAACGAGTTCCGCGGCGACTTTGAAAAAAGGATCAGGCAGATGTTTTCGGGGGAAAAAAGCCCCCGCGATGAAAAGTAAAAGAAAAGAAAAAAAGCATGATCAGGATTTTTTAAAAGGCAGGAGGCAAGAGGACCATGAGATTGGACAAATTAACTTACAAATCACAGGAGGCGATGGCCGAAAGCCAGAGGATTGCGGAGGGCAAAGGCAACCAGGAACTTCAGCCCGAGCACCTCTTGCTGGCCCTGCTCAGGGACGGCGAAGGCCTTGCAGTTCAGATACTGGGCCGGATGGGCGTAGAAACCGGGGGGCTCGAAGCAGATGTCGAAAAGATAATCGACAAGTTCCCCAAGGCCTCCGGCTCCACTCCGCTTGGGCAGTTCTACGCTTCGGCCAGGCTTAAAGACGTAATGGAGAAGGCCATGCAGCAGGCAACCCATCTAACGGATGAATTCGTGAGCGTGGAGCACCTGCTGTACGCAATCGCCATGGAAGGGGGCCCGGGGGCGCAGGCGCTGGCCGGCAGGGGCGCCACCCCGGACATGATACTTGCCTCCATGCAGGAGATAAGGGGCACCCAGAAGGTGACTGACCAGAACCCGGAAGACAAATACCAGGCGCTGGCCCGCTACGGCAGGGACCTCACAGAGCTTGCAAAAAAAGGCAAACTGGACCCCGTGATAGGAAGGGATGAGGAGATACGCCGCCTGATACAGGTGCTTTCAAGGAGGACCAAGAACAACCCGGTGCTCATCGGCGACCCCGGAGTGGGCAAGACCGCCATAGTGGACGGACTGGCGCAGCGCATAGTCCAGGGTGACGTGCCCGAGACGCTGAGGCACAAAAAGACGGTGGCCCTGGACATGGGCGCTCTTATCGCCGGGGCAAAGTACAGGGGGGAGTTCGAGGAGAGGCTGAAGGCGGTGCTCAAGGAGGTAGAGCAAGCCAGCGGAAAGGTCATCCTCTTTATAGATGAGATGCATACCATCGTAGGGGCCGGTGCGGCAGAGGGCGCGATGGACGCCTCCAACATGTTAAAGCCGGCGCTTGCAAGGGGCGAGCTGCGGTGCATAGGAGCCACCACGGTAAACGAATACCGGAAATACATAGAGAAAGACCCCGCCCTTGAAAGGAGGTTCCAGCCCATCCTGGTCAAGGAGCCCACCGCGGAGGACACCATTTCCATCCTGCGCGGCCTGAAGGAGCGCTATGAAGTGCACCATGGCGTGAAAATAAAGGACCAGGCTCTGGTTGCCGCAGCCGTGCTCTCGGACAGGTACATTACGGACAGATTCCTACCCGACAAGGCAATAGACCTTATAGACGAGGCCGCCTCTAAACTCCGCATGGAGATAGACAGCATGCCTGTGGAACTGGATGAGGTGGAACGCAAGATCAGGCAACTGGAGATAGAGAAGCAGGGAATGCTCAAAGACGGTTCGGATGAGTCCATAAAGCGGCTGGAAGGCATACAGCGCGAGATAGCCGAGCTTTCTGAACGCAAGGACAGCCTGCGCTCTCAGTGGATGAGCGAAAAGGAGGTCATCTCCAGGATACGGGATATAAAGGAAGAGATGGAGACAAGGCGCATCGAGGCCGAGCGGGCCGAACGCGAGGGCAATCTGGGGCGGGCGGCGGAGCTCAAATACGGCACGCTGCTTGAACTTGCGAAACAGCTTGATTCCGAAACTAAAAAACTTGCCCAGGTGCAGATCAAAAGGAAGATGCTCAAGGAAGTGGTGGACGAGGAGGATGTGGCACAGGTCATCTCCAAGTGGACTGGCATCCCGGTCTCCAGGATGCTTGAGACGGAGGTGCAAAAACTTCTCAAAATGGAGGAGCGCCTCCGCATGCGCGTGGTAGGGCAGGACGAGGCCATTGCCGCTATCTCAAACGCAATAAGAAGGGCAAGGGCCGGCGTGCAGGACCCCAACCGGCCTATAGGCTCATTCATATTCCTTGGCCCCACCGGCGTAGGCAAAACGGAGCTGGCCAAGGCGCTGGCCGAATTTCTCTTCGATGATGAAAGCTCCATGGTGCGCATAGACATGTCCGAATACCAGGAGCGGCACACGGTGTCACGTCTTATAGGGGCGCCGCCAGGCTATGTGGGATATGAAGAAGGGGGGCAGCTAACTGAAGCGGTGCGCAGGAAACCTTATTCAGTGCTGCTTTTTGACGAGATAGAAAAGGCCCATCCCGAGGTCTTCAACCTTCTTCTGCAGATACTGGATGACGGACGGCTTACCGATGGCCACGGGCGCGTGGTTGACTTCAGGAACACGGTTATAATCCTCACCTCCAACATAGGCAGCGTCCATATACAGGAACTGCTGGAGGAACGCAGGAAGAGGCCGCGCGTTTATTGGGGCCCCCCTGGCGAAAACGAGGAGGACCTTAAGAACAAAATCCTCCAGGATTTGAAGGCCAACTTCAAGCCCGAGTTCTTAAACAGGATCGACGAGATCATAATCTTTAACCCGCTTACGGAAGAGCTGCTCAGGCAGATAGTGGAAATACAGGGAAACCTGATGAAGCGTTACCTGACGGGCAAGGGGCTGGATCTGGTCCTCACCGACAGGGCAAAAAAGAAGCTGGCCGAGATCGGCTTTGACCCGGTCTACGGCGCCAGGCCGCTCAAAAGGGCGATACAGCGCGAGGTGTTGAACCCCCTGGCGACAAAACTCCTTGAACGGACGTTCAAAGAGGGCGATCTGGTTGAAGTGGATGTCGACAAGAGCGGAAGCATAACGCTTAGGCCCAAAAAGTCGGCAAAAACGGCCGCCGTGGAGGCCGCAGGCTGACAAAACTCGGCGGATAAAATAGAAGGGGGGGCGACTGCCCCCCTTCCACCCCTTTGATCCTTTTGGGAGCAGCCGCACGAAACGGAAGAATTGGCCCTTTGCTGGCTCCTTAAATGACTTTTTTGAGAGGGTATGGGGGCGCAGCCCCCATATAGACAAGGGGTAAGAAATGCCTCTCTTTACCTGCCTAACCGAAAGATGATAATATAATGCCTAGCCGAAGTGGCGGAACTGGCAGACGCGCTAGGTTCAGGGTCTAGTGGGGGAAACCTCGTGGGGGTTCAAATCCCCCCTTCGGCATTTTTAAGGCAATCGCGTCTGTAGCTCAATTGGATAGAGCGCCTCTCTTACGAAGTTGGAGGTTGAGGGTTCGAGTCCCTCCAGGCAGGGCAAACTGGGCAAAACCAGTTTGCCTTTTTTATTTTTAGGAAGGCCACTGAAAACCTAGGCGTTCGGCCACCTCTTTCATCCAATGCGGCATCCATCCATGACGTTGGTTAATAAATTCCTGCCAGTTCGCCTTCCAATCTAATTCCGAAACTAAGTCTGGCGCGAAAACAGCACACCACGCAGCCGCGCATGACCAATAAGCCTCCGCCAATTTTTTATCTACTACGGATAGATTTTCCCGATTGGATAATACCTGATTAAAAGCCTCTGTGCGAATGGCCTGATCCGCAGATAAACAGGCCTGAACAAAGTTGCTGTATAGCAACAAAAGTGGCCTGCGACGTTGCGAAATAGTTGATGGTATCGATCTCAAGTCCTCTAAATCCGAATACTCATAAGACGGCTGATATAACCACTTAAGGAAGAATACAGAACAAATATTTGAAAACATATCTTCACTAAACCGCGCGGGATTCTTTCGTGCCAGTCGTTTACGAATATCCAAAGCTTTCTGCGCCTTGTTCAACCCCTCCTCATTTTTGCCTGCCTCAATTAACCTGATAGAATAGTTGCCTAGTGTCAAAGCATAATCAGGTTCATACCGGTTAGGGATATTCTTCGCCAGACGTTCCCGAATCTCCAAAGCCTTTTGTGCATACTTCAGTGCCTTCTCGCTTTGCCCCACATCACTTAAATCCGTTGAGTAGTTGCTTAATGACGTAGCATAATCAGGTTCATGCCGGTCAGGGTTCTTCTGGGCCAGTCGTTCTCTAATCTCCAAAGCCTTCTGTGCGTGCTCCAGCACCTTCTCGCTTTGCCCCAGGTTGCTTAATAGGGCTGAGTAATTGCTTAATGACATAGCATAAGCAGGTACATACCGGTCAGGGTTCTTCTGGGCCAGTCGTTCCATAATCTCCAAAGCCTTCTGTGCGTGCTCCAGCGCCTTTTCACTTTGCCCCAAGTCGCTCAAAAGGGCTGCATAATTGACCAATGACTGCGCATAATTAGGTTCATGCCGGTCAGGGATATTCTTCGCCAGACGTTCCCGAATCTCCAAAGCCGTTTGTGAATACTTCAGTCCCTGCTCACTTTGCCCCATATGCATTAATTCACTTGCGTAGTTGCTTAATGACATGGCATAATCAGGTTCGTATCGGTCAGGGTTCTTCTGGGCCAGTCGTTCCATGATCTCCAAAGACTTCTGTGTATACTCTAAGGCCTTCTCATCTTGCCCCAGGGCGCTTAAAAGGATTGCGTAGATGCTTAATGACACAGCATAATCAGGTTCGTACCGATTAGCGTTCTTCTGGGCAAGTCGTTCCCTGATCTCCAAAGACTTCTGCGCATACTCCAGCGCCCTCTCGCTTTGCCCGGCTTCCCTTAAATCACCTGCGTAGTTGCTTAATGAGGTGGCATAATCAGCCTCAAATCGTTGACGATCAATGCCGTTTAATCGTTCATAGAGTTTAAGAGCTTCTAAAGCGCAAGAGTCAGTTTGCTCATGCCTGATACGGCTCAAAGTTACAGAATAATTTCCCAACGCAGCAGCATAAGCTGCAAGATGATCAACACTGTTTTTTTTGAGTTGTTTCTTATGTGCTTTTTCTGCCAAATAACCGGCGACGGAACAATTCAACCTTGCAAGCTGAACCGATTCTTCGAGGATTAAGGGACGCAACAAACCGGCAACCCGGCTTTTGTAATCAGGAGTCAGTCTATTAAATGCTATCTCAGCCAATGCTGGCATGAGACCAGAGGTTTCGATGGCCACTGCAACTAAATCCTGCGCACAATTCGAAAAATTACGCGCTAAAGCTTCCACTAAGGACTCATGCAAGTCCATGCGGTAACTGGATAGACGGGCAAGTATAGTCATCGCATTGCGGCGGATAACCTGCGTTGATGAACTGCCCATGACAGCATCAAGCAGGTTTGCTGATTCGGGTTGAAGCAGGGCATTCGATACCAAAGCCTCTCCTAAAAGATCTGGCCGTACTGCTTGCAAACCCTGCTTACCTGGGTAAAGCTGAGCGAGCGCCCTGAACAGAGAATTAAATTCTGCCCCACCAAGATTTTGCCCATATGCTTGGCTCCAATATGATGAAGCATCTTTGGGTCTTGCAAATCCACCTGCAAGGGTAGCTAGTGCCAATAATTGCTGTGCATATTGCTCAGGTTCAGCCGGGATAACATTAGAAAGTAATCCTCTCCAATATCGGCGCTCATGATTTAGAAGTGCTTTGGTCAGACCCTCCGCAGATGTTGGGCTTTCGCCATAAAGAGCCAAAAGTGCCGCGATTTGTAAATATAGTGGCCGCCCGAAATGTTCATCCGATAACTTAGGTGTAATGTCGGGAGCAGTTACGCCTAAAGCTTCAGCAAAGCAGTGCAATGCCTGTTTGTAAGCCTGCTCTCTATCCTGCTCTGTATTATGCAATGCAGGCAAAGAAAAAGGGCCCGTAGTAGCATAACCGCTCAAAAGCAGTTCGCACTCTCTGTCTTTACTAGGCAGGTTATCCCACCACTCCCCCCCATCACGAGCAAGCAGTAATACTCTTACTGGCTGGGTTAATTTTTCCGGTGGCGGCATAGCTTTGATCAGTGCTAACAGAACTGATTGACGAGTTTCGGCATAATCAATAACTATAAGAATCGGCTTATCTAGTTTTTGCAAGACTTGCCATCCATTAGACATGTCCTTGGCTTCCAGTTCAGTTTTCAACATGCCAGCTTTCCAGCCGGTGGCCAAACGTTGATGGCACAGCTCCAATGCCAGTCGCGTTTTACCAAGTCCTCCTGCACCCGTAATCAAGCGTATAGCCAGAGGCCTTTGCTTATCATCAATCCATTCGTTCAAAATATCTAAATCCGGCTGCCTGGCTGGATCAAAGGGCACCATTTCTTCTTCGGCGCGCAATAACTGACTATCGGCCATACCGATTCCAGCTTTCCATCGTTTCGAGGGTATTTGAATAGGCGAATCAGTTGAAGACGGAGGCATATCATCTGGGACTGGTTCAACAGAGCCCGGCGCAGCTACTGAAATACTGCCTTTTTGCAATTGCCATTCGAAGGCTTTGTTCACCTGTTCAGCGCAAGCTGACCAGGTATAGTTTTCAAACATGCCTCTCAATTCACTTGCGCGTTGCCGGGCTTTGTCGGGATTGTTGGCAATCGTTTTCAGTGCAGATATTACAGACTTCAAGTCTTCCTGATGAAAGTACGGTTCGGAGACCGCACCTCGCACTTGAATCATGTATACACACCCTGGTCCTGCACCGGGGTGCGTTTCTTCCAGTAAACGATAGACCCCGCTATTCTTGCTAATGATCAGTGGCACACCCGCTGCAATCGCTTCCCATGCTACTAATCCAAAGCCTTCGTGCCATGAAGGCATTAAGACTACACTCGAGGCGCTCAAATCAGCATTCAGCATTTTCCGATCTTGTGTATATGGCAAGACATGCAAATTGATAACACTCTGTGCATATTCTTCTGCAAATTTTTTAAGCTCGGTTTCAGTATCCGATTCTCTTGCCAATGAAGATTTATCCGCTGTTGTTTCGAAATCCACACCCCTCAAGACCAGCTTCGGATTTGCACACAGGTTTTCTGGCATTCCGTTTTCAAGCGCCTCATAATGGGCACGCGCAAAAGCTGCAATACCCAATTGGCCTTGTTTAATGCGCGCCGCATCATTACTAAGTCTGCCGCTCAAAAATGCTGTAAAAGTCAGCGGGGCTCTTTGAGGTTCTATTTCAGCCAGACCCGGAATTAGCATATGAATCGGCCTTGATCCGGTTAAGAGGTCACGTAAAGCATCTCTTAGCAGAGGGCCAACCGCAAAAATAATATCGGCCTGTTTAAAAAGAGCGGCCTGTCTCTGTTTTTTTTCGTAGGCGATTTGAGAGTTTTCAGCAAAAGACTCGTACTGATCATAACTCATATGATGAATCAGGGCCGACCGTCCGCCAGCGAGCTTTGCGGCTTCAATAGCGGCCCCGCCACTGATGAGGTCGTGCCCAAGCCAGACCGTTTGAACCGGATCAAAACTGATTCCTTGATGCTTTAGCTCATCAATGGCGGCCTGCGCCTGAACGGCTGATAGCAGTTTGTCTTGCGGAGGGTAAGGCAGAGCCACCAATTTTACATGATGCTCATCCCAGGCGGATTTGATTTCTTCTGGAGAGGCGCTTGCAACAACGCAGATAGTTTGCGCATTCAAGTTGTAAGCAACACCAAATGCACTCAGCAAATCCTGGTTAAAGCTATTGATGCCACCATATTTGCTGCCCCATTGCGTGGCAAATGCGATTAGCGTGTGCATTCTTACCCCCGCAGGAATTTTGCCTTTTTTATCAAATTCCCGTCAAGGCAAAAATCCCATAAAGGGAGCGGGGTTAAAATAAAAAAACGACTCCTTAAAGCGGCTATTTTCCAGATTTTGATGCCCGAAACTGGTAGGAATTATTTTAAAGATAGATCTTTCGGGCAAATAATCGACACCCCCATCGATCTGATTAAAAATCAGTCATACGCTTCTCTCCTATGCCTCACGGCAATAATAAAAATCGTATTTTCATCTTCTTTTATCCAGTAAATGACGCGGTAGTCACCAACACGGAGCCTGTATTTGTTCTTAAATTTCCCTTCCAGGGGCTTGCAGTCGGCTGACGGATCATCAACCAGTCTGGTCACAGCATTAAGGATGCTGATAGCATTTTGGTTGTCGAGCTTCTTCAATTCCTTGTAAGCCCGCACGTCCCATTGGATCCTATAGGCCATATTCCTTCTTTATGTCCTCGTGGTCCACGGTTTCACCTATAGACGCAATGCGCAAATCCGAGAGTTGAGCATCGTACCGGCTTATATACTGTTTAAGGGCCTGGTTGATTATCCAGCTTTTTGAAACACTGAGTTCCTCAGCCATAGCCTCTAGGACTTCGTCCGTTTTTTCCTCTACCTTTGTCGATATTACCTTTGCCATGTTTTTTGCCCTCCAGCCCTCGGGGGTTTCTAGAACTGCTAATTCCAATCAATGATTAATTCTAATTTATATTATTTAGTAAAAAAAGTAAACTTTATATTAAAGAATCTCCCTTTTTAAAAGCTCTCATTAGCAACCACGTGTTTTTTAAATATTTTTTACAAGAGGGAAGTCAATTACGATAAGTTGTGGCAGGGCCTGTTTTGTGTACTTCAAGTGATATACCGTCCCTTCGGCATTAAACCTTTTAAGTACAAAGGCAGCGGCAAGGGAATAATCCTCCATTCGTTTCAAAAAATTATTCAATCGGACTCGCTCTGTTTAGTCCCATTATTTTACTTGCGGAGAAATTTGGTAACTAGGGTTAGGGTGGAAGGCTACGCCTTTCCCACGAACATCGCGGGCAATAAGCAAAATAAATGCATCCGGGGCGTGCCTTTCATCATTACAGCAGCGATATTCATGCCCTCTTCCAGTACATTTCCAAGGTGTCTCATTCTGATATGGCTCCTGAATGTGCACGTTCAAATTTCTTTTGGGGCGGCTCAACCGATCTTACATTCAGATAGCCGGGCCCATTATCTGCGGGATAGCCTTTGATCAGATCACCCTTGATCGTTACCTTCTTGTTTTCGTACTTATCCAGGTCGATGCCGCTTTTTAAGGCATACAATGTATGCCCTTTAGCATCGATCAACACGTGTGTCCCATACATATATGACGTGATTCCCTGTTTTTTTATAATGCCAACCGCTACCACCTCTTGCTTTTTAGCCGCGCTGGCCGCCGCATAAGAGCAAACGACTGAAACGACTACAAAAAATATTGTTAAGACCGGGATAAACCTGCGATATTCTCTTCTCATTCTGACTCTCCTTGCCAAGCAAAAAAATCTAAAAAATCTATGAGAACGCCTTTATTACCCATGCTATCACTGCCAGCAGCATCAATAATCCAAAAAACAATATGGCCAAGTCCATTTGCGTTCCCATAAAGCGGGTGGTTGGCGGTTCTTTTTCCACACGCCCCTTAACCTTGCGCCCGGACTTTTTCCCCCGACACAGCATACCCAGAAACGGACTGGACACGATAAGGAGCCCCAGAAGCAGGAGGAATGCCATGGCGGGGTTATCGCGCAGGAAATGAATGAAGTTCATGAAATAGTTCCTATCTTCCTTCCCGGCAGACCGCCACTCAAAAAATCGAAAGAAGCATTATAGCCAGTTTGCATTAATCCGCTCCTTTTCGGGCAGGCAATCGGCTCATATTTATCGAAATGTCCCCTCCGTTCGTGACGTGCAAGAAGTCCGCGTGAATTAGTCTAAGCAGTGGTCTTATTCCCTGTCAATCGCCCTATTACAGGAAGGATTTCTTTGCAGCAAAAAATACCCCATCTGCATTCTCCACAAAAATACATCATAGTCAGCTATGGGGTTGTCATGATACTTCCTTTGTCAAAAAAATCAATTTTGGAGCCGGAATAATCAAACATGCCGATGCTTTTCTTTGTCTCCTTTCTCTGTTGCTTTACCGGCCTTCATATCCCCCCCCGTTAATTGAATCACGTCCCTGCAGCCTGGTCACATACGGCTTGCCCGCTTCACCGGTGTAAAAAACGATCAGATGAACTGGTATTTTGCCGGTGTTCAAGCCGTCGTGAGGCGTATTTAAGGGTTCGATGATCGCGTCTCCTGCTTTAAAAAAACGTGATTTTCCTTTCTCCATTTTTACTTCCAGCACTCCGGATAATACATAGGCATATACCGGCACCGGGTGGAAATGCCACCCCGTCTCCGCCCCTGGCGGCAATACAACGTCAAGAACGGTTATTTCCGGATCTTTCGTTTTCAAATACCGGATAGGCTGGCCATTTTCCGCCTTACCGGTCTTCAGAATGATCTTTACCCGAACGACGCTGCTGTAATCATTTGAATATGCCAATCCGGAAAGGACAAACAAAAACAATAGGCCGGACAGGACACGGATTTTCATAAGGCCCCCTTTTTTGGCCTTTCGGTTTATCCCGCGGTAACATTCCATTAACATTCCACTTTAAAACGTGGACGTACACCTTGAAATGGTTTTTTTCGCCCCCGAACCCGCTGAAACGAAAGGCCTGCGGCATTCCTGCCCGCACTTCCTTCAGTGATAGTATCCGGTGCCGACTACCCAGCCGAAGGGTTTGAACAGAAGCACGTACGCCCTTTTGTTTTGAGGTATGGTTTCCCCCATTTTCGGAAAAAGGTAATCGATATAGCCGCCTCCGGCATTTGCTTTTTCCATGAATGCCTTGACGTAGAAAGTTCCATTGGGGTCCCTGTCCTCAAGCCGGTTTCTTCCTTCCACATCCTTGCGCCCATACAGTACAACGTTGACCCCCACCATAGTGTCCGCCCAGAAATACCCGTCAGCTCCGTAACGCAGCTCACGCAGAAGGCTGGCGCCTAGCTGCTTCGCCTGATCAAGCGTCATCTCCCCCTGGCTATGCTTCGCATAGACCGCCTGCAGCATGCTCACAGCCGTTTCGACTTCATTCTTGATCAACAAGTCCTGTAAAGACGTTTCCAGTGTAGCTGTCTGTTCGCTCATACGAGTTTTCTCCTTTTGCTCTTGCATTCGCTCTCTATTGCGCGATGAGGGTTTATGAGTCACTTCTTTATCCTGATCGCCCTCCCTGCCTCTTTATTCGGATTATATATATCATCCCAAGATAGTCTTCCCTCTCAAATACCGGGACCATGAAAAAAAACCTGTTTTCCCCTCCATAAGGGGGCTTTCAAATGAACTCTCTTTTTTACCGGAAAGCGCCCGCAGCATTGTCTTTGCCGAAGGCGTCTTTGAGTTTTTCATATCTGAATTGATCAGGCTGTTTTCTTCGGGATATCCATACCGGTTTATTCCCTGGGGGTCGATCCACTGTATGGAATAAAGCCCGTCATGCGCCCAGTAGAATTCCCTGAATATGTTCTGGATGCTGGCAATATCTTTGCCGGACAGGGCATTCTTCAGTTCCGGATTTTCCGCCAGAGTCCTGAGCGCATTATCAGACGTCCCAGTGCCTTCAGGGTATGTGCCGGAAGAAATGGAACGCCCTGCCCTGACATGCATTACCACCAGACGCCATTCTGTACCGTGAAGGCCGATCGTAATCCAGTGCGCATCTTTCTTGACCACCTTTTCCGAACCCTTTTGCATATAATCGTAGCTGCCAGCCCCGGTTTTTTCTCTGGATATCAGGCTCCCGAGAGCAAGGAGTTGGGGAAACGGTTTGTACATCGGATCAGCAAACAGCATATGTCCTATCTCGTTCTTATCTTCATCATAGAGAATTCTCCCGTCCGTCTGCATGGCGAATGCCTCCACAGGCATCCCATGAAGGACAGGGGTAAGGACTTGCGAAAACAAGGATTCGGGCCTGAAAAGCAGGCTTACCGAGCCCATGAATTCGCCCTGGGAAGAGAATATCGGGAATTGCAGATCAGCGGCTTCAAAACCTTCGACTGCCTTAAAAACGTTGCTAAGGACAGGTTTTTTCAAATTCCAAAGACGCATTACCTGTTCCTGGGCGCTTATATCCCAGCCTGCGAATCCGGCATATCCCTTAGGCTCGACCAAAACCATTCTCCCCTCGCGGTCGACTACGGCGCAGCCTACTGCATAAGGATGAGACCGGCAGAGACCAGCAAGCATTTTTCTTGTCCCGGACTTTTTCAAAAAATCCTTTTCCGCAAGACTCTTTGCGGTTTTTGCAAGGTCCCCATCCATTTTATTGAGCTCTGTCATGATCTCCTTCTGGAACTCATTCAGGATCGGAGGGAGCTCCTCCACGGGTTGCCCCGGCTTTCCGGTAACAATGCCGATCGCATAAACCCAGCCGGTCTGAGGGCATTTCTTGAAGACAACCGACCGCTCGCCATAAAAATCATATGTCACTTCACCCTTGTTTTTGGCCAGCATCTCGCCGGCAGTTTCCGCCAGACTTTTGCTGCCCATGTCGGAAGGATAACCGAAGATAAGCGCTGATATCCTGTGCAGGGAAGCCTGCCCCTTTCGATCGAGCGCGTAAAAAATAATATTTTCCGGCAGGCCCATTTTTTCTTCGATCATTCTGCTTATCTCCCCAACCGAAAGAGACGCGCCCAGCGCCCCAACAACCCGGCCCCCTCTGCGCACCGGGACTGCCACGATAGCTGTCCGATGGCCGGTGGATTTACTGATGACCAAATCGCCAGCGACTTCCTTTCCCGCCATAAGGCCGGAGAAATACCCCCGGTCTCGCAGGTTTAGCCCCGTAAAATCTTTTCCGACTGCGTAGTAGGAGCCGTCGGGCCTGGCAAACCATACGGCGGCGGCTTTTATATCACCCCTGGCGAATTCAGCCAGCAAAGGTTTAATTTCTTCCCATTTTCCACTCCGCGCTTCATCCGTGGCCGACATAAGCCTGAGGCCGTTCAGGACGTTCGCTATATGTCCTTCCCCAAGGGCTGCAAAGGAATTCAGAAGAAGACGCATCTCCGCAGTATTTGCCTCGCTCCTGGCTTTGGCCGCGGAACCGCTATCCGCTGCCATGGCAGGAATTGACAGCACCAGAAACAAAACAACCACCCACGCGGCCTTCATGGTGCGCCTCTTCTTGCCTGAGGGATCCTTTTACTGTTATTTCCGCAGTTCATACTTTTATGGAGTGCCCCATTGAAATTCCGAAGGTGACGGGTTGCAAAGATGTTATTACGCTGCTGTCCTCTATATTTAAATTATATGAGAGTATTTGCCCGCTGTGAATTCACACTATTGACAGTTTCCTTTTTGCCAGATAAGTTGTGATTAGGCCGATCCATTCACAGGCTTCCTATTGGAAAACGCTTACGTCCAAGTAGAGTGGAAAAGACGAAAAGAGGGGCCGCTGGCGCTGGTCTTATTATTCGCATTCTGCCTGTTTCCGATAGCCAGGCAGGCACTGATAACAAGGCTAAAAAGGAGGCGCGATTATGCGTACCTATGTGATCTACTTTGGATTTACCGCCTTGGGGATACAGAACACAAAGGACAGCCCCGCCAGAATCGAGGCCGCGAAGCAGACAGTCAGGGACATGGGAGGAGAGATGAAGGCCTTCTATGGAATACTTGGCAGCCAGTCCGACGCGATGTTCTTAATAAAAGCCCCGGACGACGAGGCCGTCGCCAAAATGGTCCTGGCCATCGCGAAGGGCGGGTACGTCCGGACCGAGACCCATCGGCTTTTTTCGGAAGATGAATACAAAAAGATCATTTGGGCGCTGCCATAAAGTTTTTTCAAGCCTCCGGGCATATTATTATTGGCCATGGGGATGAAATGCGGAATCCGCATTACCCGTTGCACTTAATTCTGATTACGCTTAATTCTGAGGAGGACGCGAAAAATGACAACGCCACTTCGATTCGTCATTGTACCTAAAGTCGCCCATCCATGGTTCGACGAGGTGAACAAAGGGGCGCAGGCGCAGGCCGAAATCCTAAGCCGTGAGCTTGGGGTCGAGATTGTGGCTGACTATATGCCGCCATCCATTTGCGATGCCGCCCAGCAGAACGCGATCCTGGAAAAGGCAGCCGGAAGCCGCCCGGGCGGCATCGCTGTAGACCCAGTTGACGCGGTGGGCCATATGATTGCGATAAACGGCATCAGGGAGCAGGCTATCCCGGTGGTTCTTTTCGATTCACCTTCGCCGGATGCCAGCTTCACCAGTATCGGCAATAACTTTGCTGAGCAGGGGATCATTGCATCCGAGCGCCTCGCCAAGCTTATCGGGTACGCCGGCAAAGTGGCTGTGATGCAGGGATATCCCACGGCGCCAAACCACAAAGAAAGATACGAAGCCCAGATGGCTGTATTGGGGAAGTATCCCGGTATAATTATTGTAGATGGCGGCATTGACAAAGACGATATTGAGACTGCCCGCAAACAGGCTTCGGCGGTTCTCCAATTGCATCCCGATCTGAGCGGTTACTTGTGCTGCGATGCTTCCGGCCCGATAGGTATAGCAGCCGCTATCAAAAAGGCCGGGAAGACCGGCAAAGTAAAAGTGGTAGGCATGGATGGGATCAAGCCCATACTCGATGCAATTAAAGAAGGCGTGATAGAATCCTCCTCGGCAACCATTCCCAAAATGCAAGGCTCCATGTCAGTTCTGATGTTATGGCAGGCATCTCTGGGTGTTCAGATACCCCATATTATTGATACGGGCATTGACGTGATCACACAGGACAACGTGGATATATTTCTGGCTAATGAGTCCAAGGACTCCGCATTTCAAACGGACGGCAAATAATTGTTTTCACTTTTTTAATGACTGCCGCCGCGCACGCACCGCACATACCAGCGGTTAGCTGCCCTGCCCTATTTTATCGAGCAGGTCACAGATCTCATTCAACAGATATTCCTGTTTCTGAAGCAGATCAACGGCTTTCTGCTTGTTGCCCGCGTTGCTCTCCCTGATGGCATTTACCGCCACATCATGATAGCGCAGGTGCAATTCCTTCATTGTGCCGAAGCTGGATGAATGACGATATTTTTCCCCGCCGCTCCTGTTCCATGCGCATACCTTGCAGGCCTCAACCGCAGGGATAATGGAAGGGTCGGTCCGTTCCCCGTTCACAACGCAGTTTCTGACCTTTCCATACATGATCCTATGGCCATCTTTAAGGGTCGTCAGCATTACGGCATCATTGCCGGTATTGAATTTAAGGGCGACGGCCCGAAGCCTTACTATAACGCTCAGGAGGGAATTTATTTCGCTGATAATTGTCTTTGAATAGCCGTCCACTTCCTCCGCCATATGAGAAGTGCCCTCGATGTTTCTGGCAATATCTTCCGATGTGGCGGACTGCTGTTCCACCGCACTGGCAATCTGCATAACCTGATCGCTTACATTATGCGTGGCCTGGACTATATCCTGAAGCGGCGCCCGCAGGTCTCTCATAAGGCCGGTCGCCTTGTCAACGCTCCCCGAGGCTATATTCATGGAATCCGAGGTCAGCCGGGAATCTTCCTGCACCGCGCCTATCTTATCTGAAATTTCAGCCGTGGCCCGTATGGTCCTTTCGGCAAGCTTCCTCACCTCATCAGCGACCACCGCAAAACCCCTGCCCTGCGAGCCTGCCCTTGCCGCCTCGATCGCCGCGTTCAGAGCGAGCAGGTTTGTCTGGTCGGCTATATCTTTAATTAAAATTACAATTTGGCCGATCTCACTTGTACGGCCGCTCAATCTTTCTACCAAACCGGCCAGTTCCATAGTCGAATTTTGCACATGTGCAATGGTCTGCACAGCGTTTTCAGCTATTGCCTGACAGCTTTGGGCAATTTTCCGGGCTTCCTGCGAAGCGCTGGCGGCCGCGGAGGCGTTATTCGAAATAGAGGTTATTGTGCTGGTCATTTCCGTGGCGGCGGCGGCAACTGCGCTTGCCTGTTCCGCCTGCAGCTGTGTTTTCTCACGGGCCGTATCGGCATTTTTCCGCATGGAGTCAGAGCCGGTAATGACACCGCTGATAGCCATAACCATCTGATTGATGACATCCGCAAAATAATTTATGGTTTTGTTGACGGTTTCTTCGATCCTGCGCGCGGTTGAATCGGTGTCATTGGCGTCAATATTTATCGCCAGATTTCCGCCGCTCATTGCATTAAGCGCTTCTTCAACGCTCCGTATGGCCTTTGCGGATCTCATTATGCTCAGAATAATAGGCACCCACAGCACAACTATCAGCAGGCCGATAATACAGCTGTACATAAACAGATGCGGGCCGGCAGGCATAAAGGCCGCATCCATGCCGCCCATGCCGCCTATAAAAAAACCGCCAACGAGTCCCATCAGTCCCATCAGAGCAATTCTGTACATGATATTCAATCTAGACAAAAGCGTAACCATCAACTTCCTCCGGATATAATCAAATAATCAGACCACCAACAGATTTTGCTGACTTGCCCAGGGCTCCTGGCTTTCTCATATAATCCACCATAAGTCAGCTATACATTTGAATTTTTCGAAAATTTATTCTTCCTCAAAACGCACCCAGGCTCTATGCCTTCAATTTTCCGGCCGGACTACCAACTACCCGGCAGTTCATTTATAAAACCATCCCACATTGATCCCTGCTTATATGTATTATCGATATTTAATTTACAAATCTTTAGCATTATTTTTTGACACAACGGGGAATCAGCCATGCAGACAAACCAGCCTTTTTTTAAGTATTTCTTACAGGAGGACGGCAGGTGATAATAATCCGGGTGAAGTCCTTAGCTGCGAGAGTTAATTCTTCGATTTGCTTAAGGAAATGCGATATGAAGATAAAAAAAGGGGGCGTCCGGGCTAAAGAAAATCTCCGGCGCCCCCCATCGGGTTTTGGGAATGCTTATTTTTATTTTTTTCAGGCGGTGGCAGTCTTTTGCCTGCGGGCAGCGCCGGTGACCCTGTTAATTATGGTGGATTCGCTCAGCAGACTGGCAAAACCCACTGAAAGCATGGCCACAAGAGACAAGACCAGCGGGTTAATGCCCGTGAGCGCAAGGATGCCGAGTGTTACAGTGCCTATGCCTACCAGTATCTGCACACCTGATGCGGCGTAGACAGCCTCGCGCATCACCTCGCGGATGGCTTCCCTCTGTTCGGACATCTGGCTCAACAGGGCATTCGCCCGTGCCGTTGCCCCGGCCCCCAGAAGCAGCGAGGCCCCGAAAACGATGGCAGCTATCGGGGTAAGCACGAGCGGCTCAAGACCTATGAGCGCCAGCACGCCCAGAACGATGCCCGCGCTGCCGCTTATGAACTCGGTGGTTATGCCCAGACCGAATTCTCTTACGTCCATCGGCACGCGTGCCAGCGAAAACAGGCTTGAAAACCTGGCGGTGACTGCACCACCCTCAAACAACAGTGATGCGCCAATAGCGATTGTCGCAATAGGCAGCATCAGCATGGGGAATCTGGCCGACAGACCGACTATTGAAAGCACGACGGCCCCAATGCTGACAAAACCCTCGGCCAGGGCGCCAGCGGCCATTATTCCTGTCGATCTCCTTTCAACCAATCCTTGTGCGGTAGACATTATGTGAGCCTCCTTTCATCGAATACAACCTGCCATGCGGACCAGGCCCGCACACAGGCAACATTCGGCCCTTCAATTATCATGCTGCAGCTTGTGCCTTAATGCAGGCTTTTTGAAGGGCCCTTCCCGTTAATACGTGGTCAAGGCGTGGTCATCGGGAACTCCTTTTGGAAGATGTCTTGCTAAATGACGTCTTACCTGGTTAAATGCTATCGCCGCCATAATTCGCTGTCAAATGTGATCCATTAATGAAGGTTTTTGTTTTTGCGGCGGCCGGAGTGCTTTCATGCCGGCTAAAACGCAGACTTCGTGAAAAATGGGGGAAGGGCGTGCACGTTTCATTAATAGAAGTCCTGAGAAAAATAAAGCTAAAACTCTGGCTTGCGTCAACGGACTGTTTCCAGTAGGATTTCGTCATGGTCTCAATTATGCACGGTTGGCGGGAAACCAGCCGCTGGAAGACATGAAAAACGATGGAAAATCAGACTTTCACTCGCAAGGGAAAGCTTTTGGAGTTGCTGGTCTTTCTGTTTCTCATTCTGCCCGCGCTCGTTTCTTCTTTTTTCATTGCCGGGCACATTGCCGGCATCGGTTTTCTTTTTCTGGCCGGCTCCGTAATCCTGAGAGACCTTTCCCTTTTGTTCCTGGTGCTCTTTTTCCTATGGCGCAATAGGGAACATCCGGCCGCCATAGGGCTCACAACCAGGGGGCTCTGGGCGGAGGCCAATATAGGCCTCTGGGTGTTCATCCCCCTCTTTTTACTCACCTCCGCCTTGGTAGGCTATCTGCACAAGGCCGGTCTGTCCGCCCCTCCCAGCCCGCTTCCTCTAAAGATTAACGGGACAGCGCAACTCCTTCTGGCCGTCCTCATGATAGCCATAGTAGCGGTTGCCGAGGAGACCATTTTCAGGGGATACCTGATATTGCGCTTAAGAGAGGTCACATCCAGCCCGGCAGCGGCCGTGGTCCTGTCAACCCTGATCTTTACCGTTGGGCACGGCTATGAAGGCCTGGCGCGGGTCGCGGCCGTCTTCGTGGTGGGCCTGGCCTATGCCCTTGTCTACCTGTGGCGCAAGAGCCTCATCGCACCCATCCTGATGCACTTTCTTCAGGATTTCAGCGGAATTGTCCTGTTGCAGTTGATAAAACAGCATCACGGCTGATACTCCCGCCGTTTCCGCTTAAGACCCCCCACATAAGAACGATGCCCTCTTGACAAATAATTGCTATCAATTTAGAATGAATCTAAATGATGAAACAGACACAAGCAAAAACAAAGGCAAAAGATATCTGCAAGGAGCTTGGGCTGAAGCTCACACCGCAGAGGATGGCCATACTGGCCTATCTGGACGGCAACACCGCGCACCCCTCGGCAGAGGACATATATGGGGCGGTATCCAGGCGGTTTCCCGGCATGTCCCTGGCCACGGTTTACAACACCCTGGCTTCGCTGAGGGACAAGGGAAAGCTGCTTGAGCTGACTATAGACCCCGCGAAAAAACGATATGACCCGGACACGCGGCCCCATCATCATCTTATCTGCCTGGATTGCAGCCGCGTAAGCGACATAGACCATGTGTTCGATCTGGATGTCCCCGATTCCCTTGGCTACGAGATCACGGGGAACCACATCGAGTTCTACGGGTACTGTCCCCAATGCAAAGACAAAGATACCGCGCCCCGGCTCGCACCGGGAAGGGGACACACGAAAGAGAGATAAAAAAATTCAACAAGCATCAAGGAGGTAGCCAGTTATGTGCCTGGACCATAAGATCGCCTGCAGCTGCGGAAAGGCCGCGGCAAGCTTTAACCTGAAAGACGACGCGATGCCCGTGGAAATAATAAGGGGCCTTTACTGCCCTGAATGTTCCGCCAACCTGGCCGTGGATGCCTCAACAATGATCGCGGACAACGGCTGGGTCATCGACTACGACATGGAGATAGCCAGGTTTGCCGCCTCATCCAGGCTGCCCAGGCGCAGCATTACCCCGGAATTTCTGTTTGATGAAGGGTACTGCACATGGAAGGGCGTCTACCCCGGAGACGTGGAGGACTCGGCAACGGAGAAGGCTGAGCTCCTGAAACTCCTCAATGAAGACCGCCAGAGGTATGTGCTTGAATTCAGGAAGTGGGCCATAGGGCGCATGGGCCGTCTGGCGGAGGCGGGCTGGAGAAAGGCCCAGGAAGCGTAACGGCATCCCCCAAAAAACTTAAAAAAAGAGGGCGGCGAAAAAGAAAAAGACCGCTCTCTTTTTTAAAAAAATAAAGACCGGACTTAACCGGCCTTTTCCCCTTCCTCTTCCATTTGGGAGAGGCGTTTTGTCTTCTTTATGAGGCCATCCATGTACTGCTTGAATTTCTCGGGCACCAGCCATTTTATCCCCAGCTTGTCCGCCCATTTGATTATCCCCTGGTCAGCCGACACCAGGAGCGCATTAAGCTCCATGGCCAGAAGCACCAGGTCCACGTCCTCTTTGCTGTCTATTATCCCCTCGCGCAGGGCCTCGCGGTATTTGCGCCTCAAGTCCTGCACTATTTCATCTACCTCTCTGCCCTCCGGGTTCCTGGCCGCGCGTTCGGCCAGCCTCAACCCCCGGTTCACGCGTTCCCGGATGTCCTCCACCAGCTCATAAAGCAGGTAGGCGGGGGTAGTGAGCTCCAATTTCCTGGGAGATTTCTGGTGCAGATAAACGAACAGCTCCCCCGGGATCTTCTCCGGCTCGATAAAATTCCTGAGCTCATTGAAGATGGAAGGCGGCATATAAAATTCAAACGCCGTCGCCTGCGCCGCAAGCTCAAGGAAGTTCTCAAGAGCCGCCGTGGGATTGGGTCCGAAGCTGCGCCTTACGTCCGGGTTCACAAAGAGGCTTGTGTCCAGGACGACGGCGCCCTTTTTAAAGCTTGCTTCTTCCATAGATATCAAACCTGTAGGAGTTCCATTTACCGCATCCGGGGCACCTGCCCGCCCATTCTGCGGAGAGATGCCCGCAAGAGCTGCAGCAATAAAAAAGCTTGCCTGGGTCGGCGGCCTTCCTGAAGGCGCGGGCTGCCTTTTCATAGCGCTCCCGCCTCATATAGAGCTCCCCTAAGAGGCGGCAGACCGAAGGAAAGTTGTCCGCGGAATCAAACCCTTTAAGGCAGTCGAGGGCGTCATCTATCATCTCCAGGCGGTAATACAGCTTTCCCATGAGGAACCTGAGCACGGAATCGTTAGGACTGCCGTTCAGCGCGTTTTGATACAGCTTTATTATTCGTTCGGGTTCCCCTTTGTTTATAAGCAGGTCCTCAAGCCTGGCCAGCAGGATGACCGAACCAGCCTGGGCGTAGCCCCGCTCAAGGAATTCCACCGCCTGCTCGTCTTCTCCCTGGCCCAGCAACACCTCGGCCGCCCCTAGATAGGAGGGGATGAACTCCTTCTCGTACTTAAGGACCATGCGGAACAGCTTGCCTGACCGGTCGAGGTCGTTGGCCTCCAGGAGCTGCCTTGCATGCTCATATCTGTAGCCGCTGAGCCTCGACTCCTCGGCCTTGCGGTCCGGCAGGTGCTCAAGTTTCAGTATCGCTTTCTGGACCTCCACCAGGTCCGGCCAGCGCTCGATCTTCTCCAGTATGGAACGCTTGCTTTCCAGTGCGGAAAGGTTGTCCGGGTCCAGCTCCAGTATTTCCTCTGCGTAATTCAGGGCGCTGTCCCACATGGAGAGGGCCTCCATTTCCTGCTCAAGCAGCAGAAGCGCCTCCATGCTCCTGCCCCCTGAAGCACCCAAGGCCCGCTTGTAATATTCCGCCGCCTTTTCGTGCTGGCCGGAAAAAGAGTATATGTCTCCCATCCTTAAAAGGGCATCCGTGTGCTCCGGGGCCTCACCCAGTATGGTCTCCAGTATCTCTTTCGCCTCTTCCCTGTTGTTGGCGAGTATTTGGTTTATGGCCTTTGAATAAAGCCCCTCCAGCCACTCCTCTTTTTTCTGCCTCTTTACATGCCTGTAGTTGTCAATGAAACGCTTTGTGTCCCTCAGGGCCACCAGGGTTAGCATAAGGAACACCCCGGAGATAACGGAGAAAAGTATCAGTCCTATCTTCGGCACTGAATATATGCCCGAAAACGGCACATGTATCATGGTCGTGTCGTAGTTGTAGATGGAAAACAGCGCCACGAGGGCAAAAAAAATCGTCAGTATGAAAACGGCTATCTTGGTCATACCCTATGCGTGATGATACCCCTTGCCTTTTATAATGCTGAGCCCCCTGTATACCTGTTCCAGAAGGATCACCCTGGCCAGTTCGTGCGGGAATGTCATGGGCGAAAGGGAAAGCCTCATGGAGGCGGCCTCCTTCACCTGGGGGGAAACCCCGTAAGGCCCGCCCAGCACAAACCTGCAGGAACTTTTGTCTCTCAGCAACCCGGAAAATTCCATGGAACTCATCATCTTCCCCGCATCATCCAGCAAAATGAAATCGCCAGCCTGCCTCAGTATCCTTCCGCCTTCTTCAAACAGGACGGCCGCCGGTTTCCGGTTTTCAGAAAAAGCGCCTTTCCCCTCTTTTACCTCTACGATCTCTATGCCCGCCATCGTCTGGATGTCTTTAATATACTTCTTTATCGCCTCTTTTATAAACTTTTCCTTAGTTCTGCCCACCCATAAGACGCTTATTTTCATTCTTCCTCTTTCTCTGCCTGAGCGTCTTCAGAGAGGGAGGGTGCCTCAAGATGCGGCGCATCCATCCAGAGCTTTTCAAGCTCGTAAAAAGCCCTGGTCTCTTCCTCGAAGATATGGACCACCACGTCTCCAAAATCGATGAGCACCCATTTGGCGTTTGAAACCCCTTCCAGCCCCATGGGCCTTATGCCCTTTGCCTTGAGGGTCTCCACAATATAATCGGAGATGGTCCTTACCTGGGTGGTGCTGGACCCGGAGCAGATAACGAAATAGTCGGTAAAGGAGGTAAGTCCCTCCATTTGGAGCACAGCCACACCAGAGGCCTGTTTGTCCCTGGCGAGTCCCGCTATGAGAAGCGCCCTTCCCTTGCTGTCCAGACCGGTTTTTTTATTTTTGTCCTGTGGCAAAAAATGACCCCGCCTTGAAATTTTTAATTTTTTTTGAATCTGGATCTTTTTGTTTTTTTTGTTTTTTTGAAAAATCAAAATTTTATTTTGTTCTGAATTATAAAAGATAGGACATGTTCTGGCAACAGGTATCTGGCGCTTCTGCCCGCTGCCAACAGTGCCCTGATATGTTTTGCCGAAATGCCCAGCGGGGCCACCCTTAGAAGATGCAGGGCCCTGCCGCCCGAAAGCCTGAGCCTGACAGCGGCCTTTTTCCCTTCGTCGAGGGCAGCCAGTTCCTTTTTCTTATTCGCCAGCCATCTGTCCTTCAGGACGAAAGGCGAATCGAGTATCCCGGCAAAGGGGTATCCGGGGCGGGACACCACCGCGAAATCAGCAAGCTCAATGAGCCTCTCCGGCCTCCACCAAAGATGAAGGTCCAGAAAAACATCGGCTCCCGTGATGAAATAAAGCCTCTTGTCCGGGTACTCATCCGAGAGCTTCTCAAGGGTGTTTACAGTGTAAGAGGGGCCGGATTTCCGGCATTCAAGGTCAGAGACCTCAAAGAAGGGGTTGCCCGCCACGGCCAGCCTCACCATTTCGAGCCTCTTGCGCGCCGGGGCCAGCCCAGCGCCGCTCTTGAGCGGCGGGGTTCCAGCTGGAACAAAGAGCACCTTTTCAAGCCCCAGTGTCTCTCTTACTTCTTCGGCCACTCTCAGGTGGGCATTATGCACGGGATTGAAGGTACCCCCCATTATCCCGATGCCTGAGAGTTTTTGTTCTTTCTTCCTTTTATACCTTGTTTGACCTCTTTGCTCTTTTTGCCTATCCCTCTTCACTATGTAGCGATATCGTTTTCCACGGGGGGGATCTCTTTTCCGTAAACGCGCGCCAGTATCTCGCCCGCCCCCTGTTTTATCAGGGATTCGGCGAGCCTTACCCCAAGGTTTTCCGCGTCCGCCGGGTCGCCCTCGATGCTCTCCCTTAGCGTCTTTGAGCCGGATGGGTCTCCCACAAGGCCGTCCATCAGTAGCTTCTTCCCGGCGGAATCGAACCTGGCGTATGCAGCTATCGGCACCTGGCAGCCGCCTTCAAGCCTTAAAAGAAAAGCCCTTTCCGCCCTGACGGCTACGGAGGTCTCATGGTGGTTCAGGCGGGAAACAAGCCCGTTTATCCAAGGGTCTTCACGCCTGCACTCTATGCCCACTGCCCCCTGCCCTATGGCTGGAAGCATGGCGTCAGGCGGTATGGCTTCCGTGATCCTGCCCTCAAATCCAAGCCTCTTCATCCCGGCAACGGCAAGGATGATGGCATCGTATTCCCCCTCGTCCAGCTTTCTAAGCCTTGTGTCCAGGTTTCCCCTCAGGCTGCTTATCTTCAAGTCAGGCCTTGCCTTAAGCAACTGGCAGGTGCGCCGCAGGCTGCTTGTGCCTATGTGTGCGCCCTTGGGCAGATCAGCCAGTTTTCCTGCGGCCCCGTTCCTGCCTACAAAGGCGTCTCCCGGATTTTCCCTCTTGCAGATCGCCCCCAGGTGCAGTTCACAGGGCAGTTCGGTCGGCACGTCCTTCATGCTGTGCACGGCGATGTCCGCCCGCCGCTCAAGCAGCGCCTCCTCTATCTCCTTTACGAAAAGCCCCTTGCCCCCAACCTGCGCAAGCGCCACGTCCAGTATCTTGTCTCCGGTCGTTTTTATGATATTAAGCTCAATCTCAAGGGACGGCTCCAGTTTCTTAAGCTCGGACTCCACCCACCGGGCCTGCCAGAGGGCAAGTTTACTGCCGCGTGTTCCTATGACCAGCTTTTTCTTTTTCATTCAGTCTCCGTTAAGATCGTATAGTTTTCTAATCATGGCTATGAGCTGGTCCCGGTCTTCAACGTCCTCCTTGAGGGCGGCGGTAGGGGAATGGATAAGCTTGTTCACGATGGCCTGCGCCATCTGCCGCACAGCCCCCTGCTGCTTCTCATCAAGGCTTAACCGGTTAAAGAGCCTCTCAAGCTCCGCCTCGCTTATCCCCTGGGCCCTCTGCCTCAGCGCCACCACGGTGGGAATGCTCTGAAGAGACGCAACCCATCGCTCAAAGACCTCGACCTCGCTTCCTATAATGTCCTCGGCCTTCTGGGCCTCCTTGTTGCGCTCGTGCCTGTTGGAGTCCACAACCCCCTGGAGGTCGTCCACATCGTACAGATAGACGTTCTCCAGCCCGTTTATCTTGGGGTCGATATTCCTTGGCACCGATATGTCTATCAGGAAGACGGGCCGCTGCTTGCGCTCCTTCATTATATTATGGAGGTCCTGCTTGAAGACCACGTAATTTGGAGCCCCGGTGGAGCATAGCACTATGTCCGAATGGACCATCTCCTCCTTGAAGCTGGAGAAAGGGACAGCCCTTCCCTTGAAGTCCTGCGCCAGTTCGCATCCCCTTTCAAGGGTCCGGTTGGCGACCACTATCTCCTTTACCCCGTTGTTCATCAGGTGCCGCGCGGCCAGCTCGGCCATCTCCCCCGCGCCAAGCAGGAGAACAGACTTGTCCACAAGGTCGTTGAATATCTTCCTGGCCAGCTCAACGGCGGCAAAACTTATGGATACGGCGTTTTCGGCCACCCCGGTCTCGGTGCGCACCCGCTTGGCCACGGAGATGGCCTTTTTCATGAGCTTGTTCATGAGCACGCCGGTGGCCTTTTTGTCCAGGGCCAAATGGAAGGATTCCTTGACCTGCCCCAATATCTGCGGCTCTCCGACAACCATGGAGTCCAGGCTTGAGGCCACGCGGAATATGTGCCTGACGGCCGCTGAATCCGTGTGGAAATAAAGGGCCTTGTCCAAAAGGCCTTCGGGTATTGAATGAAAATCGCTTATGAAATGCTTTACCTGGCGCGTGGCTTCCCCGGGATCCTCGACGCCCATGTATATCTCTACCCGGTTGCAGGTGGAGATTATCATGGCCTCCCTCACATGGGGCAACGCCAGCAGCGCGCCAAGGCCCTGCTCCAGCTTTTCCCCGGTAAAGGCCAGCTTTTCCCTTACCTCTACGTCAGCGCTCTTGTGGTTCAGCCCCGCTACAAGAACCTTCATGCAAGGGTGCCCTCATAGAAAAACATGCTGACCTTTCTGCAGAAGCGCCAGCCCGGCAAAAGCACCTATGATAGTGAGAAAGCCCAGTATGGAAAGGGCGGCCGCCCTCTTTCCGCGCCAGCCCCTCTGGAGCCTGGCGTGCAGGACGATGCCGAATATAAGCCATGTTACCAGGGCCCATATCTGCCTTGGGTCCCAGCTTATATAGCTGCCCCAGGCGTTATCGGCCCAGATGGAGCCGCTTATTATCGCGACCGTAAACAGTGGAAACCCTACCGTAACAAGCCGGTAATTTATCTCGTCAAGCACATGAAGAGAGGGCAGCCTGGAAAACAGCCCGCCAAGCCGTTTGCTCTTCACATAATGCTCCTGGACCAGGTACATGAACCCAACCCCGGCCGCCATTGCGAAGGCCGCGTTCGCCAGGAACGCAAAGACCGTGTGCACGCCCAGCCACTGGCTCCTGAGCACTGGGGAAAGCGGCTTCAACTCCGAAGGCAGGAGGAAAGAAACGAACATAAGGAGAAAGGCCATGGGCGTTATGAAAGCGCCAAGAAGCCCGACCTTGTAACGGTACTCAAGAATAAAGAACAGCAGGAATATGCACCAGGCAAAAAAAGAGGTCGCCTCGTGCGGGTTTACGAAAGGGACATGCCCCAGGGAAAATCCCTCGTAAAAAATATAAACCGTCTGAAAACCAAAACCGATAAAGGCCGATATCAGCATGAGCTTTGGAAAGGTCTTCGTGCTCTTTGAGAGGTCCAGGACGGCGAAAAGCATCGCAAAGAAGTAAAAAGCGAGACTTATGTCAAATGTAATGGCCCCCATCAATATTTCAACTGTTTTTCTTTACCCTGCTTGGAAAATAAAAAAACAAGAAGGCCGCGGACCATTCGCCCTGAAGGCCGCCGGGCGCCCCCTGTGACGGACATTGTGCCGGACAAATACGGCATCTGGATATGTTTAAGCAGTCCCCTTCCCCTCTCTTTCGGCCATACGTTTAAAAACTTCACCGGCGCACAACTGCAGGCTGCCGCAGAAAACCGCGCCTTTTTTAATGGCGCCCGCCCCGGCCGGGAGCATTGCCCCCTCGGGCCTGAACACTATATCGGCTTCGCGCAGGGCGGTTTCCGCCCCGCTTTTAAAAAACGGGCCGCTCATAAATATTACAATATCGGGCTTTAAAAGCTCAACGGCGCTGTTGCCTTCCACTACAACCACTCCGCACTCATGCAGCTCGCCCAGTGCCATGGAAAGGGCCTCCTCAAGGTCCGCCCCGCCGGGACTGCAGATCCAGACCGCCCTGCGGGCCCCTGCCTTAAGCACCCTGGCAGTATCTTTACCTTCTTCAAGCAGGACATCGGTATCGGTTATGACAGAGGTATAGAGACCGGTTTTTGTGAACTTGATGCCCCCCCAGGGGCCTCTGATCGATCGGGAGTTGCCCTCCGGGCTGGAAGTGCAGTTATTTATCGTGCGGGCTCCGCCCTGCTGGGCCGGAGGGGTTTTTTCATCCTGCGGCGGCTTTTTCTTTTCTTCCTCGATGCCGCCTTCCACGGACCTTCTCAGGAGTTCCTGGGCCATGTTGGTCTTTCCGGAACCGCTGCCTGCCCCGCATATGCCGATCAAAAAAGGGGGCCTGCCGCCCTTCATTTGCAACTCCATCTGCAACCCCGTCTGCCATCCATTGCCGGGGCCCAACTATAGGTTAGTTCCGCCAAGCCGCCTTGCCCGGCCATTACTCCCCGGAGGCTTCTTCCCTGCTTTCTTCCTTGTGGCCGCAGCTTTTTTCGGGACAAAAGACCGCTGTGCCTTCCCTGGTCTTTTTTTCAAGCAGATAGGGGCTGCCGCAGTCCGGGCAGGCACGGTTGACAGGGCGATACCATGATATGAACTTGCAGTTAGGATAATTGCCGCAGCTATAAAAGAGCCTCCCCTTCTTGGAGCGCCGCTCTACAACATCGCCGCCATCCAGTGGGCATTTTACCCCAAGCGACACGGGCTTGGTGGTCTTGCACTCCGGATATTTCGAGCAGGCAAGGAACTTGCCGAACCTTCCGGTGCGCAACACCATCGGCGCGCCGCATTTTTCGCAGACCTCGCTGGTTTGCTCCACCGCCTGCTTGTCGCCCTCCAGCGGACGCGTAAACCTGCACTCAGGATAACCGCTGCAGGCCAGGAACCAGCCGTGCCTTCCCCATCTCTTCACCATCGGGAGGCCGCACGTTTCGCACTTCTCTTCGGTCATGACGTCCTCGGGCCGCACCTTCCCGGGCGCCTTCAGGGCCGTTTCAAGATCCTGGCTGAAAGGCTGATAAAAATCCCTGATCACTTTCGGCCATTGCATCTTGCCCTGTTCTATCTGGTCCAGCTCGTCTTCCATCCGGGCGGTAAAACCGACATCCATCAGCTCAGGGAACTTTTCCACCAGCAGGTCGTTCACAAGGACGCCCAAGTCGGTAGGCTTGAACTTACCCGTCTCCTTTGTGACATACTTCCTGTCCTGTATGGTAGAGAGTATGGCGGCATAAGTGCTCGGCCTTCCTATGCCTTTTTCCTCAAGGGTCTTAACAAGGCTTGCCTCCGTGTACCTTGGCGGCGGCTGTGTGAAATGCTGTCCCGGCTTCAGCTCCAGAAGTTTTAGCGCCTCTTTTTCTGTCAGTGGCGGAAGCAGCCACTCTTCCTCCTCGCCTGCCAGATCCTTGTAAAGGACCAGAAAACCATCGAACCTCATGACCGTTCCGCTTGCCTTGAAGACGGCTTTTTCCGCGTCCTGCCCGCCGTCCCCTTGCGAGGCGATGGTGAATGTCGTCTGATCAAGCTGGGCAGGCGCCATCTGGCTTGCGAGGAACCGGTTCCAGACAAGGCTGTAGAGCCGCATCTGGTCCTTGGATAAAAACGGCTTTACCGCCTCGGGAGACCTTTCCATGTAGGTTGGCCTTATGGCCTCATGGGCCTCCTGGGCAGATGCCTTGCTCTTGTATTTGGGCGGCTTTTCGGGGAGATATTTTTCTCCGAACCTGCTGGCTATGAGATTTCTGGCCCACTGCTGCGCTTCCTGGGCCACGTTTACCGAATCGGTCCTCATATATGTGATCAGGCCAACCGAGCCTTCCTCTCCCAACTCTATGCCTTCATAAAGCTGCTGGGCCAGCATCATCGTTTTTTTGGCTGAGAACTGCAGGCGCCCAAACGCCTCCTGCTGCAATGTGCTTGTTATGAAGGGGGGCGCGGGGGAGCGTTTGCGGAGCTTTTTCTCGATACCGGCAAGCACGTAATCCAGGCCCTTGATGGACTCCACGGCCTTTTGTGCGTCCTCCGCGGTCTGCAGGAGGAACTTCTTCTCCCCTGTCCTGGCGTTTCGCTCCGTCACTAGCTCTCCGCCAAGCGTATGGAGCCTTGCGGAGAAAAAAATCTGGCCTTCTGCCTGGGCTGGGCTGAACATCCCCTCGGCAGACCAGTATTCCTCCTGCTTGAATGCCTCTATCTCCCTTTCCCTTTCGACTACCAGCCTCACGGCAACCGACTGGACCCGTCCGGCGCTGAGGCCCTTCCTTACCTTTCTCCAAAGCAGCGGGGAAAGCTCATAGCCAACAAGCCTGTCGAGCACCCTTCTTGCCTGCTGGGCATCGACCATATGGGCGTCTATTTCCCCGGGGTGTTCCATAGCTTCCTTGACAGCCTTTTCCGTAATCTCATGGAAGCTCACCCTGTAGAGTTTTTTAGCGTTCGCGCCCTTTTTCGCGCCGTCGCCCAACTCGGAGGCTATGTGGTACGCGATGGCCTCGCCCTCGCGGTCGGGGTCGGGGGCCAGGAAGATTTTTTCGGCCTTTTTAGAGGCGGCCTTTAGCTCCCGGACCACTTTCTCTTTTCCGGGGATGATCACATACCTGGGCTCGAAGTCCTTTTCCTTGTCTACGCCCAACTCCTTTGCAGGCAGGTCCTTTATGTGTCCTATCGACGCCTTAACGGAAAAATCCTTTCCGAGGATCTTGTTCAGCGTACGCGCCTTTGCAGGCGACTCTACTATTACAAGAAAACTCATTTTGAACTCTCCGGTCCTTTATAAAATAAATTTTTTATTTTTATTCTCATTTCTTAAATATCCATGAATCACGGACATTAAAAACAAAGCAAAGCAAAATAAACAAAACAAATCGAAAACCTCTCTTCCACGCATTTTAGCAGATAAAGAATTTTTTTCCAGCAACCTGCTTCACAATACCCTTAAGCTCAAGCTGGAGGAGGATTCCCATTATCTGTGACGCCCCCATGCCAAGCTGCCTGGCTATTTCATCTATATGGACCGGCTCCGGGCCAAGCGCCTCCACCACCTGTCTTTCCCCTGGTGCAAGCGCGGCCTTCAGCTCCGCCTGCCTTGCCGGCTCCTGACCGGAGGCATTCGATATCGCTTCGCGGCTTAAAAATCCCTTGAGCACCGGGGCCAGCTCCTCAATGATATCGTCTATGCCGGTGACCACCTTTGCTCCGCTTTTTATGAGCTCGTTGGTCCCGCTGGAGACGGCAGAGCTGATGTTTCCGGGGATAGCGAAGACCTCCTTGCCCTGGTCCAGCGCGTAGTTGGCGGTGATCAGCGAACCGCTGTTCTTGCCGGCCTCCACAACCAGAACTCCCAGGGAAAGCCCGCTTATTATCCGGTTTCTCCTTGGGAAATTCTCCTTGTTAGGCCCCGTGCCTGGCGTAAACTCGCTTACTACCGCGCCCGATGAGGCCAGTTTCTGCATTAAAACATAATTTTCCGGCGGGTAAGGCACATCCAGACCGGAGCCCATGACGCCTATGCTCCTGCCGCCCGCCCTGAGGGCGCCCTTATGGGCCGCCGAATCTATTCCCCTTGCAAGCCCGCTTACGATCGTAAACCCCTTTTTTGCCAGCCCTGCGGCGATGTTTTCCGCATGGACCTTGCCGTAATGAGTGGGCGTCCTGGTCCCGACTATGCCCAGCGCGTATTTGTCTTCCTCCAGGATGTCCCCATTCACATAAAGAAGGGGGGGGCAATCGGATATGTTCTTAAGCTGCTCCGGGAATTCCCCGGATTCGCTTGTAAGCACCTTCATCCCCGACTCCCGGGCCCGCTCCAGCATGCGGCGCACGTCCTTCCACCCCGCAAACCTGAGTATGCCCTCAATTTTCCTTTCGCCTATTCCTGAGGCCTCAAGCCTTTCCTTCGGGGCTTCAAATACCGCCCTGGCGCTGCCAAAAAAGGAAAGCAGCTTTTTTATCGTCAGCGGCCCTATTTCCGGAACAAAGGTAAGGGCCGCAAGACATTCCCTGTCTTTGCCCTTCTCTTTCTCGTCCTTGGCATCCATCAAATTTTTCGTTTTTTGCTTTTTTACTTTTTTGCTTTTCTTTTTTCCCGGCCGCTTCAGGGGAATTTTGTTTTGTTTATTTTATTTTTTCCCGTCTGGCTTGGGTTCAGGACCCAGGGCGAAGGAGCTTTTCCACCCTCAGCCTGAGGGCGTTCAATTTGATGAAACCCTCCGCGTCCTTCTGGTCATAGATGTTTTCCTCCTCGAAGGTGGCAAGGTCCGGGTGATAGAGGCTTTTCGGGGATTTTCGGCCCGTGACCGTCAGGCCGCCCTTATAGAGTTTTAATCTCGCTGTGCCGGTCACATTTTCCTGGGCGTTGTCCATAAGCCCCTGAAGGAGCTGCCTTTCGGGGGAAAACCAGAAACCGTTGTAGACAAGCTCCGCGTACCTGGGAATAAGCGCATCCCTCTGGTGGAGAGATTCCCTGTCCATAGTGATCGACTCCACCGCCCGGTGCGCCGCATGGAGCGCCGTGCCGCCGGGCGTCTCATAAACGCCCCTTGATTTCATGCCCACGAAGCGGTTTTCCACCAGGTCCACGCGTCCTATCCCATTTTCTCCGGCGATGCCGTTGAGCGTCCTTAATATTTCAAGCGGCCCCATCTTTTTCCCGTCAACCGCCACCGGGTTTCCGCCTTCGTATTCGACCTCGATGGTCCTTGGCGCATCCGGGGCCTTCTCCGGAGGCAGGGCCATGGTGTACATGTCAGCCGGAGGCGCGGCCCAGGGGTCTTCAAGGACACCGCCCTCATAGCTTATATGGAAGATATTCCTGTCCGTGCTGTAAGGTTTTTCCTTTGTAGCCGTAACCGGTATACCGTTTTTTGAGGCGTATTCAATGAGGCTTTGCCGGGACTTGAACGGCCAGACCCTCCAGGGGGCTATTATCTTTATGTCTGGCTTCAGGGCATAACAGGTGAGCTCGAAGCGGACCTGGTCGTTTCCCTTGCCCGTGGCCCCGTGGGCAACGGCTTCCGCCCCTTCCTTCCTGGCTATCTCTATCAACTTTTTGGCTATAAGCGGCCGCGCTATGGAAGTGCCCAGGAGATATGAGCCTTCGTAGACCGCGTTTGCCCTGAGCATGGGGAAGATATAGTCCCTTACGAACTCTTCCCTCAGGTCCTCTATGTACACGTTTGACGCCCCGGTCTTCAGGGCTTTCTCATCCAGCCCCCCAAGCTCCTCTTCCTGCCCCAGATCGGCACAGAAGGCGATGACCTGGGCCCCGTACGTTTCCTTGAGCCATTTAATGGCCACAGAGGTATCGAGCCCCCCGGAATATGCAAGCACTATCTTCATTGGCGCACCTCGTTTTAGAGAAAAATCTTTTATATCAGGCAAGTAAGCCGCCCTCACCCTTGCCCTCTCCCATGGGGCGAGGGGAAGAGGTAAAACCATAGCACAAAATAAAATCAAATGTAAAACGCGGGAAGATAAAGCCCGATCGGGATTTCCTGAGGCAGACCGAGGGGGAATCTCGCGCATTAGCCTCTAAAAACCAGGTACTCCCCCACTGCCACCATAAATATCACCAGGGCGGCGGGTATCGTCCTTTTGTAAATCCCCCACAGGTCCGCCTTGAAGTATTCCCTGGAGAGTATCAGGCAGATATGGACAGGGCTCAGCAGCACCCCCAGAAAACCGCAGGCAAAGGCAAAGGATATGGCGTGCAGTACGCCTCCTCCGGGCAGGGCCATGAGAAGCGGGAAAGTGGCCCCCACAAACGCCATTGTATGGCCGGTCAGCAGGCCCGCAAGGAAAGGCAGGACGGAAAGCAGGACCATAAGCGGTATCCCCTCCCCGGCAAGAAAGCCGCCCAGGTTGGCCACCGCCCCGGAGCTTACAAGCACCTGCTTGAATACCATGACGCCCGCTATCAGAAGCAGGACGTCCATGGAGAAGGAACCCTTTACCACCTTCCATACTTCCCGCGGATTATAGCGGTAGAAAACGAACAGGCCTGCAAGGGCGGCAAGGATGGCCCACTGGAACTCCACCCCAAAGATTATGACCAGGCACAATATGGAAAAGATTGGCAGAAAACTTAAAAGTCCTTTGAAAGTTTCTTGCCTTTTTTCTTTTTCTTTTTTTTTGCCTTTGCCTCCGCGCAAACTGGCGTCCGGCGCGCAGGGGGCGTCCCCGATCCCCTTGAAGCCAAAAAGACAGCCCGTTGCGGCCACTCCCAAGGCATACGGCAGGTTGGAAAACATCAGCGGCCCCAGCTTTATTCCCGTGACCGCCCCGGCAAGGACGATACCAGGATAAAGGGGAAGCACATATTCCCACGGGTGCCTGAACCAGTAGTTCAAAAACCCCCTCTGCTCTGCCGGAAGCCCCATACCTTTGGAGGCTTCCTCCACCATGGGGGCGGAGAAATACGCTCCTCCCATGGCAGGAAGGGTGCCAATGAGAAGGGGCATGGAGGCAATTAGCGCTCTTTTCCCCCTAAAAAGACCCTTTGAGAAATCCATCATCGCGTCCAGAATCTTTTTTTCCCTGAGCACAAGCTCGAACCCGCGTATGGCGGTAAGGGCAAGGGCCACCTTTATGGCCTCGGGGTTTTTTATCAGCGCCGTTTCCACGGAGTAAAGCACGGCGCGCACCGGCATGAGATAAAGGACCGTAAGCAGGAGAGAGCCCAGAAGCAGGACCACTCCCGCCCGCACCTTTTTTCTTACTAGCACGATCAGAAAAACGAGGACGGCAACTATCCTTATAAAGTCTGTCATTTAATCTTTTGAAAGGAGGTCCCCACACTTAAAAAAGAGTCAGTGCTATAAGCCTGCCCCGGAACTCCACCAGCCGGGCCAGCTCGGCCACGAACCGCCTGTACTCGCGGCCGTTCCCCATGCGCATTGAATCCAGAAGCGGCTCGCAAAAATACCATGTGCACCTGAATGGCCTTTGCCATCTGGGAAGCTCGCACCCCGTACCGCCAAGCAGGCTGCATGCCGCATCCATAGGCCCGCTGGCAGGTTTAGCTTCCACACCCAGCGCCCGGTAGAACAAAAAGTCCTCACGCTCGGGAGTGCCATGCTTGTTGGCGCAGCAGACCTTTGTGCAGGATGGACAGACCCTGCCCGTGTGCTTTTCGATATAAGGGCTCAGTTTTTCAAAAGACCCCTCCATCAGGCGGGCAAGTTCTCCGGGTGATTCCTCGTTTACCGGCATTATGTAGTATAAATCAAGAAAGTGTATTTAAAATTTATACACTACTAAATCATCCTTCGTTTTACAAACCCTTTAAAAACAATGGCTTGAGCTTCAGGCATACATATTGCGTATTAAGTGTGGTTTAATAAAAGGAGGTTGCCGCAATGGGAGCAGGGAAAAAGATACTGGTTGTGGATGATGACCCCGTAGTAGGCCTCAGCTGCAAAAGGATCCTGGGGGCCGAAGGCTACACGGTAAACACGGTCACCAGCGGGGCGGAAGCCATAAAGAGATTAAACTCCGAAGAGGTGGACCTCCTCATATCAGACATCAGGCTGCCAGACATCTACGGGATCGAGGTCCTGGGAGAGGCACGCACCATCCAGCCCAAGACCGACGTGGTCATGATAACTGGTTACCCCACGCTTGAAGACGCCAAAGAGGCCATAAGGCTTGGCGCCTTCGAGTTCCTCGAAAAACCCTTCACCCCGGAGTTCATGAAAAACATCGCCGCGAAGGTCTTCGATAAAAGGGGCTGGATACTCCGCAAGGCCTTCATCGACCAGTTCAGGCAATATGTGACGGTGGCTTCGGAGCTGGACGAACGGGCCATCTATTACAAGGACGGGGCATGGGCAAGGCCTCTAAAAGGCGGCTGGGAGATAGGTTTTGATGTGAGGCAGTGGTACCTGGGCGGGCATCTGCTCTACATAGAGCTTATCGATCAGCCGGCCATCGCCTCCGGAGAGACTTTTGCGAGGATCCTCCTCGGCGAAGGCAAAATAATAGAGCTGAAGGCGCCGATGAGCGGCGTAGTGACGGCGAGGAACGAGAAGGTAAACGAGACTCTCGCGGGTTTTGTTTCTGAATGCCTTTCGGAAAACTGGCTCGTATGGCTGCTCCGCGTCAGCGCGGGAGTATCCGGCGTTTAAAGGGATGAGCTCCAAGGGGAAAAAAGAAGGCATGGATCCGGATGCGGGCAGCGGACAGGACGTCTACTTCCCCTTGAACGGAGGGGATTTTTCTGATGCCGGAGCGGGCTCAAAAAGCCTCCGTTCAGAGCTTGCGGCCCTGGGAGTGCCCGCCTGGATCATAAGACGGGCGGCCATCTGCGCTTTCGAGGCGGAGATAAACGTGATAATCCATGCGGTGGCGGGAAGCCTGCACTACTTGATAGAAGGGGAAACCCTTACGATAACGGTCACCGACATGGGGCCCGGCATAGAGGACATAGGGCTTGCAATGAAGGAAGGCTATACCACGGCGCCCGACTGGGCAAAGGAATACGGATGGGGAAGCGGCATGGGCTTGCCCAACATAAAAAAGAACGCCGGCACGCTCTCGATAGATTCCGTGCCCGGCGAAGGGACAACCATCGAGATCATAATAAATCTGGCACCACCATTAAATGCAAGGCAGGAATAAATGACCGTACGGGAACTTATAGGAAGGCTTGATCTGGACCTGAAAAACAACGGCTGCGTCGAGGCCGCTATAAACGGCTGTTATGCAAGCGATATGCTGTCCGATGTGCTTGCAAACGGCAAGGAAGGCAACATATGGATAACGCGGCAAACCCATCCCAATGTGGTGGCGGTGGCTGCGATAAAGGGCCTTTCCGGGATAATAGTGACGGGGGGCAAGCAGATAGAGGCCGAGACGCTGGAGAAGGCCGAGGCCGAGTGCATACCTGTCATTAGCACCTCTTTGCAGACATACGACATGGTAGGGATGGTCTACAACCTTCTTTTAAAAAATGAGTGCAGGTAGCGGGGCCGGAAAAGAAAAAAATGGCAAGGAGATTTTTCACGGCGGACCTGCATATACACAGCTGCCTTTCCCCTTGCGCCGAGCTTGATATGACCCCCTGGCGCATCATGCGGAAGGCGGCGGAAGCGGGGCTGGACATAGTGGCCATAGCGGACCACAACTCCTGCGAAAACCTGGACGCCGCGGCGCGCGCGGCCTTGAAAGCAGGGGTCTCACTGGTGCCAGCAATGGAGATCACCTCCCTGGAGGAAGTCCACGTGCTTGCCCTTTTTGATACACTTGAGGCCGCCTTCAGGATGCAGGAGAACGTGTACAGGGAGCTGGATAATTTCCACATGGGGGCGGAGGGTGGAAACGGCACCGGGCAGATACCCCCGTTCGGGCAGGTCATAGTAAATGAGGATGATGAAGTGCTGGGTTTTAACAGAAGGATACTTGCGGGCGCCACGGGCATCAGGCTTTCTGGCCTGGTGGCGGCGATCCACAGCCTGGGCGGGATGGCGATAGCAAGCCATGCCGACCGGGAATCCTTCAGCGTCACTTCCCAGCTTGGCTTCATTCCAGAGGGCCTGGGGCTGGACGCGCTCGAGGTCTGCGGGCAAAAGCAAAAAAATAAAAACACAAACACTCTCCTCCGTGAGGCGCCGGGGCTTCGCTGCTCCGATGCGCACAGGCTGGAGGACATCGGCAGGAAAACAACAAGGTTCCTGCTTGAAGAGGCAAGCCTGAAGGAAATTGCCCTGGCCCTTAAGGCGGCAGACGGAAGAAAGGCGGTTTTTGACTGATGGAAGACCTATCGCTCCATATACTGGATATTGCCGAAAACTCGATAAATGCGGGGGCAACAAAGATCGTTATACGGATAGCGGAAGACCACGGCAAGGATAACTGTTCGCTGAGCGTGGAGGATGACGGCCGCGGCATGGACAAAGAGACGCTGCTTAAATCGGAGGACCCTTTCTTCACTTGCGGAGACAACAGGAAAAAGAAAAAGCGTTTCGGGCTGGGGATACCCCTTCTGAAACAGGCGGCCACGGAGTGCGGCGGGGAATTCCGCCTGGATTCGGAGCCAGGCAGGGGGACCACCCTTTTCGCCTCTTTCAGGTGCAGCCATATAGACAGGAAACCGCTGGGCGACATCGGGGCCACCATGCTTTCAATGATGTGCGGCCACCCGGAGATACGATACGTCCTGTTTTATGACATTTCCAGCGCTTCCGGAAACGGCGGCGGTTTCCATTACGGGTTTGATTCGGACGCGCTCAAGGAGGCGCTCGGAGACACGCCGGTTAACCTGCCGGAGATACTTATCATGGTCAGGGATTCCATTAACCGGGCCGTTGCCGCAGGCAGGGAACAGGCAAAGATGACGCTAAAGAGTCATAATAAGGTTTAGAGGTTTTTTTAGTTTGTCTGAAAGGAAAAAAGAGAACCGGATTTTTCCGTTTGAGGACGATTCAGCGACCCGCTTTTTCTGTTTAAGGAGGATTTTGTGACCCGTTGTTTCTGTACAAGGAGGATTCAGTGAAATGAAAGGCAGCATTCTGGTTGTCGACGATGAGGAAGTAATACTTAAAAGCTGTAAGCGGATACTTGAGCCGGAGGGATACGATGTAAGCACCGCCCTTTCCGCCCTCAAGGCCATCGAGTTGCTCGAAGGGGCAAAACCTTACGACCTCGTCATAACCGATATAAAGATGCCCGGCATGGACGGGATGGAGTTCATGCGGAGGCTGAGGGCCAAAAACCCGGAGATATGCATCGTGCTCATTACCGGGCACCCGTCCCAGGAGAGCATAAAGGAGGCCCTTGCGCTTGGGATCATAGACTACCTGCCCAAGCCGTTTTCGCCCTCCCTTCTCACTGAGACCACGGCAAAGGCAATGGAGGTCAGGAAAAAATCCGTAAAGACGGATTCCCAGGATTTTACCGGGGAGATGGCCGAAAAGCTGGCTGAGATAATACGGAAGCACAAAAACAAGCCGGGCAGTCTTATACCGGTGCTCCAGGAGGCCCAGGAACTGGTGGGCTACCTGCCGCCTGTCGTGCAAAGGCACATAGCCCGCGGGCTGAACCTTCCGGTAAGCGAAGTCCACGGGGTCGTCTCCTTCTACTCTTTTTTCAGCATGAAACCCAAGGGCAAGCACAATGTAAGGGTCTGCCTGGGCACCGCGTGCTACGTGAAAAGGGCGGAGGAGATATTGGCAAGGCTCAAGGAGCAGCTGCAGATAGATATAGGGGAAGTCACGGTTGACAGGAAGTTCTCACTTGAGAGCGTAAGGTGCCTGGGCGCTTGCGGTCTTGCCCCGGTTGTTGTGGTGGACAAGGACACCCACGGTTCCGTGAACCCTGTAAAGACAATGGACATCCTTGCCCAGTACGAATGAGGGGTCGCGGACCCAGAAGGGTCGAATGACCCAGAAGGAGGCGTTCATGCAAAGACTGACCATAGATGACCTGAAAAAGATAAAAGAGCAGTATGAGGGCACCTTTGCCTTGAGGCACGGCGGGTACAGGGCAAAGGTGACCATCCACATGGGCACCTGCGGGATCGCCGCCGGGGCCAGGACGGTGATGGGCGCGCTGGTAGAGGCGCTTGCGCAAAAGGACGTTCAGGATGTGATCATCACCGCATCCGGTTGCGCCGGGTTTTGCAGCAAGGAGCCGATGGCCACTGTCGAGATCCTGGGCCAGGCGCCGGTGAAATACTGCTGCCTTGACCCGGAAAAGATGAAGAGGATATTCGCCGAGCATATCCAGGGGGGCAACATCGTGCAGGAATACGCCCTGGTGATGGGCAACGAGAACTCTTATTGATCAAGAAGAAAAACAAAATAAAAAAAACAGAAAAAACAATTTTTCCCCTGGTGGAGGAACATTGAAAGATGGATAAATTCAGAGCGAACCTTATGTTGTGCGGGGGCACCGGCTGCATCGCTGGCGGCGGGCTCAAGGTGAAGCAGGCCATGGATGCCGAACTCCGCAAAAGGGGGCTTGAAAAAGAGATAAATGTAGTGATCACGGGATGCAATGGTTTTTGCGCCCAGGGGCCCATCATGACCGTTTACCCGGATGGCACATTCTATGAGAAGCTGACCCCCGCCGACGTCCCTGAGATCGTGGAGGAGCACCTGCTTAAGGGCAGGCCGCTGGAAAGGCTCATGTACAGGGAGCCGGAGAAGAAGCAGCCCCTGCCCGTCATGAGCGAGATACCCTTTTTCAATCTCCAGGTGCTGCGCGCCCTCAGGAACAAGGGACTCATAGACCCCGAAAATATAGAGGAATACATAGCGAGGGACGGCTACAAGGCCGCCGCCAAGGCGCTTTCCAGCATGACCCCCGAAGAAATAATACAGGAAATGAAAAGCGCGGACTTGAGGGGCCGGGGCGGCGCAGGCTTCCCGACAGGCCTTAAATGGGAGCTTTGCTACATGGTGCAGGCCCCCCTCAAATACATCCTCTGCAACGGGGACGAGGGCGACCCCGGGGCCTTTATGGACAGGAGCATCATGGAAGGCGACCCCCACGTAGTGCTGGAGGGAATGATCATAGGGGCAAAGGCCATCGGCGCAAGCAAGGGTTATATTTACGTCCGGGCCGAGTACCCGCTGGCCGTCCAGAGACTGCAGAAAGCCATAAAAGACGCAAAGGCATACGGCCTGCTGGGTGATGACATACTGGGCACCGGCTTCAACCTGGATATAGAGATATACCTGGGCGCCGGGGCGTTTGTCTGCGGCGAGGCCACCGCGCTCATGCGCTCCATAGAGGGGAAACGCGGCATGCCCATTCCAAAGCCCCCGCATACCACCACCCAAGGCCTGTGGAGAAGACCCACTGTCCTTAACAACGTGGAAACCTATGCCAATATCCCGGCCATAATCCTGAACGGGGCCGCGTGGTTCAAGAGCCTTGGCACGGAAAAATCCACCGGCACAAAGGTTTTCGCCCTGACCGGGGCCGTAAACAACATAGGCCTTGTCGAGGTGCCGATGGGCATGCCGCTTAGGAAGATCATCTTTGACATAGGCGGCGGGATGAAAAAGGGCAGAAAGTTCAAGGCGGTGCAGCTTGGCGGCCCCTCCGGCGGCTGCATACCGGAGGCCCTTCTGGACACGCCCGTCACATTCGAGGACATTGCGAAGACCGGGGCCATCGTGGGCTCGGGCGGCATGGTGGTCATAGACGACTACAACTGCATGGTTAGCGTGGCCAAGTTCTTCCTGGAGTTCACCACCGATGAGTCCTGCGGCAAGTGCCCGCCCTGCAGGATAGGCACCAAGGTCATGCACGACAGGCTCGTGGACATTACGGAGGGCAGGGGCAAGGAAGGCGATATAGAGCTGTTGGAGGACCTTTCCCATGACATTATAAATACGTCGCTTTGCGGCCTGGGCCAGAGCGCTCCCAACCCGGTGCTGACCACCATAAAATATTTCAGGGAGGAATTCGAGTCGCACATAAAAGAGGGCTGGTGCAAGGCCGGCGTATGCAGGCCCCTGACCACTTTCTATGTGGACCAGGAGTCCTGCAAGGGCTGCGGGGCGTGCGCGCGGGTCTGTCCTCAGAAAGCCGTATCGGGAGAAAAGAAAAAACCTTACTCCATAGACCAGACCCTCTGCGTAAAATGCCGCTCGTGCTATGAGGCGTGCAAGTTCGGCGCGCTCAAGATCGGCCCGGGGAGCCTGGGAAAGGAACTGATCGAAAAGGCCAAAGGAGTGCAGACGAGATGATAGAGCTGGTCATAAACGGAAAAAACATACAGGCGGAGCCAAAGACCACCATTCTTCAGGCGGCGCTGGCAAACGGCATACACATACCGCATCTTTGTTGGGACAGGCGGCTGCTGCCTTACGGCGGCTGCCGGCTGTGCATGGTAGAGGTGGAGGGGATGAGGAAGCTCCTGGCCTCCTGTTCCACGCACGTCAAGGCCGGGATGGTCGTCCATACGGAGACCCCGAAGCTGGAGAAGGCCAGGAGGACCGTCCTTGAGCTGCTCCTGATACATCACCCCCTTGACTGCCCTGTCTGCGACAAGGCCGGGGAATGCGATCTGCAGGACCTGGCCTTCAAATACGGGCCGTCGGCCAGCAGGTTTTGCGACGAGAGAAACCATGATCCGGAGTGCACGGCCGCGCCTTTGATAGAAAGGAACACAAGCAGGTGCATCCTCTGCGGCAAATGCGTGAGGATATGCAAGGAGCACCAGGGCGTTGGCGCCATAAACCTGATCGGCCGCGGGTTCAAGACAAAGGTGAGCCCCGCGTTCGAAGAGACCCTGGATTGCGAATTCTGCGGCCAGTGCGTTGACGCCTGCCCCGTGGGCGCGCTGGGAACAAAGCCATACAAATACCGCTCCAGGGTATGGTTCATGGAAGAGCAGGAAAACATCTGTCCCTACTGCTCCGTCGGATGCACTTCCGTCCTCAGTTTAAGGGACGGCCGCATCATACGCGCCAGGGGCAAGGACGGCGTCGGCGTAAGCAAAGGAGACCTCTGCCCGAGGGGGCGGTTCGGATTCGACTTCATAGAATCGCAGCAAAGGCTTTCAACTCCTCTCATACGTAAAGAAGGCAAACTTGAGCCCGCCAGCTGGCAGGAAGCGCTTGATTTCGTGGCCAAAAGACTTACGGAAATAAAAGAGGCCCATGGCCCCCGGACCATAGGGGCATTGGGCTCGGAGCGTTGCTCGGTCGAAGATAATTACATGCTCAAAAAGTTCATGCACCTGGCTGTGGGCTCCAAAAATGTAGACTCACGGACCAGGCTCGGTTATTCCAAGCAGGTGGAAGCGCTTAAAAAGACCTTTGGCATTGACAGGCTGGCCCTCGATCTGGAAGCGCCCCTTAAGGCAGACGTCCTTTTCGTTCTGGAGTCCGACCTCACATCCACGCATCCGGTATACGGCCTGAAGATCCTTGCGGCCCGCAGGGATTTTAATGCCACTCTCATAACGGCCGACCCGAGGGAGACAAAACTTTCAAGGTGGAGCTCCCAGTGGCTCAGGATAAGGCCCGCAACCGGCGTGGCGCTTGTAAACGGCATCATGAGCGCGCTTATAGAAGGGGACCTCTACGACAAAAAGGCGGAGTCCGTAAAGGGCTTTAATGAGCTCAGGGAGCACCTGAAGAAATACACCATGCCGATGGCAGCCAGGTTGACTGGCGTGCCCGAAGAGGCCATAGGACAGGCGGCGGGCGAGCTTGCCTCCGCCAAAAACCCGATGCTGCTGGCCTGTTTCGGAAGCTCGGAGAACACGAAGGGCGAAGGCACCGCGCTTGCCCTTATGGACCTTGCTATCCTGCTTGGCAGGGGACCGGAGGCCCTGGGCCTTCCACCGGAGTTCGCAAATACGATGGGAACACAGATGGCGCTTGAAGGGGGAACACAGCGGGAGACCGAAGGCGGGGAGACGGGCCTTGACGGTGAGATAGGCCTTGACGCCGGGCAGATGCTCTACGGCGGCCAGATGAAAGCCCTGTTCATAATGGGTGAAAATCCGATGGTCACCTTCCCGGACACCGCCAGGGTCACGGACACGCTTGGCAGGCTGGAACTGCTTGTCGTCCAGGATATAATGCTGACCGCCACGGCAAAGCTGGCTCATGTGGTGCTCCCCGCCTCCAGCTGGGGGGAAAAGGAAGGCACCTTCGTGGGCATGATGGGCAAGCCGCAAAAGGTCGTTAAATGCCTGCCCGAAACCGGGCTAGCCCTCCCTGACTGGAAGATATTAAGGAACCTGGGAAGGCTCATGCATGCGGACATGGACGCCAGGAGCTTCTCCCAACTTTCGGCAAGCGCCCTTATGAACATCATGCAAAACCAGGAACCGGTGCGTCTGGCCATGGTACCCGTGGAGCAGGAAATGAGGGAGTCTGCCGATGGCGGCCATCCGCTTCTTTTGGCCACCGGAAACCTCATGCAGCATTCAGGGAGCCTTACCACCATATCCAACAACCTGGATTCCGCCGCGCCTGACGCATACCTGCAGATAAACCCCGCGGACGCTGAAGCCCGCGGTGTGTACAACGAGAGCTACGTGAAGGTGAGCGGCAGGAACGGGGAAACCATTTACCTTAAGGCCAGGGTTACGGAGGAGGTCCCTCAGGGAATGGTCTTTACGACGGCGCATTTCGCCCATGCCAGGGTGAACCTGCTCACCCAGCCCTCAAGAAACGGGGAGGCGCCCACCGTGGCCGTAAAGGTGGAAACGGCATAAGAGACACAGGGGAAGCCCGAAGGAAAAGGGAAAAGAAAAAACCATTTAAGGATAATTTTTTTATTTTCTTTGGGGCTTCCCCTCCTTATGCAAAAAATCAAAACTTCACATCGCTATTGCTTCAATTCCCGCGTCTGTTATACAATTTTCTTTCATTCCCTATTTTTAGTGGAGGTCTCTCGGAAAATGGTCATAAAAGGAAAGGTCTGGAAATTCGGTGACGATGTGGACACGGACGCGATAATACCGGCAAGGTATCTGAACACCTCCGATCCGGCTGAACTTGCGAAGCATGTAATGGAGGACGCCGACAAGGATTTCCCCGGCAAGGTAAACCCGGGGGACATCATCGTGGCAGGAAAGAACTTTGGCTGCGGCTCATCCAGGGAGCATGCCCCGCTGGCCATCAAGGCCGCCGGCGTAAGCACCGTAGTGGCAAAGAGCTTCGCCCGCATATTCTTCAGGAATTCATTCAACATAGGGCTGCCCATATTCGAATGCCCTGAGCTGTTCGAAAATGTCCGGCAGGGAGATGTTGTAGAGATAGATACGGACGCCGGCACCATCCGCGCAGGCGGCAAGACCTACAGCGCAAGCCCCATCCCGCCTTTCATGCGGGAGCTTGTAAGCGCGGGCGGGCTCGTGGAATGGACAAAGAAGAAACTGGCAGCCCGCAAATAGGCTTTTTGTTTTTTTATTTTTATTTATCCCACGGAAGGAGATTTTTTTGAGATGAAATCTTACAAAATTGCCGTGATACCCGGTGACGGAACGGGTCCGGAGGTAATAGCAGAAGGAATAAAGGTATTAAACACCGTGGCGGGGCGTTTCGGCTTCAACCTGGAGTACACCGGCTTCGATTTTGGCGGAGACCGCTACCTAAGAACAGGGGAGATCCTGCCCGCAAGCGCCCTGGATGAGCTGAGACTTTTCGATGCCATATATCTTGGGGCCATAGGGCACCCGGACGTAAAGCCCGGCATCCTTGAAAAAGGCATCCTCCTTGAGCTCCGGTTCAAGTTGGACCAATACATCAACCTGCGCCCCATAAAACTCTATCCCGGAGTGGACTGCCCGCTTAAGGGCAAGGGCCCGGATGACATAGACCTGGTGGTGGTAAGGGAAAACTCCGAGGGGCTTTACGCGGGGGCCGGCGGCACGCTTAAGAAAGGGACGCCGGACGAAGTGGCCATCCAGGAGTCCATAAACACCAGGAAAGGCGTCGAGAGATGCCTGAGGTACGCCTTCGAATATACACAGAAAAGGAACAAGCGAAAAAACCTGACCCTCTGCGGTAAAACAAATGTGCTCACCTTTGCATTTGACCTCTGGGAAAGGACATTCAAGGAGATCGCACCGGAATACCCGGATGTAAAGACAGACTATGCCCATGTGGACGCCATAACCATGTGGTTTGTCAAAAACCCGGAATGGTTTGATGTGGTGGTCACGGACAACATGTTCGGGGACATCATAACGGATCTTGGCGCGATGATCCAGGGCGGCATGGGCATCGCGGCGGGCGGAAATATAAACCCGGCTGGGGTCTCCATGTTCGAGCCCATCGGAGGTTCGGCTCCCAAGTACAAGGGCCAGAACGTAATAAATCCGCTAGCCGCCATAAGCGCGGGTGGGATGATGCTTGAGCACCTTGGCCAGGCGGATGCCGCAAGGGCGGTAGAGGCGGCCGTGATGGAAGTCACCGGGAAACATATAAAGAGCCTTGCCGCAGGCAAAATGGGTATGGGCACAAAAGAAGTGGGAGATCTTACCGCAAAGCTCGCCTCCAGCATCAGCGTCTAAAGAAAAAAACAAAATAAAAAGGCCGGGCCCCTTTTCGATCCGGGGCCCTGGCCCGAGTTTGGGAGGAAAAAAGCAAAAAAGCAAAAAAACAAAAAAGGCAAATTCGCTTTTCCTGCTCTCAATTTACCCAAACACTATGAAGGAAAATTGAAGAGAGAATGAATAGATTGTGTGGATTGATCCCCTGCGCTCTTTCAGACAAACGGGCGGCAAAAAAGCGGTAAAAAGGCAAAAAAAAGGGGCCGGATGTGAAACATCCGGCCCAGAATCTCAGGAGGAATAGGTTGTTTTCTATTCTGCCTTTAATATACCCGCCAATTATGTGGAAATTATTTGAATAACTTGAAAGGATTATGAGGATTTTTTATTCCCGGACATGCAGGGGCTTTTTGTTTTGAGATTCCCCTGGATCTTTTAAAAAAGACAAAGGGCCTTTTTGAAAGGCCCTTTGTCTTTTGGAGAGAGGGGGAATGTTTTTCCTTGTTTTATGAGTTTAGTATAGATCCGGAATTTGAAGAAAATTAGAAGATAAAATGAAAGGATTATGAGGATTTTTGTTTTTTTGTTTTTGCGGCAAGGTTATGATGGTCTGGCGGCCTTACCGGTTGGATTATTCCGTTTTGGCGGCCTTGCGCCGGGATTAAATTGATTTGGCGCCTTTACGCCGCCAGAGGGCCAGCGCGACGCCTGCCAGCACCATTGCTGAGCTGAGTATCTGACCCATTGTGAAGGGGCCTGCCACAAAGCCAAGCTGCGGGTCGGGCTGCCTGAAAAACTCAAGGGTGAAGCGGATTATCCCGTAAAGTATCAGAAACGCGGCCAGGAGCATCCCGCTTCTTTTGACCCTGTCTTTCAATATCCAGAGAATAATGAAAAGCACTACCCCTTCGCAAAAAAACTCGTACAGTTCGGAGGGATGGCGGGGAATGTCTCCACCCTGCGGAAAGACCATTGCCCAGGGCACATTTGAAGGCCGCCCGAAAAGCTCGCCGTTTATGAAATTGCCTAACCTCCCGAACCCGAGGCCCGGAGGGACAGTAGCCACCAGCATGTCGGACACCCTCCAGAAATCCAGCTTGTGCTTCCTGCAAAAAAGGACGCCCGCGATCACAAGCCCGATCAGCCCGCCGTGAAAGGACATCCCTCCCTGCCAGACGGCAAAGATCCTTAAGGGGTTTTGCAGGTAATAGCCAAGGTTGTAAAACAGCACATATCCAAGCCTCGCCCCCAGCACAAGCGCAACGATGATCCAGAAATAGAAGCTCTCCACCACCTGCGGCGTAAGGCCCTTGATCTTCTTTTTCCTGGCCTGGTAATTAAAAAGGAACCAGGATGTAATGAATCCCATGATATACATGAGCCCATACCACCTTATGGCAAACGGGCCCACCTTTACGATCGTTGGACTGATGCGGGGATAGGGTATCAACGCCCTCTGCCTTCCTGCTTGAACACCCCCGCAAAAGATGCCGCCAGGCCGGACAGGGCTTCCATGGGCAGGGGGGCCTTTATCTTCCAGTTGGGATAGCTGTCACGGCTTCCAGGCAGGTTGGGCTGTTCTGAGGACTTGAATACGTCCTCGATGCTTGCCGAAACGTACAGACATGGGGTCCTTCCAAGATGTCTGTAAATGGCAAGCATAAGTTCCTCGTTCATATCTGCGGGCATCTCATAATTATCGGGTATAAGACCTTCCTTTTTCAAGGCGGAAAGGATTATCCCCTTGTCCCTTCCCCTTGCGGCAATGTCCGCCCTGTAGGAATCTTCGGAGGGATACAGGGAGAGGGAACGTTTCACCTCCATGTCATGCCCCGCCCACCAGCCGTAAAGGGTCGGCAGGTCATGGGTGCTTACTGCGCAGAAGGCATGCCTGGGATAAAGGCTGGGGGGAACCAGGTCAGGGGAAGGATAGAGCCTCTCATAGATAAGCAGCCTGTAGGAAAGCATGTTCCTTGCCATCAGGGCCTCCCTCATCTGCGGGTCTACCGTGCCCAGGTCTTCAGCGACCAGGACCGTCTTGTGCCGCCTGCTCTCTATGGCCAGTATTCCCATCAGCTCTTCCGCCGGGTATTTTACATAGGCCCCCTGCCACGGCTCCATCCCTTGGGGGATCCAGAAAAGGCGGAAAAGCCCAAGCGCATGGTCGATCCTCAGCATCCCGGCGTGCTCCATGTTCTTGCTGGCGGTCCGTATGAAGGCCTCAAAGCCGGACTCCCGCATTTTTTGCGGGGCCATTGGTGGAAACCCCCAGTTCTGGCCTTTAAGATTGAATTCATCGGGCGGCGCGCCCGCACTGGCGACTGAGGCGAAACAATCCCTGAATATCCAGTCATCGGCGCCGCCCGAAGCCGTGCCTATGGCCTGGTCCAGGTAAAGGCCGGAGCGCATACCCAGCCGGGCGGCCCGCTTGGCCAGGTTTTCAAGCTGGCCGTCTATCAGCCATTGAACATACACATGAAAAAGCACCTGTTCAATATTCTGCCGTCTGAACTCGCTCACCAGGCTGCCGCGAGGGTCTTTAAAATCCTGGGGCCAATCCTTCCAGTTCATCCCATGGACCTCGCTTAAGGCCATGAAAGTGGCATAATCCAAAAGAGCGCTGCCCTCTTTTTCCATGAATGCCGCAAGGGCCTGCCCCCTTTCCGTGCGGGCGGGATAATGCCGCTTGTAAAAACGGGCGAACATCTCCCGGATAACCCGCAGCTTAAGGGTATACACTCCGCCATAATCCACATGTCTGGACCCAATAAGAGCGTCTATCTCTTTTTGAAGGCCGTTCCGGCCTGCCGCGTCAAATTCCGGAACACCCTCCAGATCAAGGAAGATGAAATTGCGGTAAAGCCTGCTTAAGGGCCAATAAGGGCTTATGCTTTCAGGCAGAGGGATCTGATGCAGCGGAAGTATGCCGGCAAAATCTCCTCCCAGGCCGGCAACCATGTCCATTATGGCGCCCAGGTCCCTGAAATCCCCTATCCCCCAGTTGTTTGCCGAGCGCACCTCGTGCAGGGCCATGTTAAGGCCCCAGGACCTCATCTCATTTTTGGGAAGCTCATTTTGGGGCATCTCTTCTTCTGGCAGATAGCATGTCCGCGGGGTGATTATAAGCCGGGTGCTGGCCCTCGTCCCGCCGGGGGCATGGATGAAAAGCGTGTAATAACCCTGCGGGAGCGGAGGGATTTCCACCGGATATTTCCCGTATTTGCGGCCCCTGAACTCCAAGACCTCTTCAGGGTCTTCCCTGACGGACCATTTCCGCACGTCCTTTTTCTCATCCTCAAGCGAAATGCGGATAGGTATCCGGACCAGGCAAGAGGAAAGGCAGACATAAACCTTGAAGGCCGAACTCTTGACCGACACAAACGAGGGCTCCAGCACCGGCGGCTCAAGCCTTTTCTCCAATATCCCCCTCAGGGCGCCCTCATCTTCCACGGGAAGGCCCATGGCCTTGAGAACGCCTTTTTTTGTCTCAATGGTTATATCGTGCCGGTTGCCCCAGATGTCATAAAAATCGGGCAGTATGCCCATGTTCTCCGCAAGCTCATTTATAAGCTGCCCGTCCAAAAAGATCTTCTCCTTTTTCGTTCAGCCGTTATCAGGAAAACTGCTCAGCCAAAAATAAAGGGAACCCGCTTAAAAGCTCCCCTGCCCGAAGCAGGTACCTGCCGCCTTCTTCCCGGGTCTCCACGGTCCGGTCCGTAAAGACGTCCTTGAACCGTCCGGGCCCCGGCAACTCAACGCAGGTGTCCTTCCAGACAGCTTCCCCAACCGGAACTGCCTTCCCGGCGGAGACATCTCTGGGGGGCAAAAGTCCGGCAAAGAACCTGGGGGCGCATACAAGCGCTGTTTCAGCGCCTTTTTTCCTTAAAAAAGTGCACAGGTTCTCTTTTTTAACCCCTTCCGTCCCTAAAGAAACGTAGTCCCCTCCAACAAATATTTCCCTGAACGTTTTTCTGAAATGAAGCGCCTTCCATGTTACATAGAGCTTTATCCTGGGGTCATCCAGACGCTCAAGCAATTCCCCGCAGAGCCGGGACTTTCCCATGGAGACCTCCATGGACTTAAGCTCATCAAGCAGACGCATCCTGGCATCATAGTCTACATCCCCGCGGTTGTCGGGGTCCACAAGGGAAAACGTCCATAGCTCCGTTCCCTGGTAGAAATCAGGGATGCCGGGGCTTGCGGCCTTAAGGAGCGTTTGCGAAAGCGAATTGAGCAGCCCGTAGCGGGAGACCATATCCGCAAACGGTGAAAAATCCCTCAGGAAAGGGTTTTTGTTTTTATCCATGGGCGCCAGTATCCGGTCTATAAAGGACAACAGGGCTTCCTCATATTCCTTGTCCGGGTTTATCCAGCTAGTGTTGACCTTGGCTTCCCTTGCGGCCTTGATCATGTACTGCTTTATCCTCTCCATAAAAGATTTTTGCTTTTGCTTTTGTTTTCTCTCCTGCTCCCCGCCATTAAAAAGACCTTGCAGGGGCCATATCCCAAGCAGCACCTGGTACAGGTGATACTCCTCGTTCGGGCTTGGCACCGGTCTGTCCAGGACGGGTTTTTTCCTCTTGTTGGTCCGCTTCCATTTCATCAGGGCCTCGCGCCAGGCCCCGGGCATCTCGGTAAGCACATTAAGCCTGGCCCGGACGTCCTCGCTCCTTTTCGTATCGTGGGTGGAAGTGGCTGTCATGGAGAAGGGCCAGTATTTGTTCCTCTCGATGTTCTGCCCGTGGAAGGTTTCCATGGAAAGGCCGAAGCGGTCCGGAGAGCCGCCCACCTCGTTCAGCGAAAGAAGCCTATTAAATATGTAGAAGGCGGTGTCCTCAAGCCCCTTGGCCATGATCGGCCCCGTCTGCTGCTGGAGCTTCATCACGAAATCGAACCATTCCGCCTTGTCATCGGCCGGCAGCTCCGCGCTGTATTCAAGGATAAGCACCTGTTTTATGAACTCGAATGTCTGGGCGCTTATGGACGTGTTCATCCTCTGCGCCTTCTTGACGGCCTGCTCCATGTACCGGCGGTCCCTTTCGCCCGCGCCGGAGGAGCTTATGTAGGTCCGGTAGACCTGGAAACAGGCCATGACCTCTGAAAGCGCCCTGGTCAGGCTAAGCAGGGTGAAATCCCTCGTCAACCGCGATTTTTGCGCAAGCATGTACAGCCGGTGGCCAAGCACGTTTATCTCGCCCGACATGGAGGATTCCATTATCTGCCTTTTCGCGCGATAGGCAAGGTCTGGGAAATTGATCTTCTCCCCTATGAACCGGAAGTATGTCTCATCCATACGCCGGGAGCTCTCCTGCTTTATGAAAATGCCGTTCAGGGAGTTCATGAAATCGTATCCCGTGGTCCCGCATATAGGCCAGTCCTCGGGTATCCGTTCCCCCTTCATAAGTATCTTCTCGCCCACTATGTAGAAAGGGACGGCCGGCGGTTTCTGGAGGAGCTCCGTTTTCAGAGCCGGCTTCCTGTCTTGTGCCTCCTCCTGCGGCAGCATGGCAAGAACGGCGTCTTGCTGAAGGTCCCTCAGGTATTCGGCAGGGTTATAAAGGCCGTCCAGGTGGTCCACCCGCAGCCCGGTGATCCTGCCCTGTTTTATGAACTCGAATATGAGCCGGTGGCTTTCATCAAATACGTCGGGCAGCTCCGGCCTGATGGCGGCCAACTGGTTTATGTCAAAGAACCTGCGGTAGTTTATCTCATCGGTGGCCACAACCCAGAAAGACAACCTGTATGGCTGCCTGGAGATGAGCCCGTCCAGCAGATCGAAACTTCTTGGGTCGCCCTTGACGCCGTTAAATATCCTTACATTGCCCTCTACAAAAAACCGCACTTCGGCTGAAGCCTCATATAGCGCCAAAAGCCTGCGTTTTATTACCTCTTTTTCCCTGTTCCTCTCCCTTTTTTTCTCAAGGTCCCTCTCCTGGGTCCCCGGCAGATGCCCAAGAGACGTTATCACGCTCATCAGTTCCTCGTAATGCTCGCTCCCGCCTATCTCCCTTTCGAGCTCCCCCAGCCTGTGCCTTAATATGAGCTCGTAAGAGCCCGGCTCCACAGGCAGGAGGTTTTCGTAACAGGCCAGGAAAAATCCGCCTTCCCTGAAACTGAGCTTGATCTCCCCCATTTCGAGCGCCTTGCCGTACTGCTCTCCCAGGATGGGAAGAAGCACCTTGTCCTTAAGGGTCTCCAAGGGGGCGAACCAGTCAATGTCAAAAAAGGAGGCGTAATGGGAACTGCGCCCGTTTTCCAGAACGCTCTGCCACCACGGGTTGTCCCCAAGGATGCACATGTGATTGGGCACGATATCCTGAACCTGGCCCATCCCGTACCGCGAAAGCTCCTCCGTGAACAGCCCGTATTCCTCCAGCGTCCCGACCTCCGGGTTCAGCTGGTCATACCGGATAAGGTCATAGCCATGAAGGCTTCCCGGCGCGGACCTAAAATTGGGGGAAGAATAGATATCGGTTATTCCCAGTTCGTGCAGATAAGGAATTATATTGCGCGCCCGGCTGAACGGCAGCAGGCGGTTGAACTGCAGCCTGTAGGTGCTCACAGGCACCCGGAGTGTTTTCGTTTTTGTTTTTTCCGTCTGCCCGGCCTCCCTCTCCGCAGAATTTTCACTGGTGAGATCACCTGCAGGATTTTTACCGGTGAAACCCTCTCCCGCCGTTTCATCGCTGGACATTTTAAATTGAATCAAAAATTCCCCTTGCCGTGCCCGGATCGAATGAATTTTTCGATCCTGATCTTTTTACCTTTAAAACCTGAGGAGCGCCTCATTGGCATTGAAGAAAAGGTCCTCTCCAAGCCCCCTGAACTCTTCGCCCCATTTTTTCCCGTTTTCTCCCTTTTCGGGGCCGGTCATTTTTTTATAAAAGAGATGCCCAAGCTCCCAATATGCGTTTTGCTCCGCCCACAGATTTATATCGAAGGGCAGTGTGGCGGCAAATTTGACAAGGGCCCTCAATCCCTTTAGATCGCCTGCCCCCTTTCCCTCCCTGAGGGAAGCAAACAGGGACATGAACCTTTCTTTTAAAACCGGTTCAAGCTCCCGGCCGGGCTCCAGCCCCCAACCGGCAAGCTCATCGCGAAGCGCGGCGGCTTTTTCGATATTTACCGGCTCTTCCCTGAGCGCCTTTTCTATCTCCGGGGCCAGGGACAATTCGGATGCCGCCAGGAACGGCCTTGGTATGGGCGCTTTGAAATCCTTCAGGAGTCCCATCAGAAAACGGTCCCTCTCATAGATCTGCGCAAAATGGACCATGGATTCTTCCAGGGTCTCCCGGACCGCGGCTTCAAGGACCTTCCTCTGCTCGTCCAGAAAGAGGTCCCGTATCGAATATACCCCGCGGGTGAATCCGCCCACGGAGCTGGAGGCTTCCGGCCCGCCCTCCGTCTGAAAAATTTTTCCATTCTTTTCTTTTATGGTCGTTTTGAATGACTCATACCCAGGTTCGGAGCCGTCTCCGGAAAGCCCGCAGGTTATATCATGCCCGTCTTTTTTGAGGACCGCGAACTGCCAGATCCCGCTCCTGCCGTGCTCCGCGCCGTCTTCCCCTGTTATCCGTGAGCGTACATTTATCCTCCCCACCGCTATCCTGCCCTGCGTATCATCTTCGGTACCGGGCTCTGAAAAAGGAAGTAAAACCTCGTAATCAAGCCTTGTCACGTCATAACAGTAAAGGCTTTGCTGCCTGGCATAGTCTTCAAACAGGGAGCTTATGGCATAGTGAACGGCAACCTTGCCCAGATCGATGACTTTTACCTTGACCTGGCCATTGTATATGGCGGCCCCGTCACCTGCCTCCTTAATGTTGCTTTGCGCCTTTGAAAGTATCTGGAGGAAATGCCCTTCGAGGTCATCTCCCTTGAGCTCCCTGCAAAGCTGTGCGGCCCTGCACGCATACTGGAGCACCTGGAGCGCTTCGATCCCCGATATGTCATCGAAAAACCAGCCGCAGCTTGTGAACATAAGCATTGCGTGCCTTTGCATCTCCAGGAGTTTCAGGGCTTCCACCCGGCAAAAACCTGAAACTCCCGAAATCGGGCCCTCCGGTCTTTTTACGGCATGTCTGTCCATGAACGCGGAGATCTTCCCTTCCGAGCGGTCCAGGACCACTTCTATATATCCGTCCCGTGCCTGCCATGGGTCTTTGAAAAAAACCCGGGCCCGTTTTTCGAAAACCTCCGCCAGTTGTCCGGAAAGCCAGTCCAGGGCCTTCCTGAGCGGGGCCCTCCACTTCTGGTTCCAACCGGGGTTGCCGCCGGTGGAACAGCCGCAATCGGAGCGCCATCTCTCCACCCCGTGAAAACAGCTCCACGAGGTGTTCTCTTTTATCCGTGCCTCCCATTGAGGCGGGTATTTCTCCAGGAACTCCCCGTAATTGGCCACCTTCGCCAGGTTGTTTTTCTTTATGTGGTGGATGCAGTAGGCAAGCGCCATGTCGCCAAACCGGCTATGGTGCCCATAGGACTCCCCGTCTGTGGCGATATGGGCCAGCTGTGGCCGGTCTTCCCCGGAAAATATCTGCGCCAGTCTTTCAGCCAGCAGGACGCCACTTTTCAAAAGACCTTCGAAAGCCACGCCCCTTGAGGCCGGCCCGTTATAAAAAAATACCGCTATGCGGGCCCCTGAGGGCAGCTTTATGAAGTAGGGCAGTTTTGTGTCCACCGAGTTCTCATCAACGTGGAGCCATTCATCGCTCCCCGGTGCCCTGACCAGGTGGGCCTGCCCAGGGGCAAGTATCGTGAATTTGATGCCCTGTCCGGCAAGTATCTCCAGGGTTTCCGTATCCACTGCGGTCTCTGGAAGCCACATTCCTTCGGGATCCCTAGAAAAGCGCCGTCTGAAGTCCTCTATGCCCCAGATCACCTGCGTGGTCTTGTCGCGCCTGGAGGCGAGCGGCATTATCATGTGGTTATAGCATTGGGCTATCGCGTTGCCATGCCCGGAATGTTTTTTAAGGCTCTGCCTGTCGGCCTCGATTATCGCCTCATAGACGGGTTTTGAGAATTCCTCCATCCAGCTGAGCAGGGTGGGGCCAAAGTTGAAGCTGATATCTTTATAGTTGTTTACAATGCGGCTTATCTTCCCCCTGTCATCCAGAATCCTCGCATATGCGTTTGCCGCGTAACATTCGGCCGCAACGCGCTCATTCCAGTCATGGTAGGGACGGGCGCTGTCCTGTATCTCAATCGCCTCCAGCCAGGGGTTTTCCCTGGGCGGCTGATACATATGGGTATGGATTACGATATACCTGTTATCCACCGGGAGAGGCCTTTTTTCCTTTCAAAAGTAAAAGGACCGTTTCATATGGCCCGAGGTCCACAAATCCGTTGCTGTCCGGCCCCCTGCCAAGCAGGGGGGACCAGGAGCGCGCGCCTACATCTGGAACGTCCGGCCGGGCGGGAAAGACTGGCAAGGCAGGTAAGGCCGCGGAGGCCTCTTGCCCGGCAAGATTGAAGGCTGCAAAGATATCATCGCCCCCTTCGTCTCCGGAGCATCTTGTAATGACGAGGACGCTGTTTTGCAAACTGACCGACATGCCTTCCCTCCCTGATAAGCTGAACGCGGGGGGAAAAATTTCTTTGCGCAGGGCGATGAGATTTTTATAAAAATCCAGTATTTCGGCGTGGGGCTTTTCATTGGCCAGCTGTGGATCTATTTTCGAGGCCAGGAAGGTCTCCTCCGCCTGGGGGTCGGGCTCAAAAAGCGCGCCGGCCCATCCAAACGAAGAAAACTCGCGTTTTCTGCCTTCCCTCACCGCCCGGACAAGCTCCCTGTCCCCGTGGCTTACAAAATACAGGAAGGGCGCTTTTTCCCCATATTCCTCTCCCATGAACAGAAGCGGTATATATGGCCCAAGAAGGACAATGGCCGCCCCGAGCATGAGTTTGTCCGGGGTAAGAACGCTTCCAAGCCTGTCGCCAAGCCGCCTGTTGCCTACCTGGTCGTGGTTCTGCAGAAAGGCCACGAATTTGTCCGGAGAGATGTCCCTGGAAGGGCTGCCATGCTTTTTGCGTCTGTACTTTGAATGCTGTCCCGCATAGACAAACCCCTCGGCGCAAGCTCTCGCCAGGTCGCCGGGGCCGGAGAAATCCATATAATAGCCGTCTTGCTCCCCGGTTAAAACCACGTGAAGCGCATGATGAAAATCCTCGTTCCAGTGCGCATCCGCCCCGTAGCCCCCAAGGAGTTTAGGCCGTATAAAACGAGTATCATTCCTGTCAGACTCAATGAAGAGGTAAAAAGGCCTTCCCTCCGCAGCCGCAAACTCATCCATCCTGAGCCTCATCTCCTCGATTATATGTCTTGGGCTTGAATCGAAAATGCCATGGACGGCATCCAGCCTTAGCGCGTCCATATGGAATTCCCTTCCCCAATAAAGGGCGTTTTCGATAAAAAATTCCCGCACAGGGCCGCTCGACGGCCCGTCATAGTTTATTGCCGCACCCCACGGGGTCCTGTAGTTTTCCGTGAAATAAGGGCCGTAATCGGCAAAATAGCTGCCTTCTGGCCCGAAGTGATTGTACACGACATCCAATATGGCGGCAATGCCCGCCTGGTGCAGGGCATCCACAAGGCGTTTCAATCTATCCGGGCCATTCGGGCCATCCGGGCCGTCCGGCCCGCCATATGAGTTCTGGGGAGCAAACGGATATGCCCCGTCGTAACCCCAGTTCCTTCCGCCGGGGAACTGGGCAACCGGCATGATCTCAACCGCCGTGACCCCAAGCTCCTTCAGATAGGGTATCCGTTCCATGGCTGAAAGGAATGTCCCCTCGCGTGTGAACGTTCCGGTATGGAACTCATAGATGATGTATTGCCCAAGGGGCGGACTTTTTCTTTTCCAATCCATATCGCCCCACTTGTAACCAAGGGGGTCTGTTACCTGGGATGGGCCATGCACTCCCTCGGGCTGATAGCGGGCTGCGGGATCCGGCCTCTCAAGGCGGCCGTCCAGCAGATAAAAGTACCTGGTCCCGGCCTCAGCCTGCGGGAGGAACAATTCAAAAAAACCGTCGTCCCCGGCAGTTTGGGCAGAGGGAACCGCCCTCATGGGGAACAGGGAAGAATCCCCACCGGGCTGGATGGTCCTGACGGAAACCTCCCTGCAGCGGGGCGCCCAAAGGCGGAAAAGGACTCCTTCCCCTTTCCCGAAGCAGTGCGCTCCCTGCGCGAGGCGGCCGGCCCTCCGCAGCATTCCGTTATTTGGGCCGTTATTTGGCCCGTTATTCAGTTCGTTCACTGCGCGTTTTATTCCCAAAGTGCCCGCTTTTCCAAAAACAAAATTTTATTTATCATTAACTGATCTCGATCACCGCTTTGCCGGCGTTCTCCACCCCGACGCATATGGACAGGTAATCTCCCACCTGTCTCGTGATCAGGAAATTGTTCCGGACATACTCACGGGCGGCCTCTCCCATCCTGGTAAGCATATCGGAGTTGTTCAGGAACTGTCTTATCCTGAAGGCGGCCCCTTCTTCCGAATAGACTAGGAAACCGTTTACCCCGTGGACGATCTGATGCGGAATGCCCCCTACTGCCCCTCCGATGACGGGCTTCCCCTTCCACATAGCCTCAGAAACGGTAAGACCGAACCCTTCCCGCAGGGATTTCTGGAGAACTATGGCGGCCAGCCGCTGAAGGGCGTTTATCTCCTTGTCGCTGAAAGGCGGCAAAAGGAGTATCCTTATGTCCGGGTCCCCCTCCGCGAAATTCTGGACCTCGGACAGGACCTCTTCCCCTTCCGGGTCGTCCTTTGCGGGACTGCCTGCAAGCACCAGTATGCAGTCATTGTACTTTTTCACCATGCGGTAGGCCTTTATTACCCCGATCGGGTCCTTGAACCGGTCAAACCTGGACACCTGAAGGACCATCGGCCTGTCCGGGGGTATATCGAATTTCCGGGCCACTTCGCCAATCTCATCCGGCGTAAGCTCCCTGTTCTTGTCGCTCAAGGGATCTATGGAGGGCAGCACGATGAACTCCGGGATCGGCAGCAGCATGGCAAATTTTGCAACGGAGAATATGGCCGCCTCGTATCCGCTGGCGTAGTCCATTATCCGGCCGGACACATCTTGCTGCGGCGACGACATATCTATATGGCACCGCCATATCCAATGCCCGTTTCCGTTTTTTTTGAACTTTATGAGCGGCGCCGGCTGGGGATCATGAATGAACACGAACTCAGCATCCAGGTCTATGTTCCGGGCGTTCCGCTTGTTGACCTCGAAATGGTAAGCCCACATCTCCCCAGTGAATTTCTCCGGGTTGCCCTGGAGCGCGTTATGTATCTTTTTTGTGATATCGAAAAAGCGGTTGTCGCCTTCGATGACTTCCCACCGCGCTTCTATTCCCATCCCTGTCATTATGGGCAGGATGCGGTGGAGCAGTTCCGCCACGCCGCCGCCGGCCTTCGTGGAGTTTATGTGCAGCAGGCTCCGGCCCGAGAGTTTACCGCCCAATATCTTTAAAAGCTCAAGCTGCCCCTTGGGGGCAATGCCGCGGTATTGGCTCAACATGTCTTATCCTACCTCTATCTCCTTTTTGAGGGCGTTTTCTATGAAAGTCGCAATATGGGTCCTTATGCCCTCGATGCTGTGCATGAAGGGGTCGATGCTCCTTATGTCAAGCGCCAGCTCCTTATTCCCTAATGTGTCCTCCACCCATTTTGAAAAATCATCCATGCCGCCCTTAACCCTGCTTCTGCCCTCATAGAAGTGGTAATAGATAGACTGCTGGTCAACAGCGCGAATGGCCATAAGGAATTCTGCAAGGTTAAGCGCCCTGAAGCCCGCGGGAAAAACCACCGTAACCGATTCCTCGAAGTGGAACTCTTCCCCCGGCAGAACGCTGCCGGGGTCCCCGTATTTCTTCATATACCGTGAAATGGACCCGAGCAGTTCCTCTCTAAGGCTCTCCAGTGAAGCGGTATGCCTGAAGGGGTCTATGTTCGAGAGGTTTTCTGAAAGGACCCTCGCCTCCAGCGTCCCCCCTACCCACTGGGCAAAATCGTTAGTGTATTCGACTATGTGTCCCGAAAAAAAATATTCGTAGGTATGATGATATATCGAGTTGGCGCTTACCTGGCCGATAAGTTCAGCCAGCTCGGCAAGATTCCTTGCCTTTTTGCCGGTGGCCATAATGATCTTCCTGCATTCCCTGAAATCAAAACGGCCTCCGGGCGGATCCATACCTACCGTATTGTCTGAGTTCTCCGGCACTATCGTTCACCCCCTTTAATAAAAATACTACTATGAGAGTGAGGATTTTCAAATACGCATTGTATGGTTATAATAGCAAATGAGGTCTTTTCCTTTTTTGCCTGTTTTGAGGCGGATGGCTTTCTTCTTTTTCGTCATTGTCCTTTCCGTGTTCCCGGTATATCGCGCCCGCGGGTTTACAGGGGGGCGGAGCGTTGCGGACCTTTACGCGCGGGCCAATGCCAGGGACATGGATACAGGGGAAAGGATAGCCTGGTTTGCCAGGCAGTTCATTGGCACGCCTTATGACCAGGACCCAAAGGGAGCATATGTGACCAGAAAAGCCATCGTGGCCGACGGCCAGGTGGATTGCATGTACCACGTCTTCCGGTCCGTGGAGCTGGCCCTGGCAGGCACTCCGGAAGGCGCTGAAAAGCTGGCCCTTCTCATGAGATTTAAAACCGTTGGGAAACTTGCCCCCGATGGAAAGGTCCTTAATTACGAGGACCGCTACCAGTACGGGCTGGACATGATCCTGTCCGGCAAGTGGGGGAAAAACGTAACCGCAACCCTGGGAGATACGGAAGCGGTGCCCACGTCTCCCCGTTTTATCCGCAAAGGTGTGCCCTCCGTGCAGATACTGCCTAAAAATGGAGTCTGCCTGGCTCTGCAAAAAAAACAAAAAAAGCAAAAACTCTTTAAAAGCGGCGATATCGTCTTTTTCATAAAAGACCCATCTAGAAGGGTCGTGGGCGAAGTGATAGGTCATATGGGGATACTTGACGACCGGAATGGAACCATTTACCTGATCCATGCCCATGGCACGAAGGAAACAGGCGGTGCCGTAACGGAGGTCCCTTTTGGCGATTATGCCAGGTCAATGCCCTTCATAGGCATCATGGTTACACGTTTCGACTAGAACCTATCTCAAAGTCGCTTATGGCTGCAAGAGGCTGAAATTGCGGCATACGGCGTCATCAAGGGGAAACCGTCCTCAGGCGCAACGCTGCCGCGCCTCCGCTAGGTTCCAGAAAAAAGGTGCGTCCGGTTGCCGATGCCGCTCCAGGCGGCACCGGATTTTCTTTTTCTTTGATCTGGAATTTTTATTTTTATGCTTTTTCAGGAGCGGACTTTTTCGATGATCTCCGGGTACTCTGTCCTGAATTCAGGATAGCGCCTTCCCAGAAAGAGTTTTATGGCCTTAAGCTCGCTTTCCATGTCTTCCATGTTCCGGAGGGCCTTTTCACAGACAGAAAGCTTCTCCGTGAGTGTCGCGATCTCTTTTTGCAGAAGCCCTAGGGCCTCCCTGACGACTATCTCTTCTTTCATGGCGCCCCTTATTGTTCAAGACCCGCAGCGGCAAAAGCCGCCTGGGATCTTAATGTAAGGAAGTTTTTTATTGATTGCATTCGCCCGCCCGGCATGTGGCCGGGACACGGTGGGGCCACCGCTGAATCACTTGCCCCGCTTGGAGAATTTCATCTTTTTCCTGAGTTTGCCATGTTTATGCTTGGACATCTTCTTCTTGCGCCATTTGACAACACTACCCACTTCATCACCTCCTTACTGAAAAATTTTTCCCTTCCGGGCGGGGTCCCGCCCCTGTTGACAGCCTAAATTATACCTTTCCATGAGGAAAGTTTCAAACCCACCCTACCACCCATCACCCGCCCATTAATGTATGGGGCTTTTCTTTAACGGGGGCTTCAGCCCCCTTGGGGTCCCCATGCCCCACGAAACGAAGTGAAAAAAACAGGGAAACGCAAAACGGGGCGGATGGTATGAGCGCAGCGGGTGGCGCGGGCGCGTCACATAACGCAGCGGTAATCAGGAGATCAACGCGCGGTATTCACGGTTATGCTGGCAAAACAGGTGAGACGGCACTTTTAGAGCGGAGCGAATGCCATCCGCCCCATAAACAAAAATACCTGAAAAGAAAAAGAAAAAGCCAATTTTTTTATTCAACCCTTGCCTTTGCCTGGTCCATGAAGGCCTCAAGCTGTATCGTGGTGGTGGCAGACTCCGAGCCGTCATACGGCATGTTAATGGCGGGCACCCCGTAGTCCCTGCTTACACCCCTCATAAGAGCGGTGACTATGGTGCCGGGCATGCACCCGAAGGGCATAGCGTTTACAATACCGGCCACCCCCTTGCCGGCCAGGTCCACCGCCTTGCCGATGCTCAAAATGGTTTCCCCCTCGAAGGAGTCATGCACATACGGGGCCGCCTTTTCCATGATCTCCCGTGTTTCGGGCTCTTCAATGCTCTTGAGAGATCCCTTGAAATGTTTATTGAAGCGCTTCTCCACCCTTTTCTGGAAAAAACGCTGAATCGATATCTCAAAAAAGGCGGAATGGTTTTTCCTCAACCGGGCCTTGCGCAGTCCCATCAGGTTCACATAATAGATCCACTCCGCAACGGGGGCCAGCCAGACCTCGCCTCCCAGGGCTTCTATCTTCTTTACAAGGTCCTCGTTAGAAAACCGGTTCGAGCGGACGAATATCTCCCCAACGATGCCTATAAGGGGTTTTTGTTTTTCTTTTCCCCCATGCCCGTTCCTTATCCCTTCAAAATCTTTCTTCATCCGGATGAGCACATCTTCAAGCCCTCCAGGCTTCCCTTTTTTCCCTTTTCCAGTATCACGTTTGCCGTTTGCGGCCTTGCGTTTCCCCTTTATGACGTCGCTTATAAGCAATAGATAATGTTCATAAAGCTCCTGGGCCGCCCCCTCTCTTGCCTCGTAAGGACGGCTTTCATGCAGGCACTTGATAAGCAGCTCTATGGCAACTATGCCTTTCCAGGCGGTAAGCGCAAAATCCCTGCCCATAATGCCCAGGTCACGATAAAAACCGGCGTCCTGATTGGGTGCAAAGATGGGGACCTCCGGGAGACCGATGCTGTCCAGCACCTGTTTATGAAATACATTATACTGCCCGAACCGGCACGGACCGGTCCCCGATGGCATGAAGAAGGCCGACCCCTCCGGCCTGAAATCCGGGCTGTAGACTTTTTTCAGCATGTCCCCGGTAGTGACCATGTACGGGTAGCATTCCTTGCCGGAGACGAACTTTGCCCCAAGCTCCAATGTCCTGCCGTCCGGGGCCGGGAGAACCTCCGATTGCGCACCGCACCGCTCCAGGGCGGCGCTCAAGGCGAAGGCATGGTCCGACATACGGGGGATGTAAACCGTCTTGTTTTTATTGCCTTTGCCGTTTTTCGCGGATATGCGTGTTTTCGGGGCCTGCCCCTTTAGAAACACCTGCGGACGAACCTCTTCCACGGATCTTTCCCGTTTTTTATTTTTCCCCTCTTTCTTTTCCCACAGGAAACCCTCCACGCTGTCAAGATAGGCCTCCAGGCGCGTCACCGCTCCGGCATCTGCGCTGTGCTCATCTATCTCTATATGCAGATAGGGCTTTTGTTTTTGCTTTTGCGTTTTCCCCCCTTCGAACTCGCTCTTTAAATACTTCAAAACGAAGGAATCCGGTCCGCAGGAAAAATTTCCCAGGAATACGGGGAAAAGAAGCGGATTTTCCCTTATGTATCTTGCGGCCTTAAGTATTCTCTGCCCGCTCCTCCAATACACCTGGGGCCAGTCCTGGGAAATGCTTACCGCGTCGAGGGGCAGAAAATCCATAGGAATGGAGGCAACCCCAAGCGTGGCAAGCTTCTCCGGTATCTCCAGGTTCACGCCCCTGTCAAAGGCGTTGTAACTTCTGCCCATAATGACGACCGTCTTGTCCTTTAATCCTGAAAGCACCTCTTTCCCGCGTTGCAGGATGGCTTTTTCGAAGCCCTGCTGCGCCTCCTGCGCCCTTAAGACCGCCTTTTTGATGACGCCGGCCTTTATGCCAAAGCGCTTCCCTACGGTCTCCCTGAGGGATCTTAAAAGATATGCTCCACCCCTGCTTAGATCGACCGGGGGGCTGATCATTTTTTGCTTGAGCCCCGGCAGGGCCACGGAAGCAACATACGGTATCGTCTGGGTCTCGGGACATGCCTGGCCGTTGCAGAACTCTGAGCCGGGCGGGTTCAGGTTTATAAAACTGGGCAGAAATACGGCGTCCAGAGACCTCTTTTCCAGAAGGTATCTCACATGCCCGTGCGCCACCTTAACGGGAAAGCACCCATCAGACAGGACGCTCTCAAGCCCCAGGTTTATGACCTCGCGGTCCGTCCTGGGCGAGACCTCCACATTCAGGCCGCACTCCCACAGAAGAGTGCTCCAGAACGGAAGCTGGTCCTCGAAATAAAAGATGTACGGCAACCCAACCGATGGCCGTCCGGGTACAGGGGTGCGGGCCTCATGAGGCGCCCTGAGAAGAGCTTCCCTCAGCGCAAAAAGATCTTTTTGTTTTTCTTTCCCTTTCCCTTTTTCTTCACTGGCCGGCTGCTGGTTTTTCCGTCTTATGTCGTACTTTTCACACCGGCCGCCGTAATGGAGCATGCCGCTTTCGCCCTCTATCTTCACCCTGTTTATCTCGCATACGTTCGGGCAGCCCTTGCACTGGAAAGAGGTTATGCTGTATGGCCTTCCGGCAAGCTCAAAACCCTTGAACGCGCTCTTTGTTTTTTTGCCCGGAAAAGCCGCCTGTTCAGCCGCCTTTTTGGCGATAAGGGCCATTCCCATTGCGCCCGTGACATCGTGGTTCGGAGGGACGATGACCTCCCGTCCAAGATACTTTTCGAAGGCCGCGACCACCGCCTTGTTATATGCGACCCCCCCCTGAAAGAGTATCTTTTTGCCGATGGGTTTTGCGGCAACCACGCGATTTATATAGTTTTGCACGATGGAATAGGCAAGCCCGGCCAGAAGATCGTCCCTTTTAGCCCCCCTGCCCAGGTTTGCCATGAGAGAGTTTTCCATGAATACGGTGCACCGCTCCCCCAGCCTGAGAGGGTTTTGGGAATTGAAGGCGCATCCGGCGTACTCGTTTTTGACCGAAACATTCAGTTTTTCGGCCTGCTCCTCAATAAAGGAGCCGGTGCCTGCGGCGCAGGCCTTATTCATCTCGAAATCCACAATGACGCCGTCCCTCAGGCTTATGTATTTCGAGTCCTGCCCCCCTATCTCAAATATAGTGTCCACCTCCGGCTCTATAGAGGCGGCAGCGGTGGCCTGCGCCGTTATCTCGTTCTTAACGACATCGGCCCCCACGAAATCCGCGATCATGTATCTGCCGGAGCCGGTCGTCCCCACTCCGGCTATTTCAACATCGCTTCCCAGCTCGGCCGCGATGCCCAAAAACCCTTCTCTCACAGCTTCTATGGGCCTGCCGGCCGTCATCAGGTAACGCCTGGCCAGCAGCCGCCCCTGGCCGTCTATGACCGCCAGGTTCGTGCTTATGGAACCGATATCGATCCCCAGCCAGGCCCGTATTTTTTGAGTTTTTTGCGTGCTCTGACCGGCGCTTCTTTTCTCTGGATCCGCGACCGTTTGCCCACCCTCACCCCAGCCCTCTCCCCCCTTCGGTGGAATCGGGCGAGAGAGAGAGGAAAAATGCGAAGCGGAAGGCGATGAGTCAGGGCATTGATGTCTTTCCCTGAAGCTGTCCCCTGGGGTTATAAGCGGCTTATGGCCGCCCGCCTCTTTCTTTTCCGCTTCCAGGAAATCCGAAAGCCGCCTGAAAAAAACGGAAACAGCAACCGGCTCCGGGCCCTGGTTTTTCCTCTTTTCCTCCAGCGCTTTCAGCGCCGCCCCCCAGGCCCCCATGAGGCAAAAATCCTCCGGCACGAACAGGTCCTCTATCTGGAGCACCTCTTTAAAGGCCCGCACCATGGCCTGGTTTGCGGCCACACCCCCCTGAAAGGAAACCGGCCCTGTAAGCGTCCTTCCCCTCATTATCGAGCCCCTGAAGTTCCTGGCGACGGCAAAGCAGAGACCCGCCACTATATCCTCAACCGGGGTGGCTATCTGCTGCAGGTGTATCATGTCCGATTTGGCAAAAACGCTGCACCTTCCGGCTATCCTCGGAGGTTTTTCCGTCCTGAGCCCAAGCGTTGAAAACTCCTCTATGGACAGATGCAGCCTTTCGGCCTGCTGGTCCAGGAAGGAGCCGGTGCCGGCCGCGCAGACGGAGTTCATCGAAAAATCCTCAATGCCCCCGTCCTTAAGGAGTATGAGCTTGGAGTCTTCCCCGCCCAGCTCTATAATGGTCCTTGCCTCCGGACGGAGCTTAAGAGTGCCCGCGGCCTGCGCCACAACCTCGTTAAGGGGGGCAAGCCCGAGCACCTGGGCGGCAAGCCTTCCGGCCCCGCCCGTTATCTTTAAATAGACCTCTTCGCCTTTCCTTACCTTTAATGAGAGTTCATTAAGGAATGAAAGGACGGTATCCAGTGGCCGCCCCCTGTGTTTTTCATAACGGTCCCACAGCTTTTCCCTGCCATCGCCATCCAGGACCACCAGCTTGACGCTCACCGAACCTGCGTCAAGTCCCGCGTAATACATCAGAAAGACCTCCCCGAAGCCAAAGATAGAAGAACGGAAATTTTTTAAAACATATTCTATACGAAAAAGGATATCAAAACAGCACCCCGATTGCCATTTAAAGTCAATTTTCTGACATATTTTGTCACCGGCCAAAATATGTGCCTCATAACTCATTGAAAATAAAGGGGTTTATTCTGGCACAAATCCTGCATTTATTTAATGCGTCAACGGCAATAAAGGGAGGTGAAAGAAGAACCGGGGCACTCAGCTCCGGCAGGTTCAAATAAAAAAGCGTAGAGGGATTTTTTAAGACAACCGGCAACATAAAAAAGGAGGAAAAAAGCAAATGTTCAAGGCAGTCAGCAGGTTAAGGAACAAAAACGAAAAAGGTTTCACGCTCATCGAGCTCCTGGTCGTTCTGGCGATCATAGGCATATTGGCGGCCATAGCCATCCCGGCGTACATGGGCTACATGAAAGACGCCAAGAAACGCGCCGTCTCGGAAAACTTTGATGCGGCCATGAGATTCGTAAAGGCGGAGATGTCCAGAAACTCGTTCTCTCCGACTGATGTTACCGTAGCCGCGAATCTCAGCCTGAACTCGGGCAATAAAAAGAGCCCATGGGATACGTCACTGGCGGCCTTCGTAAATGGCTCTGCCAGCACCGTAGCTCCCGGAAAGGGACAGGTCATAATAGAGGGCACCAAGTGGGACGATGTAAAAGACGCATGTTCAGCCGGCGTTCCGATATACATTTCTGCGGATACCGACTCGACCGGGACTCACATGATGGGCGTCACGCTGGACTGCTCGCAGCTCTGATCCGGAATAGCCTTAAAAAGGGGCGCGGGCTTTGCCTGCGTCCCTTTTCATTTGAACCGGGAATGAATTATCATCAAAATATGAATAGAAAAGGCTTTACCCTCATAGAGCTCCTTGTGACCCTCGCCATTCTGGGCATATTGGCCGCTATCGCCATCCCTGCGTACACGGGCTACGAGAGAAGCGGCGCAAGGCAGGAGGCCACTACCAATCTGCAGGGGCTTTCCCTCTGCCTGGAGCAGTACTATGCCGATAACGCCTTTTATAACTCACCTGGGGCTGTTCTGCCAGCAAGCTACACCTGGGCGGCGGACGCCAACGGCGTCGTGACGAAAAATGATTTCGCAAACTGGCTGTCAAGCTTCGTTCCCAAAAAGACGGCAGCGACCGTAAACAATTATGAATACGTGCTTAATGTTACTGCCCCGTCCGCATACACGGCACTAGCCATACCCGTGAGAGGCCCTGTGCTTAACGACGGGAACCTGTCGATAGACAACAGCGGGGACAAGCGGCCGGCTAATAAATGGTAGAGCCAGGGAAGTGATAGAGACAGGAAAGTGGTAGAGGATGACAGGTGCTAGAGGCGGTCGGGGCGTTTATTGTCTTTGTGCTCCTTTTGCCAGGCATTGCCCCTAACATCTATGTTGGCGACAGCCAGCTTTTCAGCACTGCAAGCTATTACCTGAGCACCGCCCATCCCCCAGGCTATCCGCTCTTCATCACCTTGGGGAAGCTCTTCACTTTCATTCCCATTAGCTCCATCCCTTTCAGGGTCGGGCTGGTTGCGGTCTTTTTCGCCTGCTTTAGCTGGGTTGTCCTTTTCAAGCTCATAAAGCGGCTCACCGGAAACCGGGCACTGGCTTTTTCCTTCTCATTTCTCCCGGTCCTCACCCCGCTTGCCTATGTGCAGTCCATGGAGCAAAAAGGTGTTTACTCGTTGAATTCCTTCCTCTGCCTGCTCATGCTTTACCTGGGCGTGAGGGCATACGAGGAAGACGATGTCCGGTTTTTGTATGCGATGGCCTTCCTCTTTGGAATAGGCGCGGGCAACCACCATACGCTTGCGCTTTTTTTGCTGCCCGCGCTGGTGCCTTTATGGGTTGCGGCCATCCGGAAAAGGAGGTTTGTTTCCCTTGCATGGCTTCCGGTTTTTTTTGCCGGAGGGTTTCTCATCTACCTCCACCTGTATCTGAGAAGCCTTGCCCTTATCAATAAAGGTTTCATATACAGCGCAGCAACTACCCTTCGGGGATTTTTTGCCGTGCTTTTCAGAAAGGGATACGCCTCAAACAGCATTCAGGCGGTGCAGACTCTGGCCAGGCCCAATGAGACGGCGGCATCCCTGAACGGGGCCAAAAATATCGTGCAATTTGTTTTGGCGTCCCAGTACGGCGCCGCCATGACCGGCATATTCCTGCTCTCGATCATATGGCTTCTTTTTTCAAAGGAGAGGAAGGCCCTGAAAGCCTATCTCCTGTTTGCCGTTTTCCCATGGATCTTTATCCTGCCGGCAATGACAATGGCCGCCCCGATTCCCGGCGAACACAACATCTCGGTAGTGAGCCAGTATTATATGCCGCTTCTTTTTCTGCCGCCCGTTTTTATAAGCCTCATGGCAAACAGGATGTGGCTTTATCTCAGGGCAAAAAAAATAAGGACTCTCCGGGCCGCGCAGGTCTGCCTGCTGCTGCCTTTTTTATACCTGCCCGCTACGCTTCAGCACTCTCTGGGCTCAAATTACATAGCCTATGACCATGCCAAAGACACCCTGAGCGTGCTTCCCGTAAACAGCGTGCTGCTGCTGTATGGAGACAACCCGGTATTCGGCGACTATTACATGCAATGGGTGGAAAGATACAGGGAGGACGTCGTTGCCTTTGGCCGGGAAGCCCACACGCAGATATACGAGATCGGGGGGAGAACCAGTTTTCTTTTCAATCAAAGCCTCTTCCGGGATTATATGAGACTCGAAGGCACTAACACCCTGAAAGCGCCATATTCGAGCCTCGATGCGCTATGCCGGCAGGGGAGGCTGTTTGCCGTGCACCCTATCGCCATGGTGGACGTCCTCAAAAAAAGATACCAGGCGGGACCCGTTGTCGGCCCTCTTTCCTATATGCTCTCCGTAAAGGGAACTTCCGGGGAACAAGCAAATGAGTTTCTGCTTGAAAATTACCAGAAATTGAATTACGAGAGGGCAGCCACGGTCTATTCCGGCGACCCGTTGGTGAACGAGGAAAAAAACCAGTACGGGTTCACTCTTGTAGACGCCGCCACCCTAACCGGCAATAAGGCGGAGAAAAACGGACTTCAGGAAGAGGCCATGCGCCTTGTGGCGCCCGAAAGCTTCATGCCCTGGGTTACAGCCAGTGCCATGCAAAACGGTGGGGAAGCGGGGGCGCTGGCTTTCCTTCGCAAAATAGAAAGCGGCCTGCCCTACTCCAAAATGGCGGACCTGGCGCATGTGATGGAATACATCGTGCTGTCGGATTCCGGAAGCCCGCAGGCGGCAGCCAAATATGAGTACCTCAGGGAGCACGGCCTGCTGGAGTACCTGAACGGAGCGGAAAAGTTTTCAAAAATTTTTGGAATGGCCCCCGAAAAATAAAAAACTGCGAACTAAGCGATGGGCGGTGTGCCTTAAGACCCGCTTTTACGCAGGGCCCGGCAGCCATCCGCGTCTCCCATGGCGCAGGCTTTCCCGTAGTCCGCGGCGGCAAGCCTTTTGCGGCCGCTTGCAAGGTAAACTCCACCGCGATTTACATATAACATGGCATTGCCAGGGCTTAATAGGATGGCCTTGTTAAAATTGGCCAGGGCCATGCCGGGCCGCTTCTCCAGCTCAAATACGTTACCCAGCTCATTGTATGTATAGACGTATGAAGGATTCAGGGAAATTGCCTTGTCAAGCTCTTTAATTGCAAGGTCAAGCCTGCCCGTTTCCTCAAAAGCCTTTGCCAAATTATAATAAGCCCCATAAAAATCCGGTTCCAGGGCGATTACCTTTTGGAAAACCGCAATGGCTTTACCAAATTGCCCTTCCTTCCCGAATTCAGTCCCCAGGTTGTTGTATGCGTCCGCATAGGCAGGTTTCAGGGCGATTGCCCTGGCGTAATCCATAATCGCCCTGCCGGACTGCCCTGTTTTCGCAAATTCAACTCCCCGGGTATAATAGGCTTCCGCCCAGAGCGGCTTCAGGGCGATTGCCTCGCTATAATCCGCAACGGCCCTGCCGGACTGCCCCATCCTGTCAAAAACATTGCCACGGTTTAAATATGCGGCGGGGACTTTACGCGGCTCCTTTTCTATGATGCAACTCCAGAAAGTAAGGTTGTTTTTCCAGACCCCTATCTGCCGTCCGGTCAGATACGTCATCGAAATGACCGCGACAAGGGCGAGCGCCGCGCCCGAGATTCTTAATAACTTGCCCTGTTTAAGTGTGCCCGCTTTGCGCCAGGCCCAGGCCGCGGCCACTCCAACGGCAATGGCCGGCCCAAGGCCAGGCAGGTAGGTATACCTGTCCGCCATCGACTGTTTGCCCACCTGGACGATGCCTATCACCGGCAGCAGGGTGACAACATAGTAACCCCAGCAGGCAAGCCATAACCTTTTTTGCCGTTTGGCCGCAAGCAGGCAGAAAGCCGTTGCCGCCAGCACACAGAGGACGGGCAGGAAAAAAGAAAAAGAGAAGGATATGTTTTTTGGATATGGATATAAAGGCGAGAGGTTAAGTGGGAAAACCATCTTCCTAAGATAAAGCACAAGAGACCTTGCCGCCACCAGGGCGCGGTCAGGAAGCGGCAGGAATTTAAGAGTGCTTATAGACCCGCCTTTTTTTTGCGCCATTAGCGTCAGCACCGAGGCCCCAACGCTCAGGGCAATGAAGGGAAGCTTTTCCAAGAGCGCCGCCTTGAAGGCCTTGAAAGAGCCGATCCTGCCCAGCGGATGCCAATCCAGGAGCAAAAGAACCAGGGGAAGGCTCACCGACATGGGCTTGCTCATGAGGGCAAGGGCGAAAAGCGCCAGTGAGAGGAGATATTGCCCGGCAGACTGCCGGAAGAGTCCCGGAATCACCCTCCACTTCGCTCCTCCCTCTCCCGGTGGGAAAAGGTTAGGGTGAGGGAATGACTGCATGAAACGCATGCCAACATGTTTTACATAGGCCAGGATGGAAAGCAGGAAAAACAGGGCGCAAAGCACGTCTTTTCTCTCCGCCACCCACGCAACCGATTCCACGTGCAGCGGATGGAGGCCAAAGAGCAGCCCAACCACGCCCCCCACCATGAGCTTCCCATTACCATTAAAAAATGGCGGCCCATCAGAGAAGGATGACCCCGCCGGAAATAATGGCATTTCTGGCGCAGGCAAACCTTCCGACGGCTGCCCCGGCCTTTGCTCCCATACCTCAATGAGCCTTATTGCCAGCACAACCGCAATAAATGTGTTGGCCGTATGCAGGAGGATGTTGGTCAGGTGGTAACCCATCGGGTTCAGGCCACAGATGGAGTAATCCAGGGCATATGAAACCCAAGTGAGCGGCTGCCAGTTGCTTACGTGGAGGCCGAAAAAAGCCCATTTCAGGAAACCGGGATTTAATGAGCGGATGTGTGGATTATAGTAAATATAAAAATTGTCGTCCCAGAGGCTGACAAAACCGTTTTGGAGGGAGGGCAGATAGACAAGAAAGGCCGCCGCCGCGAGCAACCCGGCCAATAAATATATGCGGCGTTCGTCTTTTTTACTCACGTCATTGATTTTAACCCAAACAGGACAGTTTTTGCTTTGTGCGCATTAGGGGCGGGATCGATCCCGGCCCCCTCTGCCCAAGGTTTTTGTTTTCGCGCCCGACCGGGCGCATAATGTCAGTCTCAGCCGCAGGGGAAGTAGTTTATTTCATACCCCTGCTTCTCGAAGGACTCTCTTATGCTCCTCCTCTGGTCCGGGGTGAGCGAGACATATAATGCCTGCACCTTGTTGCAGTCCGGCTGCACACAGTTATAGCGGTACAGGGCATCCTTGCTGCTCTCTGGCACAGTGGAGCCGTCCAGCACCTTTTTGAAATCGCCGCTGTCACAAAGCATGTGATGCAGGCCTTCCTGCCTGGTGGCAAAATAATAGGCCTTTCCGTTTTTATAGATCAAAAACCGGTTGGAGCTGCATCCGAAGGCAAAAAAAGCGGCAAGGACCGCAATGATCGGGAAAAAATAGAAAAACCATCTCCTCATTCAAGACCTCCCCGAGACTCCCCCGCAAGAACAGCAGGTTTTTTAGAAAAAGTTACCGCGAGTAAATTTTTTGTTTTTGCTTTTGTTTTTATATTCACTAAACGCCCACGTTTTATTCTCTAAAGGCCCACGCCGGGATGCGCCCCCGGTCCATGTCAAATCAAAAACTCATTTCAAAAGCGCTTCTATCTTGCTGACCATACCAGGCGATGTCCAGTCCTGGGAACCGTAATACCTGCTGGTAAGTTGCCCCTGCTTGTCTATGAGAAAAGACGCCGGCACCCCGAAGACCGCGTATAGATCGAACGCAACTTTCCTTTTAGGGTCTTCAAGGACCGGAAAGGGCAACGGCTGGCGGGCCAGGAAATCCCTTACGGCCCCTTCCTCTGAATCTATGGAAACCGAAAGCACCTGGAAGTTCTGCCCCTTGAACTTTGCCGAAAGCTTCTCCAGTGAGGGGAGTTCCTCAACACAGGCGGGGCACCAGGTTGCCCAGAAATTAAGGAGCACCACCTTTCCCTTGAAGGAAGAAAGCGTGTAGGTCTTCCCGTCCGCCGCCTTCAGGCTGAAATCCGCAGCCTTTTCCGCGGCTGATGATACCGGCAAAAAACCCGGAGAACAAAAAAACATGGAAAACAGAAAAAACCCAAGAAAAGCCGTAAAGAACAATTCCGGAAAAGAAGAGTTTAATTGTTTATAAACCTTTAACATGGTTAATTCTAGGCCGGACAGTATATTTTGTCAACAGGAGAAAAAGATGATGAAAGAGGAAGGGCCCTTCCTGTGGGAGGTGGAAGGGCCCAGAGGGGATGGGAAATTCTAAATCTTGAATTCATATTACAAAATAGAAATATAATTGTCAAGGAAAATCGAAACTGATAGAATGTACGGCCCCCGTTTTTAGCGTCAACAAAAAAGTTGCCCGCCTTCATGAAAAAGTTGTTAGAAAAGACTTTTTTTTATTATCCTAGAGTGTCATGCTCGAATTGGGAAAAATGGCCATATTCAGCTCGCTCTCCCGGGAGGAGGCCCTGTCCGTTGAGAATTTTTTCATCAGGGACTCTCGCAAAAAGAGGGAAACGATATTTTCAGAAGGCGACCCGCCATCATGGTTCTACATGGTAATCGAAGGCAAGGTGAAGATAACCAAGCTCTCCCAGGAAGGCAAGGAGATCATACTGGAGGTGGTCGGGCCAAACGATATATTCGGGGGGGTTGCCGTCGTAAGGGACCTTCCCTATCCGGCCAACGCCATAGCCATGGAGGACTGCTCTCTTCTTAAGATATCCAGGGAGGACCTCATGGCGATATTAAAGAGGTTCCCGGCCGTTACCATGGCCATCTTCCAGAACCTTGGCCTGAGGCTGCAGAACTCCCACGAAAGCAGGAAAGAGATCGCGCTTGAGAAGGTGCTGGCGCGGATCGCCTCGCTACTTATAAAGCTGGGAAAGTCCGGGGAAAAAACGGCTGAGGGCGTATTATTGGATACTAAGCTGACGAAGCAGGAGATCGCGGAGATGGTGGGCACCACAGTTGAAACCTCCATCAGGACCATGAGCAGCCTGAAAAAAGAAGGCATTCTCGGGGAGAAAAACGGCTCTATCCTGATTAGGGACATGGAGCGCCTGAAAGAAAAAACCTCTCTTTAAAAAAGAGGGGGGCGTCTGAACCGAAGGGCATAACGCCACCGGCGGTTCCCGTTTCCAGAGATCAGGTTTCAGGAACCAGGGCCATTATGGCCCTTCCCCGCCTTTTTCAAATGCCGTGGCCCTTTCGAAATCCCTGAAAAGCCTCTCCCTTTTTTTAAACAGCGGGGGGTGTATGCGCCGCCTGCCGTTTATTCCTTTTCCCACACCCATATCCGCATGCAGCATCTCGTGATATACGACAAACCGGACATAATAGGAAGGGACTTTTTTTCTGTCCAGGACCGGATTTATGCGGATGAGGCCCAGGCCTGCACCCGTGCCGTCACAAAAAGGACTGAAGCTGCCAAGGGTACGCTTCCTTACCGCACCGGATTTTCCACTCACGAAAGAAGGGGGCCTTTTCCCCCATGTTATGTGGCAGGCGAGCCTCCCCTCGAAATACTCCATGTTGAGCGAATCATATATTTCCCGCAGGTTGTGAAATCTGCCCAAAGTCCGTAGAAGCCTGTCTTTCCGCCCCGGGACCGGTTTTTTAAGCTCCGCTTCATTTTCCTTTATGAACTGGCCAAGAAGGGGAAAGCGGACGCCTTTTTTCCCGTTCATTATGAACCGGGCCACCTCCCGAATGACCTCCGGACCCGCCTTAAGAAATATCCTGTGGAGCCTCAAGCTTATGGTCTCCGGGCTCCGCCTGCCGGATAAAAAACAAAAACCCTTGTCCTGCGGATTTTTCCCTTTTCTGACAGATAAAACGCTGACACGGTTGGAGGTGACCGACAGCGAAACAGGTCTGCCAGTGAGAAGGCATATTTGCTCCCTTAGCCCGCGCTCATCGGTCTCAAAAGGCAGAGCGCATTGGGGTTTTAATTTTTCTTCGGGCATTCAATAATATAATTCAGGGAGTAAAAATAAATCACCCGTTTGGCGCAAGAACCTGCCTCAAAAGCGATTTTTAAGCGGTTTTGAGGCAGGTTCAGCCAAAGATCTCACTCCGGGGCCTTCGTGTAAATGGTGGCCAGCATATTGTAGACAAACAGCGCTATGGAGAAGACCTCCAGCCCGCCAAAGGCCGAAGAGACCGTTCTGTAGATCCCCGCCCGCGGGTTATAATATGCGGCAAGGTAAAAGCCCAGCATGCCAAGGAGGCCGGCGTTCGCCGTCCAGAACTGAAGGATGGCCACGGCCCTGCTCTTAAGCGTCCGCCCCGCAAACCTTGGCAGGATATGGTAGCCCACGCCGTAGATCATCATCGAGACCCAGCCCAGGAGCATAAGATGCGAATGAATGAATTTTAGCGGCAGATATCTGTTGTTTGAAAGCATGGCCACGCCGATAAGCGACGATGTCATAAGATAAAAGATGCTCATGAAGATAAAACTCTTGACGAACCTGTCCATGAGGATTTTTTCCCCTTTCCTTAATTTTTCACCTGTCAAGATTCTACCCTGTTGCCGTTAAAGCCCGCCATGATCGCCATCATAAGTGAAAAACCGGCAGCCGCCAAAAAATTTTATAAACCCCGCATATGATATTTATCATGGCTGGCCCTCAAGACATGGGTTATCATAAAGACAGGATATCAAAAGAAGGAGGGCGCTTAAAATGGCAACCGTGAATAAAGTAACCAAAGACTCCATCATAGGCGAGGTTATAAACCAGAGCCCGGAGGCAAAAAAGATAATAGAGAAATATTTCGGCAACGGGTGCTTCACATGCCCCGGCATGAAAGTGGAAACCCTTGCCTTTGGCGCAACCATGCACAATATGGATCCTGTCAAGATCATAAATGAGATAAACGCGTTGAACGAGGAGGGTAAAAATGGATAGAGAGCGTAACCCACAGGGCAAGCGAGCGAATCTGGAACATGATTTCATCCTTACATTCGATGCACGGAGGGCATAAAAATGAAGGTTAAATGTTTCGTCTGCGGGGCCGAGGAAACGGACAGGGTGTATCTGCACTGCGTGCATGAGGGGCAGGAAAAACTGGTCTGCACCAGGTGCCTCCCCATGCTGATCCACGGGGCCCATTAGCTCCAGACGGGGCTTCCGGCTACTACTGTCCGGGAGCCTTTCCCGTCTCTCACAATCCTTTTAGAGACGTTCCCAGTCTCTCACAATCCTTTTAGAGACGTTCCCAGTCTCTCACAATCCTTTTTGGAGACGTTCCCAGCCTCTTACAGTCCTTTTTGGAGACGTTCAATGAGCGGCGGGGGCAGCCCTGCCGCTCTCATCTTATGTTGCGTTGTCCCTATGTCGTAAGGTACGCGCACGAACTCCGCCCCGGCGCCGGTTAAAAGCAGATAGCAGGCCCTGGGGTCTCCGTCCCGGGGCTGGCCAACGCTGCCTGCGTTTATGATATACCGGCACCCCGCCCTGTCCAGCTCCGCGCCTTCCTTGTAAGCCGTTATCTCGCCCAAAGGTGAGCGCTCCATGACGAACGGCAGGTGACTATGGCCTATAAGGCAAACCCTTTCCCTGAAATGCTCGAAATTTACCTTTGCCTGGGAAAAATCAAGAAGATAGTGCCACTTTTCCGGTTCATATGGGCTGCCGTGGACAAGAAACAGCCCGGCTTCCTCCACCCTGTTGACAAGAGGAAGACCTTCAAGTGCTGCCCTGTTTTCAGCCGAGAGGACCCCATCCGTCCAGCGTATGGCCTCCTGGGCATGCGGATTGAAATAACTTGTGCTTGTAAGCCCGAGGACCGCCCAGTCATGGTTTCCGGCAACGCCCTGCAAGGCATTTTTTTTTATGGTGGCAACGCACTCGTTGGGGTTAGGTCCGTAGCCCACAGCGTCCCCAAGGAACAGAACGGAACGCTTGCCCCCTGGGGCCTGGGCTGCCTTCAGGTCTATATCGGCAAGAACCGCGTCCAGCGCCTCAAGATTTCCGTGCACATCCGAGATCACGGCGAAAAGATCCATAATTCCATCTTAGCCCAAGTGGCGGCAGATAACTATCAGAAGGAGGGCACAAGAAGGAGGGCGGATGGTATGAGCGCAACGGGTTTTTTTGGCGCGGGCGCGTCACATGATCCAGCGGCATCCAGGAAGACCCGGCGCGGTATGCGCGGTTTTTTTGCTGGCAAAAAAAGTGAGCCGCTACTCAAGCGGAGCGAGGCCATCCGCCCCCATGCGGATCCTTTGTTTTTGTAAGGCTTTCAGCCAGCCGTTTTTCTTTCGGATTTGGCTATCTTGTCCAAGATGCCGTTTATGAAGGCCGAAGATTCCTTCATGGAGAATTTCTTTGCTATTTCAAGGGCCTCGTTTATAACGACGGCTGGCGGCGTTCCTTGTTCAAAGAGCAGCTCATAGGCCGCTGCCCGAAGGACGTTCCTGTCCACAAGGGCCATGCGCTCAAGGACCCAGTTTTCAGCATGCCTGCGAATGACGGAATCGATCTCCTCCTGGTGGCAGACAGTTCCCTCGACGATGCGTTCGGCAAAGGCCCTCACATCATCCGGCTCATCCAGGGGATGCCAGAATGAGGCATAAAAAGCCTCGCCCGGCTTTTCAGAGTTGAAATCGAGCTGAAACAGCATCTGGAGGGCGTATTCTCTGGCCTTTCTTCGTTTCATAATACCTTATACCTTCACTTGGCGCATCATTTCTACCTGTCGCATAAAAAAAAGTAAAATCCTTTCATTTGGACATCGGGGGGCCTTTCCTGTATGGGCACGCCAAAGTTTCCCCGGTCAGGGGAACCAAAATCAAAAATCAAAAATCAAAAAAGCAAAAGACAAGAAAATCTGAAATTTAAAAAGGACCTTTTTCTTTTTTTAGGGGAGTTTTTTAAGGAGCCTTGCCATCTCTATGGCCGTCAGGGCCGCATCCCATCCTTTATTGCCGCTTTTCGTTCCCGCACGCTCTATTGCCTGTTCTATGGTGTCAGAGGTGATGACGCCGAAGGCAATGGGCACTCCGGTTTCAAGCGAAGCCTGGGCCACTCCCTTGGAGACCTCGGCCGCCACATAGTCAAAATGCGGAGTCCCTCCCCTGATAACCGCTCCGAGGCAGATAACGGCATCATAGCCCCCGTTTTTGGCGACCCTCTTTGCCACCAGGGGGATCTCAAACGCCCCCGGCACGCGCATCACGTCTATATCCGAATCGGCTGCCCCGTGCCTCAAAAGGGCGTCTTTTGCCCCTTCCAGGAGCTTTGCCGTAATGAAATCATTGAAACGGCCCACCACGAGCCCGAACTTAAGTCCCTCTGCCTTCAGCTCTCCCTCAAATTGTCTCATGCCTTTTATCCTCCCGCCCCGGTTCTAATTGATATAAAAAGTCCCAAAGCCGAACTCACATTTTACTGTATTTGCGCCATCCGGCACAAGGCAAACTTTTTTTCTTTTTTTGAGAGAGAGGAAAATAAAATATGAAATGCTCTTTTATGCCGTGGCGGCCTTCTTGAAAAACTCCCCATGCGGTTAAAAAAGACCTCCCGGTTCAGCTAAGCCCGCGGGGTACGTTTCCCCGGTTCGGGTTCACGCTGAGCTTTTTAATTTGGCTGTCCTTGCCGGTATTCTCCGGTGGACTTGACCTAATTTGTATCCGGCCAACTTAAGGCAGTTTCTTATCACCCATTCCGGGAGCAAATGGTAAGCACGGCGGGAAATGATATATGACAACTCGGAAAGGACATATCTCCAGCCTTCCTTCCCGGCGGACCCGAATTCCCTGAGCAGCCATTTTTCCTCTTCATGAAAAACCCCGATATCAAAATACCGCCTGAATTCCTGGAACACCCCATAATTGTGCGAGTGATAGACGTCCGCACCGGCCTCGTATGCCAGCTCGAAACCGCTCAGGAGCATCCTGGCCCCAGCCAGCATGTCCTCACCAAATATCACACCTTCCTTGAACCAGCCGGTCTCTTCCAGCGCCGTCTTTCTGTATGCGGCAAACGAGTTGGAGATAAAAGCGGCCTTCAGACCCAACCGGGACTTGTCTGCAAGCCGTCTCCTGGAGGAGTTATCGGGGTAATTGTACAGCCTCAGATGGGCCGCGAAAGGGGTGGCGTCAGGGCCCGGAAGCTGCCGTCCAAATGAAGCGCCCGTTTTTTCGTCCATGGCGATGGGGCGCACAAGGTTTTCTATGGATGCCCTGCCTGCAGGCAGGGCATCCTGGGTCATGTAGACCAGTATGTCCCCGCTTGCGGCCTTCCCCCCCAGATTCCTTGTTCCGCCGTGGTCAAAGTCCCCCCTGTCAATAATTAAAGTGCGTGCGCCGCACGAGCTGGCCACGGATACAGTATCGTCTGATGATGAAGAATCCACAACCAGTATCTCGCACCGCACCGATTGCTCATTCAGAGAGTTAAGCAGCGTGCCGATAACGCGCCCTGCGTTCAGGGTGGGGATTATGACGCTTATCTTTCCGGTTAAAGCCATTTTTTATTTATGCGCCTTTTGAAACGAAAACCCTGCAAAAAAACTGTTAAATCGATTAAACCGCGGCGCTTTCAGCTCAATAGCCTTTCCTCAAAACGGCGGCCTATCCTCTCATAAACTTGTCCAGTTTCATCCGGAAAAATTGACGCCCGGAGGCCGGCGTCATAATTGACAGTATGTATTCGTCCGGTACCTTCTTCATAGCCATGACGGCCCGCCTTTTCCTTATCACTCCGGGTAGGTGTTTCAGGACATCCAGTTTTGCTTTCAAATAAACGCCCAATCTCCTGTGCTTAACGGCGAAGTATAAGAACTCGGCCGCCTCGCCCAGGATGAATTGGAATAAAAGCCGCATGAAAAGCCCCAAAGGCATATTTTTGATCTTCGTTAGCTCGCTGTTGCGCACCGTATAGTAAACAGCCATGTCGCTCATTGTGCCGATACTGGAGCGCACCCTGTGGAATGCCATGGCCTGGGGCACATGCAGCACCTTCCAGCCTGAAAGCTGGGCCCTGAAACTCATATCCACGTCTTCGTGGATGACAAAGAAATCCCGGTCTAAGAAACCTATTTCATCGATCATCTTTCTGCGGAAAAGCGCGGCTCCGGCGCAGGCCCCGAAGACGTATTGCCTGTCAGCGAAGGCGCTGGCAGGCTGTCCCTCGCCTCTTTTAAATCCCCTCATGATGGTTGCGTAACCATCTCCCGCGCTGTCTATGGTATTGGTGCCCATGCAAATGAGATTGGACGCGCACATGCCGGCTTCGGGGCGGCTATCCATGGCCGAGACGAGCTCTCCCAGCCATCCGGGCTGGGGCACGGCATCATTATTGAGAAGGGCAATATATTGTCCGGAAGCGTGCCGCAGCCCCTCGATATTGCCGCCTGCAAAACCCGTGTTCCGGTCAAGCGAGATCAATTTGAAAGGGTAATTTGCGGACCCGCTCTCAAAGAAACGCCTGAGCTCATCAAGGGAGCCGTCAGTAGAGTGGTTGTCAACCAGGATCAACTCAAAACCGCTTATGCTTTGCCTTCCGGCCGCCTTGACACAGTCCAGCACGATGCCGCCGCCATTATAATTGACAACGATAACCGATACGGACGGCTTTTGCCCGTTTGCATCTTCCGGTACCGCTGGGCCTTCAATGACTACGCGGCTATTCATCCCTGATGGAAAAATCACACCTCTCGAGGGTGAGATTTGGGTTGTAATACGGGTCCCCCTTTTCCAGTACGCTTCCCCACTTAGACTTGAAAAGCGCTATCTCTTTTTCGAATCTTCTTTGTTTTTCCGGCGTATCTTCATATCCCCGGCTGAGGGATTCAAAATGATATAGTTGGGCATAAGGGGTATAGATTATGAGGTATCCTTTCGCCCGAACCTTCATACAAAGGTCCACGTCATTGTAGGCATGCGAATATCTTTCATCGAAGCCTTCGACTTCCTCGAAGACTTCCCTTCTCATCAGCAGGCATGCCGCAGTCACGGCGCTTAAGTTCTGTATAAGGACCGTCCTGTTAAAGTAACCTTCGAAATTTTTAGGAAGTCCCCGGTGAAAATGATTTGCAACACCATCGACACCCAGGATGACCCCGGCATGCTGCAACCGTCCGTTTGTATAATACAGGCGGGCTCCAACGGCGGCCACCTCCTTCCGTTGGGCGTGCCCAAGCATCTCAGTCAACCAATCGTCATTTATTATTTCCGTATCGGCATGTAAAAAAAGCAGGTAATCAGAACCGGTTTTCGATGCCGCGTAGTTGTTTACCGAAGAGTAATCGAAGGGCTGATCATAACTCAATATCGAGATCCTGCCGTATTTCCGCAAACGGCTGTAATACCTGCAGGTCTTTTCATCCCGGCTTCCGTTGGCCACTATTATGATGCGGAAGCCGGGATATGAGGTCTTTTCAAGGATGGAAGAAACACAAGTCTCCAGCAAACCAGTCTTGCCATTTGCGGGTATTATGATCGAGACCTCAGGCGAGCCCTTTACTTGGTACCTGACACGGTATGTGCCGGGAGCCTCGGCCGAAACGGATGCTGCATGACCGGACCATTTCAAATGGTCGATTAGCGCTTTTTTTGCGGAATCATATGCATAAGATTTTGCGTCTGCGGATTGGGCCGCGGACTCGCCGTGCGCCCGCCAGTGATAGAGCACTTTAGGTATGTGTCTTATCCTGTCCGTTACCCTTGATACCCTCAGAAAGAGGTCATAATCCTGCGAGCCCTCATAGCCCTCCCTGAAACCCCCGGCCTCTTCGATAACACTCTTCCGGATGACGGAGAGATGGCAGACATAATTATGGGAGAGCATCGTATCGGGGCTCCAGTCCGGCTTGAAATGGGGCCTGTACCTCCTCTTTCCGTCCCGGGAAATCTTGTCCTCGTCCGAATAGAGGAAGTCGGCACCGGGGTCCTCATTGAGCGACTTCACAATCTCGTAGAGGGCGAAAGGGGCGAGTTCATCGTCGTGGTCCAGAAAGGCCGCGTACTCTCCTTCCGCGATGGAAAGGGCCTCATTGGAATTCCCGGAGATGTGCCTGTTTGAATCCAGGAACCTGATCTTTGCCCTGGGCTGACGCTCCGAGAGGCCTTTAAGTATCTCCTTTATATAAGGCCTGTCCGAATTTCCGTCCGCGATGCACAACTGCCAGTTATCATAGGTCTGCGCCTCCACAGAGGCGATCATGGAGAGGAGCATTTCTCTTTGGGTATTGTATACCGGCACTATCAGGCTGATAAGCGGCCTATAAGGCAAATTGACCGCCTCGTTCCGCTGTATTTTCAGGGCGGCCTCATCCGGTTCATTTTTGCCGATCCAGATTTCATAATCACGGCTAAATGCGTCCTTTATCCCGGCCAGGGAGCGGAATATGGTCCCCCTTACTCCGCGTTTTTTTACGCTGCTCACGATACGACGATAAAAATTTCCCCTCTCCTCCCATAAACGCGGAAACATGTCAGCGGCCACCGTTCATCTTAAGAATTCATAGAAAACCCATCGAGGCTTCATCGATCTTCTGCAACGCCTCTCTAAGTTTTCCCAGCAATTTTTGCATCTCTTCCAAAACCTCATTGCCGCGCGTCAATGGATTCCTGCGGGCATCCTGGACGCGATACACATAAATGATGTCTCCCATGGTCCTAAACTCGCTGTCGTCCTGGTAAGGTGTGCCTCTTGCCATAATGCTGATGTCTTTCCGGCCAAAGATCGCAGCTGCTTCAATCATTTTTTTTAAAAGTTCCTCGTTGAAGGCGTGCCAGTGAAGGTCATTCGTCTGGGCCTTCGCGCATTCATGCGTCAGAGCGGCGATGTCGAACTTGTTCAAGCCTCTGGCGATGCCGTCATCGATCCATCCCATCATGAACGAATAAACGTGTTCTCTTGATTCAAAACTGTAATCGCCCCTGTCTAGCAGGTAATCAGCCAGGAGATGCTCGAAGGATGGCACCAGTCTGCCTCTATCGGGGCAGTAATCAAGGTGAGGGACCGAAAGTACGGCAACGCCACCGCTTTTCACGAAACTATTCAACTTGATCAACTGAGCCACAGGATTCGAGATATGTTCGAGGACATTGTGCGCGATGAGAAAATCCACCCCCTCGGGATTTCGCTCCTGAAACACCTCGATGGGATAAACATCCGGCACCTCGGATTTTTCCACGTTGAACAGCAAAGCCAGTTCCGCCTTCGTTCTTTTGTCGTAAATTTCGCATATCGTGCCGGGAGGAAGCGCCTGAGGGCTCACCCCCGCGCCTATTTCTGCGCCCCGGCCGCGCAAATAAGGCGCGGCTATTTTAGCGCGAATACTAAATGGATTTTGTGTCACGGATTCCTCCTGAGAATTACAAGACGCTTATTTACCGGGATTCATGCTACACCCGCCTGCTCAGGATCACTATAACCTCATTATCGACCTCGGCAAAGCGCAAAACGTCAAAAGAATCTTGCAAGTAATCTTTGGTTCTCAAAAAAAAATCTTCCAGGGCATCGGCATCCCATACATGGAAATGGATCCTTTGATCGGCTTCTCTCAATTTTGTTGCCCGGTCATAAATCAGCTCCTTTTCTGTCATGCCTTCAGCATTAGCCGCCCAGTCCAGGTAATGATCAAATATATCCACTGCGCCGTTACTATCGTTGCTTAAAAGATGTTGAAAACAGGTTATACTTCTGTTCTTGTCAAAAGTAAAATCTTTATTTGGGATTGCATAAAAAATTATGCCATCCTTTTTCAATTTGGAAAGATGCAATCGAATAGTTCCAATGGGATTGCTTGCATGTTCAAGAAAATGATTGGCTATTATAAAGTCCTGAGAATTATCCGGTATTTTTGAAAGTATTTCTCCGTCATCGATGATATCAACCCTGGCGAACTCAAATTTGACGTCCGGATTTCTCCTCCTATGCTCTTTTTCGTCAAGGATATCGACGTATTTTACTGACGCATTCTCAAAAACAGCCAAAGGTGAATACCATGCCCCTATCTCAATTCCCTTACCTCTAATATAAGTTTTACTCAATCGGTTTCTGACATCCATTTTCTGAGGTGCATTGGGCCCGTTTAATCTTTCTCTCATGTACGTACCGGGTTTTTTAACTTTTTCGATAAACGCGGATTTTGCGGAAGTTTCAAATCTTTTTCTTTCATTCTCATAAAATGGCAATACATTGACAAACCAATAAGTCAATACAAACAAAGTCCACACCTGGAGAGCATGCTCTTTTTTCCCGTTATAATAGCCGTCTACAAAGCTTCTTATGCCCTCCATATCCAGTATTCCCGCCATCTCCAGACCATCCGCGCTGCAAAACGCCGCGGTGACCGTCTCCTTCATTTTGTCTAGAATTTTATCCACGGGCACACTAAAACCCATTTTTTTCCTGTGAATTATCTCTTCGGGCAAAAGCCCTGCCATGCTTTCCTTTAAAATTGATTTTGATTCAAATTTTTTGTCTACCTTAAAACATTGGGGTATATTACAGGCAGCAAAATCAAAAATGTCATTATCCAAAAAAGGGAACCTTCCCTCCAGCGAGTGGGCCATCAAGATTTTGTCGGCTTTCATCATCAGGTTTTCGGGTATCCATGTTTTTATATCATATGCCAGCATCCCATTTAACAGTGGCTGCTCCTCAAAATATTTTTTATGTCTCATTGCCAGTGGATGACCACTTTTTTTGATAAATCTCACAGAATCCCTAAAATAGTAGCTTCCATCCAAAAAAGAATAAAATCTTTCCCTGTAAGGCGGATTATTTTTAAGTAAGGAGATATATTGAGGATACCCCCCGAATAACTCGTCACTTCCCTCCCCGGACAAAACGACCGTAACATGCTTTTTTAATTCCTGCCCCAGGATATACAAGGGGAAACATGCAGGGTCAGCAATTGGCTCGTCGAGCGCAAACATCACTTTATCAAATTCTTTTATGAAATCATCCATTCCAACAAAAACTTCCATATGCTCCAATCCGAGATTTTTGGCGACAAAAGATGAGTATTTAAATTCGTTAAGACTTTCAAAGCCGATATTGAACGTTTTTAAATTGGCTCCGCATTTTTTAACAAAATAAGCTATTGTGCTGGAATCCAATCCCCCGCTGAGGAGAACCCCTACAGGCACCTCGCCCATCAGTTGGGATTTCACCGAATTTTCTACCATTTCAAGGAGCGCCCTTTTTGTTTTTTCAAGATCTGGAGCCGGGTATATGTCTCTATAAGTTACATCCCAGTATCTGTATCGGGATGCCGCGCCACCCTTAATTTCCAAATAAGTCCCAGCCTCCAACCGTTTTATGTTTTTAAAGAACGTGTAAGGCGCCTGTACATACCGGAATGTCAAATAATCCTCAAACCCCGTTGGGTCCAAACCCAGATCAAGGTTGGGGATCTGCAGTATTCCTTTCAGTTCGGATGAAAAGATCAACTCATAAGGGTCCTCGTAAAAATATAGGGGTTTAATGCCAATACGGTCCCGGACCAGATAGATGCAATTTTTATTGTTATCCCATATGCAAAAGGCGAACATGCCATTAAATTTGCCGAATGATTCAACTCCATATTCTTCATACATTTTCAAGACAACTTCGGTATCGGTTTTTGTTTTAAAAAAATGACCTTTGCTTTCCAGTTCAACTCTCAACCGTTCGAAATTATAGATTTCGCCATTATAGACGATACCGATACTATGGTTATCGTTATAGATGGGCTGGTTTCCGCTGGCCACATCCACGATTGCCAACCTGAGGTTGGCAAAACCGCATTTGTCCTCGATGAATTCGCCATAGGCATCCGGTCCTCTATGGGAGATCGCCCTTCTTAAGATTCCCAAATGCAGACTGACTGGAACTTTGCCTGTTTTACCGATCGATCCGATTATTCCACACATAATTTCCGCCTGAAACTGAATTTTTTATTGGAATTTAAAATTTCGCCGGCCACGTCGTCCCATTCACTTAAAAATCTGTCATGATTGAAAATGTCCATTGCCGTCTTCCGGCCGGCCATGCCTATCTCTCTTGCTCTCTTTGGATCCCTTAACAGGAAAAGCAAATATTCCCGTAGTTCAGCCTGGTCATCAGAATAAAATCCGTTTGCTCCATTTTTAATGAACAACTCCACATCGTGATTCCCGGCCGTTACGATTGCACAGCCGCACATCATGGCCTCGGAGCGCGTTCTCGGCATAGGCGAACGGAGTGTCGGATTAAAATAAATTGAATATTTCCCCAGTTCCCGCGTATAGTTGCTAAATTTAGCGTAAGCGTAATCATTTGTACCCTTTCCGTATGAAGAATTTGGCTCCGGGATGGAAATGTTTTCATACCAATGTTCTTCGGGAATTTCAGAGAAAACTTCATTCTTCAGTATATAGCCGTTGTAATGAGGGCGATGACTCATCGACTTTTCATTCAACATAAGTATTTTTCTCTCAAATGTTCCATAAGGGAATTCCGCCGGGTCAAAGCCGTGCCAGATCACCTTCGATTTTTCAAAACCCCATTCCCTTTGTGCCTGATATGAATTAGTGATGACCAAAATATCTTTTAAATATTTAACGAACTTTTCTCTTTCTTCCTCTCTGATTTCCATTAAATTATGGCCATTCTGGTTCCCATCGTATTGCCCATAGAACTGGGGGGTCCCATGGCAAATGGCCACCTTCGGCAACTTTACGTTTTCATAAAACCATTTGAACGCCATACCCCAGTCGGGGCCAATTATACCGTTTGTGTTTTCAGGAGAAAGGATGTTTTCGTCAAAATGCAGGATTGCGAAATCATGATCGCTGATCTTTATTTCCCTGACATCTTTAATTTCCACATTGCCAGGCAGCGGCCTTCTTTTAAAATCCCACTCTTGGGCTATATAAGTCCCAAGACCTGTAACCAACGTAAATTCATATGGCAATTTATATATTTCATATTGGTGAGCGCAGTGCCACGGGTAACTGAGTATCTTTAGCGGCCTTTCTTTTCTTATAAATGGATTGGGAAGAAATCTTTGAAATCTGTTATTTAAATACTCCCGGTCTTCATTGGCGGTAACTTTTTTTGCATCAAGCCAACTGCAGATTTTTGCATAGGTTTCGAGGGACCATCTCCGTGCAACCCAAAACAAGTCCGGGTGTTTATCAAAAAGCCTTCTGAAATTCTTTAAGGACCTGGTGGGGATATCATCTGCATTTGTAGTAGACGGGTGAGATATATGAACGGAAAACGCATCGGAGACATATTTTATTTTTGCGCCTCTTTTATAAAGCCTGTAACCCATTTCCACATCTTCCCAACCAAAACCGGAGTTTTTTCCGGAGGAATAAGAAAACAGCTCATCAAAAAGAGGCTCTTTTATAAAATTTCTTTTTATGGAAAAATTCCTTGTAACGCAATTAAGGAAGCTTCTTTTATTTACAGGGTCTTGTGGTTTGGCGTCTTTTTCAACTTGTTTCAGGTTGTTTTGATAATAATCCAGCGTTTTAAAGGGATCCTCCCTGTTGGTCTCCAAATTAAGAGGTCCTATGGCTGCATCACAGTCGTCATAAAAATAGGCCTCGGCATGCTTTTTCAGAAAATATTTATTTACCATGCAATCCGCGTCAATAACGCTGATAATGTCTCCCTGCGCTCTTTCTATCCCAACATTTCTTGAATAGCAATTGCCCATATTTTTATCATTTTGAATTATTTTAATATCGGCCAGAGAACTATTTTGGAATTCGCGCTTGAATTTCAAAACCGCATCAACTGACTTATCCCAGGAAAAATCGTTGACAAAAATTATTTCGAACTTCCCTTCATAATCTTGTCTTGCAAATGACTCGAGGAAAAAGGGCACTTCCTTTTCCTTGCCATATAAAACGCTGACTATGCTGAACATGGGCCATTCACCTCTGGCATAGACCGGAACATGGACCGCAGCTACGGAAAGGCTCTCATCAGGCAATTTAACCCTTGCCTCTTGCCGCGAACTTGCTGATAATCTCTTTGCCAGCCGGATAACCGATTTAAGAAAGATTTTGGAGGCTTTTCGTCTTTTGCTTCCCATAGGCAGCGCCGATTCCCGCAGCCTGTAATACTTTAAGAGGACCCTCCACCCATGTGAATTGAAGATGTGGCTTAACGTCTCGCCTTTTTGCCTTAACATCGCATCTTTTTGCCTTAACATCTTATCCTTCTGTCTTAACGCCGCCTCCATCTGCTTTATCGTCTCAGCTTTCTGCTTTACCGCAGTCTCCAGGCTGACTATAATCCCAGCCTTATGACTTATATGCTCGTCCCCGCTCTTTGCCTTGGAACGAAGGGCGGCCAGCTCAGCCAGGTCCTTGCGGAATGACTCTATTACAACGGCATGCGGGGAATAAACGGTTCCGCCTGCGCCCTGGATGTTATTTTCCCAAATCTCTTCAAAGCCGGCACCGGACTGGTCCGACAAGAGATTCAGCAGTAGCTGCTGCCTTGGCTCGTCGGAAGGGAAACGGCTGTCCATTATGAGGTTCCTGTAATTCTGTACGAGCACATCATGCCTTCCGGTTTTATTTAGATACGGATAAAATGTCCTTGCCTTTATAAATGCGGTTTCCCAAAAATTGCGTACAACATCCATGTGGTCAATGGAAATATTTTCACCGTGCCTGCGGTAATATAATAATTTTTCGGGCAGCACATGGAATCTGGCACCCTTGGCCATGCACCTGAGCCAAAAATCATAGTCCGGCGCATAAATCAGATCATTGTTAAACTGTCCTGCCAGATCGTGCATCGTCTTTCTCATGACAACCGTAGAATGGCAGATCTCATTGCCCCAGACCCAACTTGCGGGGTCGTTCAAGTTCTTTTGCACATTGACCCATGGTTCCGGCCCGCCAAACGGGCTTCCATCGGCCCTGATGAATTCCATATAGGTGCTGCAGATATCGATATCCGGGTTGTCTTCCAAAAACCTTACTTGCCTTTCAAATTTGGACGGGGCTATGTAATCATCGGAATCGACGCTTGTCATGTATTTCCCCCGGCAGAGCGAATAAGCCTTGTTATAGGCCCGGCTCGCCCCCTCGTTTTTTTCAGAAGAAACCAGGGTTATCCGTCTGTCCTTAAAGGACTTAATGACCTGCAGGGAATTGTCAGTTGAATGGTCATCGGCTATGATCAATTCCAGGTTGTCATAAGTCTGGGACAAAATGGAATTAATGGTCTGCCCGATATACTGAGCATAATTGTAGGAGGTAACAATTACCGAAATTAAGGGGGAACTCATCTAATTTTTACTTCCTCCTTGCCGGAAACTCATTAAAATTCCGCATATTTCATTTATTTGACCTTCGGAAAGCCCCCCGTAAAAGGGCAGGCAAAGGACTTCCGAAACTACCTTTTTGGCCGTCCGCAGATTGCCTGCATTTGAAGACGGCAGGTGCTTGTAACAGGTATATTCGCTGCAAAGCGGGTAAAAATATTTTCTGGTAAATATGTTATATTTTTTGAATCGCTCATAGACCTGGTCTCTGGAACAGCCGAATTTCTTCCCATTTATCCTGATGACGAAGTATTGGTAACTGCTTTTGACCCCCTCGGGGATCGAAGAAAGGGTCAGGCCCTCGACATCCGCAAGATATTTTTTATACAGGCCAGCTAACGCGGCGCGCTTCTCCCGTTCTTTCTCGATGTAATCCAGAAGAACAAGTCCGAGCGCCGCCTGTATCTCATTCATCTTTCCGTTAATGCCGGGCATAACGACCTCTTCCTCGTTTTTGATGCCGAAATTCTTTAAAAGGTCTATTCTTTTTTTGAGATTGGGGTCCTTGAATGTAAGCGCGCCCCCCTCGGCGGTATGGAACAGCTTTGTGGCATGAAAACTGAACATCGATATGTCACCAAAGTTTCCTATTCCGGTTCCATTTATTTCGACATTAAATGCATGGGCTGCATCGTAAATCACTTTGAGACCATAACGGTCTGCTATTTCCCGTATTTTTTTGATGTCGCATGGAGTACCGAAGACATGAACAGCAAGGATTCCGGTAGTCTGCGGGGTAATCATCGACTCTATCTTGTCAGCGTCTATATTAAAGGTGACGGAGTCGATATCGCAAAACACCGGCCTTATATTGTTCCAGCTCAATACGTGCGGGGTTGCGGGGAAAGAAAATGGGGTTGTTATCACATCACCAGAGAGACGCAGGCTCTGGCAGGCCACTATTAAAGCTATCGTCCCATTATTGAATAGGGAGAGTGACGGGACTTTCAGAATATCGATCAATTTTTTTTCAAACAGTCCATGTTGCGGCCCATTATTCGTAAGCCAGTTCGAATCCCACACTTCCTGAAGCTTTTCAGAAACTTCATTAATATCCGGCAAAAGGGGGCGCGTAATATAAATTGGCTCAGGGAGTGATTTGAACTTTTTTTCCATGATTTTTTAATCCCGGCTATTCTCTGTTTCCGACAAAAAAGAATTATAGGTCTTCAAAACCGCCTCTTTGTCCCTCTCACTGATTTTCCTATTTCCCACATATACGCCCCATGGTTCCACATCTCTGGTCACTACGGAGCAAGCACCGATTGTCGCACCCTCGCCTATCGTAACTCCCGGGAGAACCACGCTGTTTGCACCGATGATGCAAAACTTGCCGATCCTTATGGGAGCTCTTTTCACGTTCCTGTACCTTCCAGGTATTGCCGAATTCCCAAACCCCCAATTTTTGAAATCATCGGTGCCCATAAGGATCCGGCAGCCCTGGGATATGGCTGAAAAATCGCCGATCTCGAACTCTGCCCCCCCTGTTACCGAGGCAAAGCAGGCTATATGCACATAATTTCCTATTTTCATTTTTTCAGTCGCGTAAATAAAGACAAAGTCATCTATCAAAACGCCCTTCCCGAAGTGTATATTCTCTATTCCTGCTATTTTCGTAAACTCGAACGTCTTGACAAAAGGTATTTTGTGCATAAATTAGTCCCCACCTGTCAATTTTATGAGTTTAAAGCAGCACTTGTTTTTCTGCTTCCAAAATTAATTTGGAATCCTTCCTGGTTTCCAGATTCCGTAATTCAGGGTAGCCGCTCTTATTGAACCGCCGCTTGCGGATTTTTTTAAAACCGGCCTCCATGATCCGCCGCTCCAGCTCCTCTTTGTTATATAAATACTGGTGCCCCCATTCCCTGAAGCAGAGATTGACCATTTCCGCTTTTGTTTTCAGCCACTCATATCCGTATTTCTTTATCCAGGCCTGTCTTTTCCAAAAGAAAAAATATTTAAAAAGCAGATAGTTCAAATCGGGAGTAGCTACCCTCACCACTCCGCCCGGCTTAAGCACGCGAAAAAAATCCTTAAGAACTTTCACCCCTTCTTGAGCAGTTATATGCTCTATGAAGTGTTCGGAATATATAAAATCAACTGTTCCGGTCTCATAGGGCAGCGGGTTCCTCATGTCGTGCCTCAAATCCGCCTTTGGTGAATCCATGTCAATATTGACCCACCCAGGAAAACAGACTTCCCCGCATCCCACATTGAGCTTCATTTGAACCCCTCAAAAAATATTATTTTTAAATGCCCTTCCAAAATTACAAAACCGCATATAAAAACTATCTCATTGTCTCCGATCAATCAAGCTCTCCGATGGCCTCAAAAACTGGAATGACCAGTTTATTGAATTCCCGTATCCGTCCTGAAACGGGCTTTTGATTCTGCGCCACTTTCTAATTAGCCGGAGATTTCATAATCCAGCCCGACCGGTATTTGAACGAAATCCCATACCGGCACTGATTCGCGGATACGCATCTCAAAAATATATGCATTTTCAATCCAATCAAGAAATACGACATCAGAGAACATATTCTGATCGGTAAAACTCGATATAAGCAGATTAATATTGTAAACTCCGTGTTGCAAGGGAAGGCGGGTTATAAAATTAATTGCCAGACGATCGCCTTTCCGGAATTTCTTTTTGTAAATATCCGTACCTAAAGCAAAAGAATCGTGACCGATAATTTCCTGTCTTTGTTTATTTCTTATATGATAGCCGACTGCAATATTCCCATAATCCTCAAAAAACTCAATATAGGCTTTTATCTTTATTCTCTGATCAAAAACCATGCTGTTATTGATTGGCTCATCGTTTTCACCCGACACTTCAATGGCCTTAAATTTGGCCGCTCCGGTGCCGCTTCTAAAGTGTTTTTGGGCATCTAAAAAATCATCTCTGGCAAATTTTTCCGAGATTCCGTTTAATGTACTAAGCGGCGTATCAGGCAGTTTGCTTACTACTACCTTTTTGGGCTGAATATTGGCCGCGTTTACATCACCGATTAAAAACTTGCCGTATTCCAAAGCTACCTCTCCAGAATCACCAAGAGCCTTTGTTAAGCCATTTTGAAGCCAAATGGAATGTTTACATAAACTCTTGATAGAGCTGAGATCGTGGCTTACGAACAGGAGCGTAACCCCGCTGTCTATCATTTTTTTTATCCGTGTCATGCACTTTGCCTGGAAGAACATATCGCCCACCGACAAGGCTTCGTCCACCACAAGAATGTCCGGATCAATATTTATGGCGGCGGCAAATGCGAGTCTCACATACATACCGCTGGAATATGTCTTGACCGGCTGGTCGATGAATTCTCCTATGTCAGCAAACCCAAAAATGGCCTCAAGGCGGTCATCCATCTGCTCTTTCGTAAACCCCTTGATGGCCCCGTTCAGGTAGACGTTCTGCCTTCCGGTAAAGTCCGGATTGAAACCCGCCCCAAGCTCCAGCAGCGCGGATATGCTCCCGCTGACCTGAACACCGCCATCAGAGGGTTGGAGCACCCCGCACAATATCTGAAGGAGGGTGGATTTACCGCTGCCGTTCCTGCCGATGATGCCAAGCGATTCCCCCTTTTTCAATTCGAAAGACACGTCCCTTAGCGCCCAGAATTCGCGGTGGTATTTCTTCCTCAAGGGATGCAGCGCCTCCTTCAGCCTGTGCTGAGGGCTGTCGTACAGGCGGTACTTCTTACTCAGGTTCTTTGCGCTTATGGCGATGCCGTCCATTTATAGCACATCCGCGAAATGCGGCTTAAGTTTTGTATAAAAGAAGGCTCCCAAGGCAAAAATGACGAAGGCTTCTCCCCAGAAGTAAAGCATCATCTTCCAATGAGCCCAGAAGGGCTCCGATGAGAAAAAGGAGGCCCGGTAGCCCTGGACGACATAAAACATGGGATTGAATCTCAGAAGAAACATGACCTTGTGCGGCAATGCTTTGGGGTCCCATACTATGGGGGTCGCCCAAAACCCCAGTTGCAGGGCCACGTTCACGACCTGGACAGTGTCCCTCGAAAAAACATTGACCGAGGAAGTAATCCAGCCTATGCCCAGGGCAAGGACGCACATCGCAAAGAAATAATAAAGGGCTTGGAACCAGAACAGGCTGACAGGCATTTTATGCGTCAGTATAAGCATGATTAAAAGGAGCAGGAAAACGCCGTGCGTCACTAAAGAGGCCGCCACTTTGACCACCGGCAATATGCTCAGAGGGAACATGACTTTTTTTACAAGATGCGCATTGCCCACAAAGACGTTCGTGGAATTGTTTATGATCTCGCTGAATGTGTTCCAGACCGCCATGCCTGCGGTCATATAGACTATATAAGGGGCGCCGCCCACGGCGGGGGACCTGAACAAGACACCGAAAACGAACCACAATACGGCGATATTGATGGACGGGTTGATAAAGGTCCAGAAAAAACCCAGCATGGAGCCGGCTAGGCTGGTCATAACGTCCCTTTTGGCCATCTCGAAGATAAGGAACCTCTTCTGATAAAGAGTGAGCAGGAAATTGCCGAATTTCGCCAATATAAATGTCAGTCTCTTTTTCATCCCGATCCGGGGAATGCGTCAGGCGGGACCCTTTATCAGGAAATTTATCAAACGAATGAGTTCCAAATCCGAAACTCCCCCTTCCCCGGCCGCCGTAATATTCCCCCGGACGCGTTTCTGCCGGGGGCCGGCGTTCCCAAGCCAAATTCTACAGCTTTTTGGCCATAAGGCAAGGGCCAAAATACTTCTCCCGTATTTTTTTAAAAATTAAAAATCCCTGCTGCCCTCCCTGGAAAGCACCACCCGCACCGTCTTAAGAAGAATGATCATGTCGAGCCACATATTCCAGTTCCTTACATACCACAGGTCCAGCTTCACCCGGCTTTCGTAGTCCATTTCATTCCGGCCGCTGACCTGCCAGAGACCGGTTATACCCGGTAGAACGCTGAAACAAAGCCTTGAGCTCTCCTTGTAATAGATATCTATTTCATCCCGTGTAACAGGCCTGGGCCCTATGAAGCTCATTTCTCCTTTAAGCATATTAAAGATCTGCGGCAGCTCATCAAGGGATGTTGCCCGTAGGAACTTCCCCAGGCTTGTAACCCTGGGATCATTTCTGAGTTTCCTGTAAGTCTGCCATTCCTGCCTTGCCGCAGGGTCGGCCGCAAGAAGTTTTTCCAGTCTTGCCTCCGCGTCCACATACATCGTCCTGAACTTATAGCACCAGAATGCCTGTACGTTTTTGCCGATCCTTAGCTGTCTGAATATGGCCGGTCCCGCGGAGGTGGCTTTCACCATCAAAAATATCACCATGACAGGGACCAAGAATATCGCGGCCAATGCAAACCCGACTGTTAAGTCGAAGAGCTTTTTAAGAACATAATTGTGCGGTCTTCTGAGGTTGTTTTTTATCTCGATAACCATGCCTTCCTGGCTGCCGAAATACCTGAATTCCGCCCCCAGGACAGCCACTGCAGCCATGTCCGGCATGAATAATGTGTTTTCCGCCTTGTGCTGGACCTTGCTTATGATATTTGCGAGCCTGTCTTTGTCCAGGTCCGGCGCGGCTATCATTACGTCATTAATGCAGCACCTCCTGATATACCGGTCGGCCTTGTCCATGAAGCCGTGCACCTTCAGGCCGTCTATGCGCCCCGCATTGGTTCCGGCGGCCTCTCCGATAAATCCGGACACATCATAGCCAAGGTTCTTTTCCCTGCGCACGGCCTGCAGCGCACCCCGCGCGGCATCGCCAGAGCCCAATATGAGCAGCTTTCTTCTTAAAAACCCTAACCTGTACAAGGCCTTTTTTGCCAAAGTCCTTATCAGCGGAAAAGATATCAGGGACAGAAAACAGATGGCCAGCAGGAACGCCCGTGAGAACCTATCCCCTTCCTTGGCAATGAAAAAAAGCGAGAAAGCGGCAACGCTGACAATAAAAGTGGTTTTCCAGAGGGACTTTACCTCATCCCAGAAGGTAAACCTTTTTGTATATGCGCCATTATATGCAAGCACAGCGAGCCAGACAGGAATGATCCAGTGGTAATTCCAGGGCCGGAACACAAAAGCCGGCATTGAGTGGAAGAAAAGCGGAAGAAAGCTTTCTCTGATGGCCTTCGCGGAGAATACGAGGACAAACAGTACGCATAGGTCGGCGCACGCCAGCAAGGCAATGCCGGCCACGGTCCTTAGCCTGGATTCAAACTGTCCTTTTGCCACGTAGAACGACCTCTCGCCAGTCGTAATAGGTCCGGGGCAGATAGTTCGTCTCCGGGGAGACAGCTGCGGTCCGGGAGTACATGGAGATCACAAAGAAAGTACCGCGTCAATTTTTGGGGAAAAGAGCTTTTAAAACTTTTCCCCTCTAGCTCTGAATAGTGTCTCACAAAATCCTGGCTTTGTCTTCTGTTTTTTACGGCCCTGGTTTTTTCTTGTTGCGGCATAGTTGATTTGAGCGCTCCGGCGTGGCCGGTATTTGCAAGTTTAATTTATGCATCCGTAAGGTAAAATATCTTTACCAATGAAAAGCGAATGCATCCGTGTGGGGCACCTGTCCACCTTTTATCACACCGCCATGCTCCTGATGGCAAAAGGACCGGGGGAGTTCTTTGATCTTGAATGGAGGCTCTTTGCCACTGGCCCTGATATAGTGAACGCCTTCCGGCAGGGGTTGATCGATATCGCATACATAGGGCTGCCCCCCGCGATCATCGGAATACAACAAGGCGTAAGAATAAAATGTGTGGCGGGCGGGCATATTGAAGGCACCGTAATGGCTGGCATTAAAGGACTCAAAGGCTATCCCGGCCTGCAGGGTTTTGACCAGGTCCTGGGCCAGTTAAAGGGCAAAAAAATTGGCGTGCCCGGGAAGGGTTCCATACATGATGTGATACTTTCCGATGCCCTTGCGCGTTACGGCCTTGCAGGGTCTGTGGAGGTCGTAAATTTCAAATGGGCCGATGCGATAACGGAGGCCGTTTCTAAAAACCAGGTCCAGGCGGCCCTTGGCACCCCTTCGCTTGCTGTCGCCATCGTGCGCTATGCTGGCGGCCAGGCGCTTTATCCGCCTCATCTCATCTGGCCCGGCAACCCAAGCTACGGGATCGCGGCTGCAGAGGAGTTCATCAAATCACATCCTGGCGAGCTGGAAAAATTTTTAAAAAAACATGAGGAATCCTCCCGCGAGCTTAGGGAAAACCCTGTGGAGTGCGCGAGAAGGATATCCTCCTACACCGGCGTGGCAGATGAGCAATTTGTCCTGGACGCCATCAATATGTCCCCGAAATACTGCGCCCAACTTACGGAGGAATACATGAAGGTGACTATGGATTTTGCCAGCGCCCTTAAGAGGCTTGGCTACATTGGGCAGGGGATAGGCAAAAAGGACTTTTTTTCGCGGGAGGACATATTTGAAACCGGATTCATAAGAAAGGTGCACCCCGCAGGCGACCATTACTCGCCGGTAAAAGGCCGGTAAAAACCCTAAAAATCAGCTCCCCTGTGCTATCATTGCATTAGGCAGAGAAAAAAGCGTTAACCAGAGGGGAAAAATGCCCAAAAAAGAAAAAGAGCGATCATTGCCGCAGCCGCCCAGAAAAAAAACGAGGCCAGGTTTCCATGAACAGCCGGAAAGGGAAGGCCTCGTGTTCGACAAGCTTCAGGAGGCTATGGCGGAAGGCAAGGTTGAAGAGTTCATGAAAGAGAATATGCCGGAGGGCGAATATGCCCGGAAACTGGCCGGGTTGATGATGGGCATGTCCGGGGTGCCTTTCGCGGAAAGGCCAGCCGGGCCCGCTTCCGGCCCAAGCCAAGAAATGAAAGCTGATGAGACCGAAAGGCCCATGCTGCAAGTGCCGGAAGACGTGCTTCAGGCGGCCCTGGCTGGCAACGTAAGTACGCTGGCCGGCCTGCTGGGACGGGAACACGGGAAAAAACAAAAACCACAACCCGGAAAGAAAAAAGAAAAAGGCGGCGCCGCATATTCTGAAAGCAGGGCTGAGGGGCAACCCGAAAAAAAGGAGGAACTGGCGGAAAGAAACGGCTCGCTGCTTGAAAAAGAGATCGTAGACAGCCTTCTGGAGATCTCGGTGGACAACAACCTGGCAATGGACTGGCTTATATACCGGGCGCTTAAACTCTACATTAAAAAATACCGTGAGACCGGCCAGTTATAAAATAAAAAGCTGGTCTCATATGAAAAACTCTGCCGTATTGGCGGGTTTGCTTTATTAAAAACCGCGCAAAAACTCCATGAACTCCCGTTTTATCTCCATATGCCCAAGCGGGATAACAGGGACGTCCCGATTCCCCGGCAGGGCAAGGGCGTGAATGAATTTAGGCCCTTTTGTTTTTCTCCCAAGGGCATTTGCGAGCTCTTTTTCCCCCTCCGCCTTTACCGTTTCCAGCCCGAACCCCTTTGCCACGGCCCCAAGGTCTATGCAGCCCGCCGTCAGCGTGGGCTGATTTCCGGTTGAGCCGTAAGCCCCGTTATCAACCGCCAGGATCGTCAGGTTTTTGCCCCCTGAAAGGCAGGCGGCGGTGGCCAGGGTGCCGGGGTTCATCAAGAGGCTTCCATCCCCGTCTATTACGACCACCTCTTTTGAGCTATTTGTATCAGAGAGCGCGATCCCAAGGCCTACGGGCGTGGCCATTCCCATGCTGCCAAGCATGTAAAAATGCGATGGCCTGTGCCCTATGTGGTATAACTCCCTCGATGGGAACCCTAAATTGCAGACCACGGCTTTTTCCTCAAGGAAAGGCCATATGGCTGAAAGGATCCCATACCTGTCAAGGTTCTTTGAAAGCGTTTTTACCATTTTGGGGCTACCAAAAGATCCGGCAAGCGGGGGCCCGCCTCTTTTCCGCCCCGCTTCCAAAAAATTCCCTTCGATCTTCAGTTTTGAGCCTTCCCACAGGGCTGGGGAAAGGAGAAAGGCGTGTATCCGGTTTTTCAAATAGACCTTTTCCAGAATTTTTGGAACAAGCGCCAGGTCAGAGGCGGAGTCAATGGCGGTAAAACCTATCCCGGCTCCCCTAAGGATACCCGGCAGCTTAAGGCCCATCGGCGCCTGGGCCGCGATCTTCTCTTTGTAAACGCCCCTGTGGCTGACGAAGACGGCAAGCGGAAGCCCATAAAAACCGGTAAGCGACAGAAGGGCATTTATCATGTTGCCTATCCCCGAGTTCTGGATGAACATGGCGGGCCTTTTACCTGTAAGCGCCGCCCCGGCGCATATGCCCACGCCCTCCTCCTCGCGCGTAAGGGGCACGTGGAAGAAACCGCGGGACACCAGGCCCAAAAGCCCTTTTATCCTGTCGCAGGGCAGCGTTGCTGTAAAATCCACTCCGCCTTCGCGCAGCATCTCTGTTAGCTTTTCTTCAGCGCATAGCATAATTAAGCAGTTTCTCTATCTCGTTTTCTGATGCATTTTTGGAAATCAAATAAGGGCTCACCCTCTTGACGGCCCTGTCCCTTTTAAGCCGCCTCTCGCCGCCTCCCGTTATATTAAGCAGCACCGGCCCGTCCGTTCCCACCTTGCCGCTCCTTGTTGCCTGTATGAGCGCGGCGGCGGCAACACCAGCTGCGGGCACCAGGTCTATCCCTTCCGTCTCCTCGAAAAGGTCCATTGCCGCGTAGACCTCCTCATTTGCTACCCCGTACATCACGCCCCCGGTCGCCTCAAGCGCATCGTACACGCCCCCCAGCACTCCGTAGGCCGGATACCTGTTTGAAAGGACTCTGGTTGTGGTCTCGCTTACAAGCGCAAAGTCCAGGTCTTCCGGGAAGAGCTCCCTGCTTTTTTTCAGGTATGCCTTTGTCATGGGAGCAAAGGGCAGGTTCTGGGCCAGGTGCAGGGCGGGCAGTACCTTGCCGAACCGCCCGTCCTTCAAAAACCTTTCGGACATCTCCCATGCGGCAATTGCCCCTGCTCCGCTTCCCACCGCCTGGAAATAGTGGCGCGGGAGCATCCCCATGGTGCTTACCGCCTCCAGCATGGCTATTCCGAGCCCGTCCCTTTTTGCTATGTTTTTCACGCCTCCTTCAAAAGGCATTCCGGCCACAATGGCTATGCGTTTGGCGGTGTTTATGGAATCCGCGTAATCGCCATCCGAGACCGCTATGGTGGGAGCGCCGCCGGAGGCTTCATCCCCAAGATACCACATCTCGGAAAGACACATGGAAGGCACAACTATAATGGCCGGGAAGCCCGCGACGGAGGAAAGATGAGCGAACGCCCTGGCAGTATTCCCGGCGGAGGCTGCCACCAGACCCTGCATCCCGTTTTCCATCGCGTTCTGGATGACTACGGCTGCCTCGAACTCCTTGAACGTGCAGGTCTTAAGGTGGGCGCCTTTTTCCGGCCAGTACCCGCAGAAACATATGTACAGCTCGGGGATGCCAATCTTCCGGGCGAACCCTTCGGAACGGTAGACTGCCGGGCCCGGCTGCCTGAAACCCGGCGAATGGACAGGGAGCCAGTTGAATTTCCAGGCCCCCTCTGCCTGCCCGCATGAAAATTCCTTGTCCTTGTATTGCGTTACGAGAAGAGCGTTTACGCAGTGCTCGCAAAAAGCGCAGTAAGCGTTTTCAAGCATCTTTCCGCATTTCCTGCACACGATGGAAAAATGGCTCATATCGATCAGAAGACCTCCGCTAGAAGTTCCATTACATCCACGATACCAAGTTGCCCGCCGTTTTTTCCCCGGCTATCGTGGCCCTCCAGAGCGGCCCCCGCAATGGAGTAACAGGCCGGGCAGCCCAGGACAAGCCTGTCCGCCTTTTTCTCACAAGCCTCATTTATGGCCAACCTGAATATGGCCAGCGCGTTGTCCCGGAACACCTTCCTCGCGGCGCCCCCAGCCCCGCAGCAGCGCGAGTTCACCCTGTTTCTCTCAAACTCCAGCAACTGCGCACCCGGTATCCGCTCAAGGACCCTGCGCGGCTCTTCCGTTATTCCCACTCCCCTGCTCAGGTAGCAGGGATCGTGATATATAAGCCGCTCATCAAGGGTCCTGTTTACGGACAGCCTGCCCTCCGCAAAAGAGCGGTCTATATATTGGGAAATATGCATGATGCCAAAGGGCAGCCTCCGCCCGTAGAATGACGGCCAGTCCCTTGATATCATATTCACGCAGCAGGGACATGAGCATATGAGCGTCTTCACCCCTTTTTTGGCGTACGCCTCGACCAGCTTTTTTACAAGCCCCTCCAGCAACTCGAACTGCCCCGTTATGAAAAGCGGGAAACCGCAGCAGACCTCTTCCTCCGCTGGAAGCATTGTAAAAGGCTCCCCCACGCGGGAGAGAGCCTGCACGTCACCCCGCACCATTGGCGTTGCATCATAGGCCCCGGTGCAGCCTGCATAATAGCCCAGATTGGCCCTCTGCGCCACTTTTACCTCCGGAGGCCGCCATGAGAACCTGTCACCGGCGGGCCTGTCATAAGGATTGCCGGTCCTGCTCACTGCCTCCGGCGCTTCCTTCTGCTGGTCTATCGGCCCAAGCCCGCGTTTGACCATCTCCCTGCGTAGCATGGGCCATAGCCTCTGGGTATGAATGCCGACGGTGCAGGCCTCTCCGCAGGCGCCGCACGTGGTGCACTCAAAAACGGCCTTTGTGAAATCCTGAAGCAGTTTTTCATCTATCCTGCCCTTGCCGAAAAGCCACTGCCGGAGGACGCCCGTTTTTTTTATGAAATCCTTAAAATTCCGTATCTTTTCGGGCGGGGAGACGGACCGGTCTCCCGTCACTTCCTGCACCGGGCAGTATTTCAGGCATTCGCCGCACTGGGTGCATGCGTCCAGCTCCAGGAGCTGTCCGCCTGAAAGACATCTTGAAAAAGAGGAACTGTCCTGCCTGCTCATGACGTAAAAATATCCCCTTTCACCGGACCCTGCCGCCTTTTTGCCCTGTAAATGGTGAAGGGCGCGGCAAAGATGTGGGTGGGCAGATAGAGCAGAAGCGCGAGTGCCAGAAGGAAATGGGCCAGGAACGGCACTTCACCCTGAAAGCCTCCCAATATTTCACCGGGAAGTGCCCCTGAAAAAAGCGCCTGCGGATCAAGGGAAAACATCATGAACTCTTTTACCGCCACCACGTTCGGATAGAAATATATGCTTAAAAGGGCACCCAAAGAGCTTATTAGGAAAAAAGCAGCCAGAAGAAAATAGTTGTAGGCAAACATCTGCCTGCCGCGGTTTGCCACCGCTTTTACAATAATTATATAAAGGAGCGAGAAAGGCAGGACATATCCCGCCGCCCTGCCCACGGACTGCATCTGCCAGACAAACTGGGGCACCGGGGTCAGAAAGTATCTCAGATGCCTTATAAGCACCAGCAGGAGACTCGCGTGGAAAATCCATTCGCCCAGCCACAAGACCCGGTTCACCCTGAAAAGCCTCCTTAGAAAGATCACGTCCAGGGCCGCTGCACCGATATTTCCGCCCCCCAGCGGCTTTTTTCCGTGCCCTGGTTTCTCCGCCGAGGGACCCTTCATCCACAAAATCAGATGCGCTGCCGTCCTTATTACAAATGCGGCATAGACAAGCAAGGCTGCAATCGCCAAAAAATGGAAAAAGAATCTCATTCCTCGAACTTGATGCTCACATCCCTGGCGAGGCAAAAACCCGCCTCCACCTCCACCGCTTTTATTATACCGCCAGGCACCGGGCAGGCCGCGTGCTTCAGGTGTTTGGCCGCGGCCCTGTACACCGGGTTGTTCAGAAAATCGGTAAAGGCGGCGGCCATCGTGTCCAGGGTGGCTATCTCCCCGCCCAATTTTTTAAGCATCTCGCACTGGCTCTCCAGCCGGACAAACATCTTCCTGTCCGGACCCTTTTCCGCGGTAACCATGCAAAAGAAACCGCAGGCCCCTGAATTCACGGTAAGTTTTGTCATACGCGCTCACCCTCTTATCACCACATGTGGAGACTCTTTTTCAATCAGTTTTTTCAGGTTCGGGAAGCTGTCTTTCATGTGAGGCAGATGCATCGCCTGCATGAACTCCTTCTCGAACGCAGGCTCGATGGCGATCTCCACAAACTCCACCCACCTGGCCCTTTTCTCCGCTTCATCCCTTTTTGTGTTGCTTACAAGGGCCATCCTCGCCCCGTCTCCGGCCGCGTTTCCCACTGCGTAGACGTTGTCTATGTCGCAGTCCGGGAACATGCCCAGCGTCATGGCAGACTCTTTGTCTATGTAGCTTCCGAAGGCCCCGGCAAGCATCACCTTGTCCAGTTTTTCGATCCCCATCTTGCGCATCATGAGCTTGGCGCCCGCGTAGAGCGCGCCCTTGGCAAGCTGCAGCGCCCGCACGTCGCCCTGGGTTATCGTTATATCAGCCCCGATGGAGGTCTCCCGCGCCCAGGCCAGCACGTACTCCGGCTTCCCTTCGTGGTCCTTTCTTACCCTGGGGGTCTCCGCCGTCATATCGAACCGTCCGGATTTGTCTATGATGCCCGCCTTGTACATCCAGGCTATGGCGTCTATGATGCCGGAACCGCAGATCCCCTTGGCGTCTATCTTATCGATATGGGTGTGCCACTCCTCCTTGCCTATCACCTTGTAAAGGGGCTCTTTCGTGGCCGGGTCTATCCTCACCTTCTCGATGGCCCCCGGAGCGGCGCGCATGCCCATTTTTATCTGCGCCCCTTCGAATGCGGGCCCGGTGGCGCAGGATGTGGAGCATACCTGGTCCTTGTTTCCCAGCAGGAGCTCGCCGTTTGTCCCTATGTCTATGATCAGGACCTTCTCTTCAAGGTTATAGGGTTCCATCGCGATGAGGACCCCGACGTTGTCGGCCCCCACAAAACCGGCCTCGATGGGAAGGACGTAGAGATAGGAGCCGGGGTTTATATTTATCCCAAGGTCCCTGGCCTTGATGTCCAGCCCATGCTGTATGGCCGGAATGAAAGGCGAACGTCCGATGTGCTCCGGGTTGAAACCAAGGAATATATGGTGCATGGCGGTGTTGAAGACTATGGTCATATCCACTATCGCCTCGTTGCCGCCCGCGTCCTCTGCGGAGAGCGCCCCGGAATTCCGCCCGCCGGCATTCAGCCCATTTGTTGTTATGTTCGCTATTATCTCGTTCAACCCGTCTATTATCGCCCCCTGCATCTTGCGCACGCCGTCCGGATTGGTCATTGCATAGGTTATGCGTGACATCACATCCTCGCCGTAAGGCACCTGCGGGTTCATCATGGATTCCGTGGCAATTACCTTGCCCGTGGCCAGATCGGTAAGATAACCTACAACCGTGGTGGTGCCTACGTCCACAGCCAGCCCGTAGGATATCTCCACAAAACCAGGCTCAATTTTTATTATCTCCCGTCCCTTCCATACCGAAACCGTGACGCCCCAGTTGCCTTTTCTTATTATGTCCTGGAGGTCCTTCAGCACCGGGAAGTCTATGGTCAGGTTTTTAACTTTTTCTTTCAGCCCGTAATTTTTTTCCAACGCCTCCAGGAGCTTTTCCAGGTCCCCCTTAATGGGCTCATGCAGCGAAGGTTTCTCCAGCTCTACGAAATACTTCTTTACGGCGGGATCTATCTTTATAGTCAGCTCCCTGGCCGCTTTTCTCACCACCTGCTTGCCCGCCCTGGATTTCTCCGGGACAAATATTTTTACATCCCCCAGCGCGTGGGCAGCGCAGGCCAGCCTCATGCCGGGCCCGTCCGAAGGTTTTAAGAATTTCCTCTCCACATCAGTGAGAGGGGAAAGGTGTTCCATCCGCGAGTCCATGGAGTCCTTTTCAAAAAAGCCTTCCTCCACCCTCACCTTGCATTTGCCACATGTGCCCTTGCCCCCGCAGATGGACTCTATGTCCACCCCCAGGTTCCTGGCGGCATCGAGAAGGTCCGTGCCGTCCGGCACCTCGCCCCTCCTGCCCGAGGGCTGAAAGATAACCCTGTGCTTCTTCATCCCGTTTCCTCCATATAAAAAACTTAATTGCCCTGAATAATTTAAAATCCCTGAAAATGCCTAACCCGCCCGCCTTTTTTTAAGGGATTCCCCCTCTCCCGCCGGGAGAGGGCCGGGGTGAGGGGCGACTTTTTCTTTTCTGCCATAAGGGCAGATGTTTATGCAAAGGCCGCAGTTTGGCTTTCCTTTTGTTTTCCTTGTGCTCCCCTTGTGGGCCGCGCATCTTTTCGTCTTGACCAGTTCGGCATAAGGCTCCCCCCAGGACCAGTCCGTTCCGGAGATCGCATGCGAAGGGCAAAAATCCATGCAAAGGGTGCAGTCACCGCACAGGCTCCGGACTGCCGGGGCATCTGTTTGAAGCGGGGCATCGGTGAGCACCGTGGCAAGGGAAAGGCGCGGGCCGTATACCGGGTTTATAAGGAGCCCGTTTCTGCCTATCCAGCCAAGCCCCGCCAGCGCCGCCGCCATTTTGTGCGTAAACAGGGGATAAAGACTGGACGCGAATTTTTTTGTGTTCCTCACCCTGTCTGAATCCGGGGGGATGCAAAAATACCTGTATCCCATGGCACGAAGAGATGCCGAGGCTTTCTTCTGAAGGGCAAGAAGGAGTTTCACGGTCTCTTCATTCAGGTTTTTTACTACCCCTATCGAGATGGCGCTTTCCAGGTGAGCGATCTCACCGCTTGCCACATCCCGCACATATGCAAATCCAACCACGGAGGCCCCCGCGGAAATAAGTTCCGCCTTCAATCCGCTCTCCCCCGCCTTTGATCCTCTCTCCATCAAAATGCTATCCCTTCTTCCTTGCTTCCGCCTCTTCCTTCATCTTCTTAAGCGAGCTCACCATGTTGATGGCGTCCTTCAACGCGTTGTTTGCGTCCTTGGCGTACCCGTCAGCGCCCCACTTGCCGGCTATGTCGGAGGAAACCGGCGCTCCGCCGATCATTATCTTTACGTTGGGGTTTTTTGCCCTAAGGTCGTCGATCACCTTTTTCATGCCCACCATCGTGGTGGTCATCATGGCGGAGAGGCAGACCAAGTCGGAATCCGTCTTTAACTGCTCCTCCACAAACTTATCCAGAGGCACGTCCCTTCCAAGGTCGTATACGGTGAAGCCCGCCACGTCGAACATCATCTTGACTATGTTTTTGCCGATATCGTGCACATCTCCCTCTACCGTGCCTATGACGACCGAACCCTTCACTCCCAGGTCCAGCTGTTTCACATGGGGTTTAAGGATGTCCAGGCCTGCGTAAAGGGCGTCCGCGGACATGAGAAGCTCGGGAACGAAATATTCCTGGGCCTCAAACAGCCTGCCCACCTCCTCCATTCCGCTTACAAGTCCGTTAAAGATGGCGTCATTGGCATCCATCCCCAGCTCCACAACCTCGTTAGAGGCCTCCTTGGCGCCGTCCTCGTCATACTGGATGACCGAATTCCTGAGCCTGTCTAAAAGCTCCTGCCTTTTTTCATCGGTTATCATTTTTTTATTTCCTCCTTATTGGGGACGGGCCTCCTGTAATTGTAAACCTCATCCATCATTGCTTTTATGTTTTCCACCGGCACAGTGGGCCAGATATCGCAGCCGGGCCAGACCGCGTCCACCCCGTCATCCAGGCACTTCCTGATGACCTGGCGGACATTGGCCTCAGAGCCGGCAACCAGAACGTTATAAGGGTCGTAATTGCCGAAAAGAAGCGCCTTGTCTATCTTCTTCCTGGTCTCGGCCACATCGTTTTTCTGGTCCACACTGATGGCGGAGGCCCCGGATTCGACCATGAAAGGGGCTATGTCATTAGTCTTCCCGCATATATGAAGGACTGTGTTCGTCCTCAACTGGCTGAATATTTTTTTAAGATAGGGGAGGATGAGATTTTTAAAAACCCTGGGGGAGAGGACATCGGAGGTGGCCCCCATCTCCCTCACGGTGATATAATCGGCCCCTGCCTCCTCGAATTCCCTGGCGCACAGCACAATGGCATCGGCCAATATGTCCAGGAGATTGCCGACCTTTTCGGGCTTCTTGAAAGAAAGTTTAAGAAGGTCGTTCAGCTCCATTATCTGGCCTGCCAGGGTAAAAGGCCCCAGCACATAGGTGCCCACGGCAACGTCATTGCCTATGTCCGCCTTTAAAAGCCCTATCGCTTCCTTTACAAGCGGTATCCGCCCCCTGCGCGTAAAATCCCGCGGGATGCTTATCCCCATCTCTTCTTCGTTATGGATTATCTTTTTTTTGATCGTGGGGTAGAGGATGTCGTCCAGGTGGGCGTAAACGTTTATCTCGCACCCAAGCGCCTCGGCCTCCACGCAGAGGTCGAACGGGACAACACCACATTCGAACCCCGTGAGCTTGTAAGTGGCGGCGGCCACGTCCGCCATCATTTTGGCGTTAGAGTGGAGGGCGGCGAATTTATATCCCAGCCTCTGCAATCCGTCAGTAGTGGCATTTCCCATCCCGCTGAAACAGGGGGGCCTGTCCACCTTCTCTCCCGCGAAAAGTTTCAGGACCCTTTCTTTTGGCGTCATCGTCCTCGTCTCTGCCATCAGTTTTTCCCTTTTTCCCTTTCTGATTTTTTAAAAATTTTTATTTCCTGTTTTTTTATTTTCATTTTTCTTCCTATTTCCTGGCCTCACCGGAGAGGAGCTTCTGTATGAAATCCGGGAAGAACTTCCTTATCGGAAGGTCCCCGTTGGGGGCGATGGAGTTGGTCTCCGCATATATGAGCGTGGAAAGCAGTATATGCGCGGTGGCAACCGCCGGGAATATCCTTGGCGCCGTGACGATGGGGCCGTAAAAATTAAAATCGCTCCATAGGACTGAGGCCATGCCCTGGGCCACCGCGTCCATCGCCCTGAACCCTTCAAGGCCCCATATCTCCCTGGACTGCTTCCACATGTGGGTGCCGTTCGAGTAGGCGCCCCCGCAGGGGAGCCCGAATTTCTCCTTTATAAGCCTGTTTGCCACAAGGGACAGCGATGTGGCGGGCAGGTTCATGACAGAGGTGTCCACTATTACCGTATCGAAACTGTCCGCTCCCTGCGAGAGGATGGACTCCAGGGACCTGAGCCTGCCCGCCGGGCTCTGGTCCTTGTCATCGAATGCCTGCACCACAACGTGCCTGATGCCCAGGTCCTTGAGTCTGCCTACCTGCCCGCCTATGTCCTTATCCCAGGGGGTGATGCTGTTGTACAGAAATCTATCCTGAACGCCAAGCCTGGCGATATATTCAGTTGCCTTTGCCCGTTTCCCGGCCTCCCACATATCTATGCCGAAGGGCATTTTCCCGGCTGAGGCCTCCAGAAAGAAATCTATGTATATCTTTGCTTCCTCCGGGGTATTGGCCACCATCGCCACCATGCCCGGTATGCCAGTGGAACGGGAGAGCTCCTCCTGGTTTTTTATAAGCTCTGTTGCCCTCTGCCTGTCAAAATTGCCTTTCCTGTCCACAAGTATCCGGTCCTTGTTGTGGAACATGGAAGCTATGAGTACCGGAGGGTTGCTGCCGGCCGGCCCCCCTATGGGAATGCCCCCTATGTTGAAAACCTTCTGCTCCGTATCAAACCCGAACATACCTTCTCCCTTTTGGAAGGGGCACGCTAAAGCGTGCCCCTGTTTTTTCAGAAATCAAAAGATCAAAATACACCGTGGTCGAACCTGGGCTGGGGCAGGTACTCCCATTTTTCGCCTTTCCTGTACTTGGCCTCGATATCGAGGCACTTAAGCGCATACTCGAAGGCATAGGGAATGCCGGGCCCGCCGGGGACAAAGCCCGCCAGTATCATCCCAACGGAAGCGGCCTCGAATATCTCGCCCGTAGTGGCCCCGGCATTTATCGCGGGCACCACATGGATGATGCACCTGGGAGAGCAGTACGCTACCCCGCCGGACATGAACATGAGCTCCTTGTGTTTCCTTGAGAGGGCGCCGTCTCCGAATATGCTCTCGTAGAAGTCGGCAAACGTCCTTCCCGGCTCCGGGGTGACGGTGTTTATTATCTGGAACATCCTGGGGACAAACCCGCACTTCTGCTTCATGTACGCGTTCACTTCTTCCACGGTCATCTTCTTTTCTTCAGCCATTTCTTGTGTTCTCCTTCTCTTTCCCGGTTTTCCGTCTCTTTTTCTTGAACCGGGCAGTTTTTTTCTGTGCCTTCCCGGGGAAAAGCCTCCCCTTGGGACAAAACAATCAAAACAAACAAAAACCTTCCCTTCCCCCGCTTCACCTCCTTCCGGTCAGTTCAAAATTTCCATTCCCTTGCAACCTGTATGAATTTCTGAATGTTCTCGTAAGGCACGGTGGGGGGAATGTCACAGCCCGGCATGAGGACAAAGCCGCCGTCCATGCCGGCCGAGCGTATCGTCTGCCTGCATGCCTCCTCCACGTCCTGCACGGTGCCGTTGAGCATTATCTTTACCGGGTCCACATTGCCGCCAAAGCACATCTTGCCGTGGAGCACTTCCCTGGCCTTCAGGATGTCCGTCTTGTGGTCCAGGCTTATGCAGCTGGCCCCGGTTGCCGGGAAGAGGTCCAGCCGGTCCGTGGTGTTGCCGCAGATGTGCAGGAGGGTATGGGCGCCTTTCGCCCTGGCCCAGTCCGTAAACTTCTTCAGGTACGGAAGCGCGAACCTCTCGAACTGCTTCTTGGAGATCAGGTCCCCTGAGGCGGTGGGGTCGGCCAGGCTCACGACCTCCAGGGTGCCGTCCTCCAATAGCGGCTCATAAAGATGGATAAGCAGCCGCGTTGCGAAATCCACCACCTTCTCAACGAAAGCAGGCTTCTTGAAGGTGGCCTTCATCATCGTCTCCTCGCCGACAAGGCGCGCCCCAAGGGTGAAAGGACCCCACGCCGTAAGGGTCATGACGTAGTTGTTCCCTATCTTTGCATTGGCCAGTTTTGCCGCCTTCCTGGTGGCATCGACTATCTTGTCGCTGTCCAGCCGGCTTATGTCCAGCTTCTGAAGGTCTTCCTCGGAGGCTATCAGCGGGGCTTCAAGGTCCGGTGCGCCTATCTCCCTGAACTTTATGGAACCCCCCAAGGCCGAGGCATGGCAGTTGTTATACCCGGAACCCGCATAGACTATATCGCAGAGCAGCTTCTCCGACATGGTCACAAGCATGTCGGACATCCTGGCTGCGTCCTCTGATAGCTCCTGGAAAGAAGCCCCGTAATGCCTGATGCTCCACATACCCGCCCCGAAAAGGGTGGCCGGCACCCTGTCCGCCTTGCCGCCCTCGAATGCCTTCAGAATCGTCTCCCTTGGTGTCATAATGCCCCCCTGGATTTTTTTAAAAGATCTTTTTTTATTTCTTTATTTTCCGCCTCGCGACCGGAAATTTCGTGGACCGCATGAACTGCCTCTTTGAATTCTTCAAGGTCAACCGGCGCTTCGATGTTCACAGCCCCAGGGGATGCCTTTCCCACAACTATCACAGGCAGGCCGGGGGAAACGGACTTCATTATGCGGACAGAATCTTCAGTGGAGAGTCCGTAAGGGCCTGGGTCAAGAACGACGAAACTAAAATCCCCTCCGGTTATCATCTGCATGGCCATGATAAGCCGGTCCGCCATCTCCACCCGGTAGCCTTCCTGCCGCAGCATCCCGTAAAGGCTTTTGGCCAGCACAGGGTCGTGGGTGCAGAAAAGTACGCTCTCCATGCCATTGATAAAAGCAACAGACGTGCCAACAGTCATTAACGGCCCGAACCCTCGTCCTTGCAGGCTTTCGCTGGAATGGGGGAAAAGAAGACAGGGATAAGGCTGGGGTAAAATTACCCGCTATGGGGAATTTTTCCCCACAGATTTTTACGCCATGCCCATTTATCCGGGCGAGGATACCGGTGGGGATATGGACCATTGCGCGAATTTGGAAATGATTAATTAGCGTCCAGGAAGTGACAGTAAAGTTTTTTTCGATTTATCGTGATTCGCTCGCTTGCCGCTTGCTGCCCATTTTTATTCCCTTCGGGAATCGAATGTAAGGAATTTCTGATTTGCCATAGTTAGCTCGCTTGCCGCTTGCTGCCCATTTTGTGTTTTCCGTTCAGACTGAAAATTTCAACCTCCCGTTTTTAAAGCATTTTTAATCCTGCCCTGTTCAAGACGTTCAATTTCAAAGCGTTCAATAAACACCCCAGTCTAAGAAAAACAAAAACTCCTTTCCGGTTTCAGCCATTAAAAAGGCTGCCAGACCCTATCATAATCTGCCTGCCCATGAAATTGTCCCATAAACAGTTCATGTTGACATGTATCATGATCTCATGAGCAGCCCAAACCTGTTGACTCTCATATTCTGGTAGAAAGTGGCAAATATTCCAGATGGCAAGCCACCTTTACTACGATTTTTCTAACAGGCTCAACCTGCCGGTATATGCAACCAGGCTGATGGGCGTCCTGCGGGAAAAAAATGGCAAAAGTTCCGGGAACCATGATGATAGGCGTTATGGTAACTGCCGCATGATAAAACAAAATGTCTTTTTCTTCAGAATATGCAGACAATTCTGTAAGTCCCGCAACAGGAAGCCAGCCTATTACCTCTCTACCTGACAGGACATACTGGATGTCGATAAATTTCTTGTGGCTTTCAATTTTCTTGCCGGCGGCCTGCTGGGTTTCGTAGCTTTGAACTATCGCATATATTTCTTGTCCTTTGATTTCATAGCGGCCATCAACCCCGGCTTCACTGAAATTCTTTATAAAATCCATCCCAGCACAGAGTGCCGATTCCTTTGTGAAATATAAATTCCAATTGTCCATCGTATCAACAATCACATTCAACCCCGCCGGTTATCGCCCATTTTTCGGATATTATAACTATTTTGACATTGCTGTATTCCTAATGCTGATCATCTCGGTGCTATTTTTTTGTTTTTGCTCCCTGGTATTCTTGTATTTCGGTCGAGGACTTCCATTAAAAACATGGCTAGTTGAAGAGATTACGGGCTAGCATCAATACGTCCAGAACTCCTTGCCGGACAGATCGCCTTCAATTGTGCAGAGTATGCCCTCAAGTTTTCCTGTTGGGGCAGCTATGATCGTGGCGATTACTGGTAGAATCATGGCTTCGCAAAGGGCATAGAAGGTGTTGTAGGGGCGGGGTTTCCCCGCCCTGTTTTTTTTGATGTGTTTGCAATTTTCAATATATAATTCCGGAAATGAAATATAATCCCGACATACATCATCGCAGATCGATACGTTTACAGAAATATGATTATTCTGCTCCAGGGGCATATTTTATTACCATTTGCACATGGGAGCGAGAAATCTTGTTTGGCGAGATTGCGGAAAATTACATGCATCTGAATGACTTTGGGATGATCATAGATAGGTTTTGGCACCGTGTCCCGGCCCGTTTCCCGCTTATTGAATTGGATGCTTTTGCGGTTATGCTGAATCATTTTCACGGGATCCTTATGGTCTCGAGCAAGGCGGGCGGGGAAACCCCGCCCCTACAAAACCCAATCGGCCGCGCGGTGGCATTATCTCTCCGCAAAAGAAATTAATCGTATGCGTGAAAACCCTGGACTCCCCATATGGCAACGGAACTATTACGAGCACATCATAAGAAGCGAAAGCGAATTGCATAAAATCAGGACCTATATAATGGAAAATCCCTTGAAATGGGAAGAGGACGAAGAAAATCCTAATCGTATTAACCGATAAACCAGGGCGGCGCAAAATTTTTTTGTAGGGGCGGGGTTTCCCCGCCCGGAAACAAAGCCAAAATGGAAATCCAATTAAAATAGAACAACTGTCCCCTACTCTCTCTCAATAATCTGTTGCTACTTTTTTGTGGGATGTGTCCCGCTTTCATTACTAGAGATCGTGTTCAGAATTTTTCGTTCTCATGCAACTAAGGCATGATCCAGCCCGCCTCGGAGTGTTAGGAGCCATTCCCCGAATGCCTTTGCCCCTTTGTTTATGGCTTCATGGGTCTTCCAGAGCTTGTCCTGCCATGATAAATCGCTTTTGTCTGTTCCCCCCAGACGAAGAGTGTAGGCCCTTTGTGTTACAGGCAATTTATCCGCCATAAACGGCCCTCCTTTTCACGCACTAGGATAGCATAAAGTTACCAATGAAATTCAGAGGGTTAGCCTTTAAAAATTGCCGCAAGTATCCTGGGAATCGGCTAAGGGTATAATTGGTGGCGCTGAAATATGCATCGCGGAAAGCTACGCAGGAAGGAAAGCGTATAACAGATTTAGGAAATTGAGAGTGGCAATGCCTTGCATTTATAGCACTAATGCTATACACTAATTTATGGACTGGACGATTGAATACTACCAGACGGATGACGGGAAGTGTCCGGTCAAGGAGTTTATAGACTTGCTTTCCGCTGAGAGCAAGGCGAAATACATCTTTATCGCGGACCTGCTTGGAGCGTACGGTTTAAGGGTGAAAGAGCCCTATGTGAAGCCGATTACCGGCTCCAGAAAGCTCTTTGAGATAAGGATAAAGGACAGATCGAATATTCACAGGATTTTCTATTTCGCCTTTACGGGCAGGAAGCTTGTCCTGCTCCATGGATTTACCAAGAAAACGGAAAAGACCCCTGGCAGGGAGATAGCAATAGCGGAAAGAAGAATCGAAGAGTACCTTTCAAGGAAGAGGTGATTGAGCATGATAACGTACAAAGAACATAGAAAAGAGCTTCTAAAAGACAAAAAGGTCAGGCAGGAGTATGAGAAGCTGCTCCCAGAATATGAGCTGGCCAAGAGCATCATTGAACAGCGCCTGAAAAAGAAGATGACCCAGGAGGACGTGGCCAGAAAGACTGGCATGCCCCAGTCGACGATCTCAAGGATCGAGGGCCTTACCCATGGTCTGCCCAAACTCTCGACCCTTAAAAAGATAGCGGAAGCCCTCGATTCAAAGCTGGTAATCAGGATCGAAGCGAAGGGACGTTAACGCTGGATGTCTAACTGTTGGATGGATTATGGCCGCCCGGCTTCTGAAGAGTACAACCTGAATAAAACAGTTTCAAGAAATCGCAACAAGGCTAAAGTAGCGGGGGGAAGCTGCACTTGGAACAGGTCTCCCAGCACTATCACTTTCATCTTCAACTCTTCACTGGAATAAAAAAGCATATTTGCACGGAGGGCAAGACTGATGGTTCCATGGCTAGCAAAATAATGGGGGGAAGTTTTCCCTCACCCATGCCCTCTCCCGAGGGGAGAGGATTCAAGACCTGTCATGCGGTCATGTGAGCGGCCTTACCCTTTACTCTCGCCGGCAAGATCTTTTGGCGGGACGCGGGAACAGCAAACCGCATAAATGCTTTTCGGAAAGCATCGCGGACAATTAAATCTTTCCGTGCAAGCCTTTCGCCGCGTATCCTTCATACATCATCATAGTTTTGCCCCCGCTTCAATGAGAAAGCGCCGCATGGATTTAGAGAGGATCAAATAAAAATGTCGGCTTCCATGAAGGTGACCGCCCGGCCGGAGAGGATAACCCGGTCCCCCCTGAGCTCACACAGGATATCTCCTCCCCTGCTTGAGACCTGCCTTGCGCGCAAAATGTTCCTGCCAAGCCTGCCGGCCCAGTAAGGGGCCAGCTCACAGTGGGCGGAGCCGGTTACAGGGTCTTCCGGTATGCCCAGCTTTGGCGCAAATACGCGGCTCACAAAATCATGGTCACGCCCAGGGGCGGTCACGGCCACCGCCCTTAAGTCCAGTGTGGAAAGACTGCCCAGATCAGGCGAAATGGAGCGAATGGCGTCCTCATTTTCAAACACGGCTACGTAATCAAAACCGGCCAGCACTTCCACGGGAGAAAGTCCAAGCGCCAGGGCAAGCGACGGCGGAGGATTTTTGCATGGCGCAGGAAAAGCGGCGGGGAAGTCCATGGCCAGAAGGCCATCGCTTTTTCGTTCTACCAGCAGCTGCCCGCTTCTGGTTTCGAATGCGGCCGCCGGGCCTTTATGGCCCAAGACTTCGAAAATTATGTGCGCGGCCGCCAGGGTGGCATGGCCGCAAAGGTCCACCTCCGCAACCGGCGTGAACCAGCGCAGCCCGAAAGAAGTATGGCCGTTTTCAGGCGGCACGAAAAACGCGGTCTCGGCCAGGTTGTTCTCCGCCGCGATGGACTGAAGAAGCCCGTCGTCCAGCCATGCGTCAAGCGGGCAGACGGCGGCGGGGTTGCCTTCGAAGATCCTGTTTGCAAAGGCATCGACCTGGTACTGTTTCAGTTTTATCATCGCTTCGTTTCCCGCCTTTTTTTATTTCCGGTAAAAGCGAACGCCGCCTCGCCTGGTGTATTTATCAAACCGGCCCGCTACCCTTTTTTTGTTCGTTCGGTTCTTTTGCTGGCCGTATCCGGAGCGCCGCCAGTATCTCGTTTATCGCGTCCGCCCTGTTCAACGTATAAAAATGAAGGTATTTCACCCCGTTTTCAAGCAGGTCCTCGCATTGCCTGGTGACGTATTCGATGCCTGTTTTTCTTATGCCTTCGGGGCTTTCAAGCACGGGCAGCATCTTGCGCTCAAGGCTCTGCGGGATGCTCGCATTGCAGAAGGAGCAAAACTCCTTGATCTTGTTGAAATCGGTCACCGGCATAATGCCCGGTATCACGGGTATGTTTATCCCCTTGGCTATGGCCCTGTCCATGAAATCATAATAGTAGCCGTTATCGAAAAACATCTGGGTAATGGCGAAATCTGCCCCTGCGTCCACTTTCATCTTCGCGTACTCTATGTCTTTTTCAAGGGACGGCGCTTCGGGGTGCTTCTCCGGGTAAAGCGCCACGCCTATGGAGAAGAAATCGTATTTTTTTATGAACTCTACCAAGTCACGGGCGTACCTGAACTCGCCTTTTGACGGATCGAAATCCTTCATGTCCCGGGGCGCGTCTCCCCTTAAGGCAAGTATGTTCTCGATGCCTGCCTTCATGTAATCCCTTAAAAGGGCGTCCATTGACTCCTTGTCCGCCCCAACGCAGGTCAGATGGGACATAACGTTTAAGTCCGTGGCCCCTTTGATCTTAAGAAGGGTGTCCATCGTGCGCGCCTGGGTGCTGCCGCCGGCCCCGTAAGTCACGGAGGCATAAAGCGGGTCATGTTTTTCAAGCTCTTTTACAACTTTCATAAAAGGTCCCACCCCCCCATCGGCCCCTTTGGCATTCCCTTTGGGCGGGAAGAATTCAAAGGAAACCCCGCTTTTCTTTTTGTTTAAAACGTCACTTATTTTCATCGTCTCCTCTATGCGGGCTTTAAAAAACCCCCTTCGCTGGGTCCATCCCGTATTTTCTTAGCTTGAGGTAAAGCGTTTTCCTGTCTATGCCCAATATCTGGCTGGTCCTGGAATGGTTTCCCCCGGCGGCCCTGAACACCCGCAGTATATAATCCTTCTCCATCTCCTCCAGGGAGAGCTGGCCTCCGCCGTCCGTGGCAGGGGCTTCAGGGATGAGGATCGCCTCGCGGCCTATCAAGCCACCCTCGGAGAGTATGACCGCCCTTTCCATTATGTTTTCCAGTTCCCTTACATTGCCCGGCCAGCGGTATCCCATAAGGGCCTCCAGCGCGGGTCTGCCGATCCCTTCCACGCTCTTTGAGAACTTGCGGCCGTACTTGATGAGAAAGTATCCGGCAAGCTCCGCTATGTCTTCCCGGCGCTCCCTCAAAGGGGGGATGTTGATCGAAAAGACATTGAGCCTGTAGTAGAGGTCTTCCCTGAAAAGGCCCTCCCCTATGAGGCCTCTTATGTCCCGGTTCGTTGCGGCTATCACACGGACATCCACTGACAGGTTCTTGTTTCCGCCCACCCGCCGGAACTCCCCGGAATCCAGGAACCTGAGGAGCTTCGCCTGGAGCTTCATGGGCATCTCGCCGATCTCATCCAGGAAAAGCGTGCCCGTGTCCGCCACCTCCACAATACCGTGCTTTGTCTGATAAGCGCTTGTGAAAGCGCCCTTTTCATGCCCGAAGATCTCGGATTCCATAAGGTTTTCAGAAAGAGTGGCGCAATTAAGGGCGATGAAGGGCAGTTCCCGCCTCTTGCTACTTCTCCACAGGATATTGGCCGCCAGCTCCTTGCCCGTGCCCGATTCCCCCTGGATGAGGACCGGGGAGTCCGTGGGGGCGATCTTTTTTATTAATGAGATCACATCCGCCACCTGCCTGCTTTTATAAACGAACTGTACGGCGGACTCCTTCCTTACCAGTTCCTGTTCCAGCAGCTTGCTCTTGGTCGAGAGCTTTCCGTAGTCAAAGGCCCTGTTGATGATAATAACAAGCTCATCCAGCTTGTAAGGTTTTGTCAGATAATCGTATGCCCCGTTTTTCATCGCCGCGACCGCAGTTTCGACGGTGGCCTTGCCAGTAAGGACTATTATTACGGGGGCTGCCGGATCATTTTTCATCTTCTCCATCAGGGAAACACCGTCCATGCCCGGCATAACTATATCAAGAAGTATTATGTCGAAGGTCTTCTCCCTGAGAAGCTGGAGGGCTTCTCCGCCATCCGCCGCCGCCTCCACGTAAAAGCCTTTCCTGGCGAGTTCCCGCTTGAGAAGCCTTCTGAACGGCTCCTCATCATCTACCGCAAGGACCCTTATCATGTTTTTATTTTTTGTTCCTCCCCGCCCTGCTGCCCAGCGGCTCCACGGCCCTGCCGTCCACCGGAAGTTTTATTGTGAAGGCAGTCCCTTTTCCGGGGGCGCTCTCAACGTCTATGCTGCCGCCGTGCTCCTCGACGATCTTGTGGCAGATCGAAAGTCCCAGCCCGGTGCCCTCTCCCGCCGTCTTGGTCGTGAAGAACGGATCGAATATCTTGTCCATGATCCCGGCAGGGATACCCGAACCCGTGTCGCTTATAACCACCTTTACGGCGGCCGGACAGGGGGCAATACTTTCCTCGTCGCGCCCATCCGCCATAAGAGTTGTAATCGTAATGCTGCCCTTCTCCGGGGTGAAGTACATGGAGTTGATTATAATGTTCATAAAAAGCTGCCTCAACGCGCCCGGCTCCCCGAATATCTTTGGCAGGTCCCTGCGGAGGTTGAACTCCATCTGGTGATGGAGCCTCTTCGCCCTGTGGTTCACAAGCAGGATGACCTCCTTGATTATCTCATTTATGTCCAGTTGGCGGAACGAACCCGGGGAAGGGCTGGCGAAATCAAGAAGGCTGCGCAGGATCCCCTTGCACCTGAATATCTCCTTATGTATGGTCTCCAGGTATTCGGGGAAATCCTCGAACTCCGGGACCTTCAGCAGGTTATCCTCCCTGGCCCTGTCCATGAGCGCCTCGGAATAACCGGCTATGATGCCAAGCGGGTTATTTATCTCGTGGGCGATGCCGGCCACCAGTGTGCCCAGGGAGGCCAGCCTGTTGGACCTTATCAGGTGCTGTTCAAGCCTCTTCTGGTCCGTCACGTCCTTTAGATAATGCACCATGGCGTACATGCGCCCTTCCTCGTCCACCAGGGGATAGACCCAGAAATGAAAGATGCCGCCGTCCTTGCCTGTAAGTTCCAGGAAGGAAGGCATTCGGCTTGTTAAAGTCTGCTGACAGAGCCTGGTTGTTATCTGTATCCCTATTTTTTCCATGACCTGCCTGCAGGGCCTTCCCACCACCTGCGCGGCAGAGAAGCCCGTCTTCTCCAGAACGGTCTGGTTTGCCCGGATTATCTGCTGGTTCCCGTCCTCTATCCATACCATATCGGTTATCGCGTCAAAGGTTTTTTTCCATTCCTTCTTCTCCTTCGATATCTCCTCGAAAAGAAGGGCGTTCTCAAGCGCCATGGAGATGTGCCTGGCCACCGCGAGGAGTATCTGAAGGTCATCACCGGAGTATTTTGAAGGCATGGTGCTGTCCAGGTTGAACACGCCCAGCATGCGGTCTTTGAAAAGAGGGATGCTTATGGTTGAGCGTATGCCTTCGGCGGCCAGTTTTTTGTCATCGGGGAACCGGATCTCCTGCCGGAGATCGTAATTTATCCAGGGCTGGTTGTTTTGCACCACCCAGCCCGCGCTGGTGGTGTCTACCGGCGCCCTTATCCCTTTTGGCATGAGCGTTTTCATCCCTGTGTCCAGGGCAAAGATGAGCAGGTTTTTCTTTTTCTCATCATTAAGCAGAAGGCTGGCCCTGTCGTAATCGATGATCTTTCTTATCTCCGAGGCGACCATCCTGAAAATGGTGCCGATACTGAGACTGGAATTTATTATCCCTCCCAGCTCGTTTATGAGCCCGGAGTGCCTGGGGTCGTCCTTTATCTGCTGTATGATAACAGCATGGCGGACGGGCGAGCCCCGCGTTATCATCGTGATCTTTGCGGCAAAGGCCTCGCCGTTTTTTCTGGCGCAGCAGGCTTCAAAACTGTCCCCCCCATGCGCTTCCGCAGGGAAAACAGCGCAGCCCGCGGCATGACCATCTGTATTGGTGATTCCCCCTGAAACAGCGGTGGCCTGAACCCCGAAGGCAATAAACGATTCTATGCCGCCGCCTTCCAGTTCCCCGGAGCCGCACCCGAAGAGGGCGCCTGATGCCTTGTTTGCCGCCAGGATCCGCCGGGCCTCGTCGATCACGACAGCGGAGATATTAATGGAATCCAGCGTGTCTAATAGAAATCCAAACTCGTCAGGAAATCTGCCGCCCACAATTTTTATTATATATCAAATGGCGGAAGCGGAATTTCTCTCCCCCGGAAAGCCCTTTAACTTGCAATCCCTGCAGTTTGCTGCAGGGTGCTTCATTTTAAAATGGTATCCGGCTGCCGTGGCATCCCATGCAGAAATGCCGCAGGTGACCGAAGTCAGCGAAGAGCTGGAACCGGTAGGGCGACGCGTGAGGGCTGTGGCACGAGGCGCAGGACAGTTCCTGCCCCGGATGCCTGGGATCCGGCTTGCCGCGGATCGGATGAGGCTGGCCGTTAAAAAAGGTGATTATATGGTCTCCGGTCTGCCCCACGTGGCAGGACAGACATAGATCGGTTGGAAACTTTCTGGTCCAGAACGGCCAGTCGGAGCCGTGAGGGCTGTGGCATGTGGTGCACATCCCAAGCGCAAAGGGGCCGTGCTGGTGTTTGAGTTTCTGCCATGCGCCGATCTGGTCACCGTGGCACTGTTCGCACATCTTCTCTGGTGGAGAGAGTGTGGCATATTTCGGGGTTGCCTTCGGGTCATGGCACATAAGACAGGCCCATGCCGCGGTCGGGCCGTGAACGTATGGCCGGTCGGTTATCTCCTTATGACAGGTATAACAGCTGGAATCCGAATGTTTTGCCGGGGTATCGTCAGCCGCCTGCGGCTCCATCTGATGGCAGGTGAAGCAGGTGCTCGAGGAACTGTGGAACAGATACTGGGTATAGCCATCCGGAGGCGTGTTGTTTTGTGCGGATATGGGCGAAATGATAAAGACGCTGACCTGGCTTGAGCTTGGGGCGCCGTCTGAAGCGATGCCCGAAACCATTATCCGGTTTATGCCGGGATGGACATTGACGACAGAGCACACATACTGCTTGCCATTAATATCCTTGAGGTTTTTTTGCACCCTCCCGTCCACATATATTTGAAGGGAATCAAATGTGTTTTCCGTTATCTTGGATACGACTGAAAGAGTCTGTCCCCCTTGCATGTATCCCTTGTCCACGGGGGTGATGATCCTGAGGGCAACGTCTGAATAACTATTTTGCGGCAGGAGGGGAAGTAAGAAAAGCAGACAGAGGAAAACCCGTTTTATCATTGCTTTAACATGATCTTCAGGGCCTTTCCGTAAGCAACTGCGGCGTCCCGCGCGTCGTTTTTTCCCTCATACAGTTTACCTTCATACATATAAACCTGGGAATCCATGGGATCGAGCCTGGCCCCGGCGTCGAAAAGTTTGCGCGCTTTAGCCATGTCGCCCCCCTTCCCATAATAATAGCCAAGCATATAGTAACAGGGAGTGTATGCTTCGTCAAGCTTCAGGGCCTTTTCCATAAGGGCCATGCCCCCTTTAACATCCCCGGAGCCGGCCAGCAGGGTGCCAAGATCGCACGTCGCAATAACGTTGCCGGGTTCCTTCGTGAGCGCCTGTTCGAACTGTTGCTTTGCGAGCTGGGGCTGGTTGTGCGCAGCATAGTACTCTCCCAGGCTTACGTTCGGACGGGCGAATTTAGGGTCTGCGGCGCTGGCCTTTTCCAGCCATGCCGGGGCCATATCTGCCATGCGCCCGGATTCGAGCATCCTCATGCCGAGGTTATAACACCTGAGGGCTTTATCGCTGGGCATGTAGACATTTTTTGCGCTGCCGCCCTTCCTTGTGCCCCCGAACTGCCCGTTTATGTAATCCAGCATATCCGCGGAGCCGACGATGGGATAACCGAAAAGCTCGTATTGTATCTTCATGTCCGGATCCAGTATAACGGTAGTCGGTACCGCTATCACTTCGTAGTCATGGAAGGCAACCAGCCCATAGTCTATGAGCACGGGGACATCGAGCTTGAGTTCCGCCATCTTGGCCCTTATCTTGGCAAGGGCGTCATTGTCTATGTTCTGCTGTTCGACGTCAATTGCCACCACAGCGAAACCCTTGTCCTTGTACTTGTGATAAAGGGCCTCGATGTCCTTGAACTCGCGCGGGGAGTTTTCACTCCAGGCGGCCCAGAACACCAGGGCAGTCAGTTTGGCACCCTTCACGTCGGCGTACGTCTTCGTCTGGCCGCTCAGATCCTTAAGAACAAAGTCAGGGGCCTTTGTGCCCACCTGGAGGTTCTGGCCGAAAGCCAGGGGGAGGGAAGAGAAAAAACAAAAACCCTGAACGGACAAAAATACGGCCATCAGCAGAAAGGCGGAAAAGCCGCGGCTGCCGGTCCCATGCAAGGCCCTTAGTTTTTCCCTTACCATGCGTGCCTCCCCTGCTTTAATTTCTCTATCCCTTTTTTATACGCCTCCAGCGCCTTCTGCGGCTGACCCATTTTCAAATAGACATTGCCCAGTTCATAATACGCCAGGACCGGGTTTGGATTGAGTTCGAGGGCTTCCTTCAGGTCGGCCAGCGCGCCCTGGAGATCTCCTTTTTTAAAGAGGATGACCCCTTCGCCAGTCTTTGCGGCATGTAATTCGGGATTTTGCTTAAGGGCATTCTCAAAGACTTTCATTGCCTTATCCAGCTGGCCTTTTTTGATGAACAGGTTTCCAAGCTGGACTTTGGCCGGCATGCACGAGGGGTCCGCAGTGATGCTTTCCTTTGTCTTCGCTATTGCCTCATCCAGCTTGTTTACCCGCTCCAAGGCGGATACCTCCCTTAACAGGGAAAGCGCCAGAGCAGAGCCCGTAAGGGTTTTTTGATCTTGTTTTTGATTTTGATTTTTCTGTACTGCCGCCTTTGGCGTTACAGTCCCCGGTTCCTGCGCCGGGGCGGCAAAGGCGGGCAGTGCAATTGCAAAAGCCATAAGACACATAAAACCGGTTGCCAGGGCCAAATGGGACCTCTTTTTCTCCAAGGATCCCTTCCGGATGATCATATTTTCCACTTTAAGATCTCTCCCAATTCTTCAAACCTCTTCAAAAAAAACTAAAAACCTGCTGTCCAATTCCAGAATGACGCAGCATTTCATGCTGCATTTTACTTAATGCTGCCCCTTTTCACCGGCCTATCTGTTTTTTACAGGCCCTATCTGTTTTTCACCGGATTATTCCGGTCATAGTAGCGCGTAACATGGCAGCCCGGAGAGCACTGGCCCCCTGTGGCGGTCTTCTTGTAATTTATCGGCAGATGCCATATGCCAAACTGCGCATAGTCCCTGATATGCTTCGGGTTATTGCTGCCATGCGGGTCATGGCAGAATACGCATACGCGGCCCTTGATCTGGTGCACATGGACATAGTGCAGATTCAGATTCCCGTTGCGGAAGTTAGTAAGCGTTGTCGTGTACTTCTCTGCCGGAATGGTGTTCTGGTGGCACATGAAGCAGAGGGCGTATGCGCTTGGATCATAGGGCGTATACATAGTGGAAGGGAATTGTTTCCGCAGCATCCGGAAATTGTTTGAGCCGTGCGGATTGTGGCAGGCCGGACAGTCCCCTTCCCGGACAGGCCCATGCCAGTCCTTGTTGTCGGCCAGGTATTGCTTCATGTTCACTATCTTGCCGGTCGGAGTATCCATAGGCTTGTCGTGGCAGGAAAGGCACAGGTCTATGGGTTTTTTAAGAAGCATCTTTGGATAGTTGGAACCATGGGGATTGTGGCAGTTAAGGCATTTTTTCTTGGTCTGGGTGATGGCCCCATGTTTGGTCTTTACGCTTTCCACATGCGCTTTCTTGCCCGTATGGCACATGAAGCAGAGGTCTTCGTGGCGGTCCAGTTTCAGGTTGTACTTGTAACCGGCGCTGTGGGGGCTATGGCAGTTCACGCATCCAAGCTCTACGGCAGGATGGATGTGTTTATCATTTTTCAGCTCTTCCGCCTTGTCCGTATGGCAGGACAGGCAGAGGTCATTTCCTTCGGCAAAAAGCATGTAGTCATTAGGCGAGCCGTGAGGGTTATGGCATATGGTGCACTGGCCGGTTGCTGCCGGTCCATGCTTGAAAGGGCCAGCCATCATCTTTTTGTCATGGCACATGAAGCAGAGTTTTTGTCCTTCGGGTTGCCTTAACTGAAACTTGTATGGCGACTGGTGGGGGCTGTGGCACGCGGTGCACGCGCCAGCCTTGACCGGCGGATGGACATGCGCTGCTGAGTCCATCCTGTCGTGGCACTTGTAGCAGAGCTTTGATACGGGATCCGGCGTGGCCTTGAATTTGTGGTTGCCAATTTTCTGGTGGCAGAAAAGGCAATCACCCGCCGCTGTTGGGCCATGGATGAACTTGTCAGTTCCCATGTTGCTGTGGCACTTTCCCGTTACGCAGCCCTCTTTTCCTATTCTGCCAACTCCAGTCTGAGTCTGTGCCGCGCGTACCCCTGGACTGAGAAGAAAAACAAAGAAAACTGCCAACGCAAATACTGCACCAGAAAAATTGCTCCGCCGCCTCGCCATTTCCGCCTTTCCTTCCCCCTTCAGGGCATACGCCCAAGATACATAATAAGTGGACTATTCTATGTCAAAAACGGCCATCCTGTCCACACAAAACTATTAACTCCACAGGAAAAGGAGGTTTCAGAAATCAGGGCGGCGGCGCCGGCTCATTGATCACTTTTATAAATTTTTATTTTTTAATTCAATGAGTTAAAATCTTAAAGGCCATTGCAAAAATTAAAAAACGGTCCCGGACATTCCGGCAAAAAGCATAAAAGGATATCCCCTGACCCTAAAACTACGATTTTGATCATTTTTGCTTTTTTCAGATGAATGTTGACAATACCCTGCCTTTTTTAAAATAATTCATATACTTTTTATAAAATTATCCGCTTTTAGAGCAAAGGATTGGAAATTTTTGAAAACCGGGAAAAACGGGCAACGCATCAGGGCAATTTCCACGAACTGGCGGCAAAAGGCTGACTCCCTTCACGCCAGTCTGATTGAAAACCTTACAGTGGCAGCCTTCGTGCTTAACTCAAATCATGAGGTCGTGGTCTGGAACAAGGCGTGCGAGGAGCTCACAGGGTTGAAGTCGGCCGATATGGTGGGAACAAGGGACCAATGGAAACCCTTCTATCAGGAAAAGCGCCCGACACTGGCCGATTTGATAATAGACGGAAACTATGAAGAAATAGGCAGGCTGTATGCGGCGCACTCTCATTCCAGGCTGGCCAACAAGGGGCTTGAGTCCGAAGGGTGGTTTCGCATCCTTGGCGGAACTGAAAGGTACATAATATTCAGCGCCGCCCCGGCCTATGATCCAGACGGGCAACTGGTTTTTGTGACGGAAACCCTTCAGGACATCACAGAACGGAAGCGGCTGGAAGAGGCGCTGAAGGAAAGCGAAAGCCGTTTAAGGATGATCATCGAGTCCGAGCCGCAGTGCGTAAAGCTGCTTGCCCCTGACGGCGCCCTGCTTGCGATGAACCCCTCGGGGCTGGCCATGATAGAAGCCGATTCATTCGAGCAGGTCAAAGGCAAATCGGTATTGGGCCTGATGCTGCCCGAATACCGGGACGCCTTTAAAAGGCTTGTGGGAAAGACCTTCAGAGGCGAACCTGCCTCCCTGGAATTCGAGATCATAGGGCTGAAGGGCACAAGCCGCCGGCTCTCGACACAATCGGTGCCTTTCCGGGACGCAAACGGAAAGATCACGGCGCTTTTGGGCATTACAACCGACATTACCCGGCAAAGAAAACTGGAAGAGCAGTTAAGGCAGGCGCAAAAAATGGAGGCCGTGGGCCAGCTGGCCGGAGGGATAGCGCATGATTTCAACAATATACTGTCCGCCATAATCGGCTATGCCGATCTGCTGGAGTCCAGGCTGCGGGAAAACGGCCCCCTGAAAAATTACGCGGACCAGATCCTTTCGGCCTCCCAGAGGGCGGTCAAACTGGTCAGTAGTCTCCTGGCATTCAGCCGGAAACAGACCATAAGCCTTTGCCCTGTGGAGCTGAATGCGCTGATACGGGGGGTGGAAAAACTCCTCTTGAGGCTGATCCGGGAAGATATAGAGCTGGTGGTCAGGTGCTCCGGCGATGACCTTATCATCCTGGCGGACAGCGGCCAGATAGAACAGGTCCTGATGAACCTGGTGGCGAATGCCAAGGACGCCATGCCGGCCGGAGGATTCATTGTGGTCCAGACGGGGGCCGCCGATCTGAATGAGGAACTCATAGGAGGCGGCAGTTTCAGGACCGGCAGGTATGCCATGATCTCGGTGACGGACACGGGCACCGGGATGGAGGCCCAGACCACGAAAAGGATATTCGATCCGTTTTTCACGACAAAAGAGGTGGGCAAGGGGACAGGGCTGGGCCTCTCCGTAACCTACGGGATAATAGAGCAGCATGGCGGCCGTATTGACGTTCAAAGCGAGCCCGGGATCGGAACGACCTTCAAGATATACCTGCCCCTCAGCAGTGTCCCTGCCAGGGAACAAAAAAAGGAGCGCCCGGATAACGGCAGTCTGCGCGGAGGGACTGAAACCATACTTCTGGCCGAAGATGACACTGCTTTAAGGGAACTCACAAGCGCCATCCTCCGCGAATACGGGTATACGGTGGTCGAGGCCGAAAACGGCGAGGATGCCGTGGAGAAATTCAAGGCAAACCAGGACTGCATCCGCCTGGCTGTGCTGGACGTGATCATGCCCAGAGCCAACGGGAAAGAGGCCCGGGACCAGATAAGACAAATAGCTCCGGGCACAAAGGTGATCTTCATGAGCGGTTATGCGCCGGACGTCATAAACGAGAACGGGCTGGAGGAGACCGGCTTGAACTTCATCCTGAAACCGATCACCCCAAAGGTGCTGCTCTCAAAAGTGAGGGATATACTGGACGGGCAACTTCCTTGAACCGCCAAAGACAGAGGCATTAAAGAAATGAAAAATGCCGAAGGCGGGATTTGAACCCGCACGGGTTGCCCCACGTTATCCAAACGGGAAAACCCTCGGTTTTTCTACCTTTTCTTCCCAAAGAGCCGCCTACAGGTTAACACGGCGTAAAGCCCGTGTGTGCTGATTTGTGTACCAGTCTGGATTAAAGCACAGGCGGCTTGAGGCTGTCAACGGGCGCGTAATTTCATAGGTGGTGTTGCGCTTTAATTTGACCAGTTTATGTCAGGCACTAGCTCACCTTTAAGACACTATCAGCCTTTATAAGGAGCTTGCCCAAATGTAGCCCTATTTTTCTTTCTCCCCTTCTGTGCTATTGTCCGCGACTGGCTTACTGGTTGTATTTGCAGCCATGGTGTTCTTGTCAGGGTGAAGCCCCGATAGCCCCGCAAGGCTTTTCCAAACAGTGTCCGGATTGAGTTTGTCTAATCCTGAAAAACTTTCATTACTTCTTGCAGTTTCGCCTTTCTTTTCTTCTTCGCTCATTGAGTCTCCTTCCTTTGAGAACTACTTTTTCGTATTGTCTGATTTTTGCGTGTTTGTATCAGTTTTCGGAGGAGCGGCACTCTGGTTTTTCTCAATTACATTAGGATTCAAACCGCCTAACCCCGCAATACTATCCTGCGTTTTTCGCTGCGTCCCTTTCTTATCCACGCTCATTTTCTGAGCCTCCTTTGCTTTATTTTCAAATTGACTTATAGCAGCCATAACCCCAATGGCCAGAACGCAAGCCATAGCTACAGAGAACAGGATTTGCGCTCTTTTATCCAGTTTGTTGAGACGTGACTGTTCTGATGTAGCATCCGGGTTTTCTATTAGCTTTCCAATATATGCCGAATTTTCTTTAAAAATGCCAATGCATGTCCAAATCGTGAGAAAGAACGCAATAAGCGCCATCACGAAGACGGTAAACATTCCCCAACCATCTATTACTTTGTAACTGAGAAGGGCAACTAAAAAACCAATTCCAGCAGACGAGATGGTGATTAACGTTTTATCTAATTCCATTCTCGACTGTATCCAAGCGTTCACAAGGTTGCTGTAATAGGCTACCCTCTTTTGTATCTGTTCGCTGTTATCCGGTTTCATAATCCTCCGCTACCTCTGTATTATAAAAGGCTGAAAAAGAAATTTTGCACAAAAAATGTGAAAGGGTATATCGCTGCCGGATTCGGAGGGTTTCCCCGTATGGGTTGCCGGAGGGTGTACCTAGTAGACCATACGGGGAAACACAGGCGGCTAGAGACAATCGGCGTGGCCCTGCCGGGAAGTGTAGGAGTAACACCCGGACACCCGGCCTTGACACCCTGAGACACGCTTAGGGGGATACTCCACGAAGCTGTAAAATTGCTGTAGTGCGTCTGCGCCGCTAATCCCACCGAAAGCCACTACAGTCCTGGGTTTCAAGCCGCCTGACGTGAGCGTGTGACTACCTTAGAAGAGACGCAGCGTTTCAAAAGGGTGGTTTCTAGAAAAGCGTGTAGTCCCACGGAAACCGTTGGCCTGAGCCGCTTTTAAGCCCTCTGACGTGCCTGTCTGGACACCTTAGAAGGAAGGCCACGCCACACCTACCAAAAGGAGTAGTTGAAAACCTGCCTCAGATACAGACTCTAATCCCGCTGAAATTGGCTCTAGTAGCGGGTTTCCAGTTGCCTGACGTGTCCTTCCACCTACCTTAGAAGAGACACCCGCGCTTTAACCCTTTATTCCCCTTGATTTGATGAAGTCCAAAAGGGCCGGGCGGGAGATTTCCATTATCCGGGCTATGGAGCTTTTAGGGACACGCTTTTTGATAAGCTCCCTTATCTTGTCCTCTTGCCCATCCAGCCTTGACCTGCTGATACTGCCCTTAGGTCTACCTAGCCGGACACCCGCAGCCTTCTTTACTTGAAGCGCCTCTTTGGTACGTGTAGAGATAAGCTCCCGCTCTATTTCAGCGGCCATAGCAAAGGCAAACGCTAACACCTTGGATTGAATGTTATTGCCTAGCTCATAGTTGCCCTTTATGGCGAACACCTTAACTTCCCTGCGTGTTAACTTGGAAAGTAGCTCCATGATTTCAAGCATGGAGCGGCCTAGCCGGGAAAGCTCAGACACTATGAGGACATCATTCTTGTTCATGGCCTCAAGCAGCCCGGCAAGCTCCCTGTTCTTCCAGCTAATCATCCCGGACATGGTTTCAGAGACAAGCTCTACATTCCCTAGTTTCCGTGCATTGGCAAAATCAAGAATCGCGTGTTTCTGGTTCTCCGCATCCTGCTTGCTTGTGGAAACCCGGATGTACCCGTAAACTGCCATCTTTCCGAACCCTCCTTTTAGGTGTGTAGGTTTAAACGTAATTAAGCCTATAAAACTTCACAGTAATTGTCAACCTAAAGTCAACCTTAAAACAAGCATAATCCGTAAACTTTAGACGGTCTTTTAAGGCTGCAATTCGGCTTATTTGAGACTACTATATATTGTGGTTTTCGGATTTGCATAACCACTATATATAAGTAGTTTTGTTTAAAATCAGGGACTTATACCCTATTACTGCCCACCTTAGAAGAAAGAAAGCCGCGCCGGGTGTAGGAAAACCATACTTGAGACACGCTTTAAATGCGTCTCAAAGGTGTCCTTTTACCCATCCGTTTATTTTTCAATCAAGCCCCTGTATTCGGGGCCAATTCACAACTCTAAAGTGTCTCATTACATGAAAGGAGGTGATACCAAGAATGGAGAACCAGAAACGGAATGAACTGCTTATGGAACTGAAAGACTTACTCCTGAGCGGGCTTGTAGAGAAACTTAAAAGCGGTAACGCTAGAGGGGCCGATTATGCCAACGCTATAAAGCTCCTCAAGGAGTATAGGGAACTTGAGGACGGGGCAGCCACACCCGGACACCCGGCGCTTGACGCGGCCTTTTACGCGGACGTGCCCTTCCCTGTCAAAAAAGAAGATGCACCTTTCCCGGCTGTCAAGGAAGAAGATGTGTATCCGGGCGGCAAGGGAACGGGAACACCGCTTGAAAGCGTGAACCGGATGAATCAGCCTTTTGACAGCGAACAACACTAAATCCAAGAAGGAGAACAAACAAGCAGTATGAAGAAAACAGTAGTAGCGGACGTGCCGGGTGTGTCGGATGCGGTAAAAGCGGAACTCCACACCGCAGCCTGTAAGTACCTGATAGAACGATTCAACAGCGGAAAGGCCACCGCACAGGACTATAAGTTATGGCTTTGGATGGTGAAGTACTCCAAGTGGCCTGAGGACTCCAAAGCGTGAAATAAATTTGTTGTCTTTGTTTGATTTCTTTGTTCACCCTCAGTCTTGAGGGATGATACCGTAAGGCTTGCCCGGATGGTCGCAACAGCGGTGTAGAGGCTGTCCGGGCGGCTACCCGTCAAGTTAACACCCGTTAAACCCACACACAAAGAAAGGGAAATTTTGAAAGACTGGTTTTCGCACAAGGCCGCACAAAATGAAGAAAAGAAGTGTCTGGTTAACTCCTGCTTCAATCACAGGCACAAGGTTTCCGGCTACTGTAAAACCCATGACAGGCCGGGAGAGATACGGACACCCGCTAGGCCGGGCTATCAATAAGCGGGAGTACATGAGAGAACAGGAAGACGTACGGACATTCATAGACAAGCACATTGGACACCCAGCCATTAAAGCCGGAATAGACTGGTTTAACAAGCTCCTTGCAGATAGCGCGTCCGGGCTACGTGTTCCCGCCATAGCAGAGCTTAACCAGCTAATCAGGGAGGGGGTGGAAGGGAAAGCCTGTCTTAATGCCGTCCTGTCTGTATGGCTATTCAGTGAAAGAAAGCCCGCGATACTGCCGGACGATATACGCTTGACGTTTGCCCTTGCCAATGCACTCTTTGGGACTGCCCATAGGATAAAAATTCAGGTCTACAGGCACGGCAAGCAGCATCACTACTACAAGCCCGCAAGCCATAGGGCCATAAAGGAGCTAGGGCAGTATGTCCGGCAAAACCTAGCGCCGCTTCAAGTAAACGTGTTCGGGGCCATCCTCAGGGACTTGGCTAAAGAGGATGAGATTATTAACGCGCTGCATAAACCATTTTGAAGGGAGACACATTCACAACCCATGAAACAGATAACCAGACACACAGGCGATAAACTGAGGTTCAACCTAGACCCGGAAAGCGGGCACGCTATGAAACGCGCTCAGGCGTTCCACACCGGAAACGGACACCCGGTTTCAAACAGCGTCATTGTACGCCGGGCTTTGCGGCTCTATGGCCGGACGCTTTCAAAGCTCAACACACCTGAGGCCGTCCAGCATGAAACATTGGAAACCATGCGGGCCGCTAAGGGTGTCCTGTAAAGGGTGAAGGACTAGGAGAAGTGATGCCACCTGATTATTTCGTCCGGGAAATGGAGAAGCACTGGACGGACGCTTTAGGGAACACCTGTAATGACGGCCTCCGGGAAACGTGGCGCTTGTTGGCTGAGACGCTTACAGGCGCTACAGCGGCCCACGATGAAAGAGGCATCCGGGAGAGAACCTTTACAGTGCTTCCATTTCCCACCGGAACGGGAAAGACTCAAGGGACTATCCTTTACTTTGCCATGCTCAACGCTATACCGCGCGAACTTGTGCCGGGCGGACTCATCATAACCCGGAGAATCAAAGAGGCGGACGCGATAGCCGATGAGATAAACAGGCTTGCGCAGGAACGGAAACCGGGGCTTACTGAGGATGTCGCTATAAGCTACCACTCAGAGAGTAAACACAAGGTAAGCGGTGAGGCTCTAGCGGGCTATCCCGTTCTTGTAATCACACACAGCGCCTATGAACTGGCCTTGGAAAAGCTAGGAGCAGGAGGGACACTGCCGGAAACTTGGAAGCGTCTTTATGCTTACAGTGGCGGCAAGAGTGACAGCGGTGTAACCGCGAACACGCGGGAGCTTGTCATCATTGATGAGGCTTTGGAGTTAGTGGAGGAGTTTCAAGTTGACATCGAACATTTGAAAAACCTACCACACTTCTTCACTGAGGACATAAGGCGGGAGTTTCCTGGAGAAGTGCAGACAGTGGAAACGGTTATAGACCTACTAGACGGAATGACGGGTAAGCAGAAAGAGGCCATGCTTTCCACAAAGGGTCTACACCGGGGAGAACACCGGGAGTTATTCCCGACCTACACTGGCGGCAAGCTCCCGGACTTTAACGGCCTCAGAGCCACGCTAAGGACACTTGAGCTTGAAACCTTGCTTCCCTATGGGGAAAGAGACGTTATCCGCAGGAAGAAGCTCAGGGCGCTTGTAGACGGGACTATCAAAGGGCTTGACGCGCTCTTTAAGAGCTACGTTTACTTTGCCAAGGATAACACTGTCCACACTCTCAACACCGCTAGGCTGCTTATTCCCAATGACGGCACTGTGAGAGGCGCTATCATCCTTGACGCTACAGCCCAAGTTAACACAGCGTATGAACTCCTTGAAGAAAAGGCGCGTGTTGTAGACCCGCCACAGGATGCCCGGAACTACAGGAATGTTAACTTGTTCATTGCACCGGAACGGCGGACGGGCAAGCACAGCCTGAGAAAAGAAGGCGCTCAGGGTGTAGGTGTAGTAATGGGAAACCTGAAAGTGGCGCTCAAGGGACATGATAGGCGCGTTCTTGCAATCACCCACAGAGACATAGAGCCACACTTTCAGAAGAACACCGCGCAAGCCCAGGGCTTTGCCGAATACGCGGTGAACCACTTTGGGAATATAGACGGCTCTAACGAGTGGCGGGACTTTGACACACTTGTTATCTATGGTCTTCCCTATAGGCCGCAAACGTGGACTGCTAACTTGTTCATGGCGTTCAAGGGCGCTCAGTCTACGGAATGGCTGCATAGTCGCGGTGAGCGTCCCTTTGGGAAACACCCGGACATACGCGCTGCCATTGAAACCGGGCAGCTTACAACGGACATCGTACAGGCTATTAACCGGATACGGTGTAGGAGGGTTATAGACACTCAGGGGAACTGCCCGGCTGCTACAGTGTTCTTGACACTCCCTGCCGGAAATCGGGGCAAGCAAATCCTAGACGGGATAAGGCGGGAAATGCCCGGAATCAGGATAGGCAAATGGGAGCTTGATAAGGGCGCTTCAAAGCCTGTCCGGGGTAAGAAGCACGATAGGGCGCTTATCACTTTCCTTGATACCCTACAGCCGGGAACCCTCGGCGCTACCGAAATCAGGAAACACTTACAGATACCCGAAAGGAGCTTTAAAAGATTTCTGGCGGATATTAGGACGGGTGACAGTGGAAACCCTATAGTGTCCGCTATGCGTGAAAACAGGGTTTCATACACACCCGGAGGACGGGGAAAACCCGGCTATTTCAGGAAAGCTGCTTAATTTACACCTGAGAAGAAGGGCCAGAAAACCTATAAGGAGTATCTTTAATAGGGTTTGTGGCCCAACTTACCTCAGAGTGGATTAAGCGTGGCTCTATAGGTGTTTTACTACGGAGGACGGCCACACCTTAATACAAACACCTGTTACCACACCCTCAGAATGAAACCAAGGAAAGAAGGGCCAATTACCCTATAAAGGAATACGCTTAATAGGCTTTTTGGCCCAACTCTCCCTTGGGTAGACCTGAGGCTGTCCATTATAGGTGTATTCCTGTTCGGAGGAGTAACACACTATAGACCCACACCTGTTACATGGACACCTGAGGCCCGGACTACCGCCACAAGCCTATAGACCTCTATAGGGTTTCTGGCGGGTCTCCCTCAGGATAAATCCTGAAACAGCCTACAGCACTACTGCCCACCAAAGATGTTGTTTATTTGGTCATCAGCGTTCTTTTCTGTATTACCCATTGTCTCCGGTTTCGAGGCGCGGGCAGCCTTAGGGTTTCCGCTTGCTGGGTCTAAATGGTTTACTTTTTGTTCGAGCTTTTGCAATTCCTGAATGGTGATTATATTTTCAGCCGTTAGCGTTTCCAGCTTCACCCATTTAGGCTGACTGTATAAGTAGACACTTCCTGTTTCAGTATCGAGGATGCAAGTTGAACCCTGAACGTAGGCAGTCTGATACCTGCCCTTATTCCTGTTTTCAAAATGAAGGACAATAAGGACGGCCAGTAGAATCAATACTCCGTATTTAAAGATTGTGTCTATGGATTTGGTAAACACGCTATGCCCTCCTTGGAGTTTTCACAGCTACAGTGTGATTCACAAGTGAAACTCTATGAGAACCCCTTACCCTCAAAGAGAATGAGAGTAAAGGGAAAGAATAGGCGGACTAGGCGGCTTTACGGGCTAACGTGGTGTTAACTTTTGCGGCAAGCTGTGAGAGATTGTCCCGGACTTCAAGGCACGCCTTTCGGGTTTTCGCGTCAAGGTCTTCCCACTCGCTATAGAAGTCTTCCCCGGCAGCGCCATTAAAGAAGACGTGTGAACCCTCAATACACTCGAACTCAAGCGCTGCTTCAACACCGTTCTTTACCATAAATCCAGTCATTCCTAAACCCCTCTCAAAAGAATGAATTATAAAGAAACCCGCAAAGCGGGAGTGCTGCCCGTGTTATAGTGGCGCTTTCCCCTGTAAATGGCTCAGGTCTACGCCGTAATCCAGTTTCTTTATCGCGTCAAAGAGTAAGTCCATGTGAACCTTTGCGTATGTCCCCTTGGTAATATCCCCGTGGTTATGCCCTGCTAAGTCCTTAATCAGCTTCCAGTCCACACCCTGCCGGGCAAGGTTGTCTATAAACGTATCTCTGAAAGAGTGGAATCTAAGCGCATTTGGAGCTTCATTTCTACCCGGAAAGAGTTTGCTTTTAAACACGCTATACCAGTTCCCAAAGATTTTTCCATAGCGGCCCTGCGTCTTTTTGAGGCCGGGCCATACCCTTGAAACTCCCCGTGCTTTCACATTTGCTACATAGTCCAGAAAGCCTAACTCGATAAGGAATGGGTGTAGCGGGACAGTCCTTTGACCAGCGCCCGTTTTAATGCTCTTGTCTTCCGTGTTTTCCCTCAGGTCTAAACAGATAATCCCCTCTACTTCTTTAATGTCCTTGATGTAAAGCTGTGCTATCTCCTCAAGCCGCGTACCTTGAAAAAGGGCTATTAGCGGTAGCCAGAAACGTTCCGGCTTGTCCTTATCTGGCTGAGTGAATACGGGAGTATGAAAGAGTTTTTCCATCTCCTCTTTAGTGTAGGCCGCCGTCTTTTCGGAGTCCTTTATTTTCTCCTTTACGCCTAAGCCCTCAGCGGGGTTACGCTCAATGTAACCCTGCCGGACACACCATTTAAGAAGCGTGCTAACAGCCTGTATGTTTTTGTTCTTGGTAGCGGCGCTAATTTGATTTATGGGCTTGTCTTTCACGGCCTCTAGGATTTCCCCTATGGCCTTCCCTTTTAAGCCCTTGGCCTTTTTCGCATTGGCCGGAAGCTGTGAAAGTATGTGCAGGTATTCATGGAACGCTTCCCGGTTTAAATCTGATAAGCGGACATCTTCCCTGCCAATAATATGGGTGATGACTTCCTGAAAGTTGCGGTAGACGCTTTCATATTCAAGTACACTCCGGGGCTTGAGCTTGTTCCCCAATTGCTTTTCCGCCATGTATAGCGTGATAGCCTCAGTGAGCGTCTTTCCGGTTTCAGCGGGCAGCCCGGACGAGTTAACAGGGGCTTGCTCAGGGAAAAGGGAATTAAACCGCGTGTCATACTCATTCTGGTAATTCCCTTTGTACCGTTCCAGCCCTACCGTGAAATACGCTATTTCAGCCTTTAGCAATTCCCGGCAAAGTTTTTTATACTCCGCGCTGCCCTTGTCCAGTTCAATGCCGCTATTGTGTAAGAGGGTGTCCGCCTGAGGCTCTATCGCTTTCAGGTCATTGGCGGCAAGCTCCGCTTTCCTTTCGGCTATAACTGCCTGATATGCCCTTTGCAGCTTTTCCACTTGCGGGACACCTGAGGGTGTTTCATGGGTGATTCTAAAGTCCTCATCCGCTTTCAAAGAATCATGCAGATATTCACTAATGAGCTTTTTGACCTGTTCGCCTGTTAACATGCCGCTCCTTACAAGGGTAAATAGTCTCTCGACGTGGAAACCATATACCTTAACAAGAGCCTTGGCGCTTTTCCTAGAGGTAGTCTTGAGGGACTTCTTTAGCTCACACACAGGGAAAAACCTAAGCAGGTCTTTGGGTATGCGTACCCGGTAGTAGTAGCGGCTGCCTATCTTGCAGATGTAGCCCAATGTAAAAGTCCCTTTCCGTGTGCTAGTTTGCGTGCTAAACCTGAAAGGGACTCGCTGAGGGAAGGTAAGTAGTTGATTGATAAAGAATTTGGTGCCGAAGGCGGGATTTGAACCCGCACGGGTTGCCCCACACGCCCCTCAAACGTGCGTGTCTACCAGGTTCCACCACTTCGGCTAATGTAAATACTACAATAAAAGACTTTCTATTTTCAACGGATTAAAAGTTGGGCCATGGAATCGGAAGACTTTCAGTCCTTCAAAAATGTTATAATTTCTTCCATGTTGGAGGTATCTTTGGCTCATTCCCGCACGGACGAAAAAAGCAAAAAAAGCAAAAAAAACAAAAAAAGTAAAAAAGGCAAAAGTCCCGGCGCCAGTGCATAAGAAACAGGAATTGATAGGCATTGCCTCCGTTCTGGGCTCGCTCTACCTCGCGCTCTGCCTTTTTAGCTACTCGATATGGGACCCTTCCTTTTTCACCGAAAGCACCTACGGCGTACACAATTATGGCGGCCCCGTGGGCGCCAACATAGCCGACCTTCTCTTCACTTTTTGCGGGGTTTCCGCTTTTTTTGTACCGCTGTTTCTGGCGGCCGCCGGCATCAGAAAGATCATGGGCCGGCCGATACTGAAACTGCACCTGGCGGGGGCTGCGCTTTTCACGCTCTCTTTTTCTTTCCTTTCCGGCCTCACAGGGCTTGATTTCAGGCTCACCGGCTGGAGCTCCGGAGGGTTCATAGGCGAGCGGGGGGCCTCCTACCTGGTCAGGTATCTCTCGGCCCCTGGCGGTTATATCCTGGCATTTTTTTTCCTGCTCTCATCCCTGGTGCTATTAAGCCCTGTGCCGCTTAAAGAATTTTTTCTGGTATCCGCAAGAAAAAAGGGCGGGGGCAAGGAGCTCAAACCGTCAAAACAGACGAGACTGGAAAAATCTGTTCCCGAACCCTCATTAGTAGAGGAAGACCAGTTCCCGGAGAGCGAACCGGTCTTTATCGCCGGCCCGGAGGAACCCGGAAAGGATTTTAAGGAATATGAGCCGGTGGCGTCCATCTCCTCAGGGAATCTGTCATATACGCTGCCCTCTACCGATTTCCTGAACGATCCTGACGGGCAGGTGGAGAGGCCCTCAAAGGAAGAGCTCATATCGGGTTCCGCCCTGCTTGAAAGGAAACTCCGGGATTTTGGTATCCAGGGTAAGGTCTCCCAGGTGCAGGCGGGACCCGTGGTCACCATGTATGAGTTCGAGCCCGCCCCCGGCGTGAAGATACAGAAGGTGGTCTCATTGGCCGAAGACCTTTCGCTTTCCCTCAAGGCCCAAAGCACAAGGATCGCCCCTATACCGGGCAAGGCCGCGATCGGCATAGAGGTGCCCAACAGGCAGCGTGAGACCGTTATGTTAAAGGACATAATCAACTCGGAGGGCTTCAGGCGCAGCGCCTCAAACCTCACCCTGGTCCTGGGAAAGGACATATTCGGGGCGCCGGTCGTGGCGGACCTTGCGCGCATGCCCCATCTGCTTGTGGCCGGCGCAACCGGGGCGGGTAAAAGCGTCTGCCTCAACTCCATGATAACGAGCATCCTCTACAAGGCGTCGCCGGAACAGGTGAAGATGCTGATGATAGACCCCAAGCTCCTTGAGCTTTCCACATACGAGGGGATACCCCACCTGATAAGCCCGGTCATAACCGGGCCCAAGCCCGCCTCGGAGGCCCTTAAAAAAATGGTCTTCGAGATGGAGAGGCGCTACCGGCTTATAGCGGGAAAAGGAGCGAGGGGCATAGAGGGCTTCAACCGGGCCGTGCCGGAAGAAGAGAGGCTTCCCTTTATTGTGGTAGTGATCGATGAGCTTGCGGACCTCATGCTCTCTTCCGCTGCCCAGGTGGAAGAGAGCATCGCCAGGCTTGCCCAGATGGCGAGGGCCTCCGGCATCCATCTTATACTTGCCACCCAAAGGCCCTCGGTGGATGTCCTCACGGGGGTGATAAAGGCCAATTTCCCCACCAGGATAGCCTTCCAGGTAGCTTCGAGGATCGACTCCAGGACCATATTGGACGCCCAGGGCGCGGAACAGCTCATAGGCAAGGGCGACATGCTTCTGCTTTCCCCCGGCTCAAGGGTCCTCAGGGTCCACGGCGCATTCATATCGGAAGGCGAGATAAAATCCATTACCGATTTCATAAAAGCGCAGAGGTCTCCGGACTTCAGCATCTTTGAGGCCATCAAGGAAGCCGAGCCGGAGAATGACCAGCCCGGACAGACCTCCAGGGACGAGCTTTATGATAAGGCGGTGGAGCTAGGCGCCCAGTCGGGCGAGGTCTCGATCTCCGCCATACAGCGAAGGCTCAAGATAGGCTTTAACAGGGCCGCGCGGATCGTGGAGCTCATGGAGGAGGACAGCCTTATCGGGCCGCCCAGAGGAGCCGGGAAACCAAGGGCCTTTCTGGGCCGCAGGGAGTTTTAAGTCCTCCGCCGGAGGATACACCCCTATCCTTAAAAATTTTTCCGATGAAAATTTTCTTTCCATTTGGATTTATATTGGAGTAAACTTAGAGGTTGCAATTTACAGAAAAAGGAGGTGCTTTTAAAAAATGTCCAGAATGAACTATTTTTTCACTTCGGAGTCAGTGACCGAGGGGCACCCGGACAAGGTGGCGGACCAGATCTCTGATGCGATACTCGATGCGATCATAGCCAAAGACCCGTTCTCAAGGGTGGCCTGTGAGACCCTTGTGACGACAGGGCTTGCCTTCGTGGCCGGGGAGATAACCACGTCGATATACGCGGATATCCCTTCGATCGTCAGGGAGACCATAAAGGGGATAGGGTATACGCGAGCCAAATACGGGTTCGATTATGAGACCTGCGCCGTGGTCACCGCAATACACGAGCAGTCGGGCGACATCGCCATGGGCGTTGACACAGGCGGCGCCGGTGACCAGGGGCTCATGTTCGGTTATGCCTGCAACGAGACACCGGAGCTCATGCCGCTTCCCATCTCACTGGCCCACAAGCTGGCCATGAAGCTGACTGACGCAAGAAAATCCGATGTCCTTGCCTACCTGAGGCCGGACGGCAAAACGCAGGTGACCGTCGAATACAGGGACGGAAAACCCATGCGGATAGATACCGTGGTCATCTCCACGCAGCACAGCCCCGATGTCCATCTGAAAGACCTTAAGGAAGACCTCATCGACAAGGTCATAAAACCGGTCTTACCGGCTGAGCTGGTGGACGAGGAGCACATAAAGTATTACATCAACCCAACCGGCAGGTTTGTGACCGGAGGCCCGATGGGCGACACGGGACTTACCGGCAGGAAGATAATAGTGGACAGTTACGGAGGAGTGGGCAGCCACGGCGGAGGCGCTTTTTCCGGAAAGGACCCGACAAAGGTGGACCGTTCGGGGGCTTATATGGCCCGCTACATAGCAAAAAACATAGTGGCCGCGGGCATCGCGGACAAGATGGAGGTCCAGATCGCATATGCCATAGGCGTGCCGGAGCCGGTATCCCTGCTTCTGGATTCATTCGGCACCACGAAGGTGGACCCCCAGAAAACGGCGGCAGCCGTCAGAAAGATATTCCCGCTTACCCCCAAGGGAATAATCGATTCGCTTGACTTAAGAAGGCCGATATACAAAAAAACAGCGGCATACGGTCATTTCGGGAGAAACGACGCCGATTTCACCTGGGAGAAAACAGACAAGGCCGAAGCGCTCAGGAAGGAGGTCGGACTATAAGATGAAAAGCGATGTAAAAGACCCGAAACTGGCTGAAAAGGGACGTTTGAGGATCGAGTGGGCCGAAAAGGACATGCCGGTGCTAAGGGGGATCAAGGCACGATTCGCAAAAGAAAAACCCCTGAAGGGGATACGCCTTGCCGCTTGCCTGCACGTGACCACGGAGACGGCCAACCTCATGGACACGCTTGCCGCGGGAGGAGCCCAGGTGCACCTGTGCGCTTCAAACCCGCTGAGCACCCAGGACGATGTGGCGGCTTCCCTGGTGAAGCATTTCAAAATACCCACATTCGCCATAAAGGGCGAAGACAACAAGACCTACTATAAGCATATGGGACAGTGCCTTTCGATTATGCCCAACATAACCATGGACGACGGAGCGGACCTGGTAAGCACCGTCCACAAGGAAAAAAAGGACCTTATTAAAAACATGCTTGGCGGCACGGAGGAGACCACCACCGGCGTCATAAGGCTGAAGGCCATGGCGAAGGACGGGGTCCTGGAGTATCCCATCATCGCGGTAAACGACGCATATACCAAATACCTCTTTGACAACCGCTACGGCACCGGGCAGTCCACGCTGGACGGGGTGCTCAGGGCCACCAACAGGCTCATCGCCGGCTCCATACTGGTGGTCTGCGGCTACGGCTGGTGCGGCAAAGGGGTCGCAATGAGGGCAAAAGGCATGGGGGCCAGGGTGGTCGTGACCGAGGTTGACCCATTGAGGGCGCTGGAGGCGGTATTGGACGGCTTCAGTGTTATGCCCCTGGAAGATATCGCGCCTCAGGCCGACATATTCATAACCGTCACCGGGGACATAAACGTCATCTCCGAGCGGGCCTTCAAAAAGATGAAAGACGGGTCCATAGTCGCAAACTCTGGCCATTTCAACGTGGAGATAGACATCCCCGCGCTCAAAAAGCTCTCCAAGTCCACCCGGCAGATAAGGGATTTCGTGGAGGAACACACCCTTAGAGGCGGAAACCGGGTTTACCTGCTGGGAGAAGGCAGGCTCATAAATCTTGCAGCGGCGGAAGGGCACCCTTCCCAGGTGATGGACATGAGCTTTGCCAACCAGGCGCTGTCCGCCGAGTACATGGCTAAAAACCACAAGAAGCTGGAAAAAAGCGTCTATCCGGTTCCCTGCGAGATAGACCAGGAGATCGCCCGCCTGAAACTTGCAGGCATGGGCATCAAGATAGACAAGCTAACGGCCGAGCAGAAGAAATACCTTCAGAGCTGGGAGATGGGGACTTAATTTTTCCCCTCCGGTCTATATTAGAAAAAAAAGGTCCAGGGCAAAAACCTGGGCCTTTTTTTGTACAATAAATAATGGCCTTAACAGATCTGAAATCCTTCGACAAGCCCTCCCTGGAAGAGTTTTTAATAAAAAAAGAGGGGCTGCCCGCCTTCCGGGCGGGCCAGCTGCTGCACTGGATGTATGAAAAAAACGTAACCGGCATCGGGGAGATCACGGAATTTTCAAAAACCCTTCGCGAAAGCCTCTCTCAAAAAGCCTTCATAAGCACCCTCAAGGTAAAAGAAAGGCTTACCTCCGGGGACGGAACGGAAAAATACCTGTTCGAACTGGATGACGGCAACTTCATTGAAAGCGTGCTTATCCCGCCCGATGTTGACCAAGATCGGGATAAAAAAATTGGCCGGAATAAAGAACCGGGCTCAAAAGCGGATACTCTTGCGGATAAAACCCCTCGCTTGACCCTTTGCATTTCAAGCCAGGCGGGCTGCGCGGTGGGCTGCAGGTTCTGCCTAACCGGGAAGCTGGGTTTCATAAGGGACCTTGAGCCGCGGGAGATCGTGGAGCAGGTCCTCTCGGTCCAGAGGCACATAGCGCCCAGAAAGATTACGAATATCGTGCTTATGGGGATGGGAGAGCCGCTTAACAACTTGAAAAACGTGGCCGCCGCGCTCGTGCGCCTTACTGAATTTTTGCATTTTCCAAAAAGGAGGATCACGCTTTCAACAGCGGGGATAGCGCCCCGCATAACGGAGCTGCCCCAAGTGGCCCCGATGGTTAACCTTGCCGTCTCCCTGAACGCGACCACAGATGAGACCAGGAGCCTTATCATGCCCATAAATAAAAGATACGGGATTTCCTCCCTCATGCAGGCCATAAGGCGTTTCCCTCTTCCGCCGCGCGGAAGGATCACATTCGAGTATGTGCTTCTTGGCGGGATAAACGACAGCCAGGCGGATGCCCGGAGGCTTGTAAAACTGCTTCACGCAATACCCTCAAAGGTGAACCTGATACCGTTTAACGGGCATGAAGGCTCGGAGTTCCAGACGCCGTCAGCCGAAAGGGTGCTGGCCTTTCAGAAGGCGCTTACGGATTCCGGCTGTACGGCCATCATAAGGAAAAGCAAGGGGGCGGACATACTTGCCGCCTGCGGGCAGCTAAAGGCAAAGTACGAACTGAAAAAATAAAAAGACATTCGGGATGTGCAACCAAAGGTAACGATATGCCGGATTCTGCCGGGCTTGAAAAACTCTACAGCTTCCCTTTTTGCGCCATGGGTTCTTCGTGCACGCTGCACCTCTATTCAGCCCGCGGGGAGGAGATCGAGGAGACCGCGCAATACGCCATCTCGGAAGTCCTCAGAATAGAGACCCGTTACTCAAGATACCGCTCTGAAAGTGTTCTCTCCGGGATAAACCGGGCGGCGGAAAATGGAGGCAGTATAGGGGTAGATGAAGAAACTGGGGGGCTGCTGGATTATGCCTTTTCCTGCTATCAGAAAAGCAATGGATTGTTCGACATCACATCCGGGCTCCTCCGTAAAGCCCCATATCCCCATTTATACTCAGGTTGCACTTGCAGGGCGCTCGCTACCCCTGACCATCAGCAGAAACCCCAAGGCAAGTACGCAGGCATTCAGGACAAAAGGCAAAGACGGCCTTATCTGGAAAAGGAAACCGGCGAAAAGAGGGCCGCCTATGGTCGAAACCGAAAGAACCGATGACATCACGCCCAGTACCTCGCCCCTTCTCCGTCCGCCCGCAAAACCGGCCGTCCGGCTCATGAGGACAACGCGCAGAAGCGACTGGCTGAACACGTTCAAAAGGATCCCGGCGGCGAAGAAATAAATGGATGGGACCATGAGCAGCGCAAAACCAGCCGCATTTGCAAGAAACGTCCAGACCTCCAGGGAAGACTCCCTGAAATGCCTTAGCCAGAAGCCGCGCAGCAAACAGGTCTGGTTCAGGAATATCGCTATGCCCATGCCGGTATAGATAGCCCCGACCATGACGGAGTTGAACCCATAGACCTTGCTCATATACAGGGCGAATATCCCCTGCATCCCGGAAAAGGCCATCCCGAAGAAAAACCATGCGGCGTACCTGTTGCGCAGCAGACCGTCACGGACCGCCTTAACCAGGGGGCGCCATGGGTTGAACTCTATTTTCTTCTCCCTGTCCAGCTGCTTTAGAGATTCGGGGAGGAAAAAAAGCGCCCCTATTACGTTTAGCGTGGCCATTGCGCCCACAAAATAAAATGGTAGCGCGTGAGAGACCGAGCTCAGCGCGGCCCCGATGGCAGGCCCGGCTATGAAAGCTATGCCGAAAACAGAACCGATGATCCCAAGATTGGTGGTCCGCTCCTTTTCACTTATTGCAATATCTACCAGGTAACTTTGGGCGATCGGCAGGTTCCCGGCGGCCATGCCGTCTATGATGCGCCCCAGGAACAACACCCAGACGGCCTGCGCGGAGGCAAAGACAAACCATCCTATGGCCGTGCTGGCTATGCTCGCTATCAGGACCGGACGCCTGCCTATCCTGTCAGACAGCGCCCCCAGAAAAGGCGCGCTAACGAAGGAGAAGAGGGAAAAAACGGAAAAGAGCATTGTAAGCGTTAGGGCGGACACGCCAAAACTCTCCACGTAAAACGGAAGCAAGGGGATTATGATCGCCAGTCCCAAGACGTCTATGAACACAGTAAGGACGATGATGATCTTTTCTTTTTGTATTTTTATTTTTATTTTTTTTATTTCCATGCCCCTCTATTATAGCCCGGAAGAAAGCGGCCTTAATTTCAACAATTCCCGGCAAAAAAAGTTCAGGACGCTACGGCCCCGGAACCTTCGCGGAAAGGGTTTTTCTTTGTTTTGATTTGTGCCTGGAGCACGATGGCTTGTATGCGCGAGGCAGCGCCTCCGTTCAGGTCTTCAGCCTGCCCTTAACTTTCATCTCTGGTGTTATTATTTATAAGGACCCGTTTTTGTGATGGAGGTTTTTGTATGGCCAGCATTGTGATAGACACAAGGGGATTGAAGGACAAAAAACCTTTCCTAAAGGTGAGGGACGCCCTTGGCCTTTGCACGGAGGAGCAAATGATAGACGTGCTTGCGGATTCAGAGGCGCAGGCAAGAAAGATCATGTCGTTCATGGCCATGTCCGGCTGCATCGTGGTAATGGAAAAAACCGCTGGCGGCTGGATGCTGAGGATGACCGGCAGAAACTGCCGGTGCGGATAAAAGAGGGCAAACCTTCCCCTAAAGCGGAATCTTCCGATCTGACCGAATCAAATCAAAAATCTTTACAAAAACAAGGGCTTTCGCTATTATTACTGAAATATCATGAAAACCCTCAGAGTGGCCCTTGCGCAGATCAACCCAACAGTGGGGGACCTGTGGGGGAACGCAAAAAAGATCACGGAATACATGAAGGAGGCGGCCAGCCAGGGCGCGGCCATAGTGGCCTTTCCGGAGCTTGCCCTCACCGGTTACCCGCCTGAAGACCTCCTTTTAAAACCCCAGTTCATAGAGGACAACGTGGCTATTCTCCGGGAGATAAGCCGCGAGGCCAGGGGCATCATGGCGGTAGTGGGTTTCGTTAACCGGGCGCTTGATATATATAACGCCGCCGCTATCATAAAGGACGGCCAGATAATAGACATCTATCACAAGATGTTCCTTCCAAACTACGGGGTTTTCGACGAGCAGCGTTATTTCCAGGCCGGCACGAGATGCCCCGTCTACGAAATGGGGGACATCCGGTTCGGGGTGACGATATGCGAGGACATCTGGTATCCGGGGGGCCCGGCCAGGCTCCAGGCGCTTGGCGGAGCGGAGTTCATAATAAATATAAACGGCTCTCCATACACGATAGGCAAGAACGCCTTCAGGGAAAAGATGCTCGCAACAAGGGCCTCCGATTATTCGACCATCATCCTTTATCTGAACATGGTGGGCGGCCAGGATGAGCTGGTGTTCGACGGCGGCAGCATGGTGCTGAACGAAAAAGGGAACCTGACGGCAAAGGCCGGGCTTTTCAGGGAGGAACTCCTTCTTGCGGACCTGGACCTGGAGTCCGTCTTCATGTGGAGATTGCACGACCCCAGGAGGAGGCAGGAGAAACTGGCCGTTGGGGAACAGGTTAGCATTGTAAGCGTGCCCGCCCCGGAGATGGTGCCCCATAAAATAGCACCGTCCCCTCTGGCCCCTTCCCTTAAAATGGATGAGGAGGTATATACCGCCCTGCGGTTCGGCCTTGCGGATTATGTCCGGAAAAACGGCTTCAAAGAGGTGGTCATCGGCTTAAGCGGAGGCGTCGATTCCGCGCTGGTTGCGGCCATTGCGGTGGACACCCTTGGCAAAGATGCCGTGCATGCGCTTTTCATGCCTTCGCGCTTCACCTCCGCCCAAAGCAGGGAGGATTCCTATGCCCTGGCGGAAAACCTGGGGTTCAGCCTGGAAGAGATATCCATAGAGCCCCTGTTCAAAAATTATCTGAAGGCGCTGTCCCCCAACTTCAAGGGCCTGAAGGCCGATGCCGCGGAGGAGAACCTGCAGGCGAGGATAAGGGGCAACCTGCTTATGGCGGTCTCCAACAAATTTGGATGGCTCGTCGTCACGACCGGCAACAAATCCGAGATGAGCGTGGGCTATGCCACCCTTTACGGGGACATGGCCGGCGGGTTCGCCCTGATAAAAGACGTCCCTAAATCGCTGGTCTATTCCCTTGCCGGATGGAGGAATTCCAGGCAGAAAAAGGCCGGGCAAAAAGGCGGGGCCGTGATACCTGAGCGCATTCTCACCAGAGAGCCTTCGGCAGAGCTCAGGGCCAACCAGAAGGACACCGACTCCCTGCCTCCCTATGACCTCCTGGACCCGGTACTTAAGGCCTACGTGGAGGACGATATGAGCTTTGAGGAGATACTGAACCTCTGCGACCCTGAAAACGCAAGAAGGGTGATCGCCATGATAGACAGAAGCGAGTACAAGAGACGCCAGGCGCCCCCGGGCATCAAGATAACACCCCGCGCCTTCGGCAGGGACAGAAGGTTCCCAATAACGAATAAATACAAAAGCTATTAGGACCCATCTCAAAATTTGTTCTATCTTTATGAAAAAAAGGACGTGGATGACAAAAGGCCGGTGGACGGAGATCCTTAAAAGGACCGCGCTTACTTTTTTCGTGCTCGCCCCGTTTTTGTGTTGTTTTACGGACGTATGCGGGGCCGTCCAGACCGGGGGCTTCAGAAGGGACCCGGCCATAGGCGGGCCCCTTCTTGAAAAGCCAAAGGAAAAAGAAAATGCGCAAAACGCCACGAAGTCCATCTTGAAAAGAGACATCGATGGGCGGTACTCCTGGGTTGTAGAGGGGCCAAACGTGTGGAAGGTAATGCAGGCGGACGCTGAGCTCAGGCGTTATATAGGCCGGCTGGAAAAGGCAAACAAGGCAAACAAAGCAAAAAAAGCAAAAAAATCAAAAAAGGCAAAAACAGACAAATGAAAGGCGTCCTGTACGTCGTGGCCACACCGATAGGCAACCTGGAGGACATTACCTTAAGGGCCCTGAACGTGCTTAAGGAGGTCGACATTATAGCCGCGGAAGATACGCGCCACACCCTGAAGCTCCTGAACCATTTCGGCATAAAAAAAAGGCTCATAAGCTACTGGTCCGAGAGGGAGAAACTGAAGGCGCAGGAGATAACAGAGAGGCTTAACGAAGGGCTTTCCGTGGCGCTGGTGTCCGATGCCGGCACCCCCGGCATCCAGGACCCGGGAGGGGAGCTCGTGCGCCGCGCCATAGAGGCGGGTGTAGAGGTGGTTGCAGTTCCAGGGCCAAGCGCCAGCATAGCCGCTCTCTCCGTATCCGGGCTGGACACCTCGGAGTTTACCTTCATAGGATTTTTGCCCTCCAAAAAAAGCGAACGGGCAAAAAAATTGAAGGAACTTGCCGTGGAGGAGCGCACGCTTATTTTCTATGAGGCCCCGCACAGGCTGATCGATACACTCTCCGCTATGGAAGAGACCTTCAAGGAAAGGAACGCCGCCCTTGCAAAAGAGATAACGAAGATGCATGAAGAGGTGATAAGGGGCGGGTTCAGGCACATTCTTGACGTCCTTGAGGGCAGGACAATTGCCGGGGAATATGTGATAGTGGTGGAAGGAAGGCCAAGGCGCGCGGAAGGGGCTCCTCTCCCGGTTGAGGAGGCCCTGGCCGAGGTAAAGGCCCTGATGAAAAAAGGCAGCGGCCGGAAAGAGGCCGTAAAGAGCGTAGCGGAAAGCTACGGTCTGTCAAAAAAGGAACTTTATGACAGGAGCCTCCAATGAGTAAAAAGAAAAAACAGAAACCCGTCTATTTTGCCTCCGCCAGGGTGCTTAAGTGGAAGCAGGAGGAGAGCCTGCCCGGCAAGCTGGACCGCCTTTTGGAGAAGATGGACCTGGCCGGCCGCCTTGAAAAGGACGAATGGGTGGCGGTAAAGACCCATTTTGGCTCTGCCGGGGCCCACAGGATCATAAGGCCGGTCTTTCTGTCCAGGGTCGTTTCCGCCCTGAAGGCGGCTGGGGCAAAACCCTTCGTGACGGACACGGTGAGAATCAGCGGCCTCGATTACCTGGAGATCGCAACCCGGAACGGCATAAACCAACTTTCAGTGGGTGCGCCCGTTGTGCTTGCCGACGGGCTTTACGGCAGGGACAACATACTGGTGAAGGCGGGCGATATCCTTGGAGAGGTCGCCGTGGCCTCTCTCATACACGACGCCCCGGCCATGGTGGTCTGCAGCCATATAAAGGGGCACATCAACTCCGGCTATGCGGGAGCGATAAAAAACCTTGCAATGGGAGGGGTAAGCGCCTCGCACCGCGGCTGCGGCTGGAGATGCGGCAGGGGGGCGATGCACTCCCTGGGGGAAGGCAGGCTTTTCTGGGACGAGGACAAATGCCAGCTCTGCTACCAGTGTGAAGACATATGCCCGCTGGAGTGCATAACTTTCGGCAAGGAAGGGAAAAAATTCGAGTACGCCGATGAGCGGTGCTGGAGGTGCGGAAGATGCACCAGGGTTTGCCCGGGCCAGGCGATAGCGCATGAGGAGGCGGACCCCGTACAGTTCATGCAGGGGCTGGCAGAGGCGGCGCAGGCGGTGCTGGGCACCTTCAAGCCTGGGAAGGTCATATACGTAAATTTCCTTACCGATATACAGCCTGAATGCGACTGCATGCCGGGGACGGACGTGCCCGTGGTGCAGGACAAGGGCATACTGGTCTCTGATGATCTGGTGGCCGTGGAACAGGCCAGCATCGATATGCTGCAGGGCAGCCCTCCCCTGCCGGAGTCCGCCGCGTCGGACAGCGGGCTAAAACAGGGGGACGATATCCTTTTAGAGCTGCACAAAAAAGACTACCGCGTCCAGATAGAACATGCCCGAAAACTTGGGCTGGGCTCCCCGGATTACGAACTGATACAGATCTAATCTAATCTAAAAACCTCCCAAACACATCCTTAGACGGTGGGCGGGGCAAAAAAAAGCTGCTGTCCTGAAGACAGCAGCTAGATTGGGGAGGTAACGAGGCGCTTAATTAAGCTATTTAATTCTTATCACTTTTAAAAATCCCTGTCAAGCAAAAATTTAAAAGACCTGATTTTTTTAAATTTAGAAAGTCTTGTAATTATTAAATAATATGCTGACTAAATTACATGATTTCATCTTATCACTTTCCAGAAACAATGCAAGCCTTCCCATACGTTATTCATCCACAATCCGCAAACACCTTTTTCACGGCAAAAAATCTTTTAAAACAAGAGCTTCCAAAAAGTGCATTTTCCCCCTTGACTACATACAACATCTAGTGCTTTAATAGACCATCAAAAATAAAAAACCACTATATGGCTGTCATATCCAAGTGGAAAAATGCTTTACTGCCGCGTGGGGAAAAGTCAGAGGCGGAGGGGGAATTTCTAATGGAATCATCTTTTAAAAGCACAGGTATTGAAAATGCGGGGCTTGGTTTTGCTCCAAACGCCTTAAAAGTTCTGGAAAAGCGTTACCTTAAAAAAAACGAGGAAGGTGACGTGGTAGAGACCGCGGGAGATCTCTTCCGCAGGGTCGCAGGTTTTATTGCCGGGGCGGACAGGCAATATGGGGCGGGAGAAGAGCAAGTAGGCGCGCTGGCGGAGGAGTTTTACCGTGCGATGACCGGGCTTCGCTTCCTGCCGAACAGCCCCACCCTTATGAACGCCGGCAGGAGGCTGGGGCAGCTCTCAGCCTGTTTTGTCCTGCCTGTAGCCGACTCCATGGAGTCCATCTTTGATGCCGTAAAGAATGCGGCCATCATACATAAGTCCGGGGGCGGCACGGGATTTTCCTTTTCACGTCTCCGCCCGGGCGGAGACGTTGTGGGCTCCACAAAAGGGGTGTCCTCGGGGCCCGTCTCCTTCATGACCGTTTTTGACACGGCCACCGAGGCCGTGAAGCAGGGCGGCACCAGAAGGGGCGCGAACATGGGGATGCTCTCCGTAAGCCACCCCGACATCCTCTCCTTCATAGGATGCAAGGACGTAAACACGAAACTGAACAACTTCAATATCTCTGTGGCCATAACTGACGGCTTCATGACCGCCCTTCAGGAAGACGGGCAGTATGAACTTGTCAATCCCCGCACGAACAAGGTCGTAAAAAAGATCAGCGCGCGGGAGGTGTTCGATAAGATCGTGGACCACGCCTGGGGCAACGGGGAGCCGGGCGTTGTCTTCATAGACCGGATAAACGATTCCAATCCCACCCCCAATGTGGGGACGATCGAGAGCACGAACCCGTGCGGAGAGCAGCCGCTTCTGCCCTATGAGTCCTGCAACCTGGGGTCCATCAACCTGTCGATGATGGTAAAAGACGCAGAGGTGGACTGGGAGGAGCTTGCCCGCACCACCCGCCTTGCGGTCCATTTTCTGGACAACGTTATAGACATGAACAAATATCCCCTCCCGGAGATAGAGAGCATGACCAAGGCAAACAGGAAGATAGGCCTCGGCGTCATGGGCTGGGCGGATATGCTTATAAAGCTGGGGCTTTCTTACGATTCGCCCAAGGCGCTGGAACTTGCACAGGAAGTCATGGGCTTCATAAGGCGGCACGCCACGGAAGAGTCCCATCTGCTTGCAAGTGAGCGGGGCGTTTTCGCAAACTACAATGGCAGCGCCCGGGAAGGGTTCGCTGTCAGAAACGCAACTGTCACCACCATCGCCCCGACAGGCACCCTCTCCATCATAGCCGGGTGCTCCTCGGGCATAGAACCGCTCTTTGCCATCTGTTACGTAAGGACCGTAATGGAGGGGACGAAGCTGATAGAGGTGAATCCCCTTTTCGAGGAGATAGCGAAAGAGCGCGGCTTCTGGTCACGGGACCTCATGGAGCGCATAGCGGAGGCAGGCAGCATTCATGGGTTTGACGAGATACCAAAAGATATAAAGCAGCTTTTTGTGACCGCCCACGACATCACGCCCGAATGCCACATACGCATGCAGGCGGCCTTCCAGCAGCACGTGGATAACGCTGTCTCAAAAACCGTGAACTTCCCCAGGGAAGCCTCAAGGAAAGACGTGGAGGACGTCTATCTGCTCGCATACGGCCTTGGCTGCAAGGGGGTCACCGTTTACAGGGACGGCTCCAGGGAAGGCCAGGTGCTTTCCACCGGGAAAAATGAGCAGGCGTCCGAACAGGCCCAGAAATCAAAGATAGCCTCCCAGAAGGCCGATGTCTCCAAGATCGCCCCAAGGAAACGCCCCGATTCCCTGCGCGGCACCACGAGGCGCATGTACACTGGCTGCGGGCGCATCTATGTGACCATAAACGAGGACGCTGAAGGCAATTTGGTCGAGCTTTTTACCTCAATGGGAAAGGCCGGGGGCTGCGCCGCAAGCCAGTCGGAGGCGCTTGGAAGGCTCATATCCCTTGCGCTGCGGTTGAATGTCAGCCACGAGGAGATCATAAAACAGCTTAAGGGCATCCAGTGCCACCAGCAGGTATGGGGCGCTGGGGGCAAAATACTGTCCTGCTCGGACGCCATTGCCAAGGCCCTGGAGATGTATCACATGAAAGATACGGAAGGCAACGGCAATGGCAATGGCAATGGCAAAAAGAAGGACACAGGCCATGTTTACGAGGAGACCATGCTCATAGGGGCCTGCCCTGAATGCGGCGGCTCCGTGGAGCACGAGAGCGGCTGCGCGGTCTGCCACAACTGCGGGTTCACGAAGTGCAGCGGTTAGCATAAGAATGCAGCGGCTGATCGGCCGGTAGAAAAGCCGGCCCGGCCCATAAGACACAGTCCGCAAGGAAAAAACTCGGTCCGCAAGAAAAGAAAATATTTCTGGAACGGAAGGCAAAATGAAATCTGGGTACCGCGCATGTGTCTCCTATCTTGCCGGCCGGTTGGTATTCGGCCATGACGCCGCAACCATATATGAATGCATTGAGGGCAGGCATCTGGATGCTGCGGAGTTGCTGAATAAAAACAACATCTCTCTTCAGGAGATAAGGCCACCCCTTAAAAAGCCCGTGCCGTTCGATGAGCTTGGGACCAGATACGCCCTCTACAATTCGTTATCCGGGGACATCTACCTGAACATAAGCGGCAACACATTCAAGGGCTACGCGTCAGCGGATTCCTCCCTGTTCATGGGCAAGGCAAGCGGCAATCTTGTAGTGATTTACGATTACAGGGAAAAATCCTTCTTCAAATACCGGTTCTGCGTCCTCGAAAAAGGCGGCAGGATTTGCGGGGCCTTATGCCGCGACTGCGGGGCCGGAAAGATAAAGAGCGACTAAAAAAATCCGGAAGCCGTGAATTTTCTCCAAGGCCCCATTCCCAGGGGCCTTTTCCCCTTGAAAGACCTTCCTTTGCAAAAGTGATAACATTCAGTTATGGGAAGGTCTTTGTTGATTATCCTCTGCATGTTTGCGCTTCTGTTTTCTTCCTGCGTGCCGGGGCAGCTCTTCACAAAATATTCCTCCTATGACGTATCCCTGAGCGGCCCTTATACTTTTCTGCTTTATACCGGCGTTTACCAGGCGCAGGTGGGCACTGTGATCATCATGTATCCGCAAAGAGGCGCCTACAGGTTCCAGCCTAATCCGCCCGCTTACGGCTGGCAAATAAGAAAGGACGTGCCTGGAACCACGGCCATGAGCGAGGCCGCTGGTACGCTTGGGATAAGGGACGTCCGCACCCTGAGGGTGCAAGCCATCATGCACGAGGGAAAGGCCATAGGGTACCAGGTAAGCCCCCCAACACAACCTCCGGGCTACGATATCGCCAGTTATTACGAGATAAGCTATTTCCTCACAAAAGAAAAGACCATCAACGTGCAGATACTGCCTTCCCCCGTATACCAGGAATACTGAGGGTCACGGGGATGCCACGGTTTTTTGAACAAAACACGTTCTGAAAAAACAAATGGACACCGCATGGCCCGCTGGTAAACTGTAATTGAAACGGAAGTAATCCTTAAGGAGGTCTATAAAAAATGTACCCGGCCCATGCATTATTTGCACTCGTAATAGGGATCCTGATACTGCTTGTGCCCCGTATGCTTAATTACCTGGTGGCTGTTTATCTTATTGTCATAGGGATACTGGGGCTCATCCACCGGTTTTAAATTAAAATTTTCCCCCGTCTTGATGACGGGCGGGCCATTCGTCCTTTTTTTGCTTTTTTAGGCTTTTTTGGGTTTCCTCCGGCGGCGCGCCTGTGCTATCTTAATTGACACGCTTATGCCTGTGCTTGCAAGTTTAAATCCAGTACCGAGTATAATGGCACACTTCCCGGCCGTCGGGCTTTTTGCCCTCCTTGTGCTGGGAGGGCTGGGGCTGCCTTTTCCGGAAGACGCCACCCTTATCCTGTGCGGAATATTCATCGCAACCGGCATAGTCAGCCCCCTGGCGGGTCTCACCGCGACATTTTCGGGCCTTATAACGATGGATTTTTTCCTGTTCCACATAGGGAAAAAATACGGCACCAGGATCACCAGCACCAAGAGGTTCAGCAGGATACTCAGCCAGGAGCGCCTTTTGAAACTGGAGAAGAAGTTTTCCAAATGGGGGATATTTTTCCTGCTCATAGGCAGGCAGCTTGTGGGCCTCCGGGCGCAGATATTCCTGGCCTGCGGGACCCTGAAGATGCCCTCCGTCAAGTTCATCCTGACTGATATGGCCTCCGCTCTCATTACAATGGTGATCATGGTGGGCATAGGGTATGCGGGCGGCAACAGCATAAACGCTCTTTCAAAAAACATCCACAGGATCGGCCACGTGGCCGTGGCCCTTGTAGTCGTTTTCATATTTTTCTTTTTTTTCTATAAATATATAAAACGCGGACGAACGCCCGGCTGATGCAAAAGATCTTTTTTTGCCCCCCCCGATGCAGGATCTGAAAACCAAAAAAGCGCCGCTGGCAATTTTCCAAAAGCCTGATAGAATTCCAGTCAGGAAAGTCATATATGGAAAGGAAGCTTCCAAAGACAAAGTGGAAAATAAATTTTTGCTGCCTTATGGCGGCCTTGCAGCCGCAGTATTTTTCCTTTTTCTGGTGCTCGTATCCACCCCCGTTGAAAACAGCAGGGCAGCACAGATGATGGAGGCGTTCAATATGGCCCAGACAGTCGCAAAGAAGACCGCTATGGAGATAAAAAGCCCGTCGTTTCCGGCAAACGGGTTCATACCTGAAGTGTTCAGTTGCAGGGGCAATGACACAAACCCCCCGCTTGCCCTGGAGAACGTGCCCAAGGATGCCAAATCTCTTGCCCTTATAATCGATGACCCGGATGCCCCCGCCGGCACCTGGGTGCACTGGGTAATGTGGAACATACATCCAGACATTGGCAGGATAGAGGCAAACTCCGTACCTCGAGGCGCGGTACAGGGTGTAAACAGCTGGGGGAAAAGAAGCTATGGCGGGCCTTGTCCGCCCTCAGGCACCCACCATTATCATTTCAAGCTCTATGCGCTGGACACGGAAAAATTCTCACTGGCGCCGGGAAGCGGAAAAAAGGAGCTTGAGGCCGCGATGAAAGGGCATATACTGGCCCATTCGGAGATCATAGGCCTGTTCAGCAAATGAAGGTCTCAGCCGTTCGGGCCTTCCTTGTCCCTGCGGCCCTGATGGTCCTGGCGTGCGCGCTCCAGTCGTGCGCAACAGGGACAAGGCTGGAGGTAGAGCCAGGCGGCCGGATACAAAAAAACCTGCGCTATAACCTGATCCTTTATGGCGGAAGGTACTCGGAGGACCTCTATACCGTGGCTATCATGGGCATCGAGGGAGGTCCTTATAAAATTGTGCCTTATGCCCCGCCGTTTGATTACAGGGTCGTAAAAGATGTGGACGCGCCGGAAGCCCTGAATATGGTTGTGCGTTTTTTCAGCGCCACAAATCCAAACTTTCTCTGGACAAGGCAGTCCAGGATATTAGGGCCGGATGGCACGGTCATAGGCTATGAGATAAGGCCCCTTTACCAGCCGTTCGTCTACGGGATAAGCGACATCCTGGACACAAGCTACTGGCTTAAGGGGAAAGGGATAGTAAGCGCATGGATAGAGCTTAACCCTGCCATAAAACCGGCCGGTGGGGGACAGGAAAATCACACGCCTTTTGTCCCCGTGAGGTAAAGGAGAACAGCCTTTTAAATGAATCCCCAAAAAGTCCCCTTCAGCCAGCCACCAGAAAGGCGCATTTGAGATACCCCGTCTCCGGCATCGAAAGCAGCGCGGGATGGTCCCTCCCCTGGAAGCGAAGCTCAAGCAGGTTTATCTTTCTGCCTTCCGCATGCCTGTGCGCGGCATCCCTGAGCATCTCCATAAACTCCGCCTGGCCCAGGTGCCACGAGCAGGAAGAAGTGGCCAGCACCCCCCCCGGTTTTAAAAGCCGCATGCACAAGCCGTTTAAGGTCGTGTAGGCCTTTACCGCCTCTTTCAGTTTTTTCCCGCTCTTTACGAACGCAGGAGGGTCCAGCACTACGAAATCATATTTTCTGTCCTTGTCTTTTTTTTCCCCGTCCGCCCTTGCCCTCTCCTTTAAAAAATCAAAGACGTCCGCCTTCAAGAACTCCATCTTCCCCGCCAGGCCGTTAAGCTCCGCGTTTCTTTTTGCCATGGCGAGCGCCTTTTCCGATTCGTCCACACAGGTGACCTCATGGGCCCCGGAATGCGCCAGGTGCACCCCCCATCCGCCCGCGTATGAAAAGAGGTCCAGCCCTCTGCCTTCCCGGATTATCTTTTTCAGGGCGGCCCTGTTTTCGCGCTGGTCCAGGAAAAAACCTGTCTTTTGCCCCTCCAGCGGGTCTACCTCGAACATCACGCCTTCCTCTTCTATTACGGGCAACGGACCAAGTTCCCCTTTCGCTACCTTCTTGTAAAGAGGCAACCCTTCAAGCGTCCTCATCCGGCTGTCATTCCTAAAGACTATCGCCCTGGGAGAAAAAAGACCGTGCAGACTTTCGAGCACCATCTCCTTCAGCGCCTCCATCCCGGCGGTGAGTATTTGTACGGACAGGACGTCGTTGTATTTGTCCACTATGAGGCCCGGCAGGCGGTCGGACTCGCTGTAGATCAGCCGGAAGGCATTGGCCCCTTTGACAAAAAAACTCTCCCGGAAACGGGCCGCCTCCAGCATACGTTTCCTGAAAAACGCCGCGTCTATTTCCTCACGCTCCCTGGTGAGAACACGGATGGCGATAAGACTATGAGGATTTACATATCCCACCCCAAGAAAATTGTCCCTGTTATCATGGAGCTCGACGAGCTGCCCCGGCGTGAAACCCGCGGGGCTCTGGGCAAGCTCGTTTGAAAAGACCCACTGGTGTCCGGCGAGCAGCCTTTTTGTCTTCCCGATCCTGATGTGCTCCATTAAGCTGCCCGCCTTCTCTTTGCAAAAAGTGTCTTCGCCATTTTTGAATCTCCCCGATCTTTTTATTTTTATTTTCCTGTTTATTTTATCTCTCGTTTTTCAGACAGACCCCTCTTGTTTTGAGACGATTGAAATTAATCTTCCGCTTTTCATGCAGTAAGTCTCCGGTATATCTCCGGTATCCGGCCGGGCAGTTTCCTTACGTTGTCTATAAGTATATAATTTGCGGCCCCATACATGCGGGGAAGATATGAGCGGGCCTCCTTGTCTATCGTGATGCAGAACGGATGAACCCCCCGCTCCCTGGCCTCCATCAGGGCCTTTCTGGTGTCCTCCACGCCGTAATCCCCCTTGTAGGCGTCATAGTCCTCCGGCTTGCCGTCGCTAAGCACGATGAGGAGCCTCGTCTTTGCACCGGTCTTCTCCAGTATTGAGTTGGCGTGTCTTATGGCGGGCCCCATCCTGGTGTAATCCTTGGGGTCTATGCCCGCTATCCTCTTTTTTACCGCAGGTCCGAACACCTCCTCAAAACTCTTTATCCTGTAGAAATCGCACCTGCCCCTGGTCATGCCTGAAAATCCATATATGGCGTATCTGTCGCCAAGGGCCTGAAGGGCCTCGCACATGAGAACCACGGACTCTTTCTCCGCCTGGTTCACCCATCCCTTTGTAGATCCGCTCATGTCCAGAAGAAAAAGCGCCGCGATGTCCCGCTCCTTCCTTTCGTACCTGACAAAGAGGTCTTCTCCCGAGGGAAGAAGGCCTGCTTTCATGTCGGCCAAGGCCTCCACCATCGCGTCCATATCTATGTCCTCACCGTCCATCTGGCGGCGAAGAAGCCGCGGCTCCCGCCTGAGAAGCTCAAACTTGTTTCTGAGCGCGGTGACATATCCCCCATATCTCTTTAACGTCTGCTCCACGAACGGCCCATGCCCCGCATGGACATCCTGTTCATAAAGAGTGCACCAACCCTTTCTGTATCCGCCGCGCCGATAGTCCCACTCATCATATTTAAGGCCACTTGCCTTTTCCACGGAGGCCCCGGGGGGCTCCTCCTTCCCGGCAAGATCAAAAAGATCAGACAGCCTGTAGACGTGCCTGCCACCGGCCGCGGCCCCGTCCACCAAAACCCCTCCGGAAGCCGGGCTGCCGCCGGCTGATATCTTCCGCAGCATCTCTTCCTCAAGCTCTATTAGCTTTCCCCTTATAAGCAGATACGTCTTGCCCGGTTCCGGCGGCTTGAACGGAGCGCGTTTTTTCTCCCCGGACCTGGCGGGCTCTGGCAGCATCTCCGGCATTTCCATTATCTTGGCCACTATCCCCTCAAACTTCCTTTGAAGGGCAAGCTGCCTGGCGTATTCCTCCCGGGCCACTTCATCAGGCCTTAGCCGGCCTATAAAAAGCAGGTCTGCCGGTTCATAGCTGCCGGGAGCGGAAAAAGAAAAAATATCCGCCGCCATCCGGCAGAGTTCAAAAGCCGCCAGGGCGGACTCCCCGGCGTACCTATGTTTCCGGGCCTCACTCCATATTTTCCGCGGCAAAAGCATTTCGTCAGAGGGCATCTTGTAAGGAGCGTCTTCAGCCCCCTCGGCAAGATAAAGCTCAAAAAGGCCCTCAATAAAGGTTTTTTTCTCTTTCTCTTTTTGCGACAGCTCAGCGGGAAGGTCCCTGTTTTCAAGAAGCATCAGCCTCAGGCTTTTTGCTTTTTCAAAAAGCCCAGGGGTCTCCTTTTTCAAAAAGGAATCCAGCCTGATGGCCTCAAGGATATTGTAGAGGTCCAGGGCAAAATCCCTGTCCCCGAAGGCTGCAAAAAACAGAAACCGCTCAAGGGGGTTGGTGGGCGCTTCCGCCTCCATCGCTGCTGAGGGTTTTTTGTATCCGGAGTTTTCAAGGGAGGATGTGCCTTCAAATCCAGGGGCCAGTGTGCCTTCGGCCACCTGCGCCCATTTGTGGGCCGCCATGAGCCTGTATAAAAGGAGGTTTTTGTTCTCTCCGGGCCCGCAGAACGTATCCAGCCGCTCGGGCAGGTATATCGTGGAAGAATCGGTATAGCAGACGTTTTTTAGGCCGGATGCCGCAACCCGGAAGTCCATGCCGGAGATGCCCTTCAGGTACAGCTCCAGCCTGGATGAGACGCTTTCCAGCTTCACCGCAAAGTTGTTTCCAAATATCTTTTCCAGATCGTCCGGCCCGCTTTTTGAGATGAAACTTACCGCCTGCTGCAGCCCTGAAGAATCAAGCAGGTCGAACGCCCGGGACAGCCAGGTCTCAAGCTCCGCCCCGTGCAGCGCGGCCTGCGCGCTCCTTATGTGCCCAAGCGTCCTTTCAACCAGGTTGGAGCTCGTGTTTGAAAGCTGGCAGCAAAGCGCCGCCACCTTGCGGGAAAGTTTTTTGTCCACGAAGGCGTCGATCCCGCCAAGCAGTTTTTCTATCTCCGCCTCCTCAAAAAAATTGAGCCTCAAATTCCTGGCCAGCTCGTCCTTAAGGCAGGCGTAATCCCCGCTTTTTTCTTTCAGATGCTTTTGTTCAGGGTAGACAGGGGTGGGGATGCATTTTTGAGGCAACGGTTTTTTCCCTTGTTCTTCCAGGCTTTTTACTTTTCCTGCTGATCTATTTTCATCTTCGCCTTTTGTTGCGGGAGGTAAAGAGGGTTTTTGTTTTTCGTCTTTCCCCATTTAAAGTATTGAGTCCAGGATCTCGGACAGCGTCTCAAGCATCTCCGCGTCGTCGGTAAGGGACAGGCTGATGGCGGCCTCGAACGCCTTTACCGGCTCGATACCTGAATTTATGAGCCTTGCGGCGTGCACCAGAAGCCTTGTGCTTGCGCCCTCGGTGAGTCCGCGGTCCTTGAGGTTCCGCGTTTTGCCCGCGAACATGACAAGCTTTTTTGCCAGGGCCTCGTCCGCCCCGGACTCATGCCTTATTATCTCTACCTCCAGTTCCTCCGGCGGATATTTGAACTCAAGGGCCATGAACCTCTGCCTTGTGCTCTGCTTAAGCTCCTTAAGGACGCTCTGGTAGCCGGGGTTGTATGAGATGGCGAGCATGAACTCTGGCGGCGCGGTAAGCGTTTCCCCTCTTTTTTCAACGGGCAATATGCGCCTGTCGTCAGCCAGGGGGTGGATGACAACCGTTGTGTCTTTCCTGGCCTCCACTATCTCATCCAGATAGCAGATGCCCCCTGCCTTGACCGCCCGTGAAAGCGGGCCGTCAACCCAGATGGTCTCGCCGCCCTTTACCAGGCACCTGCCCACCACGTCCGAGGCGGTAAGGTCGTCATGGCAGGAGACCGTCACCAGCGGCCTTCCAAGCTTCCACGCCATGTGGAGCATGAAGCGGGTCTTGCCGCAGCCGGTAGGGCCCTTCAGCAGCACCGGTATCATGTTCTTGCAGGCCGCCTCGAAGAGCTTTATTTCCTTGCCCATGGGCAGGTAATAGGGCTCCTCTTTTATCGCCATGAACTCCTGAACTTTTAGATTTTTTGGTAGATTTTTCTGTTTGGATATAGCCATATCTAAATTATAACCCTCTTTCACAAAACGCCGCCATGAGTTAAGGCGCGCGCCTGCAGAAAGAGACCATGCATTGGTCCAAAAGAAGCCCAAAAAGCGAAAGCCGCCTGGGTCTGCTGGCATTTATCATCTAAGACACAGTCGCAGCGCCATTTGCCGGAAGACCTCTTCTTTGAGTTATAATTAGTTCGTAATGATCGCTATCATCGATTACGGCATGGGGAACTTAAGGAGCGTCCAGAAGGGGTTCTCCAAGGTGGGCGTGGAGGCACGCGTGGTGAACAGCCCCGCGGACGTCCGGGAGGCCAGTGGGGTAGTGCTCCCAGGCGTCGGGGCATTCAGGGACTGCATGAGGAACCTGGAGGAGCAGGGACTGGCCGGGCCCATTGTAAGGTCCATAGAAGCCGGGAAGCCCTTCCTGGGCATCTGCCTGGGGCTTCAGTTGTTATTTACCGAATCCCACGAATTTGGCATACACAAAGGGCTTGACGTCTTTAAGGGAAAAGTCCTGCGATTTCCGGAAAATCCCGAACTTAAAGTCCCGCACATGGGCTGGAACACCATTAACATTAAAAAACGTCCCCCCATACTTGCGGACATTCCTGACGGGCCTGACGGGGCGAGCTTCTATTTTGTCCATTCCTATTACGTCGCTCCGGAAGACCCCGCCATAACGGCCACGACCACCGAATACGGGATAGAGTACACCTCCATGGTCTGGAAGGACAACGTATTTGCCGTGCAGTTCCATCCGGAAAAAAGCCAGGCAACGGGGCTTGAAATCCTCAAGGCCTTCGGCGATTTTGTAAAGAAGTCCTAAAAAAGAAAAAACGCATGAAAAAAATAAAGGTTGTTATCGGTGTCCTCCTGGCGCTTTTGGTCCTGGACACATGCGTTTATTTTTTCTACCCGGATGTAGCTGCCCTGAAAGAAAAACGCCCCGGAAAGACCGCCTTTATGCTCTACAGGGAAAAGCAGTGGAGGAAAGAGGGTCTTTATGATAAAAAAATTGTCCAGAGATGGGTGCCATATTCAAGGATATCGCCTTATCTGAAAAAGGCGGTCCTCATAAGCGAGGACGACCGGTTCTGGCGCAATAACGGGTTCGATTTTGACGCGATGGAGGCCGCAATGGTGAAGGACATCAAGGCGGGCAGGTTCAAATTCGGGGCAAGCACCATAACCCAGCAGTTGGCCAGAAACCTGTACCTCTCGCCATCGAAGAACCTTCTGAGGAAAATGAAGGAGGCCATACTGGCATGGAGGCTCAACAGGGACTTATCCAAAAGAAGGATTCTTGAGCTCTACCTGAACGTTGCCGAGTGGGGCGACGGGATCTTTGGCATCGGGGCCGCATCCTACCATTACTTTGGGAAACCGGCCAGTGCGCTTACGCCCAGTGAGGCTGCGCGGCTTGTATCAATCCTGCCAAACCCTATCAGGTTCTCCCCGTTGAGACCAACCGGCTTTGTAAAGCGCCGCTCAAAGGCCATCTATGACATAATGGTGAAGCGCGGCGTGGTCAGGGAGCTGGACCAGGCGGTAAGCGTCATGGAGAAGGAAGGGCCGGGCGGCGTCCAAAACTCGGCATCACCCGCAGCTGTCTCGAACTCAGACGTTCCTTTATCCAATTCCTCCTCCAGCCCGTCTTCCATGGCCGGACAGCAGAAAATAAACGAGATATCTCCCCAGAACCAGCAGCCGTCTCCGTAAAAAAAACACAAAAGAAAATGGAAAAAAATCCAAAAAATCACTTGAAGATATTTTTCTCAGGCATAGGCGGAAGCGGAGTTTCGGCCATCGCCTGCTTCATGGCTGACAGGGGACACGAGGTAAGCGGCTCGGACAGGGCCTTTGACCTAGACCCCGCACACCCTGTGGCGAAATTTCTGAAGGGAAAGAATATCAGGATACTGCCCCAGAACGGCTCCGGAATAAACGGCTCTCTTGATCTTGCGGTGATGAGCACGGCGGTTGAGGAAGGGACTCCGGAGGTAGTGAAGGCCCGCTCCACAGGGGTCCTCCTGAAAACCAGGCCCCAATATCTGGCGGAGCTTGCAGCCGGGTTTAAAACGATCGCCATAGCAGGTACAAGCGGCAAATCGACCGCCTCCGGATTTCTGGCTTTCCTTATGAGGGAACTGGGGTTGGGGCCCAATTTCATAGGGGGCGGAAGGGTGAAGGCTTTTAAAAATGGGGGCAACCCTGGCAACTCCCTTGCAAACACGGATTTTTTGAATACCGGCGGGATGTCCGAATGTAAACCCGAATGGCGCAAAGGTGAACCTGAATGGCCCAAGGGCAACTCCGAGTGGTTAGTGCTGGAGGCGTGCGAGTCCGATGGCAGCATCGTGAACTACAGGCCGCTCCACTCGGTCATCCTCAATCTGGACGTGGACCATAAGGGGATAGAGGAGACCGCTCTTATGTTCAGGGCCCTTGCCCAAAACACCAGGGGCAACGTGATAATAAATGCCGATGACAGCAATCTGCGCGGGCTTTCTCTTGAAGGGGCGGTAACGTTCGGCATCCATTCGACCGCATGGTTCATGGCCAGCCAGATCCGGCTTGGGCCTTTCGGCTCCCAGTTCACGGTTGACGGAGTTGACTTCACAATCAACCTTCCAGGCATTTACAACATCTATAACGCGCTTTCGGCCATCGCCGTGCTCTATACGCTGGGCGTTCCGCTTGGTACGATCTCGGAGCCCATGTCCAGGTTCACCGGGATAGACAGGCGGTTCGACGTGCACCTGAACGAGGGGGGAAAGCTCGTTATAGACGACTACGCCCATAATCCCCACAAGATCGCTTGCTTCATGGAGGCCATAAGGGCCGTCAAAAACCGGGTATGCTACGTTTTCCAGCCCCACGGTTTCGGCCCGGTCAGGATGATGAAAAAAGAGTACATAGAGGCCTTCGCCCAAAACCTGCGGAAGGAAGACCAGCTTGTCCTGCTGCCCATTTTTTACCAGGGCGGAACGGTGAGCATGGACATCACCAGCGAGGACATCGCCTGCGGGGTGCGGGAGACGGGGAAGTCCGCCGCCGCCGTCTCCGGCAGGCAGGATGTGCTGGATATGGCCGGCCAGTGGGACAGCTTCGTTATCATGGGCGCGAGGGACGAATCGCTTTCCCTTTTCGCCGCAGACCTGGCAAAAATCCTGTCAAAAAAATAAAAATGAATCACCCTGTAGCAAGCTAGCAGGGTATCGAACCAAGAAACCAAGAAATTGACTGTGCCTTAAATCCCTGTAATAATTGGGCTGGAAGGAGGGCCTGGCAAAAGGCAAATGAAAATGAAAAAAAACAGGTTTTTCCTTATTCTTGCCGTGGCCTTCTGCGCCATTCTTGTCTGCGGATGCAGCGTTATCGAATATGAAAACCAGCAGACGACCGGAAGCGAGATCTACAACGAAGGGCGCCTGAATTCCAGGATAGAACGGCCCATCGCAGATGTGCAGGCCGCCGTGGTTGCCGCATATAAGGATTTTGGTGTAAAAATAACAAAGGCGGCAAGCGGCAGCCTTTCAGGCGTGGTCCTGGGCGAGCTTGCCAGTGGAGACGCGGCAAACAGCGAGCTCAGCTCCATATCCGCTGGGGCAACAGAGCTCTCGATAAAGGTGGGCGAAGATGGCAACAGATACATATCACACAGGCTGCTGGTAGCCATAAGAGAAAATCTCCATTTGGAGCCTGAATAAAAAAGATCAAAAAACCGTTACGGGCGTCCATGGCGCAAGGCCCAGCCTCCGGCTTGCGTTTCCCCCTGGGACAAATAGCTCCAATAGCCCGCTTGAGTTAACGATGCCATAAAGATTTTTTGCTTTTGTTTTTGTTTTTGTTTTTTCGTCTCCGGCCTGAAGATAAAAATTCGCGATGCCAAAAGTGAGGCCCTTTGCCTTTATCCGGATTTGCTCTTTTTCTTTCCCCAGCTTTAAAAGCCAGCCCGCATCTATATTGGTTATGCAGTTGCCGAAGCGGTCCACATGAAGGACGCAGCCGAAGACCTTTCCGCCTTTAAAGGCAAGCTCCGGGAGGGACAGTTTCACGGGGTCTTTTACCTCCGGGCCGAATTCCTCCGCCCTCACGCCTTTAGAAAGCCATGCCGCAGCCGGGGCAAAGACGTCCCGGCCGTCAAACGTGCTCCCCTGAAAAAAATTAAAATCCTTTTTGCTTTTTTTCTTTCCCCGGAGGGAAAATTTCTCCCGCTCTATGCTTATTATCTTTTCCGCAGCGCCTAAAAAAGGAGTGAAAATACCGTTATCCGGCCCCACAAGATGAAACCCGCCCGCGCGCCCGCTCAAACGAATGACCAGCCCCCTGCGTCCGGAGCCCACGCCGGGGTCCACAACGGCAACGTGAATCGAGCCCTTCGGGAAGTATTTGACCGAGGTTTCAAGCACGAACATGGCCTCCCGGATGTTGCCCGGATCTATTTCGTGGCTTATATCCACGATAGATGCCTTAGGGTTTATGCCAAGGACCACGCCTTTCATCACCCCGGCAAAACCGTCTTTAAGGCCAAAGTCCGTTGTGAAGGTTATGGGCATCTTTATTTATTTTTTTAAAAAATCAGGTGAGCATCGCGCCGGTTATGCTGGAGGCCTTTTTTATTCCGTGGCGCTCCATCCAGGCCCCTATTCCCTGGACCACCTTCAAAACGGCCATCGGGTCCATGAAGGTGGCAGTTCCGACGGCCACGGCGGTGGCCCCTGCAAGCATGAACTCCACGGCGTCTTCCCCTGTCGTTATGCCGCCCATGCCGATAACCGGTATTTTTACCGCCTTTGACGCCTGATAGACCATTCTCACGGCTATGGGCTTGATGGCTGGCCCGGATAGCCCGCCGATCCTGTTTTTAATGAGCGGCCTTCGGGTATTTACGTCTATGGCCATGGCGGGTATGGTATTTATAAGGGAGATGGCATCCGCCCCCTCGCCCTCCGCGGCCCGCGAAAACTCCTCAATGCCGGGCGCCCCGGGAGAGAGTTTTACTATCAGCACGGGTTTTTTTACCCTGGCCCTCACAGCGCGCACAAGGGAAGCGAAACTTTTAAGGTCCAGTCCGAAGGCGATGCCGCCTTCCTTTACATTTGGGCAGGAGACGTTAAGTTCTATGCCATCCACACCCGCCTCCTCCAGCGCGCTTGCAAGTCTTGTGTATTCAGCGGCGCTGGTGCCAAGTATGTTTGCGATCACAGGCACGTCCCATTGCCTCACAAAAGGCAGTTTTTCCCTGAGGAATGCGTCCAGGCCCACGTTTTGAAGCCCTATGGAGTTGATCATACCGCAGCGGGTCTCTGTTATTCTTGGGGTCGGATTGCCCTGCCAGGGGGTAAGCGAGATGCCCTTCAACACTATCGCGCCAAGTTTTGAGAGGTCAAAAAATTCCGCCAGCTCGGCCCCGTAGCCCGCCGTGCCTGATGCCGTCATCACCGGGTTTTTGAGTTTCAGCCTGCCAAGCTTAACTTCTAGCCTTTTATTATTATTATTTTCCCGGGCTGGCATAAAACGGATCTCCTGGCATTTTTCGTTTTTTTTGAACAAGCCTCTCAATCAAAAATGATCTCCCCCGTCTTAAAGACCGGCCCGTCCTTGCAGGCTCTTTTATAGCCCTCTTTTGTCTTTACGGCGCAGCCCAGGCAGACGCCTATGCCGCAGGCCATCTTTTCCTCGGACGCGATATAACCCTGTATGCCAAGCGCGCTTGCAGCCTTGAGCATGCCGTTTGGCCCGCAGGAATAAAGGACAAAATCATCCGGGTTTCTGCCATTCAAAAAATCTCTGGCCGCGTCCACGGCCGTGCCCTTGAAACCCATGGAGCCGTCATCGGTTGCGACAACAAGTTTTTTTGAGATCGCTCTCAGCTCTTTGCGCAAAAGGATCTCTTTTTTGCTGCGCCCGCCATAAAAAAGGATGGCGCTTCCCTTAAACCGCTCAATAAGCGGATAGACCGACGCTATGCCCACACCCCCGGCAATTACCAGGGGGGTTTTACATACGGCCTGCGCCATAGGGTAAACATTGCCCAGCGGGCCAAGGACCTCAACCTCATCTCCCGGCCTTAGCCCCTTCATGATGGAGGTCATCTTGCCTACCACGCGATAGAGTATCTCCAGCGTATTTCCCCTTCTCCTGAAATAGCAGAAGGGACGCTTTAAAAGCGGGTCTTTCTCACAGTTTTTTACCCCGAACATGAAGAACTGGCCGGGTTCGGCCTTGGGGAGCGCAATATCAGGGGCAGAAAAACCCAAAATGAAATTCGAATCGTTTAATCTTGTGTTTGTCTTGATTGCAGCTCTGAAAAGACGGGTATCAGCAGAAGTTGACTTCAAGGATCTCGTACTCGATGGTCCTGGCCGGGGCCTTTATAGTGACGGTGTCTCCCACTTCTTTTCCCAGAAGCGCCCTGCCTACCGGGGAGCTTATGGATATCTTTCCCAGCTTGACGTCCGCCTCATCCGTGCCCACAAGAAAAAATACATACTCTTCGTCAGCGGCGGTGTCCAGGACCTTTACGGTGGCCCCGAAAGCGGCCCTGCTCTGGTTTATCTTGGAGGGGTCTATCACCTGGGCCAGGGCGACCTTCTGTTTAAGCTCCGCTATCCTGCCCTCGATCCAGGACTGCCGCGCCTTGGCGGCGTCGTACTCCGCGTTTTCGGAGAGATCCCCGTGGACGCGCGCTTCCTCGATGTCTTTTATGTTCCTGGGCCTCTCGACCTTGAGGAGCCTCTCCAGCTCCTCTTGCATCTTCTTGTAACCCTCTGGAGTTATGGGGAATTTTTCAAGCATAGTTCAAATTTATCAGATATGCGGTTTATTTTTCAAATTTTTTTAAGGTAATTGAACATTACCCGGCAGCCTGGATGACTATCAACGTAAGCCCAAGGGCCAGAAGAAGCAGGTTCAGGACAGCGCTTACAGCGTGCATCCTGCTGAACCGTTTTCTGGCGGGCAATGAGGGGTCCGTCTTTTCAAAAGAGGCGATCTCCCGCTTTGTTTTCTTTATGGAGGGATAGAGTATAAAGACAATAAAAAGGTTAGCAAGCACCGCAACGGCAATAAGGGCAACGGAAATGCCGCCTCCGCCGGAGGCCAGGAAAAAGACCAGGGCAAAAAAGGATGTGATGAGGTTATAAGGAAAGTAAAGCGGAAAGAGCTTATCCACTATGCTGCTTGCCGTGTCCCTGGGAAAGGACTTGAATATGGCGGGCGTGGCCAGAAAAGTGAATATCCCGATGCCCCCCGTCCACAAGGCAAGCGTTATATTGAAAAAGACAAACCAGATAACCCTGAAATCCCCCGATGTAACCATCGTTTATTTATACGGCCAGGAACGGGAAATGTCAAGGAGATGGAGATGTTTATATAACCTCTTCCGGGTCTGAAAACAACACGCCTTGCGCGGCGTCAAGGGTTTCCCAGTCGAGGGCTTCAAGGGGGATATCTTCGGGCACAAGGGCGATGGAGATGTGCAGGTGCGTGGGGACGACACCTTTGGAAGGAGCAAGCCTTCCTATAACGCAGCCGCTCTCCAGTTGCCTGTTCTCTATCCCCGCTTCGGGAGTCATATGGCCGTAAATGATGAAAAGCCGTTTCCCGCCGCCAGGGTTTTTTACGTGCTCTGCAAAGAGGCTGTGCCCAATGAAGTCAGGAATTATTTTTATTATTTTACCCATGTGGATCAGGGGTATCTCTGTATCTTCGGAAAGCGTTTTTACCTCCCCGTCTGCCGTCTCGTAAAACCTCAGATCCAGCCCGTTATGGCCCCTGCCCCGGTTGCCTCCGGCCCACCACTTTTCCTCCGCTTTAAAAGACATTCCGGGCAGGAACTTCCATCTGGCAAAAGCGAGGGAGTTCAAGCGGACCAGGTTGTTGGTAAATGTCCGCTTCTTTATCGATAAATGCCGGATAAAAATTCCCATACCGCTTTAGTATTTCAAAAATGGAAAATTTTTGTTTTTTGTTTTCCTTTTATTTTTTATTTTTCCGCCTGCGCTTTACGGACCCAGGGAGGAACGGCCATATGGAAGCGGCTTGCAAGGGCTTGGACATATGGCTCATACCGCAGGCGCAATTGCGCCAGTTTTTTGTGCATGTCACCGGCATCCGGCAGCCCCGAAAAACCTTTCTCCAGCATCTTCAAACGAATGTGGTCCAGTTCACCGGGAGATAATCTTTCATGTACCGGCGGGCTATCAGGTACAGAGGGGCTATCAGGACGTACCGGGGGGCAATGAAAGACCGAGGACAGGTCCGTGAGCGTATGCATGGACATGGAGAAGGTCAGCTCCGCCTGGCATTTGCACGCCCCCTCCATGCCGGACATGATGAAGGCGCAGGTATCCATGACGGCGGTAAGCGCCATAAGCCAGGACTGGTCTTCATGCTCTGAACGGAAATAGGCCAGGACCGGATAGGCAAGGTGACTTTCATGAAGTTCCGAGGCCCATCTTTCCCAGTCATAGAGCAATTGATGGAGGACATCCAGGTTTTGTCCGGCGATGTGCCTGTCCAGTATCGCAAAGGCCGAGACCGGCGCGCCCACCCGGGCGCTCAGCGCTGAAACAGGGGTCTCCCTGTTGTAAAAAAACTGATTCAGGGGCGGCAGATAATTTATGAAGATCGCAAGGAACCCAAACCCCGTACCGGCCTCAAGCACAGTGAGCGCCTTTGCCCAGGGAGCCATGGGAAGGACGTCCCCCAGCCCCAGGGTGAAGAAGGTAGTGCCGCTGTAATACAGGCATCCGGAGAAACCGGCATTACCCGTTTTAGCGCCCCCAAAAACTCCGGCTATGGAATAGTAGAGGAGCGCAAAACCCGAAACCAGAAGAGCGGCCCACAGGCCAAGGAGAATAATGAGTGAGAGCGGCCCGTACAGACTGAGGAAAATTTCTCTGCGCCTTCCCGGAGCAAATGCACCGCAGACCATTAAGGACCAGGCCTTCCAGGTGCCCCTGTAAAAAAACCTGGTCAGGCGTACACGGCGGAAAACAATGTGGGGCAACACTACGGTCTCAAAACCCTCGATAAGAACAATGAGTATAAGGGCCGCACCGGCCAGGGCGGAAAGGGCGTTCATCACCCAAATGCTATCAGCTTCCGCCGTTGCAGGCAAAAAAGGAACGGGAAGGAGAGGCTGCGGTTGGTTATTGTTTTGCCAGAGTTTCGGAAGATGCCTGCTGCGGGCTGGAAATTAAATAAGTAAAGCTGTCCCCGTTGATAAAGCCCAGGCCAGTGTAACTTCCATCCTTGCCGCAGCCGCTGATCGAAAGCGTCAGCGCATAGACATTTTTGGATGAGTCCGGCACAGTGATATCCCCCGAATAAAAGCAGCCATTCAGGGTATTGTTGGCCGTGAACAAGCCGGAAGTGCCATCGATGCTGAAATAGAGGCCATCGGCGGTGTTATCCCATTTGCCGCCTACGCTGGCCAGGTCCGCAGGATTTGAATAGACCGCGTTTGGTGTTACGTTGAGTGTGCCGTTATAAAAGGCTGTGGGGCCGGAGGGCATCGCGTATTTGGCTATTATGGCTGCGCTGGAAAAACTGCCGCTCAGGGAGGTGAGGCCATTGACCATGCCTGATGGATCATAGACGTTGAAAGGGCCGTTGATGCTGGCGTTTGACGTGGTTACACCGCCCACGAAGTTAGTGCCGCTTGAAAGGGCAAACCGGGCCTCTCCGGAGGAGTCTATGATGCCGGTGACGGAATAGATTTGGCCCTTCGCGGTTTCATAGGTGCCCTGCCATATGCCGGCCACGGACACTGAAGAGGAGGAAGGGTCATTATTGTTGATATGCAGATTGTTGCTTACGTCCTGCTGGGAGGGATCAACTTTCCATCCGCAGCCGCTTATAAAAAAAACTGCCAGTAAAAAAAACACGGCAAAAAGACCGGAGATTTTCAATTTTTCCCCTCCCGAATTTCCGGTTATTGTGCTACCGGACGCTGTGTTTGTCAATCAAGAGGCTCCAGGATGACTTGCTCTTCATGGGAGGGTCTTCCCTGAATTTCTTTTTTGCCGTTCCTCCTTTTTGCCTTAACCCCGGCGTTTGTGATAATATTTTGATTTTAAAGGGGAATAGCCGGGAGGAATAACGGGGCGATGGCAAAAGAAAAAGAAAACAAGAACAAAAAAACCGGGCAGATCAAAAAAACGGTAAACGTAGGCATCCTGGGTTTCGGCACTGTAGGCAGCGGAACCGCCCGAATACTTGTTGAAAACAAAGATCTTTTAAGCGCCAGACTCGGATTCCCCGTTACTCTCAAAAAGATCGCGGACTTGGACATCAAGAAAGACCGTGGCATAGCCCTTGGGAAAGACGTACTCACCACCGATGCCCGTCAGGTAACGGACAACCCTGATATAGACATTGTCGTGGAGCTGATCGGCGGGCTTGGTGTGGCCAGACAGCTCATGATGCGGGCGATCAAAAACGGCAAGCACATCGTTACGGCGAACAAGGCCCTTCTGGCCGAACATGGGCAGGAGATATTCGGGGCGGCCAAAAAATGCGGCGTAAACGTCGGCTTTGAGGCGAGCGTGGGCGGCGGGATACCGATAATAAAGGCCCTGGGCGAGGGGCTCATAGCTAACCGAATAAACTATGTTTACGGCATCGTAAACGGCACTTCCAACTACATCCTCACAAAGATGACAAACGAGGGGGTGGAGTTTTCAAAGGTGCTTAAGGAAGCCCAGGAGCTGGGTTACGCGGAGGCCGACCCCACTTTGGACGTTGGCGGGGCAGATTCAGCCCATAAGCTCGCTATCCTGGCCTCCCTGGCATTTGGCATACCGCTGTCCTATGAATCGGTCTATACGGAAGGGATAACCGGCATCACCCCGCTTGATATCTCCTTCGCCTCGGAGCTGGGCTTCAAGATAAAGCTCCTTGCCATAGCCAAGGCGGCGGACGGACAGGTGGAGCTGCGCGTGCACCCTACGATGCTTCCCAAAGATTACCTTATCTCAAAGGTTGACGGCGTGATGAACGCGATCTACGTGAACGGGCAGGAGACAGGCGATACCCTGTATTACGGCAGAGGGGCTGGGGACATGCCGACCGGCTCCGCCGTGGTAAGCGACATCGCCGGTATCGCGCAAAGGATAATGAGCGGCGCGCCGCCAAAAAGCGGCCTTGGCGCGATAAAAATGAAAAAATCCGGTCCGCCTATGGGCCTGCGCCGTATGGACGAGGTGGAAAGCATGTACTACTTCCGCTTCTCCGCGCTGGACCGCCCGATGGTACTCTCAAAGATATCCGGTGTGCTCGGGGAAAATAACATAAGCATAGCCTCGGTCATCCAGAAGGGCAGGAAGGAAGGCGGGGCCGTGCCCCTTGTCATCCTGACCCATAAGGCAATGGAGAGGAACGTAAGAAAGGCCCTCAAGAAAATAGACAGCCTGCGGGCGGTTGTGACGGGTAAGACCTGCCTGATCCGGGTTGAGGGAGAAGAGTAGGCAAATTTTTGCTGTAAAAAAAAAGAAAAAGTCTGTTTTTATTTTAAGCCTGGAGGTTAAGCCGTATGCCGGAAGAGGTGTCAAATCCCATGGAAGAAGCAGAACGCATGGAAAACGCTGGACAGAAAAGGAATCTGGACATAAGGGGGCTTGTATGTCCCTATACCTTTGTTAAGGCCAAGCTGGCCATAGAGGACATGGAACTGGGAGAGGTGCTGGAGATAGTGCTCGATTACCCTGAGGCCGTGCACAACATACCCAAATCCATGCAGGATCATGGGCAGAAGGTGCTGAAGGTGGAACAGACCGGACCCAAGGAATGGATCATAGTCGTACGCAAGGAGAAGGATTAGATGGAATTTTCCGATTCCCAGATACAGCGTTACAGCCGCCATATAATATTGCCCGAAGTGGGCGGCAAGGGGCAGAAAAAGCTCCTCGGGGCAAAGGTTCTGCTTGTGGGTGCGGGCGGGCTTGGCTGCCCTGTTGGATACTATCTCGCCGCGGCCGGAGTGGGCACCATCGGCCTGGTGGATGACGACGTCGTGGAGCTTTCCAACCTCCAAAGGCAGATAGCCCACAGCACCAGCACCATTGGAATGCCCAAGGTGGAGTCCGCGAAGCGCACGTTCGAGGCGCTGAACCCGGATGTGAATGTGGTGGCACTGAAGGGCCGCCTTAACAAAGACAATATCACCGGCATTATCGAAGAATATGACCTGGTCATAGATGGAAGCGACAATTTCCCCACCCGGTACCTTGTAAATGACGCCTGCGTTCTTTCAAGAAAACCCCTCGTAAGCGGGGCGATATTGCGCTTCGAAGGGCAGGTGACAACCCTGATTCCGCATGAGGGCCACTGCTACCGATGCCTTTTTGAGGCTCCTCCTCCTCCAGGGCTGGTTCCTTCCTGCCAGGAGGCTGGAGTGTTGGGCGTACTGCCGGGGGTGATAGGGGCGCTTGAGGCAACGGAGGCGCTCAAGATAATCTTGGGACAGGGGGCGCCTCTTAAAAACGCCCTGCTGATCTACAACGCCCTTTCCGCTTCATTCAGAAAGGTCAAGGTCCCAAGAAACCCCAAATGCCCCGTATGCGGCGAAAACCCTACCATCACGGAACTCGAGGACTACGACGCCGGATATTGCCAGATGGGCTGAGGCCCCCTTGAACAGGGCCCAAGGGGACTTATGGGGCATGAATGCCATGCCGTTTTTTCCGGCCTTTTTCTCTTTTGAAGAACGAAAAGAGGTTTTTGTTTTTTGGGTTTTTTCCCGTTGAAAGAGGAACTGTTAATTCCCTCAGGCATTTATGAGCAGATGGTAGGCCATGCCGCAGGAGATGCCCAAAACGAGGTCTGTGGCATACTTGCCGGATATCCCACCGGTTCCCGGCCCGTGGGCGCAGGCATTGATCTGGTTGAGCGCATCTTCCAGGGGAAAAACGCAGACCGCTCCGCGGTCAGTTATGAGCTGGACCCCCGCCAACAGCTCCAGATCGAAAAAGAGCTGAGAAAAGAAGGAATGAAGATGCTTGCCATCTATCACAGCCACCCCGTAGGCCAGGCATATCCCTCACCAAAAGATGTCCTCCTGGCGGTCTGGGATGTCATCTACATAATAATAGGATTTTGTCCCGGAGATAAAAACCATGTGCGGGCCTTCAGGGTTTGCGGAGAGAAAACAAAAACCGTTCAAGAAGTCCTTTTCAGGATCGTCTGAAAACGGTTTTTGTTTTGATTTGATTGTGCTTTTGATGCGGTCTTTCCTTTTCCCTTATTTTATCTGATTATTTTATCTGAACCGGCCGCCTCTTTCCTTCCCGAAGGGTCTGCCTCCACCGGGCCTGCCTTCCCCTCTGCCCCTTTCAGCCAGCGGCCTGGCCTCACTTACCTTCATGGGCCGGTTCAGGAGCGACTGGCCGTCAAGGGTCGAGATGGCGCGCTCGGCATCCTCATCAGATGGCATCTCCACAAAACCGAATCCCTTGGAACGTCCGGTCATCTCGTCTTTTATCACCTTTGCGGACTGCACTTCCCCTATTTTTGCAAAAGTCTCACGCAACAAATCTTCGGTTACATCGTAAGAGAGGTTCCCTACATAAATCTTCTTCGCCATCTTGGCTCCTTTCGGGTTTTTCTGACTTTCCGGCCATTTTTTAAAAAATTTTTGTTTGGATGCTTCGGTTCCTCTATCGATGCGGTCACTTTATTTCTGGAACCTCATAAAGGGGTAGCTCCGCGAATAAAATAGCAGTTTTGATTTTTGATTTTTTGCGTTGCTGCTTTTTTGTTTTTTAAAACCACGTTCCTAATTGAATATTTGCATATTGAAGGCAGGCAGTCAAGCAAAATCTAATACTGCCCCGGACGGCAAAAAAATCTGCAAAAAAAGCCCAAAACCCGCTTTTGTTCAAAGGGTTTTTGTTTTTTCCCCATTTCTTCTTACTTGCCGCTTCCGGTAATAGGCAGCTCTCCGCCGGACAAAAGCCTTTTCGCCCCTATCAGCCGTTTCATGAAGTAGGGAGTCGTCAGGCTCCCTATCTTCACCCTATGACCGCCCGAAGAGGCATGTATAAACAGGTTTTTGCCTATGTATATGCCGACATGCGAGGGAAAAGAGGCATAGGTCCTGAAAAAAACCAGATCTCCAATGGCAAGATCATCCAGGCTTACCGGGACACCTTCGTTGAACTGCTGCCTCGCGGTGCGAGGCAGGGATATGTTGAGGAGTTTAAATACCCTCTGCACGAAAGCCGAGCAGTCTATGCCGTAAAAATTGTCTCCGCCAAAACGATATGGTATGTTGAGCATCACCTTGGCAAACAGCATAAGCCTGTCTTTCATGCTCAGGGTCTGCAAGGTCTTGGAGTCCTGCAATTCTTCCAATTTCGATTCTATCTGGGGGGCCGATACCCTGGCGTCAGCCTGAACGGCCGGGCTTTCATCCTTGTCCGTCAGCATAATGGTCTGCCCCGGCCTCAAGTCCTCGGAGTCCATCTCGTTTAAGGCCATCAGTTCCTCGGCATCGCGATGGAATTCACGCGCGATCTTCAGGAAGGTGTCTCCCCTTTTTACCCTGTAGGTGCCGGGCGCCTCCCGCATAACGGCATCTTTCTGGCTGATGAGGAGTCTCCGGCCGCTCCTTAAGCGCGCCCTTCGTGACCTCAAGCCGTTTAATTCCCTTAATTTTTTAATGGTGGTGCCGTACTGCCTGGCAATGGAAAAGAGGGTTTCGCCTTTCCGGACCTTATGGTACCGGTCTTTATAAACGACCAGGCGCTGCCTGGAAGCGGCAGACAGCCTCGCCTCCCTGTTGTAACGGGCAGCCTTCTCCAGTATGCTGTTGAAAATGGCTCCGCTTGTGGCATTTATAAGAGCGCTACCCTGAATTTTCGATATATTAGATGCCGTCTCCATACTTGAGGCGATCTTTACCGGGGCCACGCTGCCGGAAGCGTTTTCCCCCTTTTCTGCTTTTTCCTTTTCCGATGTGGCATTTGGGAAAGAAAAAGAATCCTTCACTTCACCATGAGGCGACGCCGTCACCTTATTCGAGGCGGAATCATCAGCTGCAATTCTTATTTTCTTTTCCCGGCCGTCTGCCTCATGGCTGTACCGGCGCCTGGCATAATGCCGGAGAGATTTTTTTGTATGCCGGATATGTTGAAAATGCTTTTTTGCAAAGAGGTGGGACCGGAGGGCCTTTTCTTTTTTATGCCTCCGCCTTCCGGCCTCCGCAATTATCCGTAATCTCCTGCCAGGCTTAAGCCTGTTGGAGGAAAGGCCATTTTCTTTTTTCAGTTTTTTTACGCTTATTCTGTATCGTCTGGCGATCTTGTCCAGGGTGTCACCCTTGCGGACCCTGTAAGTTACGCTTGCAAAGGATGGATGGGCAAAAGAAACACAAAAAAGGCCCGCAAAAATGAGCGCAAAAACCGGAGTAAAGACAAATTTTGCAAGTTTGTTGTCTTTTATCTTCACGGGAGACGGCAGGAAAGACTCTTTTGAATGTTCAACCTCAGGCACGTCCCGTTAAACCCTCCGGCGCAGGTTATTTATTCATTTGGCAAAAGAATATCAGAAACTCTTCTCTTTTTTCAAGAAAAAAATGAAAAGTTTCGCGGACTTGCAACAGTTTTTAAGTGATGAGGGTCACAACCGCAAAGAAACGATGGTCATGGGAATAAGCTTGGGGGGCAAATGGTCAATCTGCCTGTTTGGCCAGACAAACCCTGTTTCTTCCCTCGCTCTTTGCGCTGTACAGGGCCTTGTCCGCGAGCTCTACCAACCCATCCCTGCTGCTGGTGTCCCTGGGAAAGGAGGCAACGCCTATGCTCACGGAGACGGTTACCGTATTCCCACCCGCATCTATAGGGTTCAGGAAGACTGCCTTTCTGAGCCTTTCTGCCAGGTTTTGCGCCCCCGCTTTGTCCGTTTCGGCCAGGATGGCCACGAACTCCTCTCCCCCGTACCGGGCTGCCACATCGGTGTCCCGCATGACATTTTTGATTATGGCAGCCACTTTTTTAAGCACCGCATCCCCCGCCGTGTGGCCGAAAGTGTCGTTTATTTTCTTGAAATGATCGATGTCGATAAGAAGCAGTGAGAGCGGTCTTGGGTGGCGGACCAGCCTTTTGAATTCCCTGGAGAGGGCCTCCTCATAATAACCGCGGTTGAAAAGCCCCGTAAGGGCGTCGGTTTCGGCCAGCACGGCCAGTTTTTCATGTAGCAAAGCGCGGCAAAATGAGACTGCCAACTGATTTGAGAACATCTTTATGAGCTCTATCTGATGGGCGGACAGCGAATTTGTCCTGTCTGAGAACATCCCCAGGACACCCAGAACGCCCTCTTCGCCCGAAAGGGGTTGAAGAAGTACGGACTTAACCTGGAACCCGCCATCGAAGGGCAAGGCGGCAACCGGGAAATCCCGGCAATCGGATATATATATGGGCTCCTGCCCCCCGGCAAACGCGTTTGCCATGAGCGTGCCTTTCAGGGATTTAAAAAAAGTTTTTGTTTTTTTCTCCTGCCCGGCCGGGCCCCGACCTAAAAAATCATCTGAAAAATCACCCGAAAAACCTGTGGCCGCCGATAGCTCATAGCCGTCTTTTGATCTAAGGAAAATGGCTGCCGGCATTGGGGCGATCTTCCTTGCCGCACGCGCCCCTTCCCGAGCAATGTCACCTTTGGACAGGTGTTTTAATATTTTTGAGCTTTCATCCTTGAAGACCTCAAGGCCCTTCAGGTTTCTTTTCATCTCGGTAAAGACCCTCTCCCGGCCCATCATGCCCGCAAAAAAGGCGGAAAACCTCTGGAAATCGGACAGATGCCTCAAGCTGAATGCCCCGGTCCGCCGGCTGTCGCAGGCGGCGACGCCCAGAACCGTGCTTCCCAGCACCAGGGGCGCGGCCATAAGGGAGCAGACAGGCTGACCATGCTCGTACCCCGGGGAAAAAAGCTCTTCCCGGTCCATCTTGCTCAGGCACACCGGCTGTCTGTTTTTAAGACAAAGCCTGATTATGCCTTCACTTCTCAGTTTTATCCCCGTGGAGGTGGAGCTTTTAACGGCGATATCGTCTCCCGCCACCCGGAAAACGCTTACCGAATCCGCCTCAAGCAGCTCCCTGGCCAGCAGGAGGGCCTGAGAGAACTCTTTTTCCGCGGCCCCGAGCACATCCAGGTCCCCGGTGGAAAGCCCTGGCTCGCTGTTCTCCTCGTCCAGACGGCTAACCTTCTCCGCAAGGCCGGACGCCAGGGCCTTGAACCGCCTGAGGGCAAAATGAGAAACAGCCCCGGACCCTACGGAAAAAAGAACAAGAGGGACGGCCCCCGGCCTGTGCAGAATAATGTCCCTGGCCCCGAGGGCGGCGATGGCCGCCCAGACGGGCACAAAGACCTGGACGCCGAAAAAGGAGGCGGTGCCAACCGCAAGGGGGATGTCGAGATATGCAGCCCACTGGTATGTGAGGGAAAGCCCACCTGAAATCAGGGCAATGGAAATGAAAAAGCCGGTTTTGTCCAGCGGGTTCTTATTTACAGAATAAACAGACCGGAAAAGGAAATATCCGCAGATGGCCAGGGAAGCGGTAAACCAGAGGGCCGGGTGCAAAAGGGGATAACGAAGGTAAAAACCTGCCGCAAGAGGAAGGAGCACGGCTAAGACGCCTGCTCTTCTTGTGGAAAAATCCCTCTTTTTTTCTTTATTCGTTCGCTTACGCTCGCTATACTATGAACGGCCTCTTTTGTTTTCCTCTTCCTGGTAGAACTTCCGGTAAAGGATCTCCCATTCAGGGCTGCCCTCTACGATCTTCCTGGAATAGGACTCCAGCTTCTTTTTTACAACGGCGTCTATCTGTTCGCCGGCCTTGACCTCGGCGGCCAGGACCCTTTTTATGATCTTGCGCGCCGCAGCCTCGTCCCCTTTCAGCGCTACCAGCTTCTTTTCCAAAAGCCCCTTGAGCAGCACGTGGCTGAGATGCGTTATCTTCTCATCCGATAGCATCAGAGCACCAGGTTCCTTTCCCTCACAAGCTTCTGTTTGGTAAGGTCGAACATCCTTCTGTAGTCCAGCCGCCCTTTTTCAATATCGCTTTCGTATTTTTTAAGGAGGCCCCTTACTTCGTCGTTGAGCCTGTCTTCCACCATGAGCTCATCGATTATTATGGCCTCAGCCTCCCCTATGAGCGTGTCCATCGGGGCCGAAGGCTCCACAAGCCTCTCGCTCACGAGCTTGCCTATGATCTTTTCGGTCAGCGGCCTTACCCAGGTTTTGGGTATTCTCATTCGTGCCTTACTCTAAAAGTCTCTTCCGGTTTATTTTCAAAAAAATAAATTTCTTTTATTGTCTTATTTTTCAACGAAGGGCAGTAATGCAATGTTCCTTGCCCTCATGACTGCATTGGTGAGCTCTCTCTGGTGAAGGGCGCACACGCCGGTCATCCTCCTGGGCAGTATCTTGCCCCTGTCCGTCACGTAAGTCCTCAGCCCCTTCAGGTCCTTGTAATCGATAAATTCGACCTTCTCGGAGCAGAACCTGCAGAACTTCCTCCTGTTCATAAACTTCCTTGGACCTTTGCTAACTCTAGGGTTCATCTATTCTCCTTTTTATCGCTTTTAAAAAATAAATTTTCTTTTTTGAAAAGAGTAAATCAAATCAAATCAAATCAAAAAGGTTCGTCGATTGCGTCATCCGGAGGAGGAAGATAGGCATCTGATCCCTGCGCCGGTGCGCTTTCCGTCTGGCGCTTGCCACCCCCGCTGCCCAGGAAGCGGACCGTCTGGGCCAGCACCTCGAACTTTGACCTCTGGTGGCCATCCTGCTCCCAGCGCCGCTCGCGGAGCCTGCCCTCAACGAGAGCGGGCCTGCCCTTGGAAAGATATTGGCTGCAAGGCTCGGCCTGCTTGCCAAAAACCACGATGTCTATGAATAGAACCTCTTCTTTTCCATCCTGGGATTTTACCCTGGAATTCACGGCGAGGCCGAAGCTGCAAATCGGCGTTCCCTGGCCGCTGTATCTCAGCTCAGGGTCTCGTGTCAGGTTTCCTGCGAAAATTACCTTGTTGAACATTTTCGATTTTCTTACTGCGCCTTTTCCTCAGGGGCAGCTTCGGCAGGTACCGGAGCAGCCGCAGGTGCGGCCGCTGCGGCCGCCGCCTGAATGCTCGCTTCGAGGGCCCTGGTCTGCTTTTTCTCCAGTTTTATAACCATATGCTTCATCACCGGGTCATAAATTCTGTAGAACTCCTCCAGTTTCTGGATGGCGGTCGCAGGGGCCTTAAGGTTATAAAGGACGTAAAACCCTCTTTTGTGCTTATTGAGCTCGTAGGCCAGTTTCCTCATGCCCCACTCATCTGTTTTTACTATCTGTCCTCCGGCATCCTGCATTACGCCCTTGATCTTCTCGATTGCGGCGCGCAGGTCTTCTTCTGGAAGCGTGTCATCGAGGATTACAATATTTTCGTAATAATTCACCCTTTTGAAACCTCCTTTTGGATATTAGGCCGCCTTAATGCGGCCATAGCCCCCGTTTTTGCTACTCCAGGGAGCAAGGAGCCGTGCATAAGTTATATCATACCGCGGGTTTTAAAAGCAAATTTACCTAAACCGTGCCGCTGCCTTTTTTACCGGAGAATTTTTTTTATGGTGACCGTAGGGCGGGCCGTTTTGGCGTTTGAGGCGGACAGCGCCTTTCTCGTATGCATGATCCTCTGAAGCGCCGTAAAATGTGAGAGTACCAGAAGCACCCACAGGGAGGGGACCATAAACCCGAAGATCGCGCCCGCGGTAACCAGGATTATCCTCTCGGGGCGCTCCATGAGGCCCACCTTGCAATCCACCCCAAGCCCCTCTGCCCTGGCCCTTGTGTAGCTGACAAGGTAAGCGCCTACGAGCGTACCAAGGGCAAGGGCAACTGCAACCGGATTTGACCTCAAAAAATATGCCACACCAAGGAGGATAAAGGCATCCGAATAGCGGTCCAGCACGGAGTCCAGATAGGCCCCGAGGGCGCTCGTCCTGCCGTTGGCCCTCGCCACCATGCCGTCAAAACTGTCAAAAAGGCTGCCAAACAGAATAACCATCCCTCCCGCCCGCAGATCCTGAGCGATGACAAAAGCCCCGGCCGACGTTACGAAGAAACCGGCAAGGGTCAGTGCGTTGGGGTTTATCTTGATCCTTTTCATGACGGGCAAAAGCGGCGTTTCCATGCGGCGGGCCAGTCTGGAAGATATCAAAGGTTTATTTCCCCGAAATGAAATCCCGGACCATTGTTTTTGCGGCCGCGTCGGGAAACTGCCTTGGCGGATGTTTCATGAAATAGGCTGAGGGAGCGTGCAATATCCCGCCCACCCTGCGGTCCAGGGCAAGCTGCATGCACCGGATCGCGTCTATTACAACGCCAGCGCTGTTTGGCGAATCCTCCACCGAAAGCCGCAGCTCCAGGTCTATGGGGATGTTGCCGAAGATGCGCGCCTCCATGCGGATGAAACAGACCTTGTTGTCGTGAAGCCAGGGCACATAATCGGATGGCCCTATATGTATGTTGTCGGCACTTAACGGGGCGCTCATCTGGCTCTGGACGGACTGTGTTTTCGATATCTTTTTGGACTTAAGCCTGTTGCCGTTAAGCATATTAAGAAAATCCGTATTGCCCCCCACATTCAGCTGGTAGGTTCTGTCCAGCTTTACGCCCCTGTCCTCAAACAGTTTTGCAAGCGTACGGTGGATTATGGTCGCCCCTATCTGGCTTTTAATGTCGTCGCCTATTATGGGCAGTCCTTTTTCCTCGAAACGTCCGGCCCACTCCTCATTGGAGGCTATGAACACCGGCATGCAGTTTATGAACCCGGCGTCCGCCTTGAGGGCCTCCCCGGCGTAAAAGCGCACGGCCTGCTCGGAGCCTACCGGCAGATAATTTATCAAAATCCGCGCGCCTGTCTTTTTCAGTACGTTTGCTATGCCGGCGGGCTTCCTGCGGGCGGGGATGAACCTCTTTTCCTCCGGATAGTCCTCCATGTGCGCGGAAAAACCGTCCAGGAGATGGCCCATCTTCACGATGGGGTCTTTTTCTTTGTCTTTTTTGTTAAAAGCGCTGCCGGTTATCCGTTTGGTGCAGTTCGGGGCGGCGAAGATGGCCTCTGAAAGGGGTTTCCCCACCTTCCTTTTGTCTATATCAAAGGCGGCGGCTACTTCGATATCCCACGGAGCGTATGGGCCTATTTTAAGGTTCATCAGGCCAAGGTCCGCCTCCGGGTGCCCTGGGCCGAGCCCTTTATAATATTCGATCCCCTGTATAAGAGAGCTCGCGCAATTGCCGACGCCGATGACAGCGACTTTTATCTTTGCCATTTGGTCCTTTTTAAGTTTTTTCCCGGTCTTTTTTGCAAAGTTTTTGCTTTTTGTTTTTGATTTCAGGGGCGGCTAATGCCAATTTATGAAAAATTTACATGACAATAGGGCTAAAGTCAATAAAGTCTGGAGGGCCAAGGTCAATAAACACCGGCGGGGTCCGGCTTCCGGGCTATGAACACTCTTTCCCAGCCCGCCAGGTCCTTGACTATGTTTTCCACCAGGAGCCCGGCTTGAGTGCACAGCCCGGAAAGAAGTGCGGCATCCGTTCCTCCGGCCATCTCCAAAAGCAGATATCCTCCAGGTTCAAGGTGCCCCGGGGCCCCGCGTAGGATCTCCTCTGTGAAGAAAAGGCCGCTTTCGCCTCCGCTAAGGGCGACTCTGGGTTCCCAGCAGCTTACTTCCGGCTCCAACGAGCCTATGAGCCTGTCTTTTATATAAGGGGGATTGGCTGTGATAAGGCCGAAGCGCACCTGCCCACGATCACCAATAGAGCCATTCATCTGATCACTAGAGACGGCTCCGAAAAGGTCCCCTTTGAGCAGGCGGACGTTCTGTGCGCCGTTTAGCTCCCTGTTTTTCTCCGCCCAGCCCAGGGCATCTTCGGAGATGTCCACGGCCGTAACTTCTGCATCCGGCAGGTTTTTGGCCAGGGCCAGGGCTATAGCGCCGCTTCCCGTGCAAAGGTCCAGCACGTTTATGCGCGTTTTCCCGTTCTTGTCCGTGCGGAATTTTTTTGCCAGGGCGAGGGCCTCCCGGACCAGGATCTCGGTTTCAGGCCTCGGTATGAGCGCGCCGGCCCCCACTTTTATCTCCAGGCCGTAAAACCAGACAAACCCCAGTATGTATTGAAGGGGCTCACGCTTTTTTCGTCTTTCAAGTATCCCGTTTAATTTCCGGACATCTGCGGATGGCAAAGGCGGGTTGTCCCTGTACAGGATGAGCGTGTCTATGCCAAGGCCGTCTTTAAGGATGGCGCGGGCCTCTTCTTTTGCTTCTTTGATCCCAATGCCCGCAAGAAAATCGATGGCGTATTTAAGGGCCTCAAGCGCCGTGGCCGTCTGTGGAAGGCCCTTCAAGGGCTGATATCTCCTTGAGCTTTTCTGTCTGAAAATATGCGATCAGGCTGTCTATCATTTCATCCATCTCCCCTTCCAGGAAGCGGTCCAGCTTGTAGAGGGTGAGCCCTATCCGGTGATCGGTCACGCGGTTCTGGGGGTAGTTGTACGTCCTTATGCGCTGGCTGCGGTCCCCGGTGCCCACCTGTGATTTTCTCTCCCGGGCGCGCTCCTGTTCAAGCTTTTCCTGCTCGATCTCGTATATCCTGGCGCGCAGCACCTTCATGGCTTTTTCCCTGTTTTTAAGCTGGGAGCGCTCATCCTGGCACTGCACCACTACCCCGGTGGGAATATGGACGATCCTGACAGCAGAATAAGTGGTGTTCACGCTCTGGCCGCCATGCCCTCCCGCGCAAAAGGTGTCTATCCTGAGATCTTTTTCCTCTACCTTCAGGTCTACGTCTTCAGCTTCTGGCAGCACGGCCACCGTGGCCGCCGAGGTGTGGATCCTTCCGGATGCCTCAGTGGAGGGAACCCGCTGCACCCTGTGGACCCCGCTTTCGAATTTGAGCCTGCTGAAGGCCCCCTTGCCCTGAATGGAGGCCACTATTTCCTTTATGCCGCCAAGGCCCGTGACGCTGGAGTCTATGACTTCCACCTTCCAGCGTTTGACTTCCGCATATTTGGAGTACATCCTGAAGAGCTCCGAAGCAAAAAGCGCCGCCTCCTCGCCCCCCGTGCCCGCCCTTATCTCAAGGATAACGTTCCTTTCGTCCCGGCGGTCTTTGGGAATGAGCATGAGGGTCAGGTTTTTTTCGAAATCCGGACGTTCCCGCTTGAGCTCGTCCAGTTCCTCCAGGGCGAGTTTCTTCAGGTCCTCGTCGCCGCTGGCCAGCAGACCCTCGGCCTCTTCCATATCGGCAAGGAGTTTTTTATACTTCTTTATCTCCTCCGCAAGCGGATAGAGCTCCGCCTGCTCACGGGAGAGTTTCTGATAAAGCTCCCTGTTCTGTATGACTTCAGGCCTGGAAAGCTCTTCCGTAAGCTCCAGGTAATGCTTTTCCACGCCCTCCAGATTTTCAATAAGTCTCATTTTTAAAACACCTTTTCTCCCGATCCGGACGGGTCTTCTTCAAAAGACATGACCCCTTCAAAGGCCTTAAGAGATACCTCCAGTTGTTTTTCGTCCGGTTCGCCCGTCGTGAGCCTCTGAAGCGCAAGACCTGGCATCACAAGGAGGCGCACAACGGGGTTTGATTCATACTTTGCGCCCGCCTTGAGCATTTCGTAGGACAGCCCGGCCACGAAGGGCATCAGGGCAAACCGGGAAAGGAATTTCATATAAAAAGGCCAGTCCCTGGGCACAACAGAGAAAACAAGTATCGAAAGCGCCAGCACTATCAGCAAAAAACTCGTGCCGCACCGGGGATGCAGAGGGCTCTCCTTTTTGATCTTTTCCATATCCATATGCCCAGCCTCATAGGCGTGTATCACCTTGTGCTCCGCCCCGTGATACTCAAATATCCTGCCTATCTCCTTCCAGAGGCCGATCGCCCGGATATAAAGAAGAAACAGCACAACGCGGACAACGCCGTCCACCAGGTTGAAAAGAAACCCGCTGCCGGCAACAGCCGGGATGAACGACCCGGCCAGTTTCGCCGTATAAAGCGGCAGAAAAAGGAAAAGACCCGCCGCCGCCAAAAGGGCGGCTAAAAGAGTAAACCCCATCTGGACGGGAGAAAGGGGCTTTTCATCTTCCTCCGAGGCCACTCTCGCTGAAAACTCAAGGGCCTTCATGCCCAGAAGGAGCGTGTAAAAGAGGATAAAGACCCCCCTTATGAAGGGTACCTTCTCACCCGCATGGGTCTTCAGGGGTTCGCTTTTCAGCTTTATGCCCCCGCCAGGCTGCCTTACCGCCACGGCCCAGCCCTTGCGGGATTTGAACATTACCCCCTCTATTACCGCCTGTCCGCCTATTGCGCTTTGTTTATGCTTTTGTTTATGTTCGTGCTCTTGCATTTGCATCTTCTTTTTTCTGTTTTCCGCTAAAAACAAAAGGGGCCGCCGGAGGTATCTTTCTTTTTATCCAAAAAGACCGCCGGCTGCCCCTTATGAATGTTTTTTAAGCTAGCTTTCTTTTTTTGCCGCAGCGTATTTCCTTTTGAACTTCTCCACGCGGCCTTCGGCGTCCACGATCTTCTGCTTGCCGGTGAAGAACGGGTGGCAGTTGGAGCATATGTCCACGCGGATCTCAGAGGCAGTGGAGCGCGTGGTGAAGGTGTTTCCACAAGCGCAGATCACCTGGACCTCTTTATAGTCTGGATGTATTCCTTCTTTCATGACAGTTAAATCCCTCCTTTTATCATCTAGTCTTTTATTTTACGGCAAAAGGAAAGCCCATTTCAAGTTTCTACCAACTTTTGGACGAACGCGGAGGATACAATAATGTACCACGTAACATGCGCTTTACATATCTGTTATAATTTCGCAGAAATACGATCAGAAAAATCTGATCGCAGTGGGCTTAAGTTCAGCGCACGTTTTGGGCCGAGGGCAGCGAAACCCAAAAAACTTTACTTAAACCGGTTTGAGGTAAAGAAGCCCAAAACCGGCCAAAAATCCGGATGTTCCTATAAGAGGTGAGATGCTCGCTTATGAAATTTATGGATTACGGGTCGCGGGTAGTTCCGTCCCCGGCCCGCATCAGCTACGTTGAGACCCGGTTCAGGCGCTTCAGGATCAGGCCGGAAACATCCGATATGGTAAATACCTCTCCCGCTTTCGAGAGAATCGCTCTTTCCCGCAAAGGAGTACTACTGTCCCGTGGGAAATAAGGGTAACAAACCATATCTTGTATCATCCCGCTCACTTACAGGTCTCCGTCTTCAATACAGCTTTCACAGAGTGATGAAGGCGGCGGGCAAATTGCCCAGCGAAGCACAGATACTTGACGTGGGTTTTGGCACAGGTCTTATGATGGAGAGGTTTTTCAGGGCAGGGTTTATGAATCTCTGGGGCGTGGACCGTTTCAAGAGTCTTCCCGGTATCGGGAATAAACTTGGACCTGACAGGTTCTTTAATAGCTTCATAGAGGATGCCCCGCTTCCGGAAGGTTTCTTTGATCTTGCCGTGCTTGTGCATGTAATAGAGCATTTTGACGACGCCCGCGCCGCCTTAAGGACGATTAAAAAAGCGCTTAAGCCCGGAGGCCTCATCTATATAATAACCCCTGATGGTGGCAGTCTCAGCCGGCGGGTATTCAAGAGAAACTGGTGGTTTTTCTCCGACCCCACTCATAAGAGTTTTTTCAGTCCGGATTCGCTCAAGGACCTTCTTGAGTCTGAAGGATTCAGGGTACTTGGGAGCGCAAAGCCCCTTTTTGACAGTTTTACGTCGGACGCCCATTCCGTTCTGGGAGGCCAAAATTTTCCCCTTTTTTTTGAAGTCCTTGCGGTTTTCCTGCTTTCTTTGGGCTTCCTGCCGCTCAGGGCCACAATTCGAAACTTCAGGCCATCACTTGAAGTCATTGCCAAGCTTCGTTAGACATGCCTGCTTTTTAGGACAAACCGGGCGCCAATTGAGAATTTTGCCAGACTGGCACTAGCCGGATACCTTCGGGCACTAGCCGGATACCTTGAAGAAACGGGTGCCGGGTTTATCGCCAAACTTGCGCTTATATAAGAGTTTCTGACGTAGTCCGGTTCCTATCTGAATTTTACTGACGTTTTGGGGTATGGGGCTCGGCCCTATACTTTAAAGGCCGCGCTGGCATGAAGCCCGAGCGGAAAATACGGGCGGGATTAATTAAAAAACCCCGCCCCTCTGCTTATATGTTCTCTTTCATCTCCCAGACGCCGCAGGGGCAGATACCCGCGCAGAAGCCGCAGCCGATGCACTTTTCATCGTCCACAACGTACTCGAACCCGCCGCCCGGTTTTTCGGCCCTTGATATGGCCCCCCAGTAGCAGGCGTTCTCGCACATGTGGCAGTCCCGGCAGCTCCCGCAGGACAGGCACCGGTTGGCGTCACATTTTGCGTCGTAAGCGGATTCTTTTTCTTTTGCGCTTGCCCGGTTGGCCTCGTAATAGACCGTTTTTATCCTCTCATAGGGGATGGGAGATTTTACCTCCGGCATGTAATCGTAATGCATAAGGGCCGCATGAATCACTTCGGCAGTTTCCCTGCCCTGCCCTATCGCGTTGGTCACCAGACCGGGCCTTGTGGCATCGCCTATAGCGTAAACCCCCGGCTCGGTCGTCTGGCCGTTGCCGTCCACTTTTACCCAGCCGTTTCTGTCCCTGTCTATATTTTCGGGCAGGAAGTCCACCATCGGAGTCTCACCGACCGCAACGACCAGCAGGTCTGCCTGGATCGAAGAGCCGTCCTTGAAGTGGAGCGTCCTGGTCTTCTTGTCGTATCTTTCCGTGAACTTTGGCCAGAGGAACTTCGTGCCCAAGGCAGAGGCGGCCTCCATCTCCTTGCCGAATGCCGCGGGCTTCTGGATGTCAACGGCGGTCACGGAAACAGCCCCGCAGTTCATGGCCTGCACGGCAACGTCCATGCCCACGTTGCCCGCCCCTATTATGGCCACGTTTTTCCCTTTAAGTTTGGGCTTGTCCCCCAGGTTGATGCCGCGGAGGAAATCATAGGCGGTGACCGTGTTACCGGAGCCCTCGAAGGTTATTACCCTGGGCTTGTGGGCGCCGCATGCCACCACAACCACGTCGTGGCCCTTCGCGATCTTTTCAAACTTCTTCCTGTCCACCTTCGCCTTCAGATGGACCTTCACCCCTATCTCCTCGAACCTAGAAAGTTCCTTTTTAAGGATCTTCTGCGGGAGTCTTTCCCTTGGGATGCAGAGCTCAAGTTTCCCGCCCAGCTTTCCCTCAGCCTCATAGAGCTCCAACTGGTGGCCTTTCAGCGCAAGCTGCCAGGCGGCGGAGAGCCCGCCCGGGCCGCCGCCTATTACCGCTATCTTATGGCCCGTCTTTTTGGCCGGTTTCGGCGCCTTTATTTCAAGCGAAAGGCTGCCCAGCCTGTCTATGCTCAACGGGGAGTCAAACGAAACCCCTCTTGTGCAGCTTTGCATGCACAGGTTCGGACATATCTGTCCGCAGACCGTGGCCGGCAGGGGGCTGTACTGAAGAACGTATTCGAGCGCCTCCTGCAGTTTGCCCGCCCTGATGAGGGCGGTCCTTTTATGGGTAGGTATATGGGTCGGGCAGCTGTAAGCGCAGGGCGGGCTGTATTTTTCGTTCTCCCATGCGGGCCTGTTCCGCCTGTCCTCGCCCGTTGTTATGTAAGGCAGAAGGCCTCTTTCATGCGACAGGTAGGGCGCGAAAATGCCGCCTTCGCCCACCTCTTTCTCCCATACATCCTTCGAAAACTCCCCAAACCCCGCCTTTTTCTTCTTGGCCTGCGCCTTTTCCGCGGGGGTGCGGGCCATGAGTTTTTTCCACTCGTCCTTGTCTTTTGTAAGCGGTCCGTAATAGTCCTCACGCTCAATGGCCTCAAGGAACGGTTTCATGTTTTCCTTAAGCCATGTCCAGTCCTCGTCGCCAAGTTCGGAAAGCCTTACGTCAGCCGCGCTAAAACCCTTTATCGGCCCCCGGAAGTAGATAACACCACCAACCATTCCCACGCATGGGCGGTATCCAAGGACGTTGTCCGGGTCTCTGGAGTCGACACCGCAGACCACGGAGATGCCCCCCGCCTTGAACTCGGCGAAGGAGTCGCCCACATTCCTGAAATACCAGGACTGGGGGGGATCGAACCTTGGGTTATGCTTTGTGAGAGTATCCGAACGGGCGCCTGCGCTGCCCTGCACATAAAGGATGCCCTCGGCCGCCGCGTTATGGGCCCCGTTGGTGACGTCGCCAAGCACGGTGATCTTTGCTCCGCAGTTTACCCAGCCCACATCGTCCGAAGCGCCTCCGTTTACGACGATATGCGTGCCTTCCATCCCCATGCTGCCAAGCCTTTGGCCCACCGGGCCCTCCACGGTGATGCGCACCGGGGCCTCCCTGGGCCATATGCGGCCGCCTATGCCGTGCTGGCCGTCCGCCGTCACATGCAGTTCCCTGGCGCCGTCTTTCACCGCCTCCTGGATGCGTTCTTCCAGGACGCGGGAGCTTACCCTTGCCCCTTCGATATTTCCCTTTATCTCAAAAAAAGAAAAAACCATCTTTCCGTTTTTTTCGCTCTTCATTCCGTTTTTAGCAGACATAGCCGATGCCCAGCCTTTCCGCTATCGCCCTGTCATTAACGCTCAGTCCGTCGGACATGCCTATGGGGAGCTCCGTGCTCCTGCCCATGGGTGCGAATATCTTCTTAAGCTCCGTGTCCGCGGCCCGGAACACATCCACAAGCCGCTCGGCCACCCTGGAGGAATCAAGCCTCCTGTAGAGTTTCGGGTCCTGCGTGGTGATGCCCCTCGGGCATCTGCCCGTGTTGCAGAGGTTGCAGCGGTTGTTCTCGTCGCCCAGGCAACCTGCCGTGGACTGCATCAGGTACTTGCCGACAGACACCATGGAAGCGCCAAGCATGATGAGGGCGGCGGCGTTTGCCGCAAGGTTGCCTTTCTTGCCGATGCCGCCCGCCGCGATCAGCGGCAGTTCGTTCTGCTTGCCCTGCTTTACGAGGTCCAGGTAGCACTCCCTGATGTTGGAGGCTATGGGATGGCCCATCTTGTCCATCGAGACGTTATAGGCCGCGCCGGTGCCGCCGTCTTCCCCGTCTATGGAAAGCGCCGCGGCATAGGGATTTCTGGCCAGGTTATTCAGCACCGCCTTCGCGGTTTTGGTGCCCGATATCTTGGGATAGACCGGCACCCTGAACCCCCAGGCCATTGACATGGACTGTATCATCTTGGCCACGGCCTCTTCGATGGAGAATTTAGTCTGGTGTGTAGGGGGCGAGGCCAGGTCCACGAGCATGGGCACACCCCTGATGCTCGATATCAGTTTTAGGACCTTGGAGGACATCAAAAGCCCTCCGTCTCCGGGCTTTGCGCCCTGCCCGTACTTTATCTCTATCGCCGCCGGGTCTTCCACCATGTGCGGCAGCGAACGGACTATCTCGTCCCATCCGAAATAGCCGGAAGCTATCTGGAGTATGAAATATTTAAGGAAACGTGATTTCAGGAGCCTTGGCGGCATGCCGCCCTCGCCGGAGGCCATGACGACCGGCATCCCCAGCTCCTCGTTAAGATACGCCACTCCCATTGCAAGCCCCTCCCACATGGGAGGAGAAAGGGCACCCACGGACATGCTGCCTATCATTATCGGATAGACTTCCCTCACGGGCGGCACAAATACGTCCTGGCCCTTGTCCACCACCAGCTTGCCGTTTTCCACTTTCAACGGCAGGTTTTCGGGGGGCAGTATCCGGCCGAGGAATGTCTTCAGGTAGAACTCATGCCTGCCCGCGTCCAGGGCCGGGTCGGTAAGCATGGATATCCGGGTGAATTTAAGCTTGTCCAGGGTGGAGGGGCCGGGGTCGTTCCTTCTGCCGCCTCTCTTATATGGGTCTCCGCCCTTGTTCTTAAACTGCAGGAACTTGTGTTCCGGGTTGAATTCGGGCTCTATGGCCGCATTGGGGCAGACGAACTGGCACATGGCGCAGCCCGTGCAGTAGCGGTCTATGTCGTTTACCTGGCTTACGATGGAAACCACGTTCCTGGTGACCTTGGGCATGGGAGAAGGCCCCTCAGAGCTGACCACGCGTTCCACGCGGACATTGGGCACTATCGCTTTGACAGGGCAGACCGCGGTGCACTTGCCACACCGGGTGCAGCGGTCGTCCCGCCACCTGATTATGTATGGGAATTCCTTCAGCGTGAGCTGATGGTTTTTATCCTTCAGATCTAAAGACCCTTTAACTGGTTCCAAACCTTTACCTCCGGCGCGTCGCTGGGCACGGTTACAAAGTCGTATTTCATGGGGAACACGTCAAGGGACCTGTCCCTCTGGGGGACCGCCCTGTCAAGCCCGCATTCCTCGGACATGAACGCGTACTTGCCCTTTACGCCTCCTACCGCCCCTGGACGGAGCTTCTTTGAGTCCTGCACCATGAAACAGCTGCCATCGGGCGTAAAGCCGATGATGCAGTTGGGCCCGTCAATAACGAGCATCCGCAGGGACTGCCTCATCATTATGAGTGCGTCCCTGTCCATTCTGGCCTCCATCTCCTCGCGTTTAAGCGGGGTGATTATATCCTTGTAATAAGAAAGCGGAAAGCCCAACTCCCGCACCGTGTAGTGGAGGATGTGCGTGAAGACCTCGCTGTCGCTCTGGTAGCCCGTATACCCCGGCACGCCCCTGCTCATAAGGTATTCCCTTATCGGCACGAAGGCCGTGTTCTCACCGTTCGTCATGGAGCCGAAACCCTGGATGAAAAAAGGGTGGCAGGCATACAGGTTAATGTCATAGTTTGTGTTCTGCCTTCCCTGGGCCAGGACTATCTTTGCCTTCAGCTCTCCGTCCTCAAGCCCGAAGAACTCCCCAAGCGCAAGCGGGTCGCCCACCTCCTTGAGCGTGAGAACATCCGGGTAGAAGGAAAACACCACTATGGATTCGTCCTTTTCCCCCATCTTCCTTAGCGCAAGCCTTGTGCGGAGCAGCAGCTCTTCCTTCTCCTTAAGCGGGCTTTCCTTGTGTTGGGGCGGGTATTCGTAGAATTTGGCGAAATAACAGTCTTTTTTCCGGATGCCTGGAACGGGCTTTACCCTGGGGTTCCACATGTGGACCTCTTTAAAACCCTTTGCCTTCATGAACCTGTCCAGCTCTATCAAGCCGTCAGCGGAGCAGATGCCGGAGAGCACAGGGTAATCCTTAAGCTTTGCGGCAAACCCGCCAAGGCGCTTCAGCATCAAGCCCATTCCGGAGCCGTCGTGGCCTTCCTTCATGGTCTCCAGCGCATGGATGTTCTCCATGGGTGAAAAGTATTCCGAGGCCGTTATAGCGGCAAGACGGCACATATGTAAATACCTCTTTTTCTCTTTTATACAGGCAGCGAGTGCCGATTTTTAATATAAAATTTGCCCGTCCCCTTTGTCAAACAGATGGGAATTTTATTTTCCCTCCTACCCGCCATCAATGTATAAATGTATGGTGCTTAACCCAATGTGTTCGTGAAACCCAGGGCAAAAACCACGGGAAAACCAAAGTGGGGGGGGATGGTATGAGCGCGGCGGGCGGCTGCGGGCGCGTCACATAAAACAGCGGCACCCGGAAGATCCGGCGCGGTATATACGATATGCGGGCAATCAGGGGGAGACGGCGCTTAGAGGAGCGAATGCCGTCCGCCCCCCACATAAAACTCTGAAAGAACCTAAAAACTGAGGCGGGGCATCCATTTTATGCCCGCCGGGCATCGAATGTGAGGACTTTCTTATTTGATCGCGGTTCATTTCTTGACTACTGGTTTTAAACTTATTTATCATAACAGACCATGTTGATAGCCATTGGTTCCGACCACGCCGGAGCCGATCTTAAAAGAGAGCTTGCGGCGTTTCTTAAGGACAAAGGAATAAACCTGATAGACGTGGGGCCGGACGGCTCCGCCTCCTCTGTCGATTACCCGGATTACGGGGAGAAGGTATCGCTCCTGGTGTCCGGGGGCCAGGCGGACCGGGGTGTCCTCATCTGCGGAACGGGTATAGGGATGAGCATAGTGGCAAACAAGTTCCAGGGCATAAGGGCGGCCCTGTGCTCGGAACCCCTGAGCGCCAGGCTCAGCCGCCAGCACAACGACTCCAATATACTCGTCCTTGGCGGCAGAATGATCGGGTCTGTCATGGCACGCGAGGTCCTGGGCGTGTGGCTCGATACGGAATTTGAAGGGGGCAGGCACGCCGGAAGGCTAATGAAGATAACGACCATAGAGGAGAAGACCTCACAAGATGAACCGAGACAGCCTTAAAGCAACCGACCCCGAGATATTTGACGCGATAGAGAAAGAAACCGCGAGGGAGAAGGACAAGCTCCTCCTTATAGCCTCGGAAAATTACGCAAGCCCGGCGGTAATGGAGGCCCAGGGGTCCGTTTTCACGAATAAATATGCGGAGGGCTATCCGGGCAAAAGATACTACGGGGGCTGCGAATACGCGGACATCGTGGAGAGGCTCGCAATAGAGAGGGCAAAGGAGCTTTTCGGGGCCGAGCATGTGAATATCCAACCCCATTCCGGCACCCAGGCCAACATGGCCGTATATTTTGCCTTCGTGAAGCCCGGAGACACAATAATGGGCATGAGCCTGAGCCACGGCGGCCACTTGAGCCACGGCGCGACGGCCAATTTCTCCGGAATGCTTTACAAACGCGTGGCCTACGGGCTGGACCGGGAGACGGGGCGCATAGATTACGAAGAAGTGCACAGGCTTGCGCTGGAGCATAAGCCGAAGGTCATCCTTGTGGGGGCGAGCGCCTATCCAAGGATCATAGATTTCGAGGCCTTTGGACGCATAGCGCGCGAGGTTGGCGCCTACCTGGTGGCCGATATCGCCCACATTGCAGGGCTGGTGGCGGCGGGGCTGCACCCTTCCCCGGTGCCGCATGCCGATTTCGTCACCTCCACCACCCACAAAACGCTGCGCGGGCCCCGCGGCGGGCTCATCATGTGCAGGCAGGAGCACGCAAAGGCAATAGATAAAATGATATTCCCAGGCATACAGGGAGGCCCCCTGGTGCATGTGATAGCCGCAAAGGCGGTTGCGCTGAAGGAGGCCCTGCGGGAGGATTTCAGGGTCTATCAGCAAAAGATAATCAAAAACGCGAAGACCCTTGCCGGAGAGCTCATGATGAAAGGGTTCAACCTGGTTTCGGGCGGCACGGACAACCACCTTATGCTTATTGATCTGAACAACAAGGGGATAACCGGCCAGGAAGCCGAAGCGGCCCTGGACAAAGCAGGCATTTCGCTTAACAAAAACGCAATTCCGTTCGACCCGCGCCCGGCCACTATCACGAGCGGCATACGCATAGGCACACCCTGCGTAACCACCCGGGGAATGGAAGATGCCGAGATGCGCCTCATCGCCCAGTATATCGACGAAGCGCTCCAGAACAGGCAGGACGATTCCAGGCTCAGGGAGATAAGCGGCAAGGTCGGGGAGCTGACGAGGCGTTTTCCCGTTTATTAGCGTTCCACCGGCCTATGATGACCTTATGATAGATAAAACGGTATTTGTATTTCGCCGATTTTTCACTTTATTGACCGGTTTTTCACTTTTATTGAGATGAAATGTCCCTTTTGCGGCCATCTTGAAGACAAGGTAATAGACTCCAGAACAAGCAAGGACGGAGACCTGATACGCCGCCGCCGGGAATGCCTGGGGTGCGAGCGGCGCTTTACCTCCTACGAACGCATAGAAGAGGTGATGCCCCTTATCGTGAAGAAAGACGGCAGGCGGGAGCCCTTCGAGCGGCATAAGATATTGCACGGGCTTAAAATGGCCTGCGGCAAAAGGCCCGTCTCCACCCAGCAGATGGAAGACGCCGTGAATTCCATAGAAAGAAAAGTGCTGGCGCTTGGTGTAAAAGAAACCCCCAGCTCGCTTATAGGCGAGGAAGTAATGAACGCCCTCAAGGGCCTGGATATGGTGGCATATGTAAGGTTCGCCTCCGTCTACCGCCATTTCAAGGACATTGGAGAACTCATGCAGGAGGTTAAAAACCTCTTTGAGGGCAAGAGCAAGGCTTAAAAAAGGCTTGCCCTAAGGCCTTCTGCGACCCGGAACGGGAAATGGACGCCGGGTTCTTCAGCAAGTCATCTAAAATCTCTTGGTTAGACCGAATAGCAGTCCGTAATTGGCTCCGGGCCGGTTGAATCCCGCTTTTATTCCCCCGTCGACGTCAAAACTTCCGGTAGGGGAATACACCAGTCCGGCAAGGATGAAATTTTTAGGAGTAAGACTGACCGTGCCGGGGTTGTTGCTTGTTCCTATGTTGCCAACCAGTCTCATTTTTTTCGTAAATCCATATGCCGTGGCCAGGGTGAGATTGAAAGTCTTCTCTATATATCCGGAAGTGTTTGGCTGGTAAATGAATTGCGCGTTAGCGTGGAAGAGTAAATTTGGTTTTGCCTCTAGCGTGCTTATCAGTGTGATCCAGTAATTAGGTCTTCCCGCCCCAAGGCCGAGGCCGGCATGCCCCGTGGGAATGGAAATGCCGGGCTTCAGGGCGATCAGAAAATGGCTTTCCCCATAAAACCGGTATTTGTACTCAAAAGTCACATCCGAAAGGCCATCGGCTTCCTGCCCGGCTTCATGAAGGAACCAATAGGGCACAGTAAGGACAAAATCCGCATTTTTGGAGACGCCGTAAGAGATTATGGACTTGAGCTGATAAACCTCTTGCCTGGTCTGCCCGTCCTCATTCATCGAGTATTCCATGTCGAACTCCGTCTCTTTATTGCCCGTGCCCTGAGTGAAGGCGTCATCCGTTATAAGAGGATGCGTGGCGTAGGCCCGCACCGGGAGCAGAAAGAAACCGGCGAGAAAAAAGAAGGCCCACAGGTTTTTATAGAATCTTGCCATGGATCTATTCCTTTCCGTTGTTAATTGAAAGCATCTCGATAATTTCCTGCCTCATGCCGTTTATAATTTGAAGAACGTAATCATATCCTTCTTCGGTATGAGGGATAGTGCAGTTTGAGCAGTCTTTTATCCCTGTTTTAAAGGTGAAGTCTCCTCCGCAGTCCAGTAGGTATAGCGGGCACCAGCAAAAAAGGCAAGATCTCCATTCCGCAAGATCATGGCACGGGAAAAAACTGCAGTCCCTATGCACGAAATACTTGTAGTTCATTCAGTGCCGTTTTCCTTTTTCGTGAACGCAAGTTGTGCCTGGAGACCGGTTAAATGCTGCATATTGCACATTAATCCACCTTTTCCCGCTCAAACAGCCTCTTCCAGTTATGACCCACGATCATGCCGGCGAAGAAGTTAGCCACTGAAAAGGCGCCGACTTGGGCGTCCCCGGGCAGATTGACGAAAGGATGGGCCTTGACCTTGGCCGCCTGTGAGGCCATGGCGTTGACCGTATCGTCTGTGCCGCCGCCCTGCATGCTGTGCATATTCATATATTTTGCGGCGGCGAAAATTGCCATCAATATAGCGAACATGATTATCAGCATCCAGCGCGTAAATGGGTCAAACCAGGCAGTGGTTTCTGCTGCGCCATTTTCAATTGCTCTCATATTCATGCTCCCTAATCTGTATTTTCCCGATTTTGCCGGACTTTTTACCCGTGATGCCGGGCAATAAATCCGGCCGCCGATTGTACATTACTTGCAATACGGCGGCTGTGAAAACGGCCTCGGCAACGGCCAACGGCAACTGGGTGGGACCATATCCCGCAAAGAAGATCATCCATTGTTTCAGCAATGGAATATGTCCGTGAAGGCTCAAAGCCAGCTCGAAAGAGGATGTCAGGTACGTCATCACGTCACCCACAAAACCGGCGATGCCGCCCGCCAGCCATAAGGGAGAATCGAAACACCTCATCAGCCTCCAGCAGAGGTAACCGGAAATCCCTCCCACTATGCCCATGGAAAAATCGTTGGCCCCTATGGTGGTAATGCCTCCATGCCCCAGAAAGATGGCCTGGAAAAAGAGAACGATTAATGAGATCACAGCAGTGGCGAAAGGGCCAACAATAATAGCCGCCAACGGCGTGCCGCAAGGATGCGAGCAGGAACCAGTCACGGGGACTGGCAGATGCATGGCCGAGATCACAAAGACGCCAACCCCGACCATGGCAAGAAACGGTTTGTATGACAGGTTCTCCCGCACCCGCCTTTTAATCTCCCTTATGCCCGGAATAATGAAAAGCATCGCAACCCCGTACCAGAATCCCCACGCCCTTGGCGGCAGGATTCCATCTTCGATGTGCATAAATACCTCCTTTGAAAAATTGAGTTGTTAAGAATCCTCAAGCTGTTTTTTAATTTTTCTCAAACCAGTGCAAGGTATTCTTTCAAATCCTGACTGATCAAAATAAAAAATCCCGATGAGCGTTTAGGCTCATCGGGATTGCACCCAGTTTGCTTCATCCCCGAAAATTCATCCTTGAAACGGGTTTTCCACGCCCGCGCTTCTCATAAAGACAAGAAGACATGTCTTCAAGGCTGTGACTTCCAGGCAGGTCTTCTGGCTCCCGGTTCATCCTTACCTTCACCTTCCCATGCCCCTTAAAAAGCACAGTGGTTAACTTGAAGGTTCGTCCCCGGTTACAGCGGCGGGACCGCTCCCGATTTCCACGGGATTCCCTCTTATGCCCGTCAGGGCACCTGTAAGTCTGCGTACATTTAATCAGAAGCGGTAATGAATGTCAAATTCCCGAAATGTGTTGGCTCTTTTGCAATTTCCCTTAGCTTGACTTTTCGCACTTTTTTGAAAATAATAACACTAAATGGGAATAACCAGGTTTGGCATCTCTCTTGAGGACGGTCTTTTAAAGAACTTCGATGAGCTTATCGAGGGCAAGGGGTATCCAAGCCGGAGCGAGGCCATCCGCGACCTGATCAGAGAGGAGCTTGTTAAAAAGCAGTGGGAGGAAGGGACGCGGGAAGCGGTGGCAAGCGTGACGCTCGTTTATGACCACCATACGCGGGAGCTGGCCAACACTCTTACCGATCTGCAGCACAAGTTCCACAAGGAGATACTCTCCAGCATGCATGTTCACCTGGACGCGCACAACTGCCTGGAGGTGATAGTCCTTAAAGGACCCGCCGGAGACCTCCGGGCGATCTCGGACAGGCTCATAGGCACAAGAGGGGTTAAGCACGGCAAGCTGGCGATAACAACCACCGGGAAGGGCCTGGAATGAAGACCGGGACAAAAAAAACAAAAGACTTTTTTATTTTTTTAAAGATAAAAAAATCAGATGCACATCCCTGACGGATACCTGGGGCCGGAGACGTATGGAAGCTTTTGGGCGGTAACACTGGGGCTATTGTACGTGGCAGGCAGGAAGCTAAAAAAAACTCTCAAGGCGGCCGACGCGCCCCTGCTGGCGCTCGGGGCAGCGGCAAGCTTTGTGGTCATGATGTTCAATGTCCCCATCATGGGCGGCACATCCGGACACGCCACCGGTGGGATGCTTCTGGCCGTCGTGCTGGGCCCCTGGGCGGCCTTCATATGCATGTCCATAGCCCTGGCGGTGCAGGCCCTTGTTTTTGGGGACGGCGGGATAACCTCATATGGCGCGAACTGCTTCAACATGGCCTTTGCCGGGGTCTTTGCCGGATGGGCCCTATACAGGCTTTTGGCCGGGAAAAAAGAAAATATCGAGAAAAAGAAAAACAAAAATAAAAGGATACTGTTTGCCGCGGGATGCGGGGCCTACTTTGGAATAAACGTGGCGGCCTTCCTTACCGCGCTTGAACTTGGCATACAGCCGATCCTGGACAAGGGAGCCGATGGCAGGCCGCTATACAGCCCTTTCCCGCTGAAGGTAACCATCCCTGCCCTCATGGCAGGGCATCTTACCCTCTTTGGTTTCGCGGAGGTGGCCTTTACCGTGCTCGCCCTCGCTTATTTGCTTAAATCCCACCCGGAGCTCATATTCTGATTTTTTACGGCACGGAAGGAAAACAGCAACCATGACGAAGCGGGGGAAAAAACAAGAACAAAAGCAAAAACAAAAGCGAAAGAAACAAAAACTATGGGTAGCGCTGCTCATCTTCGCGTTTCTTACCCCGCTTGGACTTTGGGCGCCCAGGTTTTTTGGCGCCGGAGGCGCCTGGGGGGAATGGAGCTGGAGGGAGCTTGAAAAGACGATAGGGTATGCGCCCGCGGGCCTTAAGAGGATAAACGGCCTGTGGAGGGCGCCTGCCGCAGGTTACGGGGCGGGTTACATGGGTTATCTGGCCTCTGCCCTGGCCGGGATCCTGATAGTGGCCGCCATTTCTTATACGATCGGGAAACTGATATCTAAACATAAGGACCAACATGGCGGAAAAACAAAAAAATAACAGGGCGCCTTCGACGGCCTTGCCGGCCTGGCTTTTAAAGGAAGAGAAAAACGAAGGCCAAATGGCTTTCTCCGGAGAGAAAAGGCTTTTCCCATTTCTGAATTCCGGCATGGTGCTTGAGCGCACACTGAAGGCGGTCCTCTCCTTCGTGGAGGATGCGCTCTTTAACGAAAAAACGGCTTCCCGCCGGGGTCTTCTTCAGAAAGTGGAACCAAGGACAAAACTGGTTGTCATAGTTTTGCTTCTGGCGGGGCTCAGCCTTGAGCATACTTTACCCGGCATGTGCCGCTTTATCGCGCTGGGCGTTGCCCTTGCCGTCTTGTCCCGGATACCGGCCGGGATGTATCTGAAAAGGCTGCTTCCGGGGATGCTCTTTACCGCGGTGATCGCCCTGCCCGCATGCCTTGGGGCGGTCACGCCCGGAGAGCCGGTCCTCACCATAATCCGCTTCAAGTGTGCTTTATGGCCGTTTGGCCATTCCATCTATATAAGCAGGCAGGGATATCTGTCTGCGCTGGGGCTCATGGCCAGGGTGACGGGCTCTCTCATGATCGTTTTGCTTGCCGGCTTTACGACCAGGCCGCCGGAACTGGTAAAGGCCGTGAGCTTTTTTATACCGGGTTTTTTGAAGACAGTCTTTTCCATGAGCTACAGGTATATGTTTTTCCTCGTCAGAAGGCTTGAGGAGTTCATATTGGCCCGCAAGGCAAGGGGAACGGAATATTTTTTGGGTAAAGGCGGGACGTGGAAAGCCGGGCTGGACAGAAAATGGGTAGGCGCCCGGGCGGCCTCTCTTCTTATCATAAGCCTTGAGTTAAGACGGGAGCTTAAATTTGCGATGGAGGCCAGGGGGGCGGCGGATGAGATCAAAGAGCCTGGGCTGCCCGCATTCAGGTTGGGCTGGCACGATGCCGCATTCGTGCTACTGGCGGCCACTGCGGTCATTATATGACCGCTCATTCGAGCATATCCGGGGTCATAATATGAGTTCTTCTTTTGCATTCGAGCTGGAAGACATATCCTTTGAGTACCAGGGAGGACAAAAGGCGCTCGACTCCGTGGACCTTTCGCTCCCCTTTGGAGAGTCGCTGACCGTACTGGGCACGAACGGATCAGGGAAAAGCACCTTGCTTTATATACTTCAGGGACTTTTGACCCCATCGGCAGGTTCCCTCAAGGTTTTCGGTGAAAAAACTTTTACAGGGCCCAAAAGGGCAAAGATCGCGATGATGTTCCAAAACTCGCATGCCCAGCTCTTTTCCCTTACCGTGGTGGATGAGCTCATGTTCGGCCCGCTCCAGCATGGCCTTTCGGAGCAGGAGGCCAGAGGCAGGGCCGAAGACATAATGGAGCTGCTTGGCATAGGCGCACTGGCCAGCCGTTCTCCGTGGCAGTTAAGCGGCGGGGAGATGAAGAAGGTGGCGCTTGGCGCCTGCCTCTCTACCAATCCGGATGTCTATCTGCTGGATGAGCCCACCTCCGGACTGGACCCCAGAAGCCAGGTGGAGCTGGCAGACCTCGCAATGAAGCTGAAGGAATCCGGCAAGACGATAATCACCGCTACCCATGACCTCCATATAATCGAGGACATCTCGGAGCGTTCCATTGTGATCGGGGAGGACCACCGCGTGCTGGCCGATGGCCCTTCCGCCGAAATACTTAAAATGAATGATATTCTTTTAAAGGCGAACCTTATACACGAGCACGCGCACCGGCATGAAGGCTTCAGGCATAAACACAGCCATTTTGGCTTCCATGAGCATTTGGAGGGCGAAGTGGAAAGGGCCCAGAAAGCCGTCCCGCAGGAAGCGGGAGCAATACCCGGAAAGAAAGGACACCAGAACATGAGCGATACGGGAGGAAAGTTAAAGGTACTTATCGAACACTGGAAGGAGCACAACGAGGAGCACGCAAGGACGTATCTTGAATGGGCTGAAAAGGCCCAGGCGGAAGGCAGGGCGGAGCTGGCTGAGACGCTTAGGGAAATAGCCAGGGAGTCCACCAGACTGGATGAGCTTTTTAAAAAGGCCGCGGGCCAGCTTTAGGATAATCTTCGCTGCGTCCTGGAACCCATCTCAAAATCGCTTCCGGCGCAATGCTGCCGGCCTCCGGGCGATTTTTCCCTTTTCTCCTTGTCTGCCACATTCCCTCTCTCTTTCGCTTTAGAATCATTTTTGAGATAAGTCCTGAAAAGATTCTGAGGCAACATGGACTCAGCTCCAACCCGTGTTGCGGGAAAAGCATGGCTCCGTCAGACAGCGAATATATGGCATATATGAATATTGTGGCATAGTGAAAATACCAGGGAATATGAATTCGCGGCGGGTGATGCTTCCCGGGCTTGACGGCTGGCAGATATTGAGGGGCCTTCACGAAAAAAACGTCCGTTCCTCCGTTCTCATGCTCACGGCGCGCGATGCAGTCTGCGACAGGGTAAAGGGGCTGGAACAAGGAGCTGAAGAAATCCATCAGGAGGGCTCTTGGACAATGAAATCATGACCAGGAGCATCCCATCCTTCCCTTTTGTCTCTTAAAACCAGCGCTGCTTCCCAGGTTAGATCATACTCTGTTTAACTGTCTTTGCCTTCCTGCCCTGGAAGGTATTCCTCTGTGCAAGCCTTGTCTCGATATCTTTAAGGGTGCGGTGCCTGTCCCATCCCCACCTGGGCGCAATAAGGAGCTCATCGGGGGCCGTCGCAAAAAGCCTCTGGATAACGATGTCCGCCCGCAGGCGCTCCAGGAAGTCAACGGCAAAATCTATGTACTCCTCATACCCGAAAACATGGAACGGGTCTTGCTCATAAGAGCGGGCAAGCTTAGTGCCTTTTACCACCTGCAGCTGGTGCAGTTTTAAAAAACCGATATCCAGCTCAGACAGCCTGTCTGCCATAAGGAGGGTTTCCTCGCGGGTCTCCGTGGGAATGCCCGCTATGATGTGCGCCCCTATATGTATGCCCTTGCCGCAGGTGAGCTCCAGCGCCTTCAAAAAGGCATCAAAACCATGACCGCGCTCTATAAATTGCAGGGACTTTTCATAGACGGACTGCAGCCCGTATTCAACCAGTATGAAGTATTTTTTAGCGGCCAGCCTTTCAAGCAGGGCGATCTTCTGCTCGTCCACGCAATCGGGCCTGGTGCCTATCGCCAGGCCAGCAACCTGCGGATGGGCCAGGGCCTCCAAATAAAGCCTCTCCAGCTCTTCCACGGGCGCGTATGTATTGGTATATGGCTGAAAATAGGCAAGGAAAAGGCCCGCCTTGTACCGGCGTCCCAGGTAACCTATACCCTCGGACACCTGCTTTGAGACCGGCAGGACGGACCGGCAGGTACCTGGCTTGAAGCTGTTGTTGTTGCAATATACACAGCCCCCGAGCCCAAGGGTGCCGTCCCGGTTCGGGCAGGTAAAACCCGCGTCAATATTTACCTTCTGAAGTTTTCTGCCGCCAAATCTGGCTTTGGCATATTCCCCGAAAGAGTTGAAACGCCTGACAGGTGCCATATTCAATTATCCGTTTACCGGGAAGTCTCTGTCAAATGGAAGCCCGTTTCCAGTTGATCAGGAAAATTACACTGAAATAGACTGTCCGGAAAAGGAACCCTCCGCAAAAAATCATTTGGAAGCGTCCGGACCGGCCCACTGACGGGCGGCCGCTCGCCCCCCTCGCCTCAAATCCGGCAGAAATGCCGTAAGTATTCCCAGCAGAGGCAGATACGAGCACAGGTGATAGACAAATACGATGCCATGCCGGTCTGCCAGTTTACCCAGCACAGCGGCCCCGATGCCGCCCATGCCGAAGGCAAAACCAAAGAAGAAACCGGATATGGTCCCCACCTTGCCCGGTATCAGCTCCTGCGCGAAGACGATAATGGCAGCAAATGCGGAAGCGAGAATGAAACCGGCAATGAAGGCGAGAATGCCCGTCCAGGCCAGGTTGGCATAGGGCAGCGCCAGGGCGAACGGGGCGGTGCCAAGTATGGATATCCAGATCACTTTTTTTCTGCCTATGCGGTCGCCTATCGGGCCTCCCAGAAAAGTGCCGGCTGCGACCGCAAACAGGAACAGAAAGAGATGCACCTGCGCGGCCTGCACCGTGAGGTGGAACCTGCGCATCAGGTAAAAAATAAAATAACTGCTGAAACTGGCCAGATAGAAATACTTGGAAAATACCAGTATCAGAAGGATAATTACGGACAAGATCACCCTTCTGGCAGGCAGATCCGGGTGGAGCCCCCAGCGAGTGGAACTCTGGGTGGCAAGCCTTTGATGGCGCTTGTACCAGCCTCCCACCTGCCAAAGCACCAATATGGCCACGAACGCTGCCAACGAGAACCAGGCAACGCTGCCCTGCCCATGGGGGATAACGATCAATGCCGCAGCCAGGGGGCCCATCGCGGTGCCCATATTGCCGCCTACCTGGAAAAAAGATTGGGCCAGCCCGTGCCGTCCGCCGGAGGCCATGCGGGCCACCCGAGAGGACTCCGGGTGGAAGATGGAAGACCCGGTGCCAACCAAAGCGGCCGCCAAAAGGACCCAGCCGTAGCTGGGAGCTACCCCCAGCAGCAGAAGGCCAACGAGCGTGCATCCCATACCCAGGGTAAGCGAATAGGGTTTCGGATGATGGTCCGTATAAAGCCCCACCAGGGGCTGAAGCAGGGAAGCCGTGAGCTGGTAACTTAAGGTTATCAGCCCGATCTGGGCAAAGTTAAGCTGGAACTTGCCTTTAAGCAAGGGGTAGATCGCAAGGATCAGGGACTGCATGGTGTCGTTCAGAAAATGCGAGAAGCTTATGGCCCCAAGCACCCTGAACCCCGTCCTGGACTCTCCCGTAGAATTTGAACTCATTTCAACCTGATCTCCCAGAATTATTTCTGCATTGAAAAATTGCTAAGCAGGATTTTTGTTTTTTTGCCGGAACAGTCTTTCATGATAACATGCCTGAAAAACATCCGGCTATTTCAGGAACGTTCAGGCCATGCCGGATTGAGCGAACATTGGCTTTTTTCGTTGCCGATGCCGGCGATTTCTGCTGAAAGGACCGTGCATGTTTGAGCCCAAAGGGCGAGTTTGCACGGACCAGCAGAAAGAGGCCATGCAGCGGCAGAAAAAAGGCGTTGAAAGCGAACACCGGCATCACCTGACGTTTTAATAATCTACTCTTTAGTTTTATGGTCTTGCGCATGAATATACTGTGATAAGATTTTTTAAATACAGGACATCCGTGAAGGGGGTGAGGGATGGCAAAAAATATTAAGGACTACGATGTGCTTGTGATAGGCGCCGGTGTGGCGTTGAACGTAGTGTTCAAGGCGGTTGAGGCGGGCCTTAAGGTGGCCTTGGTGAATAAGGACGACCTGGGCGGGACCTGCCTTAACGTAGGGTGCGTACCCTCTAAGATCCTCATCTACCCGGCAGACAGGATCAGGGAGGTGGAGGAGGCCGGGCGCATCGGGGTAAAGGCCCAGGTAAATGAAGTGAACTTCGCCTCCATTATGGCCCGGATGAACAAGGCCAGAAACCATGGGAGGTTTTTTTTAAGAGAGGAAATAGAGAAAAATTCTAAAAATCTGGATTACTATCACGCGCCGGCGCATTTTACCGGGCCGTACACGCTGGAGTTGGAGGGGCAGTTCGAAGGGCAGCTCATAAGAGGAAAAAAGGTCTTCATCGCCTCGGGCTCCAGGCCGATGATTCCTCCCATAAAAGGTCTTGGGGAGACCGGATATCTAACAAATGAATCCGTCCTTGAACTCCAGAAACCTCCCGAAAGCATGATAATAATAGGCGGAGGATATATCGCCGTGGAGTACGCCCATTTCTTTTCGGCCGCCGGTTCCAGGGTCACCATAATAGAGGCCCTGGATAGCCTCATATCCCAGGAGGAGCCGGAGATCGTCAGCGTCTTTGAAACGGAGCTGTCCAGGTACGCCGGGATCAACAAGGGATTAAAGGTGGTCGAGGCCGGGCGCGAGGGGACAGGAGTGTTCGTGACCGCCCAGGACAAAAACGGGGGAAAAAGGAAATTCACGGCGGAAAGCACTATGGTGGCCGTGGGCAGGGTATCCAATGCGGATCTAATCAGGGCCGCCGCGGCGGGCATTCAAACGGATGACAGAAACTACATCAGGGTGGATGACGGCCTTCTGACAAATGTGGAAAACATATGGGCCTTCGGGGACGCGACAGGCAGGCAGATGTTCACCCATGCCGGGGACAGGGAGGCTGAAATAGCCTGGCATAACGCCACGCATGATGAAACGAAAAAGATGGGGATGGATTTCGATTCAGTACCGCACGCCATCTTTTCCCACCCGCAGATCGCAGGCGTGGGGCTTACGGAAAAAGAGGCAAGGCGGCGCTATGGGGATGATGTGCTGGTTGGCAGGGCATCCTACTCTGATGTGGCCAAGGGTATCGCCATGCAGGAAAAGGTGGGGTTTGCAAAGGCAATAGCACGGAAAAAGGACAGGAAGCTGCTTGGATTCCATATACTTGGCCCCCTGGCCCCGATTCTCATACAGGAAGTGGCAAACACCATCGCAAACGGCGGCAGCGCGGACTACATCACTGGCAGCATGCACATATTCCCGGAGCTCTCAGAGCTTATACCCGAGGCGCTTGGCAGACTGGCATGATTTTTTTTGGCAAAATTTTATTCTTTTCCTTTTGTCTTTTTAAGAGGAATCAGAAAACCCTTCGGCGCCGGGGACTCGATGACCAGTTTCCGTCCGGTGACCGGATGGGTAAAAGAAAGGCGCGCCGCGTGCAGCCCCATCCGTTTGAAGCCCGAATGAAAACGGTCAGCCGGGTTTTTTGTTTTCCCTCCGGCCTTTGTATCAGGCGCGCCGTATTTCTTGTCTCCAACAACGGGGCATCCCATGTCCCTCAGGTGCACCCGTATCTGGTGTTTCCTTCCCGTCCCAAGCCTTACCTCAAGCAGGCTTAAAACCGGGCCCGCCTCAACGAGCCTGTAGTGGGTCACGGCCAGTTTGGCCCTCGATGCCTTATCCCCGGGAGCAGGAGCGGGACATGAGCGCATGAGATTTTCTCCGATTTCGCAAAGCCAGCCCTTTACCGTTCCCTCATCCTTGGGCGGACGGCCTTCAACCAGGGCGCTGTAGACCTTTTCAACCTTTTCCCAGGAGTCCTGAAGGGACTTTTGGACCTCCTGGCTCTTGGCAAACACCATCACCCCGGAGACTTCCCGGTCCAGACGGTGGACTATGAATATCTTCCCCTTGCCCCCGGGTGTTTTTGTTTTTGTCCTGTCCCCGCGGGCGGCGTTTTCCTTAACATAGTCTGAAACCGCCCTGTAGAAGGTGTTTATGTTTTCCGTTTTCGTGCTTATGGAGAGCATCCCCGCGGGCTTCTGCGCCGCCAGCAGGTATTCATCCTCATAAAGTACCTGTAACGGCAGACCGCCTTTTATTTTTTTAGGCTTGGCCTTCCTGCTTTTTTTCTCCGTTATCTCGATGCCTTGTCCGGGCCTGACAGGCGCGTCCGGCCTCAGCGCGGCCCTGCCATCCACCAGGACGGCCCCTTTTTTTATGAGCATCCGGACCTTGGTTGCCGATGCCCCGGTTTTCTCCGCCAGGAGGTCAAACAGTGTTCCGGTGTTATTGTCTTTTGTCTTTGCTATGAATTTCATCCGGGTATTTTTTTCACTTTACCTTAGTTTATTTTATTTCCAACTCTTCCAGACCCTCGATAAGAACGAGCTTCTGCTTGGAGGAGCTTCCTTTAAGGATCTTCACGGCGGATTTCCTTACTTTGAACGTCTCTGCAAGGAACTCTATCAGCTCCTCGTTTGCCTTGCCTTCGACCGGCGGGCTTGTGAGCTTTACCTTGAGGGCGTCCGCGTGGAGCCCCGCGATCTGCCTTTTGGAGCTTCGGGGCTCCACCTTTACCTTGAAGATGAGCCCGGCAGGGCTTTTTGCCTCTTTTGTTTTCTTCGCTTTTTTTGCTTTTTTTGCTTTTTCAGCGGGTACTTTTATTTTGTTTTATTCCCTTTGATTTTTTGCGTTTTTTGCTTTTTACTTTTCCCGTTGATCAGTTTTCTTCCAGGCCGCCCTCGCCAAATTGCAAGCCGGACTGCACGCCGGACGGGCCATCGGACAGCCCGCCAGAAGACCCGACAGAAGAAATGGAAAGGTCTTTTTCTTCCGGCATCTGCTGGATCTTTCTGAGCTTCACCTGTATCTGCCTGGACCTTACCCCGACAAGGTTATCCAGTTCCTTGCTGGTCTGGCTCAGCTTGTCCTGAGCGCGCTTCAGGACGTCGCCGAACCGGTCGAATTCGGTCTTCACCGCGCCCAGTATCTTCCAGACTTCGCTGGACCTTTTCTCTATGGCCAGAGTGCTAAAGCCCATCTGAAGGCTGTTTAAGAAGGCGGCAAGCGTGGTTGGCCCCGTTATGGTAATACGGTAGTCGCGCTGGAGCACCTCGAAGAGCCCCGGCCTTCTTACCACCTCGGCGTAAAGCCCCTCTATGGGAAGAAACATGATGCCGAAATCCGTTGTGCCTGGCGGGTCCAGGTACTTGTCCCTGATGTCCTTCGCGTTTTTTTTGATCGCTTGCTCAAGAAGCTTCGAAGTTTCCTCTATGAGCGCAGGGTTGCCTTTGTCATATGCCTCCGCAAGTGAATAATAGACTTCCAGGGGGAATTTGGAGTCTATGGGCAGATACACTATGCTTCTTTCCTGGTCTCTGCCCGGGAGCCTTATCGCAAATTCCACGTTCTCCCTCGATCCCTTCCTGACAGCCACGTTCTTTTCATACTGCTCAGGCGAGAGGATCTGTTCCAGGATGTTCCCAAGCTGTATCTCGCCATGGATGCCGCGGGTCTTCACGTTGGAGAGCATCTTTTTCAGATCCCCCACGCCCACGGCCAGGTTCTGCATGTCGCCAAGCCCCTTGTGCACCTGTTCCAGGCGTTCGCTCACCAGCCTGAAGGACTCGCCAAGCCTCTGTTCAAGCGTCTTGTGGAGCTTCTCGTCCACGGTCTCGCGCATCTTTTCAAGCTTCATGCTTGTGTCTTCCTGAATGGATTTTAGCCTGGCCTCGACGGCCTCCCGGACCCCTTCCAGTTTTTTCTCTACGGTTTGAATGAGCTCCGTGTGCCTGCCGGTCATCTTTTCAAGCTGCTCGATGTTGGACCTTGTGAGGTTCACAAGCTGTCCGGAAAAGGCGTCAAGCTGGTTTTTTTGAAGCTGGGCTATCTCGGCCATCCTGGCGGACACGGAGTCACCAAAGCCGCGCAGCCCATTGCCCAGTTCCTCCCTGGCCTCCTTCGCGTTCGTCCGCGACTCTTCCCTTATCCGGACCAGGTCGTCTTTCAAACCCTTTTCCAGGTAGGAGATCTGGCTTTTAAGCTCTTCGTTCCGGCCGTCACGCTCCCTGCCGCCCGCCCTCAGGGACAGCCAGATGTTGACGAGCAAAAGGGCGGTTATCAATATGAGAAGCAGGGTGGCCAAGATGTGAAATTTTAGCAATAACGCCCTTTTTTAAGCAAATTACAAAACAATTTAGTAGTGTACCAGTTTAAGTGAAAGCGAAAGCCGTCTCGTCCGGCGGTATTTATCAACTGAGGTTCCAACGATTTTCCTGTCTTTATATCTTCTATAATTATGGAATGAGGCGGTTTGGCGTGCATGTATCTATAGCGGGTGGTTTCCCAAAGGCGCTGGAGCGTGCCCATGCCCTGGGCTGCACCACCTTTCAGATATTCTCCCACAGCCCCAGGAGTTGGCAGCTCTCCGGCATCCCGGAGGAAGAGGCCCGCAAGTTCAGGTCGGAAAGGGAAAAGCTGGGGCTGGACCCTGTGTTCATCCACGCCTGTTATCTGCTGAACTTATCCAGCGAAAATACGGATCTCAGGGAAAAGTCCGTCTGGATGCTGGAAGAGGAGATGAAGAGGGCCGATATCATAGGGGCCGATTATGTGATCGTCCATTCCGGCCGCGCGGCAACGGACGGCGAAGACGACAGCGGGGCAAATATACTTTTCATGGAAGCGGTAAAAAGCGTTCTGGGCACGGGAGCGAAAAACAAAAAAGAAAACAAGAAAAAGAAAAAGTTCAGGGCCGGGCTGCTGCTTGAAAATACGGCCGCGGCGCCGGCTCCAAACCATCCTCCCGAATCCATAAAGATGCTCGCGCGGATGGCCCTTGAGACCGGGGCCGCGGGCATCTGCTTTGATACCTGCCACGGGTTTGCCTCGGGCTACGATATCACGGCAAGCGATGGGATGCAGTTCCTTGCCCGGCAGACGCAGGGCGTAGAGGTGCGGCTTATCCATATGAACGACTCCAGGGGGCGGCTGGGCTCAGGCCTGGACAGGCACGAGCACCTGGGGAAAGGCGGCATAGGCCTTGACGGGCTCAGGAATTTCCTGGGCTTCGGCCCTCCCTTCAGGGACGTCCCGCTCATAATGGAGACCCCCAAGAAAAAAGAAGAAGATGACCCCATGAACATGCGGACCGCAAGAGAGCTCCTCAGCGGTAAAAAGACCCACTCCGAAACATAGTTTCAAGTTCATCAACGATCGTTCACTTTAAGGAATCGTTTCTTTTTAGGCACCTTATGTTCAAAAAAATGATTTTCTTGTTGACATTTGGGGAAAAATATCTTTATATAAAACCAGATGTTAAAAAAGCTTTTTTCATCGGCTATAAGGGCAGAGGTCCTCTCGCTGCTGTTGAACAGCCCGGAGGACAAGTTTTATATGAGGGAAATATCGAGGCTCCTAGATAAAAACCCCTCGGCGGTCAAAAGAGAGTTGGACAGCCTCGAGAAGATCGGGGTTGTCAGGAGTGAGAAAGTCGCCAATCTGAAATACTTCCAGGCGGACGCAACCTCTCCCCTTTATTCTGAGCTTAAAAATCTGATAACGAAATCCCTTGGGCTTGCCGGCAGCCTTAAGGCCCTGCTGAGGGGCGGCGCCGTGTGCGCTTTCATCTACGGGCCGTACGCGGAGGGACGGGACGTTAAGACCGTAAACCTCCTTGTCGTTGCGGCGGGCGAGATCGACGAAAAGGCCATCAGGGAAACCGCCAGGCATTTCGGATGCAGGGTGGTGCTCACTCGCATGAGCGAACAGGAGTACCGCCAGAGGAAAAAAGCGCGAGACGGCGCCCTTCAGAAAATACTTTCTGACAGGAGGATTCCTCTTTTGGGGAGAGCTTAACCGCTGCTCCGGCCGGCCCGAGGAGGGGGGCTGGGGCAAAAAAGAAAGGAGGTGAAACACATGGCGACAGCGAAGAAACCGGCAGCAAAGGCAGCAGCGGCCCCGAAGAAGGCGGCGGCTCCGAAAAAGGCAGCAGCCAAGACCACGGTGACCAAGAAGGCAGCCGCTCCGAAAAAGGCAGCGGCCCCGAAAAAGGCAGCAGCCAAGGCCACAGTGACCAAGAAGGCAGCCGCTCCGAAGAAGGCAGCGGCCCCGAAAAAGGCAGCGGCCAAACCGGCAGCGAAGACAGCAGCAAAACCGGCAGCAAAAAAGGCAGCAGCGAAGAAGAAATAAGAAAAGTTTTTGATTTGAGGAAAAAAGCTGAGCTGGGAAGATTTTTAAGCGGTCTTAAATTAAAACTCTTCCCAGCTTCTTTTATTTAAAAGAGTTAACCCGGGGCAAAACAGAAACTCAGGCGTATCTGAGGCTGGTTAAATCCTGATCCACGTCGTAGGCTATCTGCCAGCAATCGGTGGCGGCAAGCAATGCCTTGGCGAATTTAAGGTTGCTCGTGTGGCCGGTCCTGCTGGCCTTCATATGCCCCTGTACCGGGAAACCCATCAGGGACATGTCCCCGATGAAATCCAGGAGCTTGTGACGCAAAAACTCATCCTTGAACCTGAGCCCTGAGGAGTTCAGGACATCGGTATCATTCAGGATAACCGCATTCTCAAGCGAGCCGCCCTTCGCAAGGCCGATCGTCCTTAGATACTGGACGTCTTTCAGAAAGCCAAAGGTCCTGGCAGGCGCGATCTCCCTTATAAAGGGGCCTTCTTCGAACTCGAAGGTCATCTCCTGCCGGCCCAGAAGCCTGTGCGGATAGAATATCCGGTAAGAGATCCGCCTTCCGTCATATGGAAACGCCGATGCCTCCGCGTCGCCTTCCTTGAATATGAACGGTTTTATTATCTTGAGGTAAGGCCTCTTCGACGGCTGAATGGCAATGCCCGCTCCTATTATGGAATCAACGAAGCGCTGGGAGCTGCCGTCCAGAATAGGCACCTCGGGGCCGTCTATCTCTATATGCAGATTGTCTATGCCCAGCCCGGAGAGGGCCGCAAGCAGATGCTCTACCGTTTTAACGCTCGTCCCATCTGCCCCCAGGGTTGTGGAAAACGCCGTGTCGCAGACCGCGTTTACCGTGGCGCTTATGGTTTTTCTTTTTTTGTCTTCCCCGTCCTTGGTAAAAAAGACTATGCCTGTGTCATTGGGTGCGGGCTTAAGCCTCATGGCCGACTGCGCGCCGGTGTGTAAACCCACCCCTTCCATCATCACTTCTGTTTCCAATGTCCGCTGGTTTCTCATCACTTCTTTATCTTGCAATGAACGTGCCAGGCGGAAATATCTATAAATAAAGGGTTTTCTCATGAGCATATGTTGTTAATATTCTTCATGCGTTGCAAAAAAGACACACTATTGATCCACTCAGGTCCGAATGTGGCCGCTTTTTATCCCTTGGGAATCGAGGCAAGCAAGACCACCTGGCTGCTGCCTTCAGTTTTTAATCTTAGGAAGCGCCGCCAACCACCAATTCAGGGACCCTGATGGTAGGCTGGGCATCGGAAACCGGGACCCCCTGGGAATCCTTGCCGCAGGTGCCTATCGAGAACCCGAGGTCGGCCCCGGCCATGTCTATTTCCATGAGAACGCGCGGCCCGTTGCCTGCCAGCGTGGCGCCGCGCACCGGGGGGCCGGCCTGGCCGTCCTCTATGAGATAGCCTTCCTGGACATCAAAAACAAAATCGCCAGTCAGTGTGTTTACCTGGCCGCCGCCCATCTTTTTTACGAGAAGACCCTTGGGCGTACTTTTAAGTATCTCCCCGGCGGGCGTCTTGCCGGGGCTGATCATCGTATTGGTCATCCTGGGAATGGGCCTGTGCCGGTAGGACTGCCTCCTGCCGTTTCCGGTCGGGCTGGCCCCGGCCTTCATGGCCGAAAGCCTGTCGTACATGAAACCCGTGAGCACACCGTCTTTTATGAGCACGGTCTTCTGGGCGGGAGTACCCTCGTCGTCGAACCTGAAAGACCCGCGCTTCCCGGGGATAGTCGCGTCATCGACCACTGAGATTATATCCGCTGCGATCTTCTGCCCCATTTTGCCTGAATAGATCGAAAGGCCCTGCTGCGAAAGATCAGCCTCCAGGCCGTGACCAACTGCCTCGTGGATCATCGTTCCGCCAGCCTGGGAAGATATGACGACGGGCATTCTTCCGCCCGGGGCCCTCCTTGCCTTAAGCATCATGACCGCTTTTTTTGCGGCCTTCAGAGCGGCCTCCACCGCGGGGGTATCATCGAAGATCTCAAAACCCATGGCCCCGCCTATAGGCTCATAGCCCGTCTGCACGACATCGCCCTCCCGGGCTATCACATTTATCAGGAAAATGGTCTGGATGCGGTCGTCTATCGCCAGAAAACCTTCGGAAGAGGCTATCTGGACCTTCTGGGCGAGCTCACGGTATGTTACGCTCACCTGCTTTATGCTGCTGTGATAGGACCGCGCGGCTTTTTCCGCCTCCTTGAGCATGCTCACTTTTTTTTCCAGCGGCACCTGGCCCGGGTCTATTTTGACCGTGTACTCCACGGCCGGGGCCCTCCTCACCAGATCGAGGTCCTTGCCGGAAAAATGTCCCTCGCTGGCCGCGGCCCTGAGCCCGGAGGCCATCTGCAGAAAGGCCTTTTTTGCCAGCTCGTTCGTATAGGCGTAGGAAGTCTTGCCGTCGCGGATAAGCCTGAGTCCCGCCCCTGAATCGGTGCCTTCAAGGAGCTTTTCCACCTTGCTGTCTTCTATCTGGATGCTCGTGCTCCTGCTGGCCTCCACATAAAGGTCGGCATATGCCGCACCGCCTGAGGCAAGAACCGCCTCAAGCGTCTCTTTCATAAGTCCGGTATCTATCATTTGGAATTTTTTACCTTATGCCGATCGTTTTTTAAATTTTTATCTTTTTGTCCTGATTTGCCGTTTGTTCAGGGAAGGAATTTTTCGATCTTTCTTGATTTTTGTTTTGTTTCTGTTTATTTCTTGAATTTTTATTTGGGACCGCTCTTTTGTTAGTATTATAGCATGCCGAAACTGGGCATCATAGGCGGAAGCGGCCTTTACGGGGTCCCAGGGTTCCTGCACCTGAAAGAGGAGTGTGTGAGCACCCCATTCGGGGAACCCTCCGGACCTTATCTTATTGCCGGGATCGCGGATGACGCAGGCACCCAGGTGGTTTTCCTGCCGCGCCACGGGACAAAACATTCCATCCCTCCCCACAAGGTAAACTACAGGGCAAACATCTGGGGAATGAGGGAATTGGGCGTGGAGCGCATTTTGGGGATAAACGCGGTGGGAGGAATAGACCCGGAGCTTCCCCCTGGTAGCATCGTTCTGCCGGACCAGGCCCTGGACTTCACCCAGGGCGCGCGCCCATCCACTTTCCATGACGGGCCGGATGTGGTGCACATCGACTTTACAGATCCTTACTGCCCGGAGATTAGAGCAGCCATCCTGAAAGCCAGCCAGGCGGAAGGGATTCCGGTTACTTCCGGCGCAACGTACGTCTGCACGAACGGGCCAAGGCTTGAGAGCCGGGCGGAGATCGAGTTTTTCAGACGCGCGGGAGCGCACATTGTCGGCATGACAGGCATGCCGGAGGCCGCACTGGCCAGGGAGCTTGAGCTCTGCTACGCCGCGGTGTCAGTGATCACGAACTTTGCGGCAGGCGTTTCGGCCGCAAACAAACTGACCACCACGGAGGTGGTGGAGACAATGGCAAAGAGCACAGCCTCCGTAATGGCGCTGCTTAAGAAAACATTCTTCCTGATACCTGAACAAAGAGGCTGTCCGTGCAAGGACGCCTTGAGCGGCACCCGCCTTTAGAAGTTTTACTCTTTTAACTTTTGTTTTTGTTTTTTTACTTTGAGGTCTTGCCGGAAGATGCGGCGGTGCGCTTCACGTCTTCCTTGATCTTAAGGCTCTTAAGCTTCGCCCGGAACGTGTTCCTGTTCATGCCAAGGGCCTTTGCCGCCCTCAGCTTATTGCCTTTCATTTCGCTTAGGGCCAGTTCGATCAGGGCCTTTTCCACCTCACCCACAACAGTGTCATAAAGATTTGAGCGTTCAAGCTGGGCCATCTTCCTCAGATAAAGCCTGAGCCTTTCATCCAGAAAGTTTTTAAAGGAATATTTTCCCAGGAATTCCGAGCCCAGGAGGTCCTTGTCTCCTATGGCGCTCGTTGTGCCAAGGAAGTAGGCCCTGTGCACAAGCTTCTTTAGCCCGGACACCCCATCCGGGTATTCCCGATCCACGAGCGCCTCCCGGGCGCTCTTGGTCAGATATTTTTTCCCGGTCTTAAGAAGCGCCGACAATTCTTCCATAAAATGGTTCGCAAGCGGCACTATGTCCTCTTTGCGCTCCTCTATCGAGGGGACCTCGATCCCCATATAGTCGATGCCCTGCAGTAGGGAAACGTCTTCAGTGCAAAAACAGCCGCACATGACGCGCACATCGGCCCGCAACGTGCTTTGGTCTCCACTGCGGCCATCACCTTCACGGGGCCCATCATCTTTAACAGCCAGGTAAAACTCTTTTTTGCCTATAAGGCCCCTGATGGCGGCGATGGACTCTTCGCCCAGCGCCTTCAGTTCCTTTATGAAAAGCGTGCCGCCCCTTGAGGCCATAACCGAATCCGCCAGACTGCCGTCATCTTCCACCCTCACAAACGGCATGCCTGCCCTGTGGCTGCTTAGATGGATGTGCCTTGCTACAAGCTCGCGCCCTGAACCCGGCTGTCCGAAAAGAACCACCGGCTTATCGGCGTTCGGAAAAGGCAGGGTTGCAGCGTCCTGGGCCAGCTTCATCGCGGTCTTCATGCAGGAGCTTTTCGCCACGATCCTTGGCTCCGTAAGGGCCTTCAGCGCCTCCAGCTCCTGCCTGGCCGAAAAACCTTCATAGATGCGCTTAAGTGTCTCTTTCAGGGTATGGGGGTCTCCGCCGTTTCTCTCGAAGACCACGTAGGAAGCCCCGGCCTTCAGGGCTTCCTCCATTTTCTGGAAGTCGCCGTTCGAGACCGCTATGATGCTGGCCTCCGGGTGGTACGCCCTGAAAGAGGACAATATCTCGACCGAACGGGGCGTTCCCAAGTCTATCATCAGTGGACGCGCCTCATAACCGGTCCGCCTTAAATTGGCGGGAAGGGACTCCCTCAATTCAAAGGTATAGCCGGATGGTTCGAGGTTTTTTTTTAAAAAACCCGCGTATGCAGTATCGTTGCTGATTAGAAGAACTGTTCTGCCGGTCATGTTGCCAAGAAACGAAGCAAAAAGTCTCCTCCCCCCCGGAGGATCTTTCCTGAAAAATAAAAACTCTGGGGACGGAAATTATTACCAGTTACATGGGGGAGTTGTCAAGGGAAAAAGGTGAACGGCGAGCGAATTTCAAGGAGGAACCGGACAAGTGGGATTGTCAATAATCCGCTTTTAGGGGTAGAATTTCTAATGGAGTTGTTCGATTCCGGAAGCCAGCCAGAAAACAAAAACACCACAGACGGGCAAAAAAACCAAAAACAGCAAAAACCGCTTGCCTACCGCATGTGCCCCCGCGACCTGGACGAATACCTGGGGCAGGGGCATATCGTTGGGGAGGGCAAGCTTTTAAGGCGGGCCATCCAGGCAGACAAGATAAGCTCCATAATCCTCTACGGCCCCCCCGGCACCGGCAAAACCGCGCTTGCCAGGGTCATCGCCAATCACACCAGGGCCAGGTTCGAGTGGCTGAATGCGGCCACAGCCGGGCTTCCGGATATAAGAAAGGTGATCACCGGGGCCCGCGCGCAGGCAAAGGCCGGCCATAAAACCATCCTGTTCCTGGACGAGATTCATCGCTTGAACAAGCTCCAGCAGGACGCCCTGCTGCCAGATGTCGAGGAAGGCAACATCACGCTTATAGCAGCCACGGTGGAAAACCCTTTTTTCTATGTAAATTCAGCACTGCTGTCCAGAAGCCAGGTCTTCGAGTTAAAACCCCTCAAGGAGGAAGACCTGCTTAAGATCATGGAAACCGCCCTCAGGGACGGGCAAAGGGGGCTTGGCGCCATGCCGGTCTCAGCCGCTGAGGCCGCGCTCCGGCATCTTGCAAGGCTCTCGGATGGAGACGCAAGAAAGGCGCTGTCCGCCCTGGAGCTTGCGGTCATGACAACCCCGCCTGCCCCCGACGGAAAAGTACATTTGACCATGGAGGTCGCGGAGGAGTCCATCCAGAAAAAAGCGGTCGTTTATGACAAGGCCGGGGATCAGCACTATGACACCATATCCGCTTTCATAAAAAGCATGAGGGGCTCGGACCCCGATGCCGCTATATATTACCTGGCAAAGATGATATACGCGGGGGAAGACCCGCGGTTCATCGCAAGAAGGATAATAATCTTTGCCGCGGAGGACATTGGGCTTGAAGACCCGCAGGCCCTGGCGCTTGCGGTGGCGGCGCTGCGGGCCGTGGAGTTCGTGGGGATGCCGGAGGGCAGGATACCTCTTGCCCTTGCCGTTGCCTACGCCTCAAAAGCGCCCAAAGGCAACGCCAGCTACATGGCCCTGGAACGCGCCCTTAAGGACGTCGCGGAGGAGACTACAATGGAAGTCCCGGACCACCTGAAAGACACCCACTACAGGGGAGCAAGGGAAGTTTTGGGCCACGGAGAGGGCTACAAATATCCCCATGACTACCCGGGAAGCAAAGTGGAGCAGGAATACCTCAAAAAGAAAAAGAAGTATTTTTGATTTTAGCTTTGCCGTCCGCCCTCCACAGAAATCCTGAAGGGCTCTAATTTTAAATATAAAAGATCAGCTCCGGCCCACCGAGAAGTATTTAAAACCAGCCTGGCGCATCCTGGCCGGGTCGTAGATATTTCTGAAGTCGAAGAAATAATCGCCCGCGAGGATTTCCTTCATCCTGCCCATATCCAGGTTCCTGAGCTCATTCCATTCGGTCAGGATGATAAGGCCGTCCGCCCCATTGGCTGCTTCGTACGGGTCTTTGAAGTAGGAGACGCCGGGCGGCAGGACCTTCTTTGCCATCCCGGTTGCAACCGGGTCAAATGCCCTTACTGCGGCCCCTTCTTTCATGATCTCGCCTATTATGCTTATGGCGGGGGCCTCCCGCATGTCGTCCGTGTTTGGCTTGAAGGAAAGCCCCAGGACGCAAAGCGTTTTCCCGCCCAGGGGACCCATTGCGTCTTTTATCTTTCCGGCCATCAGCATTTTCTGCTCTTCGTTTACCAGCACGGAGGATTCTATCAGCCTCAGGTCAAGGCCGTTTTCCCTGGCAAGAGTTAAGATGGCCCTAGTGTCCTTTGGGAAACACGAGCCTCCGAAGCCGGGGCCCGCATGCAGGAATTTTGGCCCGATCCTCTTGTCAAGTCCCATTCCTTTGGCCACCGTGCCCACATCGGCCCCCACCTTTTCGCACAGCCTCGACAGCTCGTTTATAAAGGATATCTTCGTGGCGAGAAAGGCGTTGGAGGCGTACTTTATCAGTTCGGCCGTTTCGATGTCAGTAAGGACAAAGGGCGTATCCAGCAGGTAGAGGGGATTATACAGGTCCTTGAGTATGGCCGCCGCCTGGGGGCTATCCGTGCCGATCACCACGCGGTTCGGGCGCATGAAGTCCTCAATGGCGGAGCCTTCCCTCAGGAACTCGGGGTTAGAGGCCACATCAAAATCCCCGCCGTCTTTCAGGTTTTCCTTTATGAGCCTTTTCAGTTTTCTGCCGGTGCCGACAGGGACGGTGCTTTTGGTGACTATCACTTTGTAGCCGTCCAAGTTAAGGGCGATCTCCTTTGCCACTTCCTCTACAAAACTCAGGTCCGCCGAGCCGTCACCCCTAGGGGGCGTGCCCACTGCTATAAAGACCACCAGGCTTTGGCTCACCGCCTCCGATAATTTGGTGGTGAACCGCAAAAAACCCTTTTTTACGTTTTTCTCTACTATCTGCTCAAGGCCAGGTTCGTAAAACGGCACTTTACCCGCATTAAGAGCGCCTATCTTTTCGCCGTCCTTATCGGCGCACACCACATTTACGCCGAACTCGGCAAAACATGCGCCCGTGACCAGACCCACGTACCCTGTGCCTATTATTCCTATGTGCATTGAGGGAGAAACACTCCTTTTTAGTAGAAAGATAGAGACACCCGCACAATAAAATATAAGGCTAAATGCCGGGACTTGTCAAAAAAGAAAAGCCCTGTCCGGTGCGCCGCCCGCAACTTATGGACGGGCAAGTAATGTCTCAATTGATAAATACCCGCCCCGTCTGATGGTTTCCCCTTTCACTGAAACTGGCACGCTACTGAAGGCGCTCGCAAAATAAAAATGAAAAATCCAGGCGGCCCTATCAAATTATACAAACGGTTTGATATCCTAAATGATGCACCTTCAAAGATTCCTTAAACCGTCAAGATACCTTGGAAAAGAATTCAATGCGGTCCAAAAAGACGCGCCCCTTAAAGTAGCCCTTGCCTTTCCCGACCTGTACGAGGTGGGCATGTCCCATCTGGGGCTGAAGGTGCTTTACGACATAATAAACCGGCTGCCCTATGCCTCCGCGGAGCGGGTTTTCCACCCGTGGCTGGACCTGGAGGCCTATCTGAGGGAAAACTCCGTGCCGCTTGCCGCCCTTGAAAGCGGAAGGCCGCTTGCGGATTTTGACGTCCTGGGCTTCAGTCTTCAGTACGAGCTCTCCTATACCTCGGTGCTGAACATGCTCTCGCTGGCAGGGCTCCCTCTTGAAAGCAGGCAACGGGCGGATAGCCAAAAGAGTAAAAACCCGCTTGTGATAGCCGGGGGGCCTTCCACTGTGAACCCTGCCCCAATGGCCCCGTTCATCGACGCCTTCCTGATAGGAGACGGCGAAGAGGCGGTTCCCCAGATGCTGGAGGCTGTCTTCAGGTGGAAAAAAGAAGGGGACGGAAAACGCGCGGACATTTTAAATACGCTTGCCAGGATCGATGGGGTATATGTGCCCCGGGTATCCAGGGGAAAGACAAGAAGAAGGATAATATCCTCGCTTGAAGAGGCCCCCTACCCGGCAAGGCCGGTTGTCCCCTACGCTCAGCTTGTGCATGACAGGATAAACGTGGAGGTTTCGCGCGGCTGCACGATGGGCTGCCGTTTTTGCCAGGCGGGCATGATATACCGCCCCTTGAGGGAGCGGACACCGCAGACCGTAATAAGGCTGGCAGGCCAGGCGCTTGAGGCCACGGGGCATGAGGAAGTATCTTTTACATCACTTAGCGCAGGAGATTACAGCGGGCTTCTCCCCCTTATCAGGGAGTTCAACAGGCGCTTTTCGGGCAGAAATTATGCCGTCTCGCTCCCCTCGCTCCGCGTCAAGGCGGTAAACGAAAACGTATTAAAAGAGATAAAGACGGTAAGAAAGACGGGCTTTACCATCGCACCCGAGGCGGCAACCGCAAGGCTCCGCCTGGCCATAAACAAGGATTTCGAGGAGGAAGATTATGAGCGGGCCGTGGACACCCTCTTCAGGGAAGGGTGGCTCAATCTCAAGCTCTATTACATGATAGGGCTTCCCACGGAAACCGATGAAGACGTGGAGGCCATCCCCGGAATGGCCATGAAGGCCCTCAGGGCCGCGAAAAAACACGCGAAGCGGGGGGCCAACATAACCGTGAGCGTGTCCAGCTTCGTGCCAAAACCCCACACTCCCTTTCAATGGTTCGGGCAGGAAAGCACGGAGGGGCTTTTAAGGAAAAAAGCCTTTTTAAGGAACGCCTTTCGCGGTGGCAGGGTGACCCTTAAGGGGCATGACGAGCGGTTGAGCCTGCTTGAAGCGGCCTTTGCCAGGGGGGATGAAAGTCTCTCCACGCTGCTTCTTGCCGCCCACCGGCGCGGCGCAAGACTGGATGCCTGGAGCGATGTTTTTAACTATAATGCCTGGCTGGATGCCGCGGCGGAGACCGGAATAGATATCGCCGCCTGCGCCCAAAGGACATTTTGTACGAGTGAACATGGTACGGCGGGTTGTAAGGATGAGCATGATCAAGCGGGTGAGCCCGGCTCGCTGCCATGGGGTCACGTAGACACAGGCATCAAGGGATCCTTCCTTTTAAATGAATACCGGAAGGCCCTGGGCGCAACTGAAAAGACCCCGGATTGCAGGGTTAAATGCACCTCTTGCGGGCTTGCCTGCGGCGTTAAATCTATCAGGACGGACCTCACTGCGGGCTCCGGGGCGGGACTCACTGCTGGACAAGTTGCCTGCGGTGAGGCAACGCCTGATGCTCTTCATCAAACCGCTGAGCTGATAAAAAACAAAACACCGTTCAAGCTTAGGGTCGAGTTCTCGAAAACGGACCCCCTTGGATGCCTTTCGCACAGGGAGCTGATAACGGCCATGGCGCGCGCCATGAGACGCGCAGGGCTTCCCGTGGAATACTCGGAGGGCTTTCATCCGGCTCCGAAAGTTGCCTTTGGCCCTCCGCTTGGCGTCGGGGTACAGGGGACCAGGGAGTATCTGGACATGACGCTTTCCTGTTACATGCCGCCCCTCAGGGTGGCCGCGCTTCTTAACGCCCAGCTCCCCGCGGGGATAAAGGTCCAGGCCGCCGCGCCGCTTCCTGAAAGGGCGCCATCTCTTCAGAGCTTCATAACTGTATATGTTTATGAGATAATAGGCGTTGACTGCGCAAAGGCCGCCCCCTTCATGGCCAAAAGCGAGTTCCTTGTTGAGCGGGAAGATAGACGGGAAGATGAAAGAGAAAAAAACAAAGACAGAAACAAAAATAAAAAGAGCAAACAGGTGGATATCAGACGCATGGTGATGCGGGCGGATATTGCCGGCAGCGGTTTTTCCGTTGAGCTTTGGCTTAGGGATGACCCGGAGGGCCCGAAAGCGCGCCTTGAGGAGATCCTGACCGGGATGTTCGGGGCAGGCCACCAGGCCCAGGCAACCAGGACAAGGCTGCTTGGCGAAATAGGCGGAGCGTTTTTGCCGCCCATGGATAATTAAAATAAAAAACCAAAAAATGGAGAATTTTTTATTTTTTGCATTTTTTGCTTTGAAAAAGGGTAAATGGCGGGTCTGAACAGCATACTGGTGAACGTGACCGGACACGAGACACGCCTTGCGCTGCTTGAAGGCGGGCAGGTCGTTGAGGTCTATGTGGAGCGCAGGAAGAACGCAAGCCTGGCCGGAAACATTTACAAGGGAAAGGTGCTGCGTATTCTGCCTGGCATGAGGAGCGCCTTTGTGGATATAGGGCTGGAAAAGGCCGCCTTCCTTTACGTGTCCGACATACGCACGGACATAGTGGAAGACTACGCGCTCATGTTCGAGGACGAGAATTTTTCCGGGCTCGATTTCCTGCAAGGCAAGAGGCATGAGCTCCACATAGAAGAACTGCTGCGCGAGGGGCAGGACATCCTGGTGCAGGTTTCTAAAAACCCCATCGGAAGCAAAGGGGCGCGCGTTACGTCGTATGTAACGCTGCCTGGCAGGTACCTGGTGCTGATGCCCAACCTGGAGCACATAGGCCTTTCCAGGAGGATCGAGGACGAGCAGGAGCGCACGCGGCTGAGGGAGATAGTAGAGGAGATAAGGCCAAAGAATTTCGGCCTCATCGTGCGGACGGCAAGCGAGGGAGCAAGCCGGGAGGACCTCCGGAAGGACCTGGATTTCCTTGTCAGCCTGTGGGAAAGCGTGGTCCGGAAGAACGAGAAATCCAGTGCGCCGTCGCTTGTGCACGGGGACCTGGACCTGGTTCTTAGGAGCGTGCGGGACCTTATGGGCTCGGGCGTCGATGAGATGGTCCTGGATTCCGAAAAAAAATATCTTGAGGTAAAGGGATTCGTGCAGAGCTATTTCCCCAAGCTCCTGGGTAAAATAGGCCTTTATGACGGGGACGAGCCCCTGTTTGAAAGCTACGGCATCGAGGAAGACATCTCCAGGGCGCTGGGCAGACGGATCTGGCTTAAATCCGGGGGCTATATAGTGGTAGACCAGACGGAGGCTATGTCCGTAATAGACGTGAACACCGGCAAATATGTGGGCAAGCAGGACCTCGAAGACACCATTTTGCGCACGAACCTGGAGGCGGTAAAAGAGATAGCCTACCAGATAAGGCTCAGGAACCTTGGCGGCATAATAATCGTAGACTTCATAGACATGGAGATGGCCGAAAACAGGCAGAAGGTCTTCTGCGCTCTCCAGGATGCGATGAAAAAAGACCGCACCAAGAGCACCATCTCCCAGATAACGGAGCTTGGCCTCATCCAGATGACAAGGAAACGCGTGAGAGAGAGCCTTGTCAGGACCGTCCTTGAGCCCTGCCCGTACTGCGAGGGGAAAGGCAACATTAAATCGGTCACCACCCTCTGCTACGAGATATTCAGAAAGGCGGAGCGGATGGCAAAGCACGGGCTTAAACGCATCGTCATAACCGCCCATCCTCATGTGGCCGAGATACTCCTTGACGAGGAGAGGCAGAAACTGGAGGAGATAGAAAGCGCCTACGGGATGGAGATGACCATTAACGAAGATCCGGCGCTGCACCAGGAAAACTATGAGATCACGGCGCTGTGAAGAAAAAGAAATAGAAAAAAGGACTTTTTGTTTTTGGACAGTTTTTACCCTTCTTTAGACCGTTTGACTGGGATATTAAAGGGCCTTGGGAGCGCCGTTGTGGCCTGCTCCGGCGGAGTGGACAGCACTTTTTTATTAAAGGCGGTGAAGCTTTCGGGCATAAGGGCGCTTGCCGTGACCTCTGCCTCCCCCTCTCACCCGCAGTGGGACGTGCAGACCGCAATAGAGATGGCCTCCGCCATCGGCATACCGCACAAGATAATAAAGACATGCGAACTGGAAAACCCCGCCTACAGGGAAAACCCGCCGGACAGGTGTTATTACTGCAAATCGGAGCTATTTGCGGCCTTGACGCAGATAGCCCGCAATGAGGGTTTTTGCTGCGTGATAGACGGCAGCACGGCGGACGACCTTGGGGATTTCCGGCCGGGCATGAAGGCGGCAGGCGAGTTGGGGGTAAGAAGCCCCCTTCTGGAGGCGGGCCTGGGAAAAGACGAGATAAGGCGGCTTTCGAGGGAGCTTGGTCTTGGCACATGGGACAAGCCGTCTTCTCCGTGTCTTGCCTCCAGGGTGCCTTACGGCACGCCGGTAACCGAGGCCGGGCTCAGGAAGTTGGCCCTTTCCGAGGAGGCATTAAGGGCGCTGGGGCTCAGGGAGTTTCGTGTGCGGGACCACGGGGATGTGGCACGGGTTGAGGTAAGCCAGGCGGATTTCGACCGCGCTCTTGCGGCTAAAAAAGAGATCGTTGCGGCGCTCAAGGGACATTTCAGGTACGTGTGCCTGGACCTGGAGGGGTTTCGAAGCGGAAGTTTGAATCAGGGTACCAGATGAAAAATATGAGTGAGGACATAAGTAAAAGAGCACGCGCGCTTGCCTCGTCTTTCAAAGACCTGAGGGAGGGTCTTATGGGCAAGCTCCTTGAGGGCAACTCCATGGGCAAGGAGATCGATCCTGGGGCAGCGGCGCGGCTGCTTGAGGCGGGCGGGAACGGACCGGGGCTGGAAGACTGCGCCCGCTGCGGCAGTTGCAAGGCGCGGTGCCCCGTCTATGAGCTTACGGGCAATGAGGCCTTTTCTCCAAGGGGAAGGCTCATGCTGCTGCGGGGGCTTGCCGGAGGCGCAACGCCGCCAACGGAGGGGCTTCTGGGCAGGATCTTTTCTTGCACGCTTTGCGGCCGGTGCGACGTCTCCTGCCCGGTTGGCATTAAACCTACGCAGTTTATCTACAGGGGGCGGGACGTCCTTAGAAAGCTAGACTCCAAAAGGCTGCTTACCCGCACCGCGCTTCGTGCGGGCCTGAACAGACCTGCACTGGGCATGAACGCCGCAAGGTTCATAACCGGGCTTAAACATGACTTTCTTAAAAAACTTGTGCCCCGCTTGCCGGAGGGGTTGAGTTTCCCCGGCCGCCAGCTAAAAAGCGGGCACCAGGTGATAACGCCAAGAAAGGCCGTGGGCCGGGTGGCCGTCTTTGCCGGGTGCGCGGCCAATTATCTGACGCCCGGGACGGGGGAGGACCTGATAAGCATACTGGTGGCGGCAGGCTATGAGGTGGTCCTGCCCGGAGGCGAGGTCTGCTGCGGGATGCCGCTGAGGGGCCTTGGCCTTGAGAACGAGGCCAGGAGGTTCGCGGAAAAAAACCTGGAGATCTTCGGCAAGCTCAACGTGGAGGCGGTGGTAAGCCCCTGCTCCACGTGCGTATATATGATAAGAAAGCGATACCCCGAACTGGCTGGCGGCGGCGTGGAAAACGCTATGGATGCCATGGAGTTCCTGCTGTCTCCGGGCAGACTCGATCTTGGGCCGGTACGGGAGAAAACCACGGCCCGGCCTGAATCGGGGAAAAGACCTGAAGCGAATAAGCTTATCTGGCACGAGCCCTGCCACCTCAAATACGGCCTGGGGTTTAACGCGGGGCTCCTTTTGGAGCTTTTGAACATCGAAAGGACAAAAGAGGAAGGCTGCTGCGGGTTCGGGGCTTTCCTTACGGACAAGGAGACCTCGCGGGAGCTCCTTTTAAAAAGGGTGAGCGCCTATGAGGGTGCGGACATGGTGGTCACCTCCTGCCCGGCCTGCAGGATACAGCTTGAAAGCGCAGGCATAAAAACAGCCCATATCCTTGAGCTTGTTGAAGAGGCCTTTTCCGCCGCGGACAGTGAGGCAAAAATAGCGGGATGAACAGGTGGCGGACCAAAGCGCGAGCGAAACAGGATAATCCGGTAAAGCATCAACATTCGTCCCCTTCGGGGACCGAATGCCGGGCAGGGACGAGAATGAAAAATGGAATATATTTTTTTGCTATAATACGCGCACGATAGGCGCAGTTTTTTCGAGCTGCGCTTTTTTTGTTTCATGAAGTAAAAGGTAAAACGTAAAAAAAGTAAAAACGCAAAAATGGGGGTAACATGATTTCAAGATTCAAGATTTTGGCTGGAATTGTCCTGGTCCTGTCAACGGCCGGAATACTGTCAATGGCTGGAATGGCGGCCGCCGATACCGATTGGTGCTACCAGTATGTCACTTCAAAACAGTACGATAATGCCATAACTGCCTGCACGGAGGCGATCAATTCCGGCAGATACAGCGGGAACAACCTGGCCATATCGTATTATGACCTAGGCCTTGCCTACGACGGCAAGGGCCAGTATGACCTTGCCATAACCGATTACTCGAAGGCCCTGGAGATAAACCCTTCATATGGCAATGCCCTGTACAACCGCGGCTGCGACCATTATTCGAAAGGCGAATTTGATGCCGCAATCTCCGATTACTCAAAGGCCCTGGAACTGAACCCGTCGAATGCCAATGCCCTTTTTGGCCGCGGCGGCTCCTATTTGGAAAAAAGCGAATACGACCAGGCGCTGGCCGACTATAACAAGGTAGTGGAGATAGATCCAAGCTTTGCCGCCGCCTTTGAAGGACGCGGCCTCGTCTATGTGGACAAGGGGCAGTATGACCTCGCGGTGCCCGAGTTCACCCGGTGCCTGCAGCTTAATCCGGCCGATTCAACGGCTTATTTTAACCGCGGCTATGCATATAAACTGCTGGGGAATTATGCCGGCGCCATAGCCGATTACTCGAAGGCCATAGAGCTAAACCCCTCCTATTTCCGCGCTCTTTACGACAGGGGCCTCGTCTATGGCAAAGAGAACCAGTACGACCTGGCGGTGGCCGATTACTCAAAGGCCCTTGAGCTGAAACCCTCCGATGATCAGACGTACTATAACCGGGGCATCGCCTACGCCAACCTGGGCCGCTACAATATGGCCATCGCCGATTTTGCGAAAACGATAGAGCTTAAGCCGCAGGACACCGAAGCCTATGTCTGGCGGGGAATAGCCTACAGATCCGGCGGAAAATATGACCAGGCCCTGGCCGACTTCACAAAGGCAATAGAGATAGACCCTTCGTACACCCTTGGCTATGAGCACCGGGGCTATGTCTATTTCCTTCAGGCCGCCGATGAAAAAGCGATAGCCGATTTCACGAAGGCCATCGAGCTTGCGCCCTCCGACCCCTATTCGTATAATGAGCGGGGCATCGTACATGAAGATAGGGGGCAATTCGACCTTGCGATAGCCGATTTCACAAAAGCCATTGGGCTTAACCCTAAATCCGCAGGTTACTATAGCAACAGGGGCACTGCCTATAACAGCACGGGCCAGTATGCCCTGGCTTTAGCCGATTACGCGAAGGCGATAGAGATAGACCCTTCCTATGAGACTGCCTATGACGACCGGGGCATGAGCTACCTGGCCCAGGGACTGCTCGATAAGGCCGCGGCGGATTTCACCAAGGAGATCGGGATCGACCCTGGCTACGAATGGGCAAGGATAAGGCTTTTGATCGTCCTCCGGAAGACTTCCCGGCAGAAGGGAAACCAGGGGCTTGAACAACTGGCGGATTACGTGAAAGCGCATCCCGCCACGGATTGGGTAAGGACCGTATCGCAATATTATCTTGGCGACGTCACGCAGAAAGGGCTCCTTGAAGCGGCCAATGCCGGAAAGGACAAAAATACTGTCTCCGGGCGGCTGTGCGCGGCCTATTACTATGCCGGCGAGGAGGCGCTCTGGAAAGGGAACAAGGCGCAGGCGCGGCAGCTCTTCAAGGAATGCTTAAAAACCAGCCAGCCCGGTTATATGGAATACCAGGCTGCCAGATTGGAACTGGCGAAGATGGAACGGACTAAAAAACCGCATGCAAAACAAAAAAAATATCGCGCACGGAGGTAAGTGATCCAGGATGAAGATATTCATTGATACGGCCAACGTAACCGAGATAAAAGAGGCATGGAGCATGGGGGTGGTTGACGGCGTCACCACGAACCCGAGCCTTATCAGCAGGGAAAACCGCGAGCCGGTGGAGCTGCTGAAGGAGATATGCCGCGTGGCCAAGGGACCGGTGAGCGCGGAGGTCGTGGCGCTGGAGGCGGAAGGCATGGTGAAAGAGGCAAAAGCCCTTTCGGCCATAGCAAAAAACATCGTCGTAAAAATACCCATGACGGAAGAAGGGCTTAAAGCGGTAAAAAACCTCTCCGCCCTTGGCATAAAGACAAACGTGACGCTGGTGTTTTCCGCCACGCAGGCCCTTCTTGCGGCAAAGGCAGGGGCCACGTACATAAGCCCGTTCGTGGGCAGGCTTGACGACATAAGCCAGGACGGCATGGACCTTATCGCGGACATAATGACCATACTGGAAAATTACATGTTCGAGGCCCAGGTGATCGTGGCCAGCATCAGAAACCCCATGCACGTGGTGGAGTCCGCAAGGCTGGGCGCGCACGTGGCGACGATACCTTTTTCCGTCATCAAGCAGCTCACCAGGCACCCGCTGACCGACTTGGGGATGGCCAAATTCCTGAAGGACTGGCAGAAGGTGCCCCAAAAAGAAAAAGGGCAAACAACAAAAAAAATAAAATAGAATAAAACAGAAACAGCAAACCTCAGGACCCGGTCTGTTTTTTATTAACACCTCAAGCTTTGCCATTTTTAAAAACAAAAAAACCCTCGCCCCTCTCCCAAAAGGCGGGGGGCAAATTCCCTCTCCCTACGGGAGAGGGCCAGGGTGGGGGAGTCATTTTTGATCGAATGTTGTGTAAAATAATAGGCTCCACTATGAACAAGGTCATCTTGCTGGACAAAACAGAAGGGCTTACCTCGCAGCAGGCGGTAAGCCTGGTTAAAAGGCGCCTGGGCATTAAAAAGGCCGGCCACACGGGCACGCTGGACCCCCTGGCCACCGGTCTTCTGATCGTCTGCACCGGCGAGGCCACAAAGATAAGCCGGTTCCTCACCGATATGCCCAAAAAATACGAGACCACCATAAAATTTGGCGAAAGGACGGACACCTTTGATTCCTGTGGCGCTGTTACCGCAACGGGCAATGCAGGGGCAGACCTGAAAACCCTTGAGGAGACCCTGGCCGGTTTTTTGGGAAAGACCAGACAGCTGCCGCCCATGTACTCCGCGCTTAAGAAAGCAGGCAGGCCGCTCTACGAGCTGGCCCGGCAGGGGATAGAGGTAGAACGCGAGGAGCGGGAGGTGGAGATCGGGGAATTAAAACTGCTGCGCTTTGAGCCCCCCTTTGCGGACCTCCTCGTGGCCTGTTCCAAAGGGACTTATATACGTACGCTTGCGGACGACATAGGCATCAAGATGGGAACCTTCGCCCATGTCACACGCCTTAGGAGGACCGCTATCGGCCCCTTCGACGTTAAGGACTCCGCCCGCCCGGAGGAGCTTGACGCCCGATCTACGGGCTTTAAGGCTTCCGCGTTTCTGGAGCTGGACGAGGCCCTGGGCTTCCTTGAAGAGGTGAACATAGAAGGCCGGGAGTTGAAAAGGATACAAAACGGGGCCCCCTTCAGGGCACGCGTCCCCCTTTCAGGAAGCATAAGGATAAAAGACCCGGAAGGGAAGCTTTTGGCGATCGGGGAGGCGGTCCGGGGGCTGGTTAAGATAGAGAGGCTCCTGCACCTCTGAGGTGCGGATTCGAATCCTGGCAGTATGCTGGTTGGCCATAATGGAAACCGCCATTGCCTTTTTTGTTTTTTTTGTGTTTTTTGTTTTTCCGTTCAAGGTGAAAGCCTTAACCGCTGATTTTATTGGGACTTTCCAGACCTGACTGTTCAAGCGTTCAACGAACACCGCCGGTTCGGGTGGCGGTTAATTGCATTTTTATTCCCTACGGGAATCGAATGTGCCGTCTTTTTGGGTTTATTACATTAGCTCGCTCACCGCTCGCTATTCATTTTATCCCCTTCGGGAATCGAATGTGAGGTCTTTTGGATTTATCACATTCGCTCGCTCACCGCTCGCTATTCATTTTTTGCCGGAGATTGCCTATTAAATTAAAAAGCTCCTTTCCGGCTTCGGTTTTCAAAGAGCCCTGCCAGTCTCATTATAATCCTCCGGGCTATGACAGTCCGCATAAACAGTTTATAAAAAAGAGCGACTTGACTTTGCATGCACCGGACGTTAAAGCTTCAACTTTTTCCTGAAATCCTCAGCGGTTTAAATTTCTGATAACCATTTGATACCCCTTCGACTCTTGTCTCCCGAGTAAACGCCGCGGATAATAAAATACACCCTGAACTGTGCGAGTATAAACTATCTGCTAGAATGCATGTTACGGCCAGCATTAATACCAATAGATGCTGCGCCTAAAAACTTTTTCTTTATTTTTCCCAATCCGTAAGGCAGGCTTTTCCCGAGGACAATTCGTTCAAAGCCTCAATATAATCAAGAGGATATTCAAGCAATATGGCGCCACAAAGAAGATCGATACCCATTGATCGAAAACATTTCATATGTCAGCCCTTTTCTTTTATCCAGCTCATTTTTCCAAAGCATAGAGGGCGGCCCCAAGCGCACCGGTGATCTCCGGGTTTTCGGCCACTTTTATTGTCTTCCCCGTGCCCGACTCTAGCAGGCTACGCAGCAAGTTGTTTTTGGCGCACCCGCCCGCAAACACGACATCTTCTTCGAGGGCAACCCTGCGCACCATCGAAACCACCCGGTTAGCCACTGAGCGGTGTAGGGCTAGAGCTATTTCTTCCCTGCCGACCCCTTTCGTTATAAGGGAAATGACCTCGGATTCGGCAAAAACCGTGCACATGCTGTTGATCTGCAATTCCGCTTGTCCTTCGGGCGATACATGGCCGAAATCCTCAAGAGAATAGCCCAGTGCCTTAGCCATTATCTCCACAAATTTTCCTGTCCCCGCGGCGCATCTGTCGTTCATCTCGAATTTTTTTACTATGCCCTCATCATTCAGGCTGATGACTTTCGTGTCCTGGCCGCCTATGTCTATGATCGTGCGGCACGAGGGAAACATTGCTCGTGCTCCCCTCGCGAACGCCTTTATCTCTGTTATGGTTCTTATGTCTGTGTGGACTTCCAGAAGGTGGCGGCCATAACCGGTTGCGATCACAGTTTCGGCAGACATTTCTTCCAACAGCCTTTTGCACCTTTCAAGAGGATCAAAGGAGGTGTCCAGACTTCTGAAGACTGAAAATTCACCTCCCTCCAAAAGGACTGCTTTTATGAATCTGGAACCTATGTCTACGCCTAAAGCTTTTTTCATATCATTCTTATTTGAGCATCTCGATAAAGGCTTCCACCCTTACCTTTAGCTGTCCGAAATCCTCCATGCTATAGTCCGTCTCTATACGCATGAAAGGCACTTCGGTAACGGCCTTCTCCGCTTTGTACGCCTCCATCATGTAAGGCGTGCAGAACTGGAGGGAATAGTGGATGACACCGTCCGCATGGAGACTTTTGGTCAAAGCCTTTATATTGTCCAGCCGCTCAGTGTTCGGTGTAAAGCAGGCGCAGTCTATGCCCAGGTAACGGGAGGCAAGTTTTTCCATCGCCTCATGCACATTGGAGAAATTCTCATCCAGCAGGTCTCTGTGATTTCTTTCTCCTATGCAGGACTCTTCTCCAACCGCTACCGCGCCACTTCCCTCGATTATCGCGTGGAGCTTCCAGTTGGGTATCGCCATTGGCGAGCCTGAGATGAGTATGCGGGGCGCGCCCTTTACCGCCACACCGGTTCCATTCGATACCCTTTCTTGGAGTTCGTCGCAAAGCTTGTTTGTCATCTCGGTGAACCTCTGAGGGTCATCGTAGAAGGAAACCTGGTTTACCAGAAGAGCATCCAGACCAGATATCGGAGCTGGATCCGCCGCCCTTAGTTTACTAAGCCTCTGGAGCGCTTTTCTCTTCGCGTTCACAACTGCCGCAGTTTTTTTAAGCCCTTCAAGAGAGATCTTCTTTCCGGAAAGCGCCTCCATCTTATCCTTGAACCGCTTTACCTCACTGAGCCAGAGTTTTCTGTCCTCGGCGTTTTTCATGTGAGGGATTTCCATAACATAGACCTTTCCAGTTATGTCATTAAAGCTTTCATATGCTTTTTTCTTGCCATCGCAAGTAGTCTCGCCAACGATAAGGTCAGCGGATTCGACATAAGGGCAAAGCCTGGAAAGCTTGAAACCCATGAAAGCCTTTATGAGGGCGCAGGTGTTTCTGGGTATGAACTTCTCGGCCTCGTCGGAGCCTACCTCAGCACCCGCGCATAAGCCTATGCATACTCCGTCAGCCGCAAGCACGATCTCCTCGGGCACATAGACGCAGAATGTGCCCACCACCTTGCGGCCAGATTCCTTTGCGTTCACGATCTCCTCGATCCTCAGTCCATGCACCTCGGAAATGACAAAATCAAAGTACTCCATTGCCTTGGGCCTGTTCTTCTGAGCAAGGTAAATGTCCGTGTAAGCCTTTGAAAGGGCGCCAAGGAGCCCCGCGTGATTCTCAAGATTAAGTCCAAGGCCTTCCCACATCTTTGTATAATCTTTTCCGCTCATAAATCCTCCACTTTTTTTATTTGAAAAAATCTGCCCGGCGATGACAAAAATCGAAAAAAATTTATTGCCCGATTTAATACGGGGCAGCAAGGTCGAAGTGAAAAAAAACCTCAAAAAAATTTCAGCTAGCCGGACGGAAAAGACCCCGTCCACGCGCAGCAGTGAGGTTGGCAAGACTTTTTTCGCTATGGATTTTTTGCGGTGGAGTTTGGATTAAATCAGCGGATCAGGCAGTTATGAACAAGGAGCGTGAACCAGAACGACCGCCGAACTCCATAGCCGGAAAACCTCGACCAGGCTTTTGGGTAAAGCTTCGTCAGCCAAACGCGGCCTTAAAAAGCCCCGGCATGAAATACGCGATCACCTGTCCACCTCCTCTCAAAAAGAATCTGTTTCAGTATACGAATAAATTCTAAAGCAGTCAATTTAGTATCAGTCCCTATCGAGGCATAATGCGACCATTTGGGAAATAAGAGCCATCCCATAGTTCTACCAGAAAAAGTGAGGCCGGTAAGTTATGCGATCGCATAAGTTACGTCCCGAAGCCCGCACCTTTTTCTAGTTGTCGCAAAGTGCGGGTAGGTGGACGCAGTCTTGTCCGCCCCAAGTTCGCGGAAGATGCCATGTTTCCACAGGAAGTTTTTGTTAGACAAAAGAAACTGAAAAGGGGGCGTTGCCCCCTTTTTCTCTCTTTCCTCTGGTCTAACTAAAACAAAAGGCGAGCGCGGCGCTAATATGCAGGAAAGTTCGCAAGGCCCCTTGAACTCAGTTTTTCTTAAATCAACTTATAGGTGATCGATTATTTTTTTCAAGTGAACAAACCCTGAGGCTGCCGTAGGCCATCCGGCGTAAAATGCAATATGCGTGATCGCGGCCACAAGTTCTTCCTTCGTGAGGCCGTTTTCAAAAGCCTTTTTAAGATGGAAATCGACTTGCTCTATACGGTTCAGCGCGATCAGGCATGTGACAGTGATCAAGCTTTTATCGCGCTGCGAGAGATCAGGGCGTTTCCAAATATCACCGAATAGAAGCTCTTCTGTAAGCTTCGAAAATTCAGGCGCAACAGCCCTCATGTCATCTAACACTGTTTGCTCGTTACTGATTGCCATGTGTGCCTCCTTTGTTGTTTGATACCCTGGCACTTGTTCATCCTATCGCCCGAAACGCGTTGGCCCAGCACGCTCCAGGCCGCTTCGCTTAATCCAATTGTATCACTACTTCGCGGCGTGTTCCGGTTTCCGGATAAGAAGCAGGCACAGGAGGGCAGCTAACCATTCTATCGCGGAGATCGGGCTGGCGACGCCTGGCAGAAACAACCTGCTTTCCAATCCGGCAGTCTGGCTGGGCGGCAGGCTGGGCGGCAGCACGGCAAGTTGAGACCTATGGTAAGAACCTCCATGGGCAAACGGCTGCCCGGAAGAAAAAGGTTGCCCGGCAACCTCGCCCCCGCCATGGCACTGTATGCACGCCTTTCCGGTGGCCCTGGCATATTCAGGATTGGCGCTGGAAGGACACGGAGAAAAAGCGGCACAGACAAGACAGAAAAAAAGTCCAAGCAGAAAAACCTTGCGCCCTGTCATCGCAAATTTAAAAACTTTGCTGCCGCTTTCAGCATTCCGCGCGCCCATTCCGGGGTGCCAAGGGCATGGGTATGGGTGTAAGTGGCAAAGACATTTTTATATACCAGGCCATCCATGCCGCCTTCGATCCCGGTTCCCCGCTCCATCTGAAGAACCAGCCGCGAGCCGTTAGTGTTTCCGGCGCTTTTTCCCATTTCCGTTTTCTTGTTTTTGCTTTTTGCGGGAATCCTGGCTGGCCTGGAATAATGGAACTCGTGCCCCTTAAGCACCGTCCCCAGGGGATAAAACGGGTTTTGACCTTGCACCTTTGCGATGCTGTACCCGTGGGCGACAGGCCTTTTTTCAAGCGTCATGCCGAATGGGAATATGCCTGCCATTTTATACCTTATGCCATCCAGCTCAATGTGGCTGGCCAGGTACATGAGCCCTCCGCACTCCGCATAGACCGGAAGCCCCTGTTCCACCCTTTCCTTAAGAGCGCGTATGAAACCCCGGTTTTCTGACAGTGGAAGTGCGTTGGTCTCGGGGAACCCTCCGCCGATGTATAGGGCATGCAGGCTTGAAAGCATCTTTTTTGTCTTTTTTGACCCCGCGCCCTTTTCAGCAAGCGGGCTGATCACCTCTATCTTTGCGCCCGCCTGTTCAAGCGCTTCAAGATTCTCGGGATAGTAGAACTGAAAGGCGCGGTCCTGTATCACGCCTATCACGAGCCCGGCTTTTCTCTTTTTCCCGTCTATCTTTTTTGCCGCGTCTTCCCCGGTCCGGGCGGGCTGCCTTAAACGGACGGCCTGAAGGGCGGCCTTTATAACGCCTTCCACATCCACATGCTTTTCGATCAGCTCGCATGCGCGCTCCAGGGCCGCGGCGGCCTCCGGGTGCTCTCCGTGGGCAAGGAGGCCCATGTGCCTCTCGGAGATAATGGTATTTGCCCCCCTCAGTTTTGGCAACGCCCCAAGGACGGGAACCCCTGTATAGCTCTCTATCGAGCTTCTAAGCATGGCCTCGTGCCGGGCGCCCGCCACCCGGTTCAGAACCACGCCCGCAAGCTTTAGCTCCGGGTCGAAATTTTTTACCCCGAGGACGATGGCCGCGGCGGTGCGCGTCATCTTGGAGGCATCCATTATCAGGATGACCGGGGACCCAAGCAGGCCGGCCAGCGTTGCCGTGCTCTGGGAGCCTTTAAGGTCCATGCCGTCAAAGATGCCGCGATTGCCCTCTATAAGAGATATGCCAGCCTGCGCCTTTTTTACACGGCTGATGAAGGAAGGAACGATGTTCTCACGCCCTATCAGGAAGGGGTCCAGGTTGTAACAGGGCTCCCCGGATGCCGCGCCCAGCCAGGCCGCGTCAATATAATCGGGCCCTTTCTTGAAGGCAAGCACCTTCAGCCCACGCTTTTTGAACGCCCGGACCAGCCCAAGACTAAGGGTAGTCTTACCCGAGCCACCGCTTAGCCCGGCTACGACTACCCTTGGAAATAAAAAATCTCTCACAGCAAAGGAATTTTTTAAATTAAGCTCTTACTTTATCATGCCCTTTTCCCTGAGGTACTCCTCAGAGGGGATCTCGACGGAGCTGGAGCCGCCGCCATAGGAATACATGAGCTTGCCTACGTCGATCATCTCCCTCATGGCCTTCTTGACGACATCCGCAGCCTCGCCGGTCTCAGTGGACACGCCTTTTATGATATCTTTTTCCTTCAGCTTCTTCTTGCCTTTCGCGGCCTGCACAAAAGCGAAAATCTTGTCTTTAAGCTCTTCCTTTTCCATTTCTTGCCTGCCCTCCGGCTGTAAATGATTTTTTGGCTTTGTGTTTTTTGTTCGTTTGCCCTAACTGGTCCTAATCAACCCTGAGCCTGAAAAAAACAAAAACAAAAAAGAAAAAAACAAAAAGGACGGGCGCGCTTCTGCGCGCGCCCGCTGCCCCTTTTTTTATTTTACCACTTAAATGCGGCAGACGTCCTGAACGTATCCCTCGCGAAGGTGAAGTCGTCGATGTGCTGGAACGTGAAGGGTATGCCGGTCTTCTTGAAGAAAGACTCCCAGCCTATCCTGTCGATCCATTCGCCGACCCTTTCGTTTTTCCTTGCATCTTTTGCGTAGGTGTCCACGATGTTCTTGACGGCCTCGACAACCTCAGGCCACCTGGGCGGGTTGTTCTTTATGTAGGGGATCGCCAGCTTGGAGAACATGGGTCCCTTCCTCAGGCTGCCAACCTTGCCGCCTACGACTATGGCCACACCGTCCTGCTCCGGATTGTGGATGTTGATGGGCGGGCAGACGGTAAAGCAGTTGCCGCAATACATGCACTTGTCCGGGTTGATCTTTATGCTCTTCTTGGCCGGATCCGGGCTGATGGCCCTGGTCGGACAGGAGCTTACCGTGGTCGGTATCTCGCACATGTTCTTCACATGATCATGATCGATCTCAGGTACTTTCCTGTGAATGGCCACGACCGCTATGTCGGAGCAGTGCACCGCGCCGCACATATTGACGCAGCAGGCCAGAGCAAGCCTGGTCTTTGCCGGAAGGTGCTTCTCGTTGAAGTAAGGGAACAGCTCGTCCATTATGGCCTTGACCAGACCGGAGGCGTCCGTGCAGGCGCTGTGGCAGTGGATCCAGCCCTGCGTGTGGACCATATTGGAGATGCCGGAACCTATGCCGCCAGAGGGGAAACCTATCTCATCGGCGGCCTTCTTTATCAGGGCCACGTTCTCTTCCTTCGTGGTCATGAACTCAATATTGTTGCGGGTAGTCCAGCGGATGTAGCCATCGCAGTACTTGTCCGCTATATCCATCAGCTCCCGGATGGAGGCAGTGGAAAGGAGCCTGGGGCCCGCCACCCTGACGGTGTAGACCTTGTCTCCGGACTCGGCCACATGGACCATATGCCCCGGGGTGAGGACCTCATGATACTTCCATTTGCCGTAATTTTTAGCGATAACGGGCGGAAGCATCTCCTTATAGCTGGGCGGCCCGATATCTGTCTGTCTTTTTTGCTTCGCTTCTTGCTCGGAAAGCCAAGACATTATTTTATTCCTCCTTTACGGTTTCTTTTAAAAATCGTTATTTATTGAGGTCCTCTTCCTTCCAGAAGAAGAACGGGTCTTTTCTTGGCTCATATACCTGCTGCGCCTGCGGCTCCACGCCGATGGCTTCCAGGAACGGCCTCATGCCCTTCATCTCGATGAGCTCGCCTATCCTCTCCCTGGGCTTGGCGTTGTCGTCCCACCACTCCCACATCTTCTCAACCAGTTCCTTGAACTCGGTGTACGGCGGCTCCATCTTTATGAACGGCACTACCACCCAGGAAAGCAGCGAACCCACAACGATGGGAGCCTTGGCGCCAATGAGTATGGTCGCGCCCCTTTCGCCGGTGGGCCTGAGGGCCTTCGTCATCTTGGATATGCAGTGCATGCAGCGGCTGCAGTTCTCGTCGTCTATCGTAAGCTCGGAGCCGTTGTAGCTCATGCAGCCCGTGGGGCACATGTCCACGATCTCGGCCTGGATGTTCATCCCGCCTTTGGCGTAATTAGCTACAGCGGACTGATCCACCGCGATCTTGCCCTTCCAGGTGCCGATGACGGAGCAGTCGGCGCGGGCTATCGAGGCAACGCAGTCCACGGCGCAGCCTGCGATCTTGAATTTGAACTTGTATGGCCAGGCCGGCCTGTGCAGATAGTCCTGGTAAGCCTGGGTGAGCTCGTTGCAGAGGTCCATGGTGTCAATGTTTGCCCATTCGCACCTGGACTTCCCAAGGCAGCACGCCGGAGTCCTCAAAGCGGAGCCGGAACCACCAAGGTCCCACCCGCGGGAAGACGTCTCGGCAAACAGGGGCTCAAGAGCCTCGGTCCTGCAGCCAAGCATGATCATGTCGCCGGTGGAGCCGTGCATGTTGGTAAGACCGCTGCCGTATTTGTCCCACAGGTCCATGATCTCCCTCAGCCTCTCGGTCTTGTAATACATACCGCTGGGCTGGTTGATCCTGAAGGTGTGGAAATGGGCAACGCCGGGAAACTCTTCCGGTATAGAGGAATACCTACCTATGACGCCGCCGCCATAACCAAGCACGCCCACTATGCCGCCGTGTTTCCAGTAGCCGCGCTTGTCCTTGTAGGACTTTTCAACCTGGCCAAGCTCGTCATTGGCCATCTCGTTCTTAGCTGCCGCCCTCTTCATCTCCTTAACAAAGCTGGGCCATGGGCCCTTCTCAAGCTCGTCAAGAAGGGGCGTCTCATACTTCTTCATATAGTCCTCCTTCTTATGGTTTTTTTCGCGTAAGAGAAGTGTCCTAAAGGGTAATATAACGCGTTCTTTATTATCAAATAAAAAAATTTAATCAAAAAATCATTAATACTTATGTTTTTAGAGGATACCACATGGAGATTTTTTTTGACCGGCTATTTTATTGATGATATTGTTTGGTTATGAAGGCCATATGGAAAGGCAGCATCAACTTTGCCCTTGTCAGCATCCGGGTAAAACTGTACGCCGCCACACAGAGGAAGGAGCTGTCCTTCAAGCTGCTCCACAAGGCCGACAACGCCCCCATAGAATACCGGCGGCACTGCCCGCAGGACAACAAAGACCTGTCCTGGGATGAGATAGTCCGCGGATATGAGTACAGGAAGCGGAAGTTTGTGGTCATCACGGGGGATGAGTTCAAGGCCCTTCCGCAGTTTGCCTCAAAATCCATAAACATCGAGGGGTTTGTGGGGGCGGGCGAGATACCTTCCATATACTTTGACAAGGTCTATTACATGGAGCCGGACGAGGGAAGCGAGCGGCCTTACGGGCTGCTCAGGGAGGCCATAAGAGAAACCGGCAAGACCGCCATGGCCAGGGTGGCACTGAAGGAAAAGGAGCATCTGGCGGCGCTTGGCGTCCACGGGGACGTCCTGCTGCTCCAAACGCTTCTTTACCAGGAGGAGGTGGCAGACCCGAAGGAACTCAGCATCCCTGAAGTGAAGCCCAACAAAGACGAGCTTTCGCTGGCAAAAGAGCTTATCAACAGGTTCGCGGTGAAATTCGACCCTTCCAGGTACAAAGACACCTACCGCGAGGCGCTGATGAACGTCATAAACGCAAAGATAGAAGGCAGGGAGATAAAATTGGCGCCCGCGGCGCCCCCCGGTCCCAAGGTGGTGAGCCTGATGGAGGCCCTCCGCAAGAGCCTCGAAAAACCGCCCCGCGGTGAGGCCGGGCTTAAAGCGAAAGAACAAAAAGGCGAAAAAAGCAAAAAAGGCGAAAAAAACGAAAAAAACGGACTCAGGCGCGGGGGCCGGAAGACCCATGGGAACGGCCGCGCCCTTGCCCATTCCAAAGGAGGCGCTTAAACACCATGAGCAGAGTCTATCTTCTTGCGAACGTCATCCCCGGAAAAGAGCAGACCATCCGTGATACGCTGAGGGGCATCGGAGGCGTCAAGGAGGCGGACGTCGTCACTGGGCAATACGATATCATCGCCGCCCTGGAGGCCAAGGACACCAACGATATATTCAACAAAATATTAAAAAGGGTCAGGAAGGTAAGAGGACTCACCAGAACGGAGACCTTCGTGGCCGTGGAATAGGATTTTATTTTTTCAGACGCCGGGAGGCCCCGTCTTCGCACATAAGCCCCCTGAGTTTCAGTTATAATTACTAAGACGGTTAGAAGTATTGCGGCACAGCTTGTTTTTTTAAAAACCCTTTGAGCAGGAAGAAAGACAGGAAAAATTACAAGGCTGAGAGGCAGGGCGGCGAGATGCGCGTCCTGTCCGCCCGCGGAGACGCGCAAAGGGCAGAGCGGCTGCGGGAGGTCCTGGCGGAGTTGATCGAAGTAAACAAAAGCACACCTGTTATAGTGGAGGGGAAAAAAGACGCCCTGGCCTTGAGGTCCCTGGGCCTCGATGGTGAGATAATAACGCTGCACAGGGGGCAAAACCTTTACGAGTTCTCCGAAGAGATAATTGAAAGTTACGGGACGGCCGTTCTCCTGTTGGACTGGGACCAGAGAGGGGACCAGATGACAAAAGCCCTGGAGGAAAGCCTTGAGGGGCATTTCGAGGAATTCCACGGCTTCCGCGAGATAATCAGGGCAATGTGCCAGAAGGACATCAAGGACATAGAATCCATACCCACGCTCCTGAGGAGGCTCGAAGGTTTTTTTGCGGGACCAGTTACCCCATCTGCCGAATAAGACCCGCCTGGGCAGGAGCGCCGAGCAGCAGGCGGTAAACTACCTGGGAAAACAGGGCTATAAGATAGTCTGCCGCAATTTCCGCATCAGGCGGGCGGAAATCGACATAATAGCCATGCACGAGGGGTGGCTTGTGTTCGTAGAGGTAAAGGCCAGGAGCTCAGGACTTTTCGGGGGGCCCGCCGAGGCCGTGGACCCTAGGAAGCAGGACAGGATAGTAAAGGCGGCCAGGGGGTACATGGCGCTAAAAAAAACCGAGCTGCCGGCGCGCTTTGACGTTATAACCATCGGCCCCGCCGGGCTGGAGCACATAAAGGATGCTTTTGAATCCCTTGACAACTATTAAAAATAACCATTAAATTATTAGCAGTGTCAAAAGACAGGACCATATTCGAGCTCCAGGCGGAAATCTGCAAGACCATAGCAAGCCCAAAGCGGCTTGAGATAATGAACGCCCTTAAAAGCGGCGAAAAGAGCGTGACGGAGCTGGTCGAGATACTGGGAGTTCCAAAGGCCAACGTCTCCCAGCACCTGGCGATGATGCGCCACAAGGGAATACTGAAGACCAGGCGCGACGGGGTGAACATTTACTACAGCATATCCAACCTGAAGGTAATAGAGGCCTGCAACCTGATGAGAGAGGTCATGGCCGATATGCTCAACGAAAGAAAAAAGATAGCAAAACTCATAGAGCTTTAGTGAGAAAAAACCCGCCTTCCCGATGAAAAGACTTCTTCTTAAAAAAACCCTGGAATCTCTGCAGGAAGAGGCATTCGATGAAAAGCACAGCCTGAGGAGATCCATAGGGCCAGTAAACCTGGTGCTCCTGGGTATAGGCGTGATAATCGGGGCGGGAATATTCGTCCTTACAGGTCAGGCGGCCGCCCAGAACGCCGGTCCCGGCATAGTCCTTTCCTTCCTTCTTGCTGCAATAGCCTGCGGATTCTCAGGTCTCTGTTATGCGGAGTTCTCCTCGATGATACCCATCGCGGGCAGCGCTTATACATACGCTTATGCCACCCTTGGGCAGTTCCTGGCCTGGATAATCGGCTGGGACCTCATCCTGGAATACACTCTGGGTGCAACTACCGTCTCCATAGGCTGGTCCGGTTACTTCATAAGCTTCGTCAAGGGGCTTGGCATTAATTTCCCTGCCGCGCTCTCAGGTCCGCCCCTTGGTTTTGATCCGGTCCTGCACAAGTGGTTTTTAACCGGGGCGCTGTTCAACCTGCCGGCAGTGGCGCTTGTGGCCTTCATAACTGTGATCCTGGTGCTGGGCATCAGGGAGTCCGCCGCCCTGAACGCGGCGGTCGTATTCATCAAGGTGGCCATTCTTTTTGCCTTCATAGGGCTAGGGATCCACTTCATAAAACCGGCGCTCTGGCACCCGTTCATACCCAAAAACAGCGGGCAGTTCGGTATTTTCGGCGTTAGCGGGGTGCTGCGCGGGGCGGGCGTAATATTTTTTGCCTACATAGGGTTTGACGCGGTCTCCACGCTGGCGCAGGAGGCCAAAAACCCGAAAAGGGACATGCCCATTGGCATACTGGGCAGCCTTTTTATCTGCACGGTGCTCTATGTGGTGGTCTCGCTGGTTCTGACAGGGGTTGTTCACTACACCAAGCTGAATGTGCCCGCGCCCTTTGCGGTGGCGCTGGACGCGATGAAACTATACTGGTTCTCCCCTCTTTTGAAGGTGGGGGCGATAGCCGGATTGACCTCAACCGTCCTGGTCCTTCTGCTTGGGCAGTCCAGGATATTTTTCACGATGGCAAAAGACAGGCTCCTTCCACACTGGGCCTCGAAGGTGCATCCAAGGTTCAGGACGCCTTATATAAACACGATAATTACTGGAGTGGTCACGGCGGCGGCATCCGCCATTCTGCCGCTTGGGATAGTGGGCGAGATGGTGAGCATCGGCACCCTGCTTGCCTTTGCCATAGTCTGCGCCGGAGTGCTGGTATTAAGGCGTACCCATCCGGAGGCAAAAAGGGTTTTCAAGGCGCCGGGTGGCACGGCTACCCCGGTTCTGGGCATCATCTCCTGTTTTTACCTTATGGCCGGGCTGCCGGCCGCCACCTGGATGAGGCTGGTAATATGGCTGGTGGCGGGGCTTTTCATCTACTTTGCCTATGGCAGAAGACACGCCAGCGTACACCTGGCAACAAGGGCTTCCATCAAGGGCAAAATCATTCCCGCTGAAACAGAACCTTTAAAATAAGAGCAAAACCTTATTTGACGGGGCTTGCGGCATCTTTTATATTATTAATAGTGCATAAAAATTTTAATTTTTAATTTTTTTCTCAAGCGGAGGATCAGACTCAAAATGCCAATATACGAATATGCGTGCGAAAAATGTAACAAGCGGTTGGAGGTGTTCCAGAAATTCAGCGACCCGCTTCTTACCGAATGTCCAGATTGCAAGGGCAAGTTAAAAAAGCTGGTCTCTAACACCTCTTTTGTACTTAAAGGCACCGGCTGGTACGTTACGGATTTCGCCGGCAAAAAAAACCCCGGCAGTTCAGCCGGCAAGGCGCACAAAAAAAGCGGAGACAAGGATAAGGCGGTTGAAAAGACGGAAAAATCCACTGAAGCCAAGACGGAGAGCAAGGCCGCCCCGGCCACTAACAGTTCACCTAATAACCCGTAGCAAACCGCAGCAAAAGCAAAATAAAACAAAGAGCATAAAAGCTTGTTAACCAAAAACCCGCACGTTCATATGCCGTTTGGAAGGCTTTTGGAGTTCGCACCGCTCTGCCGGGAAAACGGTTTTGACCTGGAGCTCTATATACAGGCCTGCGACATGGATCTTTTGGCCCCTGAAAGTGCATCCGATCAAAAGAAAATGCGGCTGGAAGAGACATTAAAACTCCTTGACTATGGGCCTGAACTGAGCGTCCATGCACCTTTTATGGACCTGTCTCCGGGTGCGGTAGACGAAAAAATACGCGCGGTGACCATCGACCGGTTTGGAAAGACCCTGGACTTGGCCGGCGCGCTGGGCGCCGGAACCATAGTATTTCATTCCGGGTACGAGAAATGGAAATATTCGCTCCGGGTGGACCTCTGGCTTGAAAGATCCGTGCTTACCTGGGAGTCCCTGCTAAAGCGGGCGCAAAAGGCGGGCATAAGGATAGCGGTCGAAAACATATTCGAGGACAGCCCGGAAAACCTGGAGGCGCTTTTTGGCGTGCTTGGCTGCGAAAGTTTCGGCCTCTGTTTCGATACGGGGCATTTCAATCTTTTCTCAAAATCCCTGGCGCTGGAGGACTGGCTTTTGCCGCTTAAAAAATACATCATCGAGCTCCACCTGCACGACAACGACGGCTCCGCGGACGCTCACCGCCCGATAGGAGAAGGCACCTTCCCCTTTGACCGTCTGTTTAAAGAGTTAAGGGGCAGGGAAGAAATCGTGTTTACGGTGGAGGCCCACAACAAGGAGGACGTCTTTAAAAGCCTTGCGCGGCTGAAAGAGTTTTAGGCCGGATCTCTAAAAACTCAGAGCACCTTGCACTGGTTCCTCATTGCAAACCCGCGCAGTTTTGGCAGCTCTCCCGCCCCCCCAGGGCCGCCGGCCCGTATCAGATCCGATTTATAAAGGGCCATCACCTTATGCGTCTGTCCCATCGTGCCAGGAAGAAGCAGGCCCTTTATCCGGAGGATGTCCTGCTGTCCAAGGCCTTCGAGTATATCTTCCATCCCCAGTGAAACCAAATACGTGCCCTGCGGGCAAAAGCCCGCGCACCTGAAACCTTCGCGCTCTCCCCACCTTGCCAGGGCTGAAAAATTCACGTGCGCCGTTATGTCCATGCGGCCAGGCTCTTTGTACGGGTCCTCGCTCACCCTGTGCCCCTTGTAACAAAGGAGGGTCCCACGGTCCCGCTCCGGGCCGTAATAGTCCCAGGCAGGATACCCGTAGTCTATTACAAGCAGGAAGGAGCCTCCCTTAAAGGCCTCTCCGGCTTCCCGGAGCCATCCCCTGACATCCAGGTTCACCTCCGTCCGGTAAAAACCCGCAGGTAGCCTTCCGCCGGGGACGAACTCCCGTATGTATTCTTCGATCTCGGGGATTGAGGGCGGAGCAAGCGTTTCATAAAAGAGACCTTTTCCCGCGTCAAAGCCGGCATAAACCTCCATAAGTTCGTCCCCCCGCATCTGCACCAGATGGACGGGGAAGGCGTCCAGAAGCTCATTGGCCAGTATCATCCCTTTTTCTTCTTTTGTCTCTCCCAGACGCGCATCCCGGAAGACCTTTTTGTTTTTTTGGTGTCTGTCTAAAAGCTCATCCTGGAAACTCTCCAGCGCGGGGTTAAGCTCTATCAGCCGGTAGGTAACAGCGTCGTAGAGCTCCCCGTTTTTTGCCTCTATATGATCCAGTATGTCTTTTGCCAGATATCCCTTTCCCGGCCCCTGCTCTATTACCGCAAAAGGTCCTTTGCCAAGCACAGTCCACATCTCTTCTATCTGCTTTGCGATCATCTGGCCAAAGGCGGGGTGCAGGTGCGGGCTGGTATAGAAGTCCCCCGCCTTGCCTATCTGCGCGCCGGGCTCCGTGTAATAACCGAGACCGGGCTCGTAGAGCGCCATCCTCATGAACTCCCTGAACGTGATAGGGCCCCCGGCAACTATCCGTTCCCCTATTTTCCGGCCAAGCGGGTCTTGGTCTTTTTGCATTTTCTGGCTCATTTTTTATTATTCTAATAAAAAATAAAAGGCTTTTCAGGGATTAATGCGGGGGCGGTTGATATGAGCGCAACGGGTGCTGCGGGCGCGTCACATGAAGTAGCGGCAACCTGGAGACCCCGTGCGGTATACACGGTATGCTGGCAAACAAGGTGAGACAGCACTTAGCGGAGCGAATGCCGTCCGCCCCCACCCTGCATCTTCCCGGTTCTCGTTTTGCCGTTTTTTTAGGGGGCATGCAGCGCTTTTTTTATTTTTTCCCGTTAGGTTATAATTTTCCATGGCTAAGATAACCCAGGTAAAGACGAAATGCGACCTGCTTAATTTTATCAAGTTCCCGCTTTCGCACCTTTACAAAAACGACCCGTTTTATTCTCCCATGCCCATCTTCGAACAGAAAAAACTCTTCGATCCAGCTAAAAACCCTGTTTACAAGGATGCGGACATAAAACTCTTCCTTCTGGAAAAAGACGGAAAAATAGCGGGCAGGGTGGCATCCGTGGTGAACAGAAGACATCTGGAATACCATAATGACGGGGCGGGGTTCTTCGGGTTTTACGAATCCATAAATGATGCTTCCGTTGCCCAGGCCCTTCTTGACCGCGCCTCCTCCGAGCTTAAGGACGCGGGGCTAAAAACGATGCGTGGGCCAATGAACTTTTCAACGAACGATGAGTGCGCCTTCCAACTGGAAGGATACGAGCAGCCACCCATGATAATGACTCCTTATAACCCTTCCTGGTATAACAGCCTTATGGAGGCCTGCGGGATGAAAAAATCCAAGGATCTCCTGGCTTTTATCAGGGACATGGCGCTGCCCTTGCCTGAAAAGGTCAGCCGCGTTGCGGCAATAGCCGAAAGAAAGGGAGTAACCGTCCGCCTGGCCGACATGAAAAACCTGCACCGGGAGATATCCATTTTCCGGGATGTTTATAATGACTCCTGGAAAGACAACTGGGGTTTCCTTCCGATCACGGTGGAGGAAGTGGACGTCATAACCACCCAGCTTAAAAGCGTGCTTGTTCCCGAGCTGACGATAATAGCGGAGACCGGTGACGGCCAGCCGGTAGGCTTTTTGGGGATGGTGCCGGACATGAACCAGGTCCTGAGGGTCCTGCGCGGAAGGCTCACCCCGCTTGGGATAATAAAGGCCGTCCACCGTTCGAGAAAGATAGATGCGCTAAGACTCATGCTGCTTGGCGTGAAGGAAAATTGGAGGGGCCGCGGGGTGGAAGCCCTGATGATAAAGAAGGGATTTGAGGGCATCAAGAGCTTCAAGGACAAATACAGGCAGATAGAGTTCTCTTGGATACTGGAAGATAACCTGCCCATAATCTATATCTCGGAGATGATAGGCGGCAGCGTGTACAAGAAATACAGGATATACGAAAAAGAGATTTTTTAGTCTAAAGCCCCAGCAGCACCGACTCGAAACGTCTTGCCATCGCCTCTGAAGAAAACGATTCCCTTACGCTTTTTTGCCCGTTTTGCACCAGCTTTTTTGTGATTTCCGCATCCTCTGCCAGCCGCAATATGGCTAAAGCAAGCGCCTCCGGATTCCCAGGGGCAACCAGAAAACCATTTTCGCCGTCTTTTACTATCTCCGGCACCCCGCCTACCGAGCTTGCGATCACCGGCAGGCCGGAAGCCATGGCCTCTATCACCACCATGCCGAAGGTCTCGCGGCAGATGGAGGGAAAAGTAAATATGTCCATGGCGGCGTACACGCGCTCCATGTCCAGTCTTCTGCCCGCGAAAACCGCCTCGACCCCCTGCCGCCTGGCCTCTTCCTCAAGCTCAGCGCGTCCCGGCCCCTCGCCCGCCAAAAGGAGTTTTACCTTTTTTTTGATTCCACTTTTTTCTGTCAGCGGATGTTTTTCCATCAGTAAACCGGCAGCTTTCATGAGAACAAAAAGCCCTTTGCCCTCATTGAGCGCACCGGCGGCGCCTACAATCAGATCCTCCCCGGAAAAGCCAAATTCAGCCCTGGCCTCCTGCCTCTGGCCCTCTTGTCTTGCAAAATCAAAAAACCTGTCCGGGTCTATTCCGTTATGGACCACGGATATCTTTTCCGAAGGGATACCCGCCTCCAAAAGGCCCTGCCTTACAAAATCGCTTACAGCCACCACGTTGTCCACAGCATGCCGGATGAGCCAAGCAGTGTGCCCTTTAAGCCTGTCTGCCATATGCCGCATGAACACGACCTTCCGTCCAACGATCTTTGCCGTCAGCGCCACCGGCCAATATTCCTTGCCCATCGTGGCGGCTATGACATCCGTTTTGTGCCTGCGGACGGCCTTTGCCATCTTGAAGGCCGCAAGAAGATCGCCCGCGTTGGCAAATGAAATGTCTTCCACCTGCACGGAGAACTGCCGCGCTTTCTCATAGACCAGGCTTCCCGCGGGAGCCCCGAGGACAACATTGTGCCCCAGGCCCGAAAGCGCGCGCACCAGGTTTAAGGTCTGGTTTTCCATCCCTCCGAATGCCTTCGTGGAGCTTACTATCAGTATGTTCACGCGCCGCCCTTTTCCAATTGCCTGCCTTTTTTTGCCTCATAGTCCGAATGGAGCTTGTAGATGAAAGACAGGGGCCAGGTATTGAGCCGCACCGGTATCCTTTTGAGCGTAAAGGGGTCATCCCCCCTGGAAACGAACCCGCGCGCCACGGAGACCGCGCCAAGAAAGCCGGCCTTCTTTACCTCCCGGACGGTGCTATCGTTAAAGTCCCCGTAGGGATAGCAGAAAAAATCGGCCGCCTCCCCGGTATGCTCCTCTATCTCCGCCATGGAGCCGTGGACCTCCTTTTTAACATCTTCCGGGGGAAGGGAACTTAATTTCGGGTGCGTCCGAGTATGCGCGCCGATGGTTATCCCGTTTTCCCTTAGGGTCCTTATCTTTTCCCAGTCCATGAGTTTCTTGCTCACGCCAAGGTGCGCGTCCCACAGGTTCTCCCTGCCCGCAAGACCGGAAACCACGAATACGGTGGCGGGATAGCCGTATTTTTTGAGCACGGGGAAGGCGTTCTCATAAAAATCCAGGAAACCGTCATCGAAGGTAAGAGATATGAGGCGTTTTTGCTTTTTTTTAGCTTTGCCGGAGGCGTTCCCAAAAAAACCCGTTTTTTTTGAGAAGTCCACCACGTCCGCTAAAGGCGCCACCTGGAAACCAGCGTGCTTCAGATACCACATCTGGAAGCGGAACATGCGGGGGGTCACATAGAGACTGCGCAGCTTCGCCCCTTGGGGGGGGATGCCGATATTGTGATACATGAGTATCGAAGCCCTTTCAGATGGCAACCCGCTGTCCTTCATTTATTCAGTATAAAGAAAAAGGGCCGGTTAAGGCCAAGGTTCTGCAGGAACTAAACACAAATGCCGGTTGAACCAGGATTTTAGGTACCCCTTCAAACCCGCGTGGTAGGTAGTCTCCTTTTGAGGCTAAGCTTCGCCCCGAAGCTTGTCTTGAAAACGATTGCCCAAAATGTGCATAGTACAATCAGAATTTAAATTAAGCTTAGCAACGTAGCCGTTGATGAAAATCCGGCCTGCACAAGTGATGAATTGGACATCTCCCACGGCCACTGTGAAAGCGACCACCAGGCGCATTGACGAGCAGGCATCCCCCGCTATGGTGAAGTATATCCGAATAAAGAGATGCTGGCAGAGGATTTTTTTAAATTTTATCCAATCTTCAATGGTGGCTTGCGATTTCCCTGGAGGAAAGCTATTCTACCGGTATGGAGCACTTCCAAATGTATTCACTGGGGGGTGAATGAACTCTTCTGCTATCAGCAACATGCCGCGTCACATAGGCATAATAATGGACGGAAACGGACGATGGGCGAAGTCGAGAGGACTTCCCCGGGCGAAGGGCCATAGGTGCGGGGTCGCACGCGCAAAGGAGATCATCCGAGTGGCCAGAGAACTTGGCATTGAGTCCCTTACTCTCTATGTTTTCTCTTCTGAAAACTGGCAAAGACCTCCGGCTGAAGTCAATCTCCTCATGAAGCTCCTGGAATTCTTTCTCCGTGATGAGATGTACGAGTTCAAGAAACTGGATATTTCTTTTCGGGCTATCGGGGATTCCAGCAAACTGCCCGAAATCGTGCGCGGTCTGGTGGCGCATGCTGAGGAGCTGACAGCCGGCTGTAAAGGAATGGTCCTCACCACCGCCATCAGTTATGGTGGCAAGGATGAGATATTACGTGCGGTGAAGAAAGCGATTGCATCCGGCATTGAGCCGGACATGATAAATGAGGAGGCTTTCTCAGGATTTCTAGACACTGCAGGACTACTGGAGCCGGACCTCATCATAAGGACATCAGGGGAAAAAAGGACCAGTAACTTTCTTGTTTGGCAGTCGGCGCATTCGCAGTTTTACTTTACGGCCACTTTATGGCCGGATTTTGACAGAGATCAACTTCTCCAGGCGCTCGGAGCTTATCGGCGGCGCGACAAGAGCTTTGGGGCAGCATGAAGGATTTGATGGCCACTATTGACATCCGGCCCTGCTCATCTTCTGTGAGGCACGGCTTGAAAGAGACAATGTACATGTCATTTCCTCCTTTCTCGCCTGTTGTGGCGCACTTACCGAAAAAATATATAAAGTAATTTTCCGAAATTTTCAATGAGCAAGCCTGATATAAATAAATGCCTTGCAACTTTTAGGGAAACGCTGAGTAACAATTCGGACCCCGAAAGGGCCGAAAAGGAAAAGTCCTACCTTAAGAGTCCTTTCAAGTTTTTCGGCATACCGGTGCCATTCATGGAAAAGATGGCCAAGGACTTTAAGCGGGCAAACAAAGATATAGATAAAAATTCTTTGTTTGATTTTACTGGAAGGCTCTGGAATTCTGAATATCACCAGGAGAAAACTCTGGCAATAAAGCTCCTGCGGCAGTTCAGCGAAATTCTTGATTTTGGATCGATGCCGACGTTGGAACGCATGCTCACGGAGTCCACGGGATGGGACCACGTTGACGGGATAGCTACCCACCTTGTGGAAGCCGTCCTCAGAAAAGACCAAAAGGCGTACAGTTATCTACGGAAATGGAGCAAAGCAGATAATTTTTGGATGCGCAGGGCCGCTCTAATTTCACAAATTGTTCTTTTCAGGGAAGGTAAGGGAGATAAGAAACTTTTCTTTAGCTTTGCAGAGCGAATGATATAAGAAAAGGAATTCTTCATAAGGAAGGCGATTGGCTGGGCACTAAGAGAGATGTCCAAGGCTGATCCAGATGTGGTTTTTGATTATCTGATGAAAGTCAAAAACAGGGCATCGGGCTTAACTTTAAGAGAAGGGGCGAAGCTGCTATCTGAAAGCAAAAGAAAGACTCTCCTGGAAAAATCCAGCTAAAGCTACGTTCAAAAAAATTCTGCCCAGATATCAATCTTCATTGGGAATTAACGCCTGCTTTAGTTTGTCTGCCTGTCCAGTCAATATCATCGATTTCATGGGGTTACCGGGTGGTCGGAGTTTTTTATTCTATTCATTCATGATATGGCAAACAATCAAACTGCACGGATATCCTTGACAACCAGAAAGCTTTTTACTAAACTATGTTTATTAAATTAACAATGGTTATAAACATGGGGATTGCCGAACGAAAAGAAAAAGAAAAACAGCAGATGAGGGAGCGCATCCTCGAGACAGCGAAGAGGTTGTTTATCGAGGATGGGTTTGACAAAGTAACTATACGCGCAATCGCGGAAAGAATCGAGTACAGCCCGGCAACGATTTATCTTTATTTCAAAGACAAAAATGAGATACTCCTTGCTCTCCACGCTGAAGGTTTTGAGAGATTTTATAAACTACAACAAATCATTCTTCCCATAAGGGACCCTTGGAAACGGCTCAGGGAGCACGGCAGAATATATATTTCTTTTGCCTTAGAGAATCCGGAATATTATGACCTGATGTTCATCATGCGAGGACCGGTCAGAGAGCTGAAAGCAAAAAAAGAATGGTCAGCCGGAATGCGTTCTTTTGAGTTCCTGAAAGAAAATGTCAAAGCGTGCATGGATGCAGGATACATTCAAAGGACTGACTTAGATGTGGCGGCGTTTGCTATCTGGTCATTTACTCACGGTATTGCGTCGCTTGTTATTCGGGACAGAACCGCCAATTTTCCTGAAAGGCTTTTACCCGAGATCATCGAGGGTGCACTTGATTTCATGATGAGAGGCATTTTAAAGAAGAATTCCAAATAAACAGTTTGGTCTAGTTCTGTCACACATTGTTTAATGTCAGGATATGTAATTGAGGGGCATTCAATATGATTAGAAAAAAAGTCTTAGCAATTTCGGGGTCGTTAAGAAAGCCATCATTTACTGAGAAAATGCTCGATTTGTGTCTGGAAGGTATGGGAAATGAAATTGAGGTGCAAAAGTTTTACCCGCACAAGATGAAAATCGGTCCCTGCCTTGGCTGCTGGAAATGCTGGCAAACGAAGACTGCGGGGGAATGTATACAAAAAGACGATTTCCAAATAATACTCGGTGCCTATAAACAAGCGGATTATTTACTTTTCGCTGCCCCCTTGTATATTTTCACATTCCCAGCAACAGTAAAAAATATTTTAGACAGGTTCTTTATCATACTTAAACCTGATCAGGCCGCTTCTCCCAGAGGAGGAACCGAGCATCCCAAACGTTTTGGTTGCCATCCAAAAGCGGTATTGATTTCATCTTGCGGATTTCCTGAGGTTGAAAATTTCGATTATCTCAGTCCGTACTTCCGAAAGGTATGCGGCGACTTCGGTTGGAGTTGGTCCGGGGAAATACTCATATCGGCCGCGGGCATCGCCAACGTTCCAAACCTGTTTAATGATAAATATGAATTCATCAAGAGAGCAGGTGCCGAACTAATGTCGGGGCAAGTGAGCAAAGATACGACTGATCAAATCGCCGAACCGGTCATGAGTGCCGGGGATTACAGAAAAATGGCTACGGCGAGTTTCCAAGGCGGGCTGAGGGGACGAACGAAAACAATATCAATTGCTATGAAGGCCATATATGAGATGAAAAAGAGGGCTTCAAAAAGGGAGGTTGAATCTCATGAAAGTTGAAGGCAGGACGATTTTGATAACCGGTGCATCATCAGGAATAGGAGAAACTACAGCCAAAACTCTCTCCCGGAAGGGTGGCAAGCTGCTGCTTCTGGCACGAAACAAACCAAAGTTGGAGGAGATTGCTTATAGGATTTCGGAGCAAGGCGGGTACGCTGTCCCCTTCCCTGTCGACCTCTCCGATGCATATGCAATTGCAGATGTAGCGAAGAAAATCATTGCTGGCTTTGGCATTCCCGATATTGTTATAAACAACGCTGGGGCGGGCCGCTGGTTTACAGTTGAAGAAACAGCTTCAGCAGATGTGGAAATGATGATGGCAGTGCCCTATTTTGCCGCTTTCAATCTTACAAGGGAATTTCTTCCCCATATGCGTACACGTGGCAGCGGCCAGATTATTAATATCTCCTCTGTCGCATCCCGTATTGTCTGGCCCGGAGCCGCCTCATACATTTCCGCGCGCCATGCACTTGACGGTTTTACAAAAGCCCTTCGAACAGAGCTTCATGGATCGGGAATACATGTCACGTTGGCGATATTCGGAACAATAAATAGCACATATTGGGAGAACAATCCCGGCAGTCGGGAGAGACTGCCGCGTACAGACAGGTTCAATCGGCCGCTTACTGTGGAACAAGTGGCAGAAACAATATTGAAAAGCATCGAAAATAATACCAGAGAGATTATTAAACCAAGGATTTTCAGGCTGATCTTCGTCCTTAATACTCTTTTTCCTAAGATTAGCGAACGGATTATGCGAATGTAAACATAAAAAATTGCTTCAAGCAAGCTGATGACGGAATGATGAAGCAAGCCTGCAATGCACCTCAACATATAAATCTTGAACGAGCGCTGCAAAAGATAGTTTCTACCAGAAAATGTCAGTCATTAAGCTGTTTAATCGCATCAGATAGGTCCCGAAGTCCACACCTTTTTTGGGTTGTCTCCCGGTGCGGATAACTGGAGCATGCCGTGTAAAACGTATGACTAGCCGGTTGAAGTCCGGTCGTGGGAATTCGGTAGTTCACCCACGTAGCTTGAGGGAGGTGTAAAGGGCAACCTGAAGCACTAAGTTTCCTGACAAAGG
>JAKBYX010000028.1 GCA_021840255.1 Nitrospirota bacterium | reverse complement strand
GGATACTGGTTACTATCTGATGTTTATAAAGGGAAGAAGTTCGTCGATGGGGTCGCAAAGGATGCTTCAAAGGCGCTCGAAAGGATGGCCGCCTAATGGCTTTTTACACACCTATTGACAAGACCTCTTTTCCCGATTGAATGCCGCGCAGAGGGTGGATCTCCGGTCCAACACGCTTTGGCCGTTCTTGCCCGACTGATCGGGCACGGTGGGCCCATTGTGACAATGGAGAGATACATTCATGTCGGAGACTGGCTGTTCTATTTTTTATCGAAGGGGCGCGATGAAAAACAACTATCAATTACCTCTAGGCAGGCCGCAGATTTGCTTCAAGTGTCTCATCAGACGCTCCCGAAAGCGCTTAAAGGGAAAAGGAAAAAGAATCTAGTTTTTAGAGAGATTCTTTCATATCAACTGGGTGAATGTAAAAAGTGTTTCGATTGGGTAAAATTCCCGTGACTGATTCATGCCACCTTTTAAATAAAATCATGAAGTTTAATTCCGTTAAAAGGCATTAGCGGAATAGAATCCGCTCGGATTTTAAATCGAAACATACAATCTTCAGAGAAATTAACAACGGGCAGGTGTACGTCCAGTAACTGCAACTCTTAACGGGCCAAGTTCCAGCGCGGGTTACGGGGCGTTATGTGATAGTCTCAAAGTCCAAAGCTAGCACGAGTTTCCGGAAGAATATAGCAGTCATTATCGGCCAAGTTCAACGACCCACCCCAAGGTTGTTTTTATTTTCTTGTGGATTCAATTACATTACCGCAATAATCTGGGAACGGTCCCCTTATTGGAATGATAGGCCACGCCCTTCTCAAGGAGTATGCCGTTTAGTTCCTCACCGCTTAAATAACGCCGCTGCATTGGGCCTTGATTGGAATCTATCATTTCATACCATGTCTTCCCATCGTACTGAAATGTCTTGTCTAGCACGACTTCGTGATTGCCTCCCGGCATTGCCACACCGACCATGACCGGCTGTCCTTCCTGAAGCGCGTGGGCAAAGCCGGCGGATGCCAAAACCTTTGACTGGCCGAATATGTCAGCCAGCATGATAACCTCCCCTCCGTTCAGTCCTCCACTTTTTTCAATGGTGCCCCCCGGGTCGGAGCGTGCTGCGTCAGTACGCCAGTTTCCCTCGCTTATGAGCTTGTCCGCGCGGGCTGCAACCACTCCGTAGGGCAGGTTTGTGGCTGCCGCAAGGGCAAAGACTGCACAGTCTGATTCTGACTGACGGCCAGCTCCGGACAGGACCGGCCCTTTCCCTCTGGATGCGGCTTTGACAATTTCAGCCAGCTCAGGGCCGCGACCCTCGATGTCCATCCACGTAAGCCGTATATCCATTTCCGAGGTTTTGAAAGCATGGTCAAGGGGAAGATTATTCAACTCCTCGTTCAAGTGTTCACGCTTCTCCCGGCTCCACCCAAGCCGGGCGGCAAGTGCATCCATGCCCCTGATGACCTTGTAACCTTCCAATATTTCCTTAAGCCAACGCTTCCGTGCCAGGACATTTTTTTGCGCAAGTGTAACGGCCCGACTGGCCGTGGACACCGCTTGATCGGCTACCGGCATTGCGGCGGCGTCCTGGTACTTGACCGCAAGCGCCTTTGCCGCCTCTGCGCTGCTTAGCGCCGCTTTTGCCTCTGCAAGTTCCTGTTTGCCTTTGGCAAAAGCGGCTTCAGCCGAGTTTCTCAGTTTTTCAATTCGGTCCGCATGGGCGTTAATGCCTGTCAAAAAAAGCGTGGCGCAGGCAAAAAGCGCGGAAACCGCAGCCGGAACCAGGCGGCAGATGGCCCTGAGCGGAGAGTTTTTCATGCCTTGCCTCATTTCTCGTCTTTTCCCCATCCGGCAAACCCGGTTTCGCTGTCGAACCGCGACTGGCACGCATAAAACTGTCCAAGGAACATGCCAAATACATAGTCCGCCGCGCTGTACTTGCCCATTGCCCCTCCATCCTTGCTCATTGTGTCCTGCGAGACAAAGTCGTCAGGCAACGCATGGGAGTCCTTATTAAGTAGTTTCCCCGTGCAATCGCTTTTAAAAAGCGCATACCCGGCGTTATCAACGGTAGGTCCACCCTGGGCATAGACAACGTAGTCTCTCAAGGTCTTTCCGTCATTGCCATAAGCCTGATATATTGGAGACTTCTCAAGCGCCTTGTTTTTAAGCCTGAAAAGCTGGTCCAGCGAGGCGCGGATATAGGTGTTTCCGGACCAGTCCGCCAGCTCCACAAACCCTTGGCCTTCAGGTTTTATTATGAGGTGCATATTCGTGCTGCTGCTGCACATGTTGACGCCGGTATCTGTGGTAACAATGTCCTTGTTCCACGTATATGCTTGGTTACCCTCGATGCACGAAACAAGCAGCTGATACCTGGGCGGGGCCGCCTGCCAATCCACGGCCAGTTTTATAGCCACGTCATGGCCCATGACATTGCCGCTTATTCCGCCCAGTCTGTACAGTTCATCGACGCCGGTGTTATGAAGATACTCGGTCCGCCCCTCCAAATTTTTTACGGCCTGCTTTTTGGCATACTCCAGCCCGGATACGAGGGTCTGTATCCTTGAGGCATCGCCTCCAGAGGGATCCGGGGTTGTATCCAGGTACAGGCGGCAGGCATGGACCGACTGCTTTACAAACTGGGTCTTGTCCAGAATTACGCACAGGTTATAGTAATAGTCCGGCACCCACGGGGCGATTTCCACGGCCTTCAGGTACTTCCTGGCCGCCTTCATGTAATCGTCCTCGGACTGCGCGTGCTGGAAGATGTACTGGGCCTGTCCATTCAGGTTCTGCGCCTCCCGGGGCACGGCCGGCGCCGGGTTGAGGGATTTCACAAGCTTTATAATAGAGAGGCGCAGAGCGTCATTATCCGAATGTCCCTTGAACTGGGCCAGAAGCTTTTTAAGCAGGTCGTACTTGTTTCCGGACCGGTTCAGCATCGCGGACTGAAGAAGCGCTACTATCTCTTTGCCGTTTGCGACCTGCATCGGGATCCTTCCTGCATTGTCCCTGGCGTTTATGTCAGCTCCGTGCGCGATAAGTAGTTTGACAATGTCCGCTTGTCCACCCTCGGCGGCCTCGTGAAGCGGCGTGTCGCCATTATTATCTTTTGCGTTCACGTCCGCCCCATGGGCAATCAGCGTTTGGGCAACATCTTTATGGCCAAATTCAGCAGCACGATGAAGAGGGGTGTAGCCGTTATTGTTCTTTGCATTTACATCTGCGCCCTGTTTAATAAGGACTTCTACTGATTTCAAATATCCTTCCCAGCCAGCCTCGTTGATCAGTTCATTGTTCAGGTTCAATGCCCATGTCCTCGGGACAAACGCGAAAGCCAAAAATAAAATAAAAAACATCATGCCGGCCCTTTTCATACCTTTATCTCCTTTTTTCTGCCTTTGCCCCCAAGTGCGGTTACTGGCCAGAGGCGAGCACGCCGTCGCCAGCCTTCATGGCTTTACCGATCTCCGACATATCTTGAAACTCCTGTACGGTCGCCTTGTTATAGGCTGCCTGCGCCTTGCGCATGGCCGCCAGCGCGGCCGCCATGGCGCTTTTCATCTTATCGGCTTTTTCCTCGTTTTCCTTGTTTATCTCACGCTGCTTCTGCCGCACGTCCTCCATCTTAGCGGCGTTTTTCGCGTCTATGCGCCTCTGCTCCTTCTTTAGCTGCTCAAGCGAGTCCTCCATCTTTTTTTCCGGCCTGGGGGACAGTTTTATCACTTTTTCTTTGGCTTTTATCAGCTTCCTGAGGTTTTTTTCCCTCTCCTCCCGAACGATTTTCATTTCCTTGGCGAATTTCTTAGCCTTCTCCAGGGCAGCCTTATACCTGGCTTCGTACCGTTCATATCCTGCCTTGCCATAAGCGTCCGGCATGGCAGGAGCGGATGGACACTGTACGCCCAGCCGGTCGCCGTTCAAGGCCTTGACCGCCTCGTTGGCAAGATAGCCGAACTCAGAGAAATCCGGCGCGTTTTGCGTAAGGGCGGTCATCGCTCCGCCCGATATGTATGCCGCGCAATTGAGCTGCTTCCATGCGGCCCCGGCTCCTCCCAGGTCACGGACATTTGCCTCAGGCTTGAGGCCTTCGATGCCTGTGTCCACAATGCCTCCCTTGAGTCCCAGGCCGCTTCCGAGCGATCCCTTCAGGGTCGTCGCGTCCCGGTCCTGAATGAACGCCCTCTTTTGTGTCTCGGTCTCTTCTTTCCGCCGGTTTGCTTCCGTTTGCGCCTGTTCATCAAGCTCCTTTTGCCGTCTCTCCCTTTTTAGCTGCTCCTTCCGTATCCGTTCCTGGATCAGGAGCTGTTGCTGGTACATCTGCCAGCGCCGCCAATTGAGCCAGTTCTGATTTTGGTTGTTATATCCGCCAACCAGGCCGCACGCGGCCTCGCAGCTTGGATACCCGTTAAGGCATTCTCCCATCCCGTTGGGGCACCGACAACAGTCGCAACCGACAGGGTTGTCGCAATAGGCGAATGTTTTTAGACTGAAAGAAAGCGGCAGCAATAAAAACAGGGCGGCAACAAGCCACTTTGCCGCGGTGGATGAGATGCGTATTATAAGAATTAAATGCGTCTTTCCGATCTTGGTGGAAACAAGTTGCATTTTTTCAAGGTCCGCTCATACTAAGCATATGCCGAGTCCATGTTACACGAAACGCCTGCCCTTGCCCGCTTTTGCCGTCTCCGGACACAAGTCTTATGACCTTGCCTGAGTATAAACATATAAAACTATAATAGTATATAAAAATCCGTTCACAGTTTACATCCCTCTAAAGACGGTCATTTCGGTGATAAAAAGCCGCTCCGCAATCTCCCGGTTGGATAACCCGCCTATAGCCAGCGCAGTAATCTCATGCTCTCTCCGTGTTAAACCAAAGCCGGAAAGTCTTATCCGCATTGCATCTTGCGGCAAGGCCAATTGCTCCAGTAAAGCCGTGTAGTCCAAGGCCCTCGGTAGATGAGAAAGGAGAATGTCCATGATTGCGATGTCCCGCGCTGTGAAATTCTTGTCGCGCTTTTTCCTGTGTTAAATTCCGGTGATACCTTACTTATCTCCCTTTTGTTTTGAGTGTGGCATCAATTCTTTTCATTTCTAAATCCGATCTGGCGGCGCTTTGGTTCGGGCGGGGTCATTAGCTTGCGTGACAACGACAAGCAGGAGGTGATTATAGACCGGCCCCGCTTAAGGGGTAAGGACAAAAAGGAGATGCCTCTTGCTACTTATGAGGCATTCCGTGATCCCAAGGGCAT
>JAKBYX010000009.1 GCA_021840255.1 Nitrospirota bacterium | reverse complement strand
GCGGCTGGTCACAGATATCCGCATATGAGCAATCGCTGCACATCAAATGATCGCAGACTTTTTGTTTTGGCCGGAGGCGAATGGAGAAGTGAAAGATCTATGAGCTGTTTTTTTAATGAATCCTTTCTGACGTCCGTAAAGGGGGCAAAAATATGGACTGGTCGGTAATTGCCACGATAGCATTTACGTCTCTGGCGGCGCTTGCTATCCTCTACCTGGCATTTCCGGGGAAGAAAAACAGGCGGGGGGACAAAAAATAGAAATAGAAATAGTCCGAAAACCGGGGAGGAAAGCATATGTCACTTGCGCAGCTGCTGTACGGGGGGGCGTTGGCAGCCCTGCTGGCGTCGATCATCAAATATTATTACGCAAAAAAAAGGCGCAAAAAAATAGAAGCGCCCAAATACAGGATGATGAAAGACGACGATGACTAAAGGGATACAGCCCTGGAGGAGGCTCGTCGAAGTTTTCGAAGGCGCGGTTATCCTGGGGCTTCCATTCCTCAGAATAAATGGACAGAGCGCTTTAAGGTTTGACGTCCCTTCGCTCAGGCTCTATTTTTTTGGTGCTGCCATCTGGATGGACGAATTCTTCATCGTGCTTGTGGCCATCATCTTTCTTGTCCTGCTGTTCGTCTTTGTGACGCTCATGGTGGGCAGGGTATGGTGCGGATGGGTCTGTCCTCAAACGGTGCTCATTGATTACACCGGCTTTTTCGACAAGGTAAAAAAAAGAGAAAGGGAAAGAGGGCATTTGGCCGGAGCCGCATCTTATGTGGCGGTGCTTGCGGTGAGCATTATCGTTTCCGCAAGCCTTATATGGTATTTTGTGTCTCCTTATGAATTTATCGGGAGGCTCCTTGGCGGGACGCTTGAGGGAACCGTTTGGGGGTTCTGGGCTGTCCTCTCCGGCGTGCTTTTTTTAAACTATGCATTTGTCAGGCACAAATGGTGCGCCACCGTGTGCCCCTATGCGAAACTCCAGAGCGTGATGTTCGACCATAAAACCCTGGTTATCGCCTTCGACCCGTCCAGGAAACAGGAGTGCATGAACTGCATGGCCTGCGTAAAAACATGCCCCGTGGGAATAGATATACGGAAAGGCCTTGAAGCGGCCTGCATAAATTGCGCCAAATGCATCGACGAGTGCACGAACATAATGAGGTCCAGGGGCAAAAAGGGCCTCATCGGCTATTTCTGGGGGCTGCCGGGCGAGACGGCAAAGAGGATGCTGAGGACAAACGCACTCGTTACTGGTTCCCTTACGGCGGTCTCTCTCGTTTTCCTGGTTTATATGGCGGCGATCAGGACCACTCTCGGGCTGGATGTCCTGCCCGATTACAATTTTCCCCCCAGGTTGGTTCAGCATGAAGCGGTAAATTCTTTTGTTCTTTTATTGGAGAACAGGGGCAGCGAGGATGAAGAGCTGGACATATCGGCAGAGGGACTGAATGGGGCCAAGGTGAGGCCGGGCAGGGTGCTTGTGAAGGCCGGGCAGGAGGGAAGGGTGCAGGTGTACGTTATAGCGGGCGCCAAGGCCATGGGCGGAACGAAAAACATGGAGATGGTGATCAGATCGGAGAGGACCGGTAAAAAACTGGAACAAAAGGCAAAATTCATTTATCCGGGAGGCGGGCCGGAGGGGGGTGAGGGTTCATGAGATCAGTGATCGTTGCTATAGTGATGGTAAGCCTCTTAAGCGTTGCCGTAACCATAGTAGTGGCAGACAGGGTGTTTGACGGCACCGTCACAAAAGACCCATATGAAAAAGGGCTTTTATGGGACCATGTTCAGAAGGAAAAGGAAGATTCAGGCCTGAGCGTCTCCCTAAACAATGATGGTTTTGCCACGGGGATGAACGCGCTGTCGCTTGATATCCTGGACAAGACGGGCGGCCCCCTCAGGAAAGCGGCGGTCTCGGTTACCGTAAGCAGGCCTTCCACAACCGCTTACGATAAAACTTACACCTGTGAGAACAAGGCTGACGGCTCGTGGCGCTCAGAGGTGGACCTTCCCCTCTACGGTTACTGGGACCTGGAGATTAGGATAATAAGGGGCGGCAGCGATATCCTGTTTGAAAAACAGGTATACGCGAAAAAATGAACCGCCCGCGAGTTGCAGCTTTTTTTTTAAAAAAAGTGAAGAGATGATGCAAACCGGGTTTCTTCTTGCCTTTACGACCGGCCTTCTGGGAGGGTTCGGACATTGCCTGGGGATGTGCGGCCCCCTGGTGGCGTCCTATACGCTGCATGGGAAGAGCAGCCTCTCCCGCCCAATGGACGTTTTTTCCCGACCCGTGGGCGGTTTTTCCCGAATGGTCCCGCATCTGATGTATAACGCGGGGCGCATAACCACTTACTCATTTGTTGGGGCCCTGATGGGTCTTGGCGGCTCGTTTTTGAACACGGCGGGCAACATCTCAGGCATTCGGAATGCGGCGGCATTGCTTACCGGCCTGATTATGATAGTTATGGGTCTCAGGATAACCGGTCTTTTCAATAGATTTTCAGGCCGCTTTTCAGGCCGATTTTCAGATCTAAGGGAGGGGGCGGGCCTTTCCGGCCCGGCGGACGATAGCCGCGGCGGTTTCGCCGCGAGTGCGGTCAGACTTATTTTAGAGAGCGGGTCCTCCTGGCGGTATTACCCGTTGGGCCTCCTTTTTGGTTTTATCCCCTGCGGGCTCGCGTATTCCATTTTCATGGGTTCGGCGGGCCAGGCGGGCTTGCTGCAGGGAATGCTCTATGCCCTGTGTTTCGGGCTTGGGACCATTCCCGCACTTCTGCTCTTCGGGTTTGCCATGGGATATCTGAGCGGCAGCATCAGGGGATGGCTGTACAAAGGCAGCGGGCTTGCCGTAATAATAAGCGGCGTTTACTTTATTGTGAGGGCCGGGGTATGCCATGCCCGCATGTGAGCACTGCCTGCTGGAGTTCCCGGAACGGGAGGCCGTATACCAAACCATAGACGGACATCAGAAAGTCTTTTGCTGCTACGGCTGCCTGGGCATCTACCGCCTTATCCATGACGAAGGGCTGGGCGGCTTCTACGAAAATAGAAAATGGGGTGAGGCCGGAATTCCGGCGTACGCATACGGTATGGGGCCGCCCGTACAGCCGGACGCAGCCCCTTTCACGCGATATGTGAGGGACTCGGACTCCTCCAGGGAAATAGACCTGTACATAGACGGCATACGGTGCTCTTCGTGCGTATGGCTGAATGAAAAGATCCTGATGAGAACCGAAGGGGTGCGGTATGCGCGGGTCAATTACGCAACTCACAAGGCAAGGATAAGATGGGACCCTGAAGCAACCGGGCTGGACAATATTCTTAAAAGGATATTGTCCATAGGGTATACGCCCAAGCCGTATTCTGAATCGGAGCGGATGGCCGCGCAGCGGTCGGAGAGGCGCGAGCTTCTTGTGCGGCTGGGCACAGCGGGGTTTCTTTCCTGCCAGTTGATGCTTTACAGCACCGCCCTTTATGCCGGGTATTTCCATGGGATAGACGTTAAAACAAGGTTTTTACTCCAGATCATCGCCGCGCTCGTCACGCTGCCCGTAATTTTTTATTCGGGCATGCCGTTCATAAAAGGGGCGCTTGGCGGCCTCAGACATTTCCGCTTTAGCATGGACTCTTTAATAGCCGTGGGAGCGGTATCGTCCTTTCTGTACAGCGTATATGAAATGTGCTCCGGAGGCCAGGTGTATTTCGACACGGCGGCCATGATCGTCACACTTATTCTGATTGGCAGATATATAGAGGCGGCCGCAAAAGGGAAGGCCTCGGAGACCATGGAACGGCTTGCGCAATTGGCTCCGGAATCGGCCACCATGTTGACCCCGGCCGCGGTGCAGGGCCTTTATGAGAGGCAGACGGTCCCGGTGGCATCCCTTAAGCAAGACGACCTGGTAGAGGTGAAGCCCGGCGAGAAGGTGCCCATCGACGGAATTGTCATCGGGGGCGGCTCTGAAGCAGACGAATCGCTTCTTACTGGAGAGTCCGGGCCGGTCCTGAAAATGCCTGGCGCGGAGGTGATCGGAGGCAGCATGAACCTGTCCGGCGCTCTCGTGGTCAGGGTGGGCAGGACGGGCGAGGATACCTTGCTTGCGGGCATCATCAGGGCGGTCGAAGACGCCCAGGCGCGGAAACCCCGGCTGCAGGAACTTGCTGACAGGGCCGCCGGGATATTTGTCCCGGCCATCCTTGTGCTCGCGGCGGCGGCCGTAGCGTTCCATCTCGCCAGAGGCCAGTCCCCCGGCCATTCCCTGATGACGGGGGTCTCCGTCATTGTGATAGCGTGCCCTTGCAGCCTGGGGTTGGCAACCCCGCTTGCCATCCTTGTATTTTCCACATTGGCATCCTCAAAAGGGGTGCTTGTGAAGGCGGGCAACGTGGTGGAAAAAACGGCCGGGTTGACGCATGTCCTTTTTGACAAGACCGGCACAATAAGCACCGGCAAGTCCGCGCTTAAAAGGGTGATCGTTGTTGACAGCTCCCTTTCAGAGGAATATATTGCCAGGCTGGCCTCATCCGTCGAGAGCCTCTCGGAGCACTCCATAGGGCACGCGATCTGCGGACGCACAGGGGCCAAAAAATTCTTCCCCGTTTCAGGGTTCAGGGCATTTCCGGGAAAGGGAGTTGAGGGTGTTGTGGAGGGCAGGAGGATCATTATCGGCAACCAGGCCCTGATGGAGGAAAGCGGGGTCCCGGTGACCAGAATAAATGAAGCCGCGCTGGCCGCGAGGGAAGACTCTGAAAAAGAAGGAGATACGCTCGTCTATATGGCGTGGGGTGGGGAGGTCAGGGCGCTAATGGTCATTTCGGACACCCTCAGGCCTGAGGCGGCCCGGGCGGTCGCGGAGATAAAAAAAATGCATTGCCCGGTTGGGGTTATCAGCGGAGACAACGATGCGGCGGCAAGGGCGGTTGCCCGGCAGGTGGGCATTGAAAGTGTGCTTTCCGGTATGACGCCAGCCGGGAAAAAAGAGTATATTACCTATCTTCAGGGGGGTGGACTTAAGGGCGGAAGGCCGAGGATCATGATGGTGGGAGACGGGATCAATGACGCCCCGGCCCTCACGGAGGCATCGATAGGCATTGCAATGGGCAGAGGGACCGATATAGCGCTTGAGAGCGCGGACGCCATACTGATGCGAGACGATCTGACCCTTGTCCCTTATTTCATAGCGCTTTCCAGAAGGACTTTTTCAATAATGAAACAGAATATTTTCTGGTCTTTTTTTTATAATAGTATAGCCGTTCCTCTAGCGGTGGCCGGCATGCTTCATCCGATAGCCGCTGCGGGCGCGATGGCCGCCAGTTCGCTGTTCGTAGTTGGGAACTCCCTGAGGATAAGAAGGTTTCAATAAACCGGGACATGATCATGATTTTTCGGGGGCTCATGATTTTCGGGGGTTTTTAGCCATGTGGACCATATTTTTTTTGATCGTTGTATCGCTGGTGCTGGGGATCGCGGCCTGGCTCTTTTTTATATGGACGGTCAAAAGCGGACAATATGACGACATCGAGGGCGCAAAGTACAGGATGCTCGACGATGATGAGGACGGGCCTGAGGGCGGGCCAAAATCTTAGGATGCGTGGAGTAAGTTTTTTTTATTTTTTTATGTGCTTTTGCAAACCGGGCACGGGCATGCGCCCGCTGGTTATTTGGAGAGGCAGTCTGCGAAAAAATGGAAATTACACGCGAATCTGATTACGCGATAAGATGCGTGTCATATCTCGCTGGGCAAGCGGATAAGATCTCCATGATAGACGAGATCGCCAGGGAAATGGAAATCCCCAGGAGTTTCCTGGCTAAGATCCTGCAAAAACTGGTCCGCGCGTCTCTTGTGAGATCATTCCGGGGCATAAAGGGCGGCTTCCAGCTTGCAAAAAATCCGAAGGATATCTCGCTGCTTGATGTAGTGGAGGCTTCGGAAGGCGAGATCGCACTGAACGTCTGCGTTCTTGACCGCACACTGTGCGGGCGGGGGGGCAACTGCCCCGTACATCCCGTATGGGTCGAGGTCAGAAGAGATTTCAGGAATGTCCTTAAAAAGCATACGTTTGACGGTATGAAGGTAAAGATGAAAATGAAAATATCTGGAGCTTAAGCCGGACGGCCGCCATAGCGAATGTGGATTTTAACCCGGAATGCATTATAAAATAACAGGTACCAGTGCATTCCTCATGCGTGAAAGATTCATTTGAGGTATTTTTCTATGAATTTAAGTGGTTTTGGGCTTAGGGGCGCTTTAGCCGGAAATCAAAAAATCAAAGAAGCCGTTCATTGATACCGCTTTATGAAGCTTAGCATCGCCAGGAAATTGCTCCTTGGATATCTCACTATGGTCCTGCTGATCATTGCCACCTCCGCTTTCGGCATCTACAGTCTTGAAAAATTGAAAAGCAACAATAATGAGATCCTAAGGACCGATATCCCCCTTATTGAGACCGCAGGCAGGCTGAATGATGCCCTCATTTCGCAGGAATTTTATTCCAGGCAGTATGAGATCCTGCATAGTCCCGAAGTCCTCGCGCTTTCACTGGAAAAGAGCAGGGAGTTCGATGCGCTCCTAAAAAAGATCCGGACGGCCCCAGGCGTTCCCGCGGGCCGCATTGCTGCCCTGCATTCCGCCTATACGGCCATGTTTGCGAAAGGCGGCAAATATTTCAGGGACCATTCTTACGCGGCGGCGAAAAGAAAAAGATATGATTCCGTCATCGCGGGGGAACATCGGGAGCTTATGGGGCTGATCACGGGCATCTCCATAGAGGCCCGCCAGGACCGTAATTCAAAGATAAAGATGATATCCAGCATAAGCGGGAGCGCATCCAGGCGGGCCCTTATATTGTGCATAGCAAGCCTTCTTGCCGGCCTCGGCGCGACGGTTCTCATTACCAGGGCCATCGCAAGGCCGATATCACAGCTGAAGCAGACGACCCGGAGGATAGCGGAAGGCAAATTCGATCTGGTACCCGGCATAAACAGCGGGGACGAGCTTGGCGATCTGTCCGATGCCTTTAACGAGATGACAAGGAGACTCAGGTGTCTGGAGGAGATGTCACTGGATGCAAACCCGCTGACCAGACTCCCCGGCAACATCGCCATAGACAATGTCCTTAAAAAGAGGATAGAGGCCGGAGGCCCCCTGGCTTTTTGCTATATTGACCTGGATAACTTCAAGGCCTTTAATGACAGGTATGGTTATGCGAGGGGCAGCGAGGTCATCAGCGCCACCGGCAAGATCATTGCCAGGTGCGTGGACGAGGCGGGCGCCCCGGATGACTTTATAGGCCACATAGGGGGGGATGACTTTGTTCTCATAACCACGCCGGCCCGTTTCGCGGATACTTGCGGCAGGATAATAGCGGCATTTGACGGCAGTATTCGCGGCTTTTATGACGCCTGCGACCTGGAAAAAGGCTACATATTGGGCAAGACGCGCCAGGGACAGGAATTGAAATTCCCGATACTGACGCTGTCGATCGCAGTCGTCACGAACCAGTACCGCAGTTTCACGAGCCCGATAGAGATGGGAGAACTGGCCGCGGAGCTGAAAAACTATGCGAAGTCCATCCCGGGCAGCGGATATGTCGTTGATGGGCGCAGGAACAGCAAGAGCGGGGCGGCAGGCGCGAAGGTCGTGGGTCCCATCCCGGGCGCCTCCGCCAGGCAAAGCAAATGAAAGCCGCCACCGGATCAATTTTTTTTGTTTTAGTCCTGTCCCTTCTGGCAATAGCGCTGTCCGGCTGCGCGACCGCGAACAGGACGGTCAAAGAAAAAGAAAAAATTCCATCCGCGGCCGCAAGGCGGCATCTCGATCTTGCGAGGTTCTATTGCTCTTATAAAAGACCCGATTACAGGAAGGCATTAAAGGAATTCGAGCTATACCTTTCTTCCAGCCCGGCTGGCGCAGGTACCGATGAAATAAAGGACTGGATCGCAGTGCTGCGGAGGCTGAACGAATCCCGGCAAAGGACCAGCCAACTTACAAAAACGAACAGGCAGTTGAAAGACTCCCTGGACCGGCTGGAACGTCTTGATTTGGAAATGGAGCAGGAAAGAAAACAGGTCCGCTGAACCTGATGCTTGCGGCATGATCAATAAGACGTGTTTGTGTCCCGCAGGAGGGTCAGTTTTTCAACATATTTAATGGAATCTCTCAGTGTTTGCGTCATTATCCTTCTTCCGAAAAGGCCAGCCGCGGCATAGTGGAGATCAAGCCTGGCAAGCCGCTTTAAGATATATTTCCAGGAGTAAAACTGAACATTTGCCTTGCTAGTTTCGAGCTGTAAAGTTGCCGCGCTCATCTGTGCAGGTTTGAATACGACGTGCTGAAGGTTGTATTTGCTCCAGTCCGTGTGCAGTATCCTGCCCGCGCCCCGCATCTCATCGAATATTTTTGTGCCCGGAAGCGGCGTCAGAGCTATTATCTGGATAGTATCCAAATCGTTCCTGATGGCGAAATCGAGAGTCTGCCGTATGGTATCGGTGCTGTCCGTGTCCGCTCCGAGCACGAACATCCCATGGATGTGCATGCCGTGCTCTCTTACAGCCCCGATGCAGTTTTCGATGTCTTTGAGCCCCTGCTTTTTGTTGTACCGCTCCAGTGTGCCTGGATTAATGGACTCAAAACCGACATAGATCGTATGCACGCCGGCATCCGCCATCAGCTTCAGCAGTTCGGGGTCCCGTGCTACGTCTGTTCTTGCCTGCACAACCCATGTCTGGCCCAGTTTTTCCTCTATGATGGCGCGTAGCAGTTCTTTGGACCTCCGCTTGTCGGCAGTGAAATTGTCGTCCACAAAAAATTTCGTGCCGTGGTTTATACCACAGATGAACTTGAGCTCGGAGAGCACTCTTTCAACCGATCTGAACCTGTATTTTCTGCCGAACATCGGCACCACCGAGCAGAAACTGCATTCGAACGGGCAGCCCCTGGAAGTGGACACCGGGTATATAAAGGAGGGCTTCCAGCCATGAACGAGCGTGAAATCAGGGACCGGAAGGGCGTTCAAGCCGTACTCGTCCAGAAGAGGCCCTTGCGGGTTATGGACGGTGTTCCCTCCTTTTTCCCTGTATGAGAGACCTGCGATCCGGGCAAGCGGAGGACTGCCTGTAGCCAGGGATTCGATCAGGCCGGCCAATGCCCGTTCCCCCTCTCCCCGTATAACGAAGCCGGCATGCTCCAAGGCTTCATTGGGCATGAACGTGGGGTGCACTCCGCCCATGACGACGGGTATGTCCATTCTCTTGACTCTTTCCGCTATAGTGTATGCCCGCATCACAGTGTTGGTAAGGGCCGAAATGCAGACCATATCGCAGCCTTCTACGAAATCCCAATCCACGGGGGCGATGTTTTCAATAAAGGCCTTTACCTGATAGCCCCGTCCGGCCAGCATTGTCGCCAGAAGCGCGCTTCCGACCCTGGACATCGCGTATTTGCCAAGCAACTGAAAACCGGTTGAACCGGCCTCAATGAAAGCGATTTTTTTAATGTCCATGGCATCCTTTCGTCGAGTCCGGTTTTCTAGGAAAAAATCTCTTTGTGGATGAAAATTGAACTAAAGAAAAAATCTGGTTCCATGTTTCCAAATTAACACTTGTGGGGATTAAGTCAAGGCTGCTTTTTTTGGGGTGATGTTTTGGGCAAAGGGGGATTGATATCTTTTATGCGAAGCGGCTTATCGCAGAAGTCCAAAAATAAAGAAATGCCGGAGACGGGATTCGAACCCGTGCGGGGTTTCCCCCGAGGGATTTTAAGTCCCTTGCGTCTGCCAATTCCGCCACTCCGGCTTGGTTGATTTTAAAGAATTTTTTGAAAAGCCGTCAACAAAAGCAGCCTTTATTGTAGCAGATTGCAGCGTCGGAAAGCAGAAGAGAGCGGCAAGCTGATGTAATAGTGGAGGGGCAACCGTCTGGACAGAATATTCAGGAGAATTTCACGAATTCTTCTCAAACATGGAAGGCCATGCTATCTTTTTGATAGGAGAACAAAGGCTTTCACGACGTCAGATGCAAGCAGGTAAGTGCCCGAAGAAGAACACATCTCATTACTACCCGGTGTTCTCTGAGTCTGCGTGGCCACATAAGAGAGGAGCATGATGTTCAGATGGCCGATATGGGTAAAAAAAAGATTGGCTGGAAACAAAAACTAGCCCGCGAAATGATAGAGTATCTGATAAATGCCGCATATCTTACCCTTTTTTTCAGTGTTTTTACTACTTACCGCAGGTTGATACTTGCACATTATCAAATCAGCTACGGGCAATACGGGGTCAGCCTGATCAAAGCACTGGTCCTGGCAAAGATCATTATGATTGGGAATGTTTTGCGCCTTGGCAGAAGGATAGAAGATAAGCCTTTGATCTTTCCAACCTTATACAAGACGGTTGTGTTTACCCTGTGGGTTGCGCTCTTTAGTGTTATCGAGTCCACGATACGCGGATTGCTCCATGGTAAAGGCCTGGCAGGAGGCCTATCAGAGCTGGCAAGCGAACGCCGGTACGAATTTCTTGCCAGTGCACTGGTAGTATTTTTTGCCTTTATTCCCTTCTTTGCTTTCAGGGAATTAGAGCGGGTGCTGGGTGAAGGCAAAATAAGCCAATTGTTTATCCGGAGGAGCCGGGCTGCGGAACCCGGCCCGTCCGAATGTAAAAAAGAGCAGGAAAATGATGCTGACTAACCTTCATTTGACATATACATGCAAACATGCTAATGTTTTTATGTTTTAGGAGGGCGATATTAATAAAGGGAAACGGGAACTGGGAAACCGGACATCGGAATTCGAACCGAAAGGGGCCACGCCATGACAAAGATTACAAAAAACGTATCGGTAATGTGTTTTCATGATGAACTCTGCCAGGTTTACAATGCACTTATGACAGCGCTTAGTCTGCTTAGAGAGGGGTCGAAAGTAACTCTTTTTTTTGGCTCGCGCGGCGTGAATGCTATCCATAAGGACAAAGTAAATCGACTTAAGTGCCTGCCCGGCCAGCCGGAAGAAATGGGAGATGCGGTAATGAAGAGAATGGAAGAGATGGAGCTTCCCACAGCCGAGGAACTGCTTTTCATGCTATATAAGGAAGGGGCGCAGCTGCTCGCCTGTCCGCTCAATGTCCCTCTTTTTGGCATGAAGAAGGAAGATTTTGTTGAGGGCGTGGAGTTGGCAAATCCCGCGACATATTATAAGGAAATCATGGTGCCTGCGGACATGAACCTTACTTTTTGAATAGAGGAGTTTTTGAAACGGGAGGTATCATTGTTCCGGCTCATCTGAGCCGTCATAAAACTTCTCTATCTCTTTTTCTTCGATCTTTAGTTCAAGCGCAAGGTGCCTGGGCGAGGCCTTTGTCTGTCTTATGACCTCTTTCATATATTCCTCGTAAGAAATTGCGGAGCTCCAGCAGTGGTTGAAATGCTCCCTGAGTATGGAAGTGAGCCCTTCGGACACGATCTGGAAGCCTTTTTTAGTGGCCTCCTTTTCGCTGTCCTCCGGGATCCCTATCACCGTCATGCGGTCGTCTACCGTCATGTATCTCAGATCATGGAGGATCGGGCAGCCGCCGTACCTCACTTCGGCCCCTGCCTTCGCATAGAGGCTGCCCATGTACAGACGGTCATGGAAACGCGGCAGGAGATATTTCACGCTCACTCCATTCCTCGCCGCTTTCTCTATGGCGTTTAGTATGTCATCCGTCCGCTTCTTGTCGATGTGGCCCGGATGCCTCCCGGTGATGAGCCCCTCAACCTCGCGTCTGGCGTCAGACATGGAATCAACAACCGCAAGGAAATATTCGATCCTGGTGAAGGCCTTTGTTGCCCTTTCCACCTCCAGCAGGAGCTTTGACCTGCTCCGGCCTTCTTTTATGCTGTCCAAAAGCAACAGTATGGTGAAAAGAAGAAGGACGGATTCAATGACGAGCAGCGATATTTCGATTTTCATTTAGTGGAAAATGAATTGATGCCACTATCCGCGCTCCCGCCCCTGCCGTCAAGCGCTGTCACTTTCCAGAAATATGTCGTGCCGGTCTGGAGGCCTGTAACGCTCTTCTGGACCGTGTTCGAAGGCTGTGCCTGGCCGCCGCCACCGCACGATACGGCCGCCATCCCAGCCACAAGCGCCACGGCAATAAGAAGCAAAACCGCTTTCCTCCTCCTTTTTGCCTCGAATATGACCGCCGTAAATAATACCATGGAAAACATGGAATCTTCACTAGCGCCACCGCCTTTTCGGCCTGAGGCCAGCCGGACTCCATTGAAGGCCAGTTGGAAACTTTTATTGCCGGCCAACTGAACTGGGGGGCAGTTTTGGAAAGTCTGGTTCGTGCAGAGGAAAAACTGGTATGTCACGGGGTCCCCGTCCGGGTCTGTGGATTTGGACCACGTGAAGGTGACGGATGTGCCGAGCCCGGTCTGTCCGTTCGAGGGGCTTATGAGGGCCGGCGCGGACGGGAGCGCGTTCGGATTGGATATCCCGGAGATGAAGGCGTCCGTTGAGCCAGAGTAACCCCTTATGGCATTTTTGGTTATGAAATCAGGTGAATCCGTTTTGCCTGTGACGAAGGCGTCCCCGGCGGAGTCAACGGCTATGGCCGCGCCGGAATCATCGGAATTCCCCCCAAGAATGGTGGAGTAGACAAGGGCGCTTCCTGCGGAATTTATTTCCTCCACGAACGCATTCAATCCCCCTGCAATGCCCTGCACCTGGTTTTTAACCGGGAAGTCGGTGGATATCGTCTGCCCGGTGACAAACGCGTTCCCAAAAGAGTCCACAGCGATGCCGGCGCCTGAATCGTCCGCCGAACCCCCAAGAAAAGTTGAATAGAGAAGGGCGCCGCTTGGGCTGAACTTTGAGACGAAGATGTCTTTTCCTCCTCTGTAAGTCTGGATAGGGTTCAGGACCGGGAAGTTAGGGGAGTTGGTGCTTCCGGTGATATAAGCGTTTCCAAGGGCGTCCAGCGCTATTGCCGCTGCCCCGTCGTTTGACCCGCCACCGTGGTAAGTGGAAAAAACTATCTTCCCACTGGGGTCCAGCTTGGTAAGAAAGGCGTTTTGTGCCCCGAGCAACGCCGCCTGTCTTGGGTCTGCCGTCGGGAAGTCCAGGGAGCTTGTCGAACCAGTGACATACGCATTGCCCGATGCGTCCGCCGCAATGCCCGCACCGGTGTCATTGCCAGCTCCGCCAAGGAGTACGGAGTATCCCAGTTGCGAACCGCCAGCCAGTATCTTGGCCGCAAAGGCGTCTGTGGCTGATGGCCTGGCAAGGGGGGAATTCTGAGAGATAGGAAAATCACTGGAGGTGGCAAACCCCGTGATGAGGATATTGCCCGATGTGTCAAGCGCGATCCCGTTGGCTTCATCGTCCGCGCTCCCGCCAAAATATGTGGAGTACAGTATAGTGCGTCCGTCCGAGGAAAGCTCCGTTATGAATATGTCCCGGCTGCCCGAAAGAGAAGCCTGCAGCGGCGAGGCCAATGGGAAATTGGTCGAACTGGTAAAGCCCGTTATGAAGGCATCCCCCAGACGGTCCACGGCGATGGCATTGGCTTGAGCGGCCGCGCTGCCGCCCAGAAGGGTGGAGTATACGACGTGGGGAGTGGGAGACAGGCTTATCTTCGTTACAAAGGCATCGGTTTGGCCGGAGAAGGGCCTGTTATTGCTTGCCAGCGGGAAATCCGGCGAAGAAGTATAACCCGTTACGTAGATGTTGCCGCTTGAATCCACGGCTATGCCCTGCCCCTGGTCCTGCGCGCCGCCTCCGTAAAAGGTGGAGAACAGGAGTTGAGGGTCTATTACGAGGGGTCTTTTTTTATCGTATCTTGCGATCCGGAAAGCGGCCCTGTTTTTCCCTTCAAGGACGAACCCACCTTCTATGAAAACTTTTCTGTTGCCTGCGCCCTCCTGGTATATGCATGGTTTTAGAAAAAGCGCTTTTATGCCGGGGGTAAAGACGATGAGGTCACCAGTTTTGTCCACGGAGAGTTTGGAGCCCGGGAAATGGAGCCTGATCCTGCCGGGGTCCGCTCCGGGTTGCAAGATGAAATCCGCCTGAAATATCTTTGTCTGGTTGTTTTTTTCGAAGCCCGCCGGGGTGCCAGCCGAAAAAATGGCGCATATTCCGGGATATAGCCCCTGGTAATACAGCTTATTATAGCTTGGGACGGAAGTGATCCATTTTGAAGGGTCCCTGCCCCTTAGATAGTTGGTCGTGCCGGTAAGCCTTCCTGCGCCGGCCAGCATGGTCCGTCCAGCCGCTCCCTCGAAATCCATCCGCAGCATGCCGTTTAATTTTCTTCTTATTTTTTTGGGGCGGGTGTTTGCCCTTAACGCACCTGCGCGTGCTTTTTTGTTTGCTTCTTTTTCTTTTGCGCGCGGCTGTCCGGAAAAGAAAATTGATGCGCCTTTTGCGTCGAAGAAGACCAGATACCCGTCTTCCCTTGAAAGGAACTTCACCTTGCGGGAGGCCTGCCCCATATTTTTTTCGAATCCGGCCTGCCCGTTCTGAATAATGGGCAAAATGCTTTCCCGGTCAAGAATATTTTTATTTTCTTTTTTATTTTTTGCCAGGCATATATTATGCTCTCTGCCGCTTCCCCCCGCCCAGGTCCCGGCTGAAATGTCACCTTTCGCCGGGCCTGGATACAGAAGGCATACGGCAGCGGTAAGGAGCATGAAAAAAAGGGGAGGCCGCGAAGCTGATGGGCCCCTTTTCATATCCCCGCTATGAATTTGTCCACGGACATTGCCGGCAGGGAGAGCAACTGTACGCTCCCCCTTGCCCCAAGCTCAACGGACATATGAAGAATGGTCTCGTTGTCAGGAGCCTCCACTATATTCAGAAAGTCATAAGGGCCCAGCAGCGCGAATTGCTCTTTTACCTTCACGCCCATGGCCTCAAGCTCCTTATTTACCTCGAATATCCTCTGCGGCTTGCTCTTTATCGTCCTTCTTCCCTCATCCGTAAGTTTGCTTAGGATAACATATATGGCCATGGAAAAAGCCCTCCTTTCGGGTCTGCTTTTTTTTGAATTTTTTCGTTTTCCCGGACTGGCGGCAAATGAAACGTCCTAACTTTTATTTACGCTTAAAACAAACGGTTGTCAAATTTCTTATCCTTTTCATGGTCATTGCAGCGGCGTCTTCTTGTTGATGGCTTTTCCTGTTTACTGTCCATTTTTTTGGGGATAGAATTTTAATGGAAGGTTTTTCCACCGGTAAAAAAAGGAGGGTTCATTGGTGATAAAAATAAAAAGAGTCTATGAAAAACCTGACCGAGCCGACGGCTTCCGTATTCTCGTGGACAGGATGTGGCCAAGGGGGCTCAAAAAAGATGAGGCAAAGGTGGATGCCTGGCTCAAGGACATAGCGCCCAGCGCGGAGCTCAGGAAATGGTTCGGTCACGAGCCTGGGAAATGCGCGGAGTTCAGAAACCGTTACTTCAGGGAACTGAAAGGCAAAGGAGAACTGGTCTCCGGGTTGTCGGAAAAGGGCAGGGAAGGGACGGTTACGCTGCTTTACGGCGCGAAATACGAAGCGTGCAATAACGCCACGGTATTAAAAGAATTCCTGGAGAAAAAAGCCTGATCCTTTTTTAAATTGCCTGCCTGGTTCGTTCTGAAGTTTCCTTTGTTGACCGGGCCGCTTTGTTTGCTGCCTGATGATTCAATCAATGCTGCCGGCCATCCTCCGCATCGATATCTTTTTGAAACCGTGCGGGGGTAAAAATTCTTTTTCAGGGATCTTTTGGACGATACTTAGTTTTACAACCGTCCAGTCAAAGTAAAGTTTTCCTTTAAAATAAAAGTCCTTTTTCATCTGCCAGCCGGAGTCTTTCAATTTTCTGTATGCCTGCTGCTGCTCCACTGAAGGCAGTCCCGCTTCCAGCCCATAGGCCAGCGACATGCATGTGTCGAACTTGTTTTTAAGCCCTCCGGCCATTTTTTTTTGCTGGGCAACAAGGGCACTGTCTCTTGAGATCCATAACTCCTCGTATTTCCGTCCGTCCACTTTGATAATATATTTTTTGGTCCTGAAACCGGCGATCAGTCCGCCCGGCCCCGCGTTCACGATAACTACTTTCGGGGGCTTCGGACCCCTGCGAAGGCCAAGAAACCGGCTTACGGATGTCCGTTCCCTTGGGGGCAGATTTTTTATCACCCGGATTATCCTGGCCTTGACCGCACCGCAATACGCGTTCAGATCACCCTCCGAATAGGCCCTGTTTTCATGGTCTATCTGGACGACCCTGCTCCTTTTTGAAATGAAAATCGTCCGGACATTTTTAAATGAGGCCGGCCTGTATTCCAGCTTGCCCGCGGAATAAAGAATGCTGTTGCCGCTTCGGTCTACCTGGCGGACGCCCGTTCTCGCCGGTTTCATCCGGCGGACCGGGACCTTTTTTGCTGAGGCTTGCGTACCGCTATCCGCTTGTGCCGTTCTGGTTTCCTGAGGGAATCCGCACCCGGATATGAAAAGGACTATAAAGAGGACCGCCCGGAAGCAGACAGCCGTTTTGGTCTGACCGGTCTCCATACCTTTTAATAGCAGAAAAACAGGAGTGAATCAACCTCTTCTCCCGCTTGTACGGCCTTCAAGGCCATATAACGGCGTCCGGGTTCATCTTCCGGGGAAAATGCGGTTTTTGTTTTTTAAGAAATTTTGTGCGGGGTTGCGGGGGGCTTTTACTTCACCAGTTGGTTCATCTCGAATATGGGCAGCAGGACTGCAAGCACTATAAAGCCCACGATGCCGCCCATGATAAGTATCATCGACGGCTCAAGCAGGGCCAGAGACCTGTCCAGCCGTCTTTTGAAGTCCTCATCATAGGAGGTGGCCGCTTTTTTTACCGCTTCACCCAACTGGCCGCTCTTCTGTCCTGTCGCAAGCAGCTGGGTAAAGACGTGGGGAAACCCGTGCAGGGCCTGGGACAGCTCCGCGCCTTCCGAAAGCCGCTGCCTTGCCTCCATCACCTCTTTTTCAATATGCAGATTGCCGCTTGAGGGGCCGGAGAGTTCCAGTGCCTTGAGCACCGGAAGGCCTCCGTCCAGCAGGAAGCCCAGTGCCCGCGTGAACCTGCTTAAATAGAGGCTCTTCAGGAGTTTGGAGTTCATGAGCATGGCGTCTATCTTCACCCTGTTCTTCCTGTAATAGGACCTGAAGCCATAGCCCGCGATTATCACCAGCAAAAAGATGGCCCACCAGTAGTTTATGAACACCCCGCTTATGAACATGAGCAGCCTGGTGGCAAGCGGCAGGGCCTTGCCGGAGTCGCTGAATATCTTTGTTATCTTGGGCATAACGAAGGCGAAGATGAATGAAAGTATCACCGCGCCCACCACCACCATGAAGGCCGGGTAGATAAGGGCGGCCTTCACCCGGGCCTTTGTCCGTGCCTCCTCGTCCAGGAAATCGGCCAAGCTCTTAAGGACGGTGTCCATCGCGCCGCTTGCCTCGCCGGAGGCGACCATCTTCACATAAAACTCCGGGAAGATGGTATATTGCCCCAGCGCGCGGGAAAGGCTCATCCCTGAGGAGACGTCGTCGGCTATGTTGCCAAGCAGGTCGCCCCAGTGGCCTTTTGTCTCGGTGGACAGGCTCCTCAGCGCGTCGAGGACTGTTACTCCGGAGGCCGTAAGCAGGGCCAATTGTCTGGTTATGAAGGGCAGCGTATCGGGTTTCGCCTTGGAGGCCGACGTTTTCCGGAGGCTGACCTGGTGGGGGAAAACGCCTTGCTCCCTGAGCTTCAGGACCGCCTGCTTTTCCGTTTCGGCTGTTATTGTCCCGGAGGTCTCGTTGCCCGAGGCTGCGTATGCCTTATACCTGAACGCCGGCATCGTCTTTTTGCGTGACCCTGAAAACCTCTTCCGGGGTCGTAAGGCCTGTTGAGACTTTTAAGAGACCGTCCATCCTCAAGGTTCTCATCCCTTCGGAGATGGCCTTTTCCGCGATGCTCTTCGCATCAGCCCTCTCCGTGATGAGCTTTCTTATGGACGGGACTACATCAAGGAACTCGAATATCCCAGCCCTGCCCAGATAGCCGGAACCCCCGCACCGCTCGCAGCCCCTGCCTCTCGATGCTTTTATGCCTGCCGCATCCTTATTTTGCGCCAGGAGGGCATTTTGCATAATAAGGGCGTCAGGCGCGAGGGCGGCCCCGGAAGGAGCGCTCTCATATGGCGCGCTGCAATAAGAGCAGTTCCTGCGCACAAGTCTTTGCGCAAGCACGCCCGCCAGGGAGGACGCAACCAAAAAAGGCTCCACCCCTATATCTATGAGCCTGGTTATCGCGGAAGCCGCGTCATTGGTGTGTAGAGTGCTCAGAACAAGGTGGCCGGTAAGGGACGCCTGTATGGCTATCTGCGCGGTCTCCAGGTCTCTGATCTCGCCCACCATTATGACGTCGGGGTCCTGCCGGAGTATTGAGCGCAGCCCGGAGGCGAACGTGAGCCCCACTTTCGGGTTTATCTGTATCTGCCCTATGCCGGAAAGCTCGTATTCAACGGGGTCCTCTATAGTGACTATATTTTTTTCTTCAGAGAAAATCTTCCGGAGTGCGGCATACAGCGTGGTTGTCTTTCCGCTTCCGGTCGGGCCGGTGACCAGGATTATGCCGTTCTGCCTTGAAAGGAGGCCGTCGAACTGCTCCCTCATAGCCTCGTCCATCCCCAGGTCCGTGAGCCCTATCGAGCCTCCCCGCCTGTCCAGCAGCCTCATGACAACGCGCTCCCCGTGGATGGTGGGTATAAGGGAAACCCTGATGTCTATGTCCTTTCCCCCGACAAGGAGCCTTATCCTGCCGTCCTGGGGCAGACGCCTTTCCGCTATGTCAAGGCTTGCCATTATCTTGACCCTGCTTACCAGGGCGTCCTGTATTATCTTGGGCGGGGCCAGTATCTTTTTGAGCACCCCGTCAACTCGTATCCTTACTTCCAGTTCCTTCTCGAAGGGCTCTATGTGAATATCGCTTGCCCTGTCCTTCATGGCCTGCTTCAGAAGGGCGTTCAGGAGCCTTATTATCGGCGCCTCCTCGGTGAGCTCAAGGATGTCCTTGGGCCTTTCAAACTCGGTGGCGACCGAGGAAAGGTCGTCCTCCCGGATGTCCGCCATTACTTCCTTTGCGCTCCCCAGCTGCCCGTAATAACGGTTTATGGCCTCAAGGACAACGGCCTTGTCCCCCCAGAGCGCCTTAGGCTTAAGAGACATCTCCCTGGCCAGGTCGAAAAGGGCGAACACCCCTTCCTGGCCGGAAACCGCCCCCACCAGAAAGTCCCCGTTTTCCCTCCTCAAGGGCATAAGCATGTTGCCCCTGGCATAGGAAAGGGGGACCGAGGCCAGAAGCGGCAGTTCCACGTCCTCTTCCGATATCCTGTCTATCTTTACGTCTTTGCCTTTATTCATTCTGCCTCTTGGTATCTACGGAATAATTGGGCTTTGCGCTCAGGACCTCGGGCATTTTTCGCAGCTCTTTGGCCACCTCCATTACGTTCCGCTCCGGCCCGAACTGCACCAGGTAGAGGTTGGCGTTCGCCACAACCACTTCTATGCCCTTTCTGCCCAGGATGCGCCTGGCCTCTTCGTCGGTTACGCCGTCTCTGAATTTAACGAGAAGCTCCCCTTCGATGTAAGTGTGGGTCTTCTTTCCGAATTCCTCCGTTTTATCCCGCGTGACCTTCCCGATGTCGTCCGGCGTCCTTATGACAGTGGGGCTGATGAAGACCAGCAGGTTCGTCTTCTGTTTGTTGACGGTCCTGTATTTGAACAGGTTCCCCAAAATGGGGATATCGCCCAGCAGCGGGACTTTTGTCACGGTGTCCTCGTCGTTTTCAGACATGAGCCCGCCGATGACTATCGTCTGCCCGTCGTTTACGAATACGGACGTCTTGGTGGAGCGCTTGTCCAGAGTGGGTCCCACCGTTGAAAGCAGGTTCACCAGGTTCGTTCCGGACACGGATGGGGATACCTCGCTGGATATCTCCTGGTAGATGTCCAGCTTTACAACGTCGCCTTCCGTAATATGGGGCGTTATTTTAAGCTTGATGCCCACGTCCTGTCTTTCGACGGAACTTATGACCCCTCCCGTTGCCACCGCGCCGGTAGTCGTCTGGCTGCTGACAGGGAAGGGTACGTTCTGGCCGACCAGTATCTCGGCCTCCTGGTTGTCAGAGGTGTATATCTGCGGGGTGCTCAGGACATGCACGGCGTCCCTGAACTGGCTCAGATTAAAAAGCGCGGCGAAGCCGGGGATGCTGAGTGTGGAGGTCTGAATGACCCCGTTCACGGTTGTGGTGACGGGTATGTTAAGGATGTTTCCAAGCCCCCCTACGCTCACCCCTGAAAGTCCGCTTACGATGTTCTGGATCGCGGTGGAATCGATAGTGCCTACGCCGCCTATAAAGAGGGGCTGGCCCCCCTTTGTGACCGTGCCGCGCCATTGGGCGTTCAGGGTCAGCAGATCGCTCAGTGAAGCCTCCACGATCATGGCTTGCACGTATACCTGGCTTCTGGCCCTGTCCAGTTTCTTAATGACAGGCAAAAGACCCTGGTAGTCCGCCTGCGAGGCGGAGATCACCAGGGCGTTCGTGCCCTTATCGGGCGTTATGCTTATCTTCTGCCCGGCCTCCGTCTGCTGCCTTATGCCGGGAGGGCCTGCCGTCTTTGCGCCAACGAGCCCCTGGAGGGTCTTTGCAAGTTCCGTTGCGTCCGCATGTTCCAGGAAATATACATGTATGCCGCTTAAGACCAGCTTCGACGGCACATCCAGCAGGCTGATGAGCCGTTTCATCGTCTCTTTTTCAACCTGGTCGCCTATGAGTATGACCGCATTGAGCCTGGGGTCCGCAATGGCGTGGTCCGGCCCGGAGGGCACTTTCTTGGGAATACTCTCGTTCAGTATGCGGGCAACGTCCTCGGCGCTTGAGCTTTTAAGGAAAACGACCTCGCTTTGCTGCGCGATGGGCGCCTGGTCTATAACGTCCAGTATCCCCATTATCTTGCTGATGTTAAGGCCCGTGTCTATTACCAGCAGATAATTGCCCTGGTCGAAGGCCGCTATATAGCCGTCCCTGGAGACGACCGGGCTCAGGAACCTCACCGCGTTGGAAGGAGAGATGTACTTAAGCGGGATGAGCCTGACCATGTAATTATCATTTACATGCGTTGTCATGGCCGGAAGCCCGTTTTGCCTGGCATCCGATACGGGGATTATCTTGTAGACGTTTGCCCCTGTGGGCTGCAGCGTAAAGCCCTTCAGGTTCAGGACCGAGGTGAAGAGCTTGAAGGTGGCGTCCTTGTTCAATCCGGCAGGGGTTATGACCGTTACCTTGCCTTTCAGCCTGTCGTCAAAAACGAAGTTCTTGCCGGTCGTGTCGCTCACGAACTTTGCGAATGTGGAAAGCTCCACGTCCACGAAATCCATCGTTATCTTCCCGGCCGCCCAGGCCCGGGCATAAAGAATGAGCACAATCAATGTAACGAGCGCCGTTTTTCTTAGCAATGGGCCTTTCCTGTTTCTTTTCTTTTCTTTTTTTTACTTTATCTGGTATGTAAGCGTTAGTTTCTGGCCGCCCCGTATGACGTCGAGGTCTACCCTGTCCAGTCCCCTGAGCGCGCTAAAGGCCCTCAGGGCCACATCCGGTCCATTGAGCTCATTGTTGTTCACCTTGAGGAGGACGTCCCCGTTCTGTAATCCCAGATCGCTGAACAGACCGCCGGGTTTTATCTCCCGCATAACAAACCCTTGTTGTTTGCCGTTTACCATATTGGGCAGCATTCGGGCGTCTGCGAGTATCTTTGTGGGGTTTCGTATGGCGTCAGCCACCGCGCTTTTGTTAAGGACATAGGAGTCCTGTCCGGCACTGCTGACAAACCGGTTCTGCGGGGGCTGGGACATCCTTCCGGTGGACGGGCCAGCGGATGCGTTCTCTATATGAGCGATATCCTTGAGCTGAAGCTTGAGGTCTCCGCCTCCCTGGGCGGCGGCGATATCGACTGAATCTTTCCTGATGGTCTTTAAGTATCCGACCCCCGGTATCATCTGTCCGGCCTTGTAAAGCTCCTCTTTTGAGTCTCTGAGCACCACAGCATAACCTTCTGTCCCCGAAACGGTGCCTATCAGGTTAACTGAGGCCGGCGGCGCCTGCGCGGAAGAGGCCGTAAGGGGTTTCAGGTCCATCGGGGGAAATCCGAATATATTGTCTTTCGTCACGGCTGCATAATCCATAAGCCCCGGAATAGGCTGCCCGGCGGACGGCGCCCGGACGGCGGTTCCGGTTGCATGAAGGGCATTACCCGCCAGGTGAAAAGATATGAAATCCCTTATAAGGAAAATACAGGTTATGGCGAGCAGGCCCGCAAGGAGGGAATTGGCTGCCGTAACAAGCTTTTTATTGCCGATTACGCTTGCGGTCATCCCTTAAAATAACAGAATAAGGGCTTGTTGTCAAAGAACGGACAGTCCTTTTCCCTCATCGCCGGGTCTGATATGGATTTTTTTTAGGAGGGCAGCGCTGGTATGCAGGCTCTCCTTTCTGCCCTATAATCTTATTCAGGAGGAGGTAATAGACCAATGGATGGAGCATCGCCTTCCGCGAAGGGAAAAAGCAACAAAAATAACATTGGCGGAATAAAGCTCTTTCGCATCAAGGGCATCCAGATAGCCATAGATTTTTCCTGGTTCATAATCTTTTTCCTTATAATATGGAGCCTTTCGGCCGGCTATTTCCCGCGTGCCTTCCCCAGGGAGTCCGTTCTCGTCTACTGGATCGCGGGACTTTCGGCCACGCTCCTTTTTTTCGCTTCCGTGCTGGCGCATGAGATAGCGCATTCGCTGGTAGCCATCAGGCACGGGCTTTCGGTGCCATCCATAACCCTTTTTGTGTTCGGCGGCGTATCGCAGTTGGGGGAAGAGGCAAAGGACCCGTCCAGCGAGCTCAGGATAGCCGCGGCAGGCCCCTTAAGCAGTTTTGTGCTGGCAGGCATCTTTTATGTGCTTAGTATGTTTACCGGGCAGTTTGCCCGCCCGATCGTCACTGCCGTATTTGCCTATCTTGCGCTTGTGAACGCGGCCCTGGGCGTCTTTAACCTTATACCGGGATTCCCGCTGGACGGCGGCAGGGTCTTGAGGGCCATATACTGGGCCAAAAAGGGGTCTATCCAGAAGGCCACAAGACTGGCCTCCGGCATAGGAAAGATATTCGCCGTGTTCCTGATTATCTGGGGCGGTTTGCAGGTGCTGGCGGGGGCGCTCATTGGCGGGTTGTGGCTGGTGTTCATCGGCATATTTCTTAGGAGCGCCGCCCAAAGCGGCTACAAGGAGCTGGTCCTCAGGCACATGCTTGAGACCGCCCGGGTAGGGGACATAATGGTCCATGAAGTTGTGAAGGTGCCGCCCGATGAGCCACTGGACAGGCTGATAAAAGATTATTTCCTCCACTACGGATACAAGGGGTTCCCTGTGTTCGATGGGACCACCCCGGTGGGCGTTGTTTCTATATCCGATGTGCTGGGGGTTCCTGAAAGCGCGCTTCCCGTAAAGTCGGTGAGGGAGGTCATGACCCCCTTGAGCGGCAAGTTCATCGTCTCGCCTGAAACCTCTCTTACCGAGGCATTCGGAAGGATGAGGCAGGACGGCAGGCTCCTTGTGATGGAGGACGGGCATTTCATGGGGCTCATAACCAAGACCGGACTGCTCAGGTTCCTTGAACTGAAAAGGGCGTTAGAAGAACATGAAGAAAGCAAGGGACACTCAAGATAAAAATAAAAAGTTGAAAAATAAATGGGTCCTCCCCTGAAAAATGCCGTGCGCAAGCCGCCCGGCTCGAAGGACACTGCCCGTAATATGCCCTCCTTTGAGGATGTCATACGTAAAACAATTGCAAGGCCCCAGCCCGAAAAACTCTCCCCGATGCTTGCAGTGCTTGCCGTCTCCCCCGCCCCGCCTCCTGAAAAACTTGACGGATGGATATTTGAGCCCAAACTGGACGGGCAGCGCTGCATAGCGTTCAAGGCGGCGGGTAAGCCGGGCGGGAAGGCGGGGGCTGTAAGGCTCCTCTCAAGGAACGGGAAGAACCTTAACGGCAATTATCCGGAGCTGCTCCCCGCGTTGCTTGAGCAGCCGGTAAACGGCTTCATAGTTGACGGAGAGGTCGTCGCCTTTAAAAACGGTTTGCCCAGCTTCTCTCAACTACAGCCCCGGATGCAGATATCGGATCCCCGAAAATCGCTTCTTAGCGGCATAGAGGTTTTCTATTACATCTTCGACCTCCTGTACATGGAAGGGCAGGACCTGATGGCCCTTCCCCTGTGGATAAGAAAAGGTATGCTCGAAAACGCGTTTTCCTGGGGCGGCCCCCTCCGCTACACCAGGCATTCCAAGGACGGACGTGCCCTTTTCAGGCGGCAGTGCGGCAAAGGCATGGAAGGGATAATAGCGAAGCGGGCCCAAGCGCCATACGTGCAGAAGCGCTCCCCGGACTGGCAGAAGTTCAAGTGCGCGGCATCTCAGGAGTTCGTTATCTGCGGCTATACCGATCCAAAGAGCGCGGGCGGGAAAGTCCGCCCTGGTGCTTTTTTTGGCGCGCTGCTTTTAGGCTATTACGACAATAGCAGGCTGGCATATTCCGGCAAAGTGGGCGCTGGTTTTGACGAGCGTACGCAGAAAGACCTCTATGAAAAACTAAGCCTGCTCGAAACGGGCGCTATGCCTTTTGCCCCTATCGAAAATCCCGGCATCATCCCCAAAAAGGGCGTCCACTGGGTGCGGCCCCGCATGGTATGCGAGATATCCTTTGGCGAATGGACGAGGGACGGTCTCCTCAGGCACCCCAGTTTCAAGGGGCTAAGGGCCGACAAGAGGCCGGAAGAGGTCCGGAAGGAGTCTTCATCTTCGTTTTTTAAAAAAGCACCATGAATGGGAGAAAAAGAAAAAATTCGCGAACGGTCAGCATAGAGGGGCATGAGATCGAGCTTACCAATCTGGAAAAGGTCCTTTTCCCGGAGCCGGGCATAACGAAATGGCAGTTCATTGAATACTACGGCCGTATGGCGCCGGTAATGCTGCCCCTTATAAAGGGGAGGGCCGTCACCCTGCACAGGTTCCCCGGAGGCCCGGAAGAGGAGAAGTTTTACCAGAAGAAGGCCCCCTCTTATTTCCCCGAATGGATCAACCGGGTGGAAGTGGACCTTGAAGGGGAAGACAAAAAAGAGGGCGGAAAAATTGGAGCCGGTCCGCACGGAAGACGGAAGCGCAAACAGATGACCATGATAACTATTGAAAACAAGGCCACGCTGGTATATCTGGCGAATTTGGCGTGTATCCCTCATGTCTGGCTGAGCCTGGCGGACGAAAAAGCCCGCTATCCGGACAGGATGGCCTTTGACTTGGACCCTCCAGGAAATAATAACGGGGGCAGGGGATTTTTTGATTTTTTCGAGCCTGTGCGGTACGCCGCTCTGATACTGAGGGAGGTACTGCGCCAGGCGGCCATTGAGCCCTATGTCATGACGACCGGCTCCAGGGGGCTGCACGTGGTTGTCCCTCTGGACAGGCAGGCCGATTTCAGGGAAACGAGGGATTTCGCCGCCCGCATCGCGGAGCTTTGCGCGGAGATGGCCCCTGAGCACTTTACGGCCGAGTTCGTGAAGCGGAAGAGGGAGGGGAGGCTTTTTATAGACACCTACCGCAATGCGTACGCGCAGACCGCGGTGGCCCCTTACGCGGTGCGCGCAAAGTCGGGCGCTCCGGTTGCCGCGCCTGTGGACTGGCAGGAGGTGGAAGACCGGAGGTTCAAGCTCTCCGCCTCAAAATACACGATAAAAAACATCTTTGCGCGGCTTGGGCGGCGGGGTGACCCATGGAAGGAAATGGGCAAAGAGGCAAAAACCTATTCGGTGAGGGAAGCGGCCGGGAAAATGGGATTTTAAGTTGCAGAAAATCCCTTTAGCCGCCGTCACCGATTTTTATGGCTCTTTTTGATATAATACGCCGGACAAATGGCAAGAAATAAAAACATTCTGAATTTTATCAAAAAGGGCAACGGGCCAGGGTGCCAATGGGGAAGCAGCCCAGTTGGTGCAGAAACGGAAAACTCCCAAAGGACGCCACTCGCTTTTATCCGCCCAATGGGTAGCAAAGGGCCTGCCTCATTTCTGAAAGGTGCGGGGCTGATGCGGCCATCCGGCATGAAAATGAAGCTGGTCATTCTTCTGCTTGCCTGGATATTCGTTTCGTTCGGGGTGCTTGCTTTTTCCTTTCTTGCGGTGGACAAACCGGGCAGCCAGCCTGAGGCTGCGCTGGTCCTGGCCTTTTATGCGGCTTTTGCCGCCTGCGGAGGGGTTGTGCTTATTGTAAGAAGGATGCTCCTTGCCCCGATGGCCGAACTATCGATGAAAGAAGATATGCTGGCGGAATCGGAGCTTAATTACCGCACCCTGTCGGCCGAAAAGGAATTCTCTGAGGCCATATTCAACTCCACGGCCAGCGGTGTGGCGGTGCTCGATGAAAACGGGAAGGTGCTGAGGATGAACCAGTCGGGTCTGGACATGCTCGATCTGTCCGCTGAGGATGCCGCCGGCAGATATATAGACTCAATAAGCGATGGGCTGGAAGAGATGAAAAGGATCATCCCCAACCTTAACCGTGAGATAAACATTAAAACGGAGGGCGGCAGGATAAAGCCCATCGGGTTCACGAATTCCCAGCTCATGGACCATGACGGGAGGCAGAAGGGGATTATCGTGGTTTTCAGGGACCTCACCGAGATAAAGAAGCTGCGGGCGGAGATAAGCAAAAAACAGCATTTTGAGTCCATGGGGAAGGTTATGGCCGGAGTGGCCCACGAGATAAGAAACCCGCTTTTCGCCGTACAGGCGATCGGGCAGATACTTGAAAGAGAGATGCCGTCCCCCCGCCACCAGGGCCTAATAAGCGCCATGCTAAAGGAAACCGGCAGGATGAAAGCCCTCATAGAGGACCTTCTTTTCTACAGCCGCCCCTCGAGGCTGGAGGTGGCCGGGTTGGACGTGGACTTTTTTTTCGAGGACATTGTCAACAGCCTGAGGCTCAACGGCTATCAGCCCAGGGTCCTGTTCAGCTGCCCTGCCCCGCTTAGGATAGAGGGGGACGGCAACAAGCTCAGGCAGGTTTTTTTAAACCTCATGGACAACGCGGCAGGGGCCTCCTGCGGCCAGGTGGAAATAAGGGCGGAGCGTAAAAACGGCATGGCCGTTATAACCATCCGGGACGACGGGAAGGGGATAGCGGAGGCCGACATGGAAAGGATATTCGACCCTTTTTTCACGACCAAAAAAGAGGGTACGGGGCTTGGGCTGCCCATATGCAGGAAGATAGTGGAGGACCACGGCGGCCGCATAGAGATCAATAGCTCCAAAGGCGAGGGTACGGCCGTGACCGTCACGATGCCCTCGATCTGAATTTTAGAAAGATAAAAAAGTCTTAGTTCCTTTTTTAATTTTTAACTAAAACTGAAAACTGCCCTGTTTGCCGCCGGGATCCTTCAGTTCGTTATGCGGGGGGCGAACGGCCTTCACTTTTCTCCCGGGAGGGGGTATGGGTATCCCGCAGGCCTCTGCCTTTTGCAAAAGGTCGTTTATGTCAAGCGGCTTTTCATAATAATGATAGGCGCCCCTGGCATAGGCGGCCTCTTTCATCTCTGGCGTGCCGTAAGCCGTCATTATTATGACTTCAGCGGATGGACTGTTCTTTTTTATGTGCTCCAGGAGATGCAGCCCCTCGAAACCGTAAACACCGCTCAGGCGTATGTCCGCTATCACCAGGTCTATATGGTGAGTCAGGAGGGCCTCCTCGGCCTCCTCGATCTTGCCTGTCGTAATGACCGACACGGCGGGACTGCTCAATAGATGGGACAGGCTGAGGAGGATAGTAGGCTCATCGTCTACTATCAGCACTTTCTTTATGTCCCCCCCCGTGCCGCTCACGGTATAAAATACATCGTCCAATCCTATTTTATCAATAGCCAGGGACACGGAAAAAGACGGCCGCCCCCGCAACGGATTTTCAGGCGGCATCTGATATACTTTAAGAATGGACATGGAAACCGGAAAGGGAACCGAACACTGCGCAATCTGCGGCATGACCCTACAATATGAGACGGCCGCCCGCGAGCTTTCCTGCACGGTCTGCGGACGGAAGGAAAACGCTCATATAGTCTGCCCGTCCGGGCATTACCTGTGTGAATCCTGCCATGGGGCGGAAGCCAAAAAGATGGTCAGGGAGATGTCGCTCCTTACTCTGGAAAAGGACCCCCTGCGTACAGCGGTCGCCATGTTCAGCCAGCCCATGGTGCCCATGCTTGGCTGCGAGCACGCATATATCGCCGCGGGGGCATTTATGTCCGCCCTGAAAAACCAGGGGCTGGTAAAGGTAACCAATGAGGACACGGAAGAAGCCTTCAGGCGTCTGGAGAGGCAGGCGGCCGGGGGTTATTGCGGGCTTACGGGGGTCTGCGGCATTGTGCCCGCCATGGGCGCCTGCATCTCCATACTTTACGGCTCAAAGTGCGGCAAGGACATGGAGCAGCGGCTTACGATGGAGGCCGCAACAAGGGTGGCCTCAGAGATACTGGGTCTGACCGGGCCAAGCTGCTGCAAGGCCTATGCGCTTGCGGGCATCAACGTGGCGGTGGATTTCCTTAAAGAGGCATCGGGCATCTCCCTGCCGGTGGAGGACAGGGCGCCAAAATGTTCCTGGAGTTCAAGGCACCCGCACGGATGCAGGCGCGAGAAATGCCCTTACTTCGACCCCGCAAGCCTTTCTTCTGCCGTCATGGCTAAGCCGGCCCCCCGCAGCGGGAACTGTTGAAGGTAAAAAGGCGTCCCGTCGGGACGCAAAAAAAAACAAAAAAAGTCTAAAAAAAATTAAAGGCGGGTAAGCGGGAAAAAATAAAAAAACCCCTTGAAGGCGGGTTTTGTTGTTTCAGAGACCGTATTCCTTCCATTTTCCGTCCACCAGTTTTTTGATCTCCGGCGACATCTCTATGTCCGGCGGCCATTGGCGGGTAAAACCTTCCTGGGGGGTCTTTTTTGTCGCGTCGATCCCCATCTTGCCGCCGTAAGCGGGCAGGGGGGAGGCATGCTCGAGCACGTCAAGGGGGCCTTCCACGATGACTACGTCCCTTTTGGGGTCTATATTGTTGCCCAGCCTCCAGAGCACCTCGGACATGTCCTGCACGTTCACCCATTTGTCCATCACTATGATCGTCTTTACGAAACCCAGCTGCCCCAGGCCCCAAAGAGCATACATCACCTTGCGGGCATGGCCCGGATACCTCTTATCTATCGAGACGACAGCCATATTGTGGAACACTCCCTCTATGGGAAGGTTCATGTCCACTATTTCAGGAAGCTGTTTTTTGATCAATGGCAGGAATATCCGTTCGGTTGCCTTGGCGATAAAGCAGTCTTCCATCGGCGGCTTACCCACTATGGTGGCCGTGTATATGGGGTCGCGGCGCATGGTAATGCATGTGACATGGAAGACCGGGTACATATCGGCAAGGCTGTAATAGCCTGTATGGTCGCCGAAGGGGCCTTCCAGCCTTTGTTCTCCAGGGTCGCAATAGCCCTCAAGGACGATCTCCGCGTTTGCCGGGACCTCCAGGTCCGAGGTCTCGCACTTCACCAGCTCCACCGGGGCGCTGCGCAGAAACCCCGCCAGCAGCATCTCGTCTATCCCTTCGGGCAGCGGGGCCGTCGAGGAATAAAGCGTGGCCGGGTCGCTGCCTATGGCCACGGCAACGGGCAGCCTCACGCCCATGGCCGCCGCCTTCCTGTAATGCCTGGCCCCGTCTTTGTGCATATGCCAGTGCATGCCCGTGGTGTTGCTGTCAAAGACCTGCATCCGGTACATGCCGCAGTTTCTCTCTCCCGTTTCCGGGTCCTTCGTGAATACCATCGGAAGGGTTATGAACCTGCCCCCATCAAGCGGCCATGTCTTGAGCACCGGGAATATATCCAGCGAAGGGTTTTCTTTTTCCTTTATGACCACCTCTTTGCAGGGGCCGCTCCTTACATATTTAGGGATGAAGTCGGCAAGCCTTTTCAGCTTGGGCAGGGCCTTCAGTTTTTCTATTATGTTTACCGGGATGTCTGGCTCCAGGAACTCCAGCATCCGCCCGCCTATTTCGTCCAGGCTGTGTTCCACTTGGAGGGCAAGCTCCATCCGTTCGCGGGAACCTAATAGGTTGACGGCGCACGGTATTCGTGAGCCCTTGGGGTTTTCGAATATGAGCGCCGGGCCGCCGGACTTGATGACCCGGTCGTTTATTTCCGCTATCTCCAGGTCCGGGTCGGCAGGCGCGGTGATCCTCTTTAACAGGGAGCGCTTCTCAAGCGCGCTTATGAACTCTCTCAGGTCTTTGTATGCCATCCAAAGATTATAGGACAGGGACGGGCATAAAATCCAACTTTGAGTTTATAATAAACAGGCATGGGCTTCTTGATTTATCTCATTAAAAAGATCATTATCACCCTATTCCTGCTTCTTGGCATCACATTCATAACATTTTCCCTAACCAGGGCGCTTCCCGGCGATCCGGCCCTCGCGCTGGTGGGGCAGAGGGCAAGCCCCCAGGTCATCGCCGCCATAAGAAAGCAGATGGGGGCGGACAGGCCTTTCATCGTCCAGTATCTTGATTATGTAAGGATGCTGTCGAGGGGGGAAATGGGGCGCTCCTATTCGACAAGAAAGGAAGTGCTGGGGGAGATAAAGGTCAAATTCCCCAACACGTTTAAGTTGGCTCTGGCCGCGATGCTCCTGGCCGCGCCGCTTGGGGCGGGCCTCGGTTTCTGGGGGGCCATAAAGCGCGGCACCAGGACCGATCTGTTTTTAAGCTCCATAAGCATAGCCGGCATAAGCGTGCCCGTTTTTTTCAGCGGGCTATTGCTCATGCTGCTTATCAGTCTGGGCCTTAAACTGGTGCCGCCATCCGGCACGGGGGGCCTGCGTTTTCTGCTGCTTCCCGCCATCACCCTTGCGCTTCCTTCGGCGGCCACCCTGGCCAGGGTCACGCGCACGATGGTCCTCGATATAATGGATATGCCTTTTGTGAAAACAGCGCGGGCCAAGGGGATAGGGGAATGGCGGGTGAACGCCGTACATATACTCAGGAACGCCCTCATACCGATAGTGACCGTGATGGGGCTTGATTTCGGCAGCTATCTGAACGGCGCGGTCCTTACCGAGACCATTTTCGGCTGGGACGGCATCGGCAGATACGCAGTGGACGGCATATTCAGGAGGGATTACCCCGTTGTGCTTGGCACCATCCTGGTGGGCACCGCCGTTTTTATTATCGTCAACATGATCGTGGACATCGCCTACCATGTGCTTGACCCCCGCGTGAGGGTCTTTGATCAAAAATGAAGATAGGGAATATTCCGCTTAAAGGCAGGGCCGCGGCCATTGTGATCATCATAATAATGGCGCTGTCGGTCTTTGCGCCGCTTGTTTATCCGTACAGTCCGGTGAGCGTGCATTTGAACAGCCTCAGGGAGCCGCCCTCATTTTCAAGCGGGCACCTCTTGGGCACTGACCAGGAAGGCAGGGACATACTTGCCAGGCTGCTGGCCGGCGGAAAGGTCTCGATAAGCGTTTCTTTTCTTGCCGCTTTTTTCGCGATGACGTTGGGCCTTGCGGTGGGGCTTACCGCCGGTTACCTTGGAGGAAAAGTGGATGCCGCGCTTATGGCGGTTGTGGATCTCATACTGGCCTTTCCATCGCTTCTGCTGGCCATAGGGGTATCCGTGGTGCTTCCCCCCGGCACCCTGACAGTCATGCTGGCGATAGCCTCCGTCGGCTGGGCGTCCTTTGCCCGGCTGGTAAGGGGCCATGTGCTTTCCATCCGGGAGGCGCAGTTCGTTGACGCGGCGAGGGCCATAGGGGCCTCGGGGCCAAGGATAATATGGGCCCACATACTGCCCCAGTGCGTGCCCCTGGCCCTTACGCTTATGGCCGTCAAGCTGGGGGGATATATCATCACGGAAGCGTCGCTTAGCTTTCTGGGATTGGGAGCGCAGCCGCCAGCCGCCACCTGGGGCGCGATGATCAGCCAGGGGTTAGACTATATTTATTCAGCCCCGTGGATAGCGGTGCTGCCAGGTCTGGCCATCGCGCTGACCGCCTTCTGCTTCAACCTGCTTGGAGAGGCGCTGGCCGATTCTGGATACGATCTGAAGGCCGGAAAATTTTAGATCAATCCCGGATTTTATTTTAGTTTTTCTTTTTCTTCTTGGTAAAAGTGGAAAGATAAATAAGCCGCAAGACTAATGGCCGGATTGTTTTTCGTCCTCTTCCTGCTCCGTTTTGCAGGCTATGCACATAGTGGTGACGGGCCTGGCTCTCAATCTCTTGATATCTATGGGCTCCCCGCAGACTTCACATATGCCGAAGGTCCCGCAATCTATCCTCTCTACCGCCTCTTCGATCTTCTTCAGCAGCCGTTGTTCCCTGCCCCTCAGCTTGAGCATGAAGCTGCGGTCGGTTTCGGCGGACGCCTGGTCTCCGAGGTCGGGGAATACGGTTTGCTCAGGCAGCACGGTCATGGCGGTTTCGGCCTCGCAAAGTATGACCTCCTTCTGCTTAAGGAGCTCGTTTTTGATTTCCTGCAGTTTTTCTTCCCTTGCGGAAAGCTTCTTTTTGTCAGGGGAGCTGCCGTTTCCGTCCTGAGGGAGGGGCTTATTTTTCTGCGATGACATTTTCAAAAAACCTCCAATGGGTTCTAAGATTAAAGAATAACAAAATTCGTCTCTGCCAGTCAAACGGCGTCATACCCTCCGGATATGCTCATTTCCAGGATTTTTTGCCCGAAGCCACCTTGGAAAAATTTACCTTCAGCTCATAGATGAGTCCGGAAACGCCCTTTTCCTCCTCGGCTGAAAGATTGCCTTTGGTCTTTTCCTTCAGCATGCCTATGGAGTCTATGATGTATTTGGCCTCAGGGAGGTTTGGCTCCGTGGGGACCTCACCAAGTCCCATTGTCATATAGGCCATCCCGGCCAGGTTCACTATGAAAGAGAGGAAATCGGGACCATCATGCACATGCCCTTCCCGATGTTCACGGTGTTGCCCTTCATGATGCTCACCATGCTGCCCTTCGTGAATATCTTTTGGTTTCCCCTCGTGCGCCGCCTGCTCTTCCGTTTTAGCGGCGGGCGTTTTTGGAGCTGCGGGGCCCTGTTCCTTTTTGGGCGGCACGGCAGCTTCCGCTCTGGGGCTGCCTTGTGCCTCCCCCGCTATTGGGTTTCCTTGTGAATCCATTGTCCTTCTGTCTCTGACCTCGAATTTTTCTCCCATGGTTTTATACTTTATAAAAACACAGGCGTCCTGTCAATTTGACAAACGTGAAAATACTGTGATTATCCCATGAAAGAAATTTGCCCCGAGGCACTGCCAAAAAAAATTCCTTGCCGGATTTTCGCGCCGGGGCCTGCTATAATATTTTTCAAAAAAAGGGAAGAGAAAAAGGGCTTTTCATATGGATGGCTCCAAAGCAGTTCAGGCACTTGGAGTGGCGCTGCCGCTCTGGAGCACGATCCCTTTTGCGGGCATGCTTCTTTCCATAGCCTTGGGGCCTCTGCTTGCACCCCGCCTCTGGCACGGGCACTTCGGCAAGATATCGGCGTTTTGGGCGGTCTCCTCGATCATGTCTCTCTCCCTGGTTTTCGGGCAGACGGCGGTATCCGGCTTTTTGGAAATGCTCTTAAAAGAGTACCTGCCTTTCATTATCCTGATGGGGGCGCTTTACGTGATATCCGGGGGGATCCTGATAACAGGCAGTTCATCGGGCACGCCGGGCTCGAACGCCGTCATGCTCCTTGCCGGCGCCCTTCTTGCCAGCCTCATGGGCACGACCGGCGCGGCCATGCTCCTTGTGCGCCCGCTTATCAGGGCGAATATGCGTCGAAAGAGCAGAACCCTTGTAATGATTTTCTTTATCTTTTCCGTGGCCAATATAGGCGGTGCGCTCACGCCTCTTGGCGATCCGCCGCTTTTACTGGGTTTTCTCATGGGGGTGCCCTTTTTCTGGACCTTGAAGCTCCTGCCGCATATGCTTCTGGCCACATCGATTCTGCTTGCGGCTTATTACATTGCCGACAGGCGTATTTACAGATCGGAGCTTTTATATCCGGAGATGGAAAAGGCCATACAGCCGTGCGGTGTAAAAAGGTCTTTCAGGATCAGGGGTGCTAAAAATCTGATTTTTCTTGGTGTGGCGATAGGGGCCATGATAACCGGATCGAGGGCGCATCTGGGCCGGATCTGTTTTCTGGGGGGGCAAAGAGAGATCTCGGAGATGCTGCGGGATCTTATCGTGTTTCTGATGGGCCTTTTTTCGATGTTTTTTACGCCGCGGGACATACGTGATGAGAACAGGTTCACATGGTTTCCGCTAAAAGAGGTGGCGGTGATCTTCGCCGGTCTGTTCATTACGATGACACCCTGTCTGGACATCCTGCAGGCCGGAGCGAACGGGCATCTGGGGTTCCTTGTACGCACTGTCAGGAAGCCCTCCCATTATTTCTGGGCCACCGGGGTGCTTTCCAGCTTCCTGGACAATGCGCCGGCATATCTGGCTTTTTTCAAGGCGGCCCTCGGGAATTTTTATCCGGGCATGGAGACCAGGGCCGCCGCGGGGCTTCTTATAAAGCAATATCCCCTCTACCTGGAGGCCATCTCGGCCGGGTCCGTTTTCTTTGGCGCTTTCTCTTACATCGGAAACGCGCCCAACTTCATGGTCCGCTCCATATCGGAGGAATCCGGGATAGAGATGCCGGGCTTTACCGAGTATATTTTAAAATATTCATTGCCGGTGCTTTTGCCCCTGCTTGTGCTTGAAACATTTATCTTTTTCAGGTAAAAAATGGTTTTTATTTTTGATTTTTTGATTTGAAAGGCGGGCAAGTGAAGATGCAGAAGATCCTTTTTGCAACACGTTTCGGGGACATGGCGTTTAACTCCCTTGAGACCCTGTTCGTCCTTAAAAAGGCGGGCTTAAGGCTCATCGTGCTTTGCCATATCATACCCAGGGAAGAAGTTGGCTTTGTGCCTTTCGGCGGCTATCTGAAAAAAGAGGCGGATGAGCTGAAAGAACAGGCCAGGATCAAATTCGAGGATTGGCAGAGGGCAATTGCCAGGGCGGGGCTCGAAAGCAGGGTGATCATAGGCGTGGGCGAACCGGTGCCGGAGGTCATCCGCACCGCCAGGGATGAGCATGTGGATATGCTTGTGGCAGGCAAGGGTTCCAGTACGCTTGATATCGCAAAGAGAAGCCCGGTCCCCTTGCTCGTGCACAGTTACATGGCCCAGTTCGAGGCGGAGGGCAAAAAGGCCGTAAGGGAAAACAAGCTCGTTTTCGACAGGCCTCTTCTGGCCGCGGGCGCGCCGGCGGCCTCACGGAAGGCCCTGTCCCTGCTTGAATCGCTTGCCGGGGCGGTGGAGAAGTCCGAGGTGGCTCATGTCCTTGAAAAAAAAGCGCTTTCTGACCCCGGGATCGGAAAAATAAAAGAAGAAGAAATGCTGCGCCTTAAAGGATATTGTGACGTCCTTCAAAAGACGGGGATCGCCGCGGAGCCGCACCTTCTGGCAGGAAAGCCCGAAGAGGAGCTGATCAATGAGGCCAGGGCCGCCGGGTGCAGCATGATAATTGCCGCCACTTCGGACAAGGAGCCCCCGGAAAACGCCGGCCTGGGGAGCATGGCCCGCAAACTTTGCGAGACATCGGAGTTCCCCCTTCTGCTTGTCCCGGTTACCCCCCTTTCATACCCGGAGGATTTGGACTAGAATCTGGATAGAAGGGCGAACGATTCAAATCGATTCAAATCGAATCAAAAACTTCAGGAGGAGAAACGGCAATGAAGGAACTCGTGAAGGAACTGGATGTCTCCAAACTTCCTCCCCCGCAAAGACACCCTCTGATATTCAAGACCTTTGACGAGCTTCCGGAAGGGGAAGCCTTCCTTCTTATCAACGATCATGACCCGAAACCGCTCTGGTACCAGTTCATGCATGAAAGAGAGGGCCGGTTCTCCTGGGAATACGTGGAGCAGGGGCCGGATGCCTGGAAGGTAAAGATAACGAAAACGAAAAAGGCCTGAAGCTCCGCGGGCGGCCAATCGTAAAAATAAAAAAACAAAAAATTCATTTCCGGTCTGACGAAAGAGAGGTAAAAATGTCAAAGCCCGGTCGTATACTTGCCTGCTCTTTTATCCTGTGCGGAGTTTTTGCTTTTTTATTTGTTACCGCGAAAGCCTCCAATGCGGAGGGCATCCCGAATTCCTGTGTGGAATGCCATTCCAAGCTGCCGCAAGGCAGCTTCGTGGGGGCCAAAGCCCACGGCTGGAAAGGCTCCGTTCACCAGATGCACGGGGTTACATGCGACAAGTGCCACGGTGGAAACCCTAATGCCGCAAAGAAGGAGGCTGCCCACAAGGGGGTCCTGGGTTCGAGCAATCCTGAAAGCAGGGTTTATTTCAAGAATGTCCCCTCAACATGCGGTGAATGCCACGGTGCGGAGGAATTCAAGTTCAAGCAGAGCCTCCACTACCGGAACCTGGAGAAAACGGGCAAGGGCCCCGAGTGTGTGACGTGCCATGGTTCGATGATAATAACCGTGTTGACCCCGGCTGACATGGCGGCGGTGTGCGGCATGTGCCATAGTAAAACCGGTATGGCACATGCTACCCCTGACATCCCCCAATACGCAAAGGCTGTATTGCTCTCGCTGAGGGAGGGCAGTGCCCTTATCAATGCGGATGAAGAATTGTACCATCCCGCCAAGGGCTCTCCGGAGGCATCCGCATTGACCGATGCCCGGATAGCCTTGCATTCGGCCAAGCTGGACTGGCACAGGTTTGACCTCGAAACCATTACACGGCATCTTCTGAAAGCGTATGACTCCCTAGGGGAACTGCCTCCGAAGGAACAAAAAAATAAGTGAAGGACGTTTCAGGAATGGGTGGAATGCAAAAATAAAAGGGGCCCTATACCGGGGCCCCTTTTATTTTCAATACAATGAGATCAGGTCTTTCTCTTGCCTGCCGCAAGGACGATATAACTTATGACCCAGACCCCTACCGTGGCGGCTATAGTGTAGCCGATCATCGCTTTGGGAGTGAGGTGAAGGACGTCTATATAGCCCGCGATTGCCGTCATCAGGATGAACACGCCGCCGCCAAGGCCGAAGGCGGTCATGAAAGGCCTTGCAAGCGGGTTGGCGTTATAGTTCTGCGGCTCCTTCCAACGGTCCAGGAAGGGAATAAGCGCCAGGATGAGGAACACTGTTCCCGGGAAGATTACCCCGCCGATCGTCTCCGGCGTGAACTTGCCGCCCAGTATGGTTACGGACAGGTCGCCGGGTATAAGCTTCAGGAATCCGTATACCCACAGGAAGTACCAGTCCGGGCGCATGACGGGCGTTCCGGGCGATGGTGCGCCGTAGAGTTCAATAACGTTGATCGGAACGTATGTGGCCAGCAGCTCAAGCGCAAAGAGCAGGAACAGGAAGAAGGGTATGCTGATGACTGCCTGTTCCGGCCATATCGGTATGCCGATGAGCCTCTTGCCGCCCTGTGCCTCGGGTCTTCCGGCATTGGCTCGCGGCTCCGTATGTTTTTGCTTCACGAGTATGACCATGTGCGCTCCGATAAGCCCGATGATTATCGCCGGGATCAGCATCACATGGAAGAAGAAGAACCGGGGGACCATCGCGGTGGAAGGGAACGTCCCGGCAAATATCAACCTGGACAACCAATCGCCCAGCCACGGAATGGACTTGACCATGTAATAGGCGATAGACGTCGCGGTCACGGAGAACTGGCTGTAGGGAAGCAGGTAGCCTGTAAAGGCCGCGCCCAGCGATATGCCCATCAGAGCAAGGCCGACCAGCCAGTTGAGCTCTCTGGGCTTTCTGTACGCCCCGGTGAAGTAGACCCTCAGGAAATGCAGGATCAGGGAAGATACCATGAGCATTGCGGACCAGTGATGAATGCGCCTGATGAGCATGCCCATCGGCTTTAAGTCCATCTGTACCACGCTGGCGTAAGCCGCCGGCACCATAGCGTGGAAGAGCGGCACCAGCCTCACTGAAGGCTCATAGAGGAAGCCCAGGAATATGCCGGTCAGCACCAGCGTGATGAACGAGAACAGCGCGACCTCCCCGAGCAGGTAAGTTGGATGGCTGGGGAACGTCTTGGTCAGGAACTTTTCATTGAACTTCTTAAGTTCAAGCCTTTCTTCAAACCATTTCATTATGTTTTATACCTCGCCTTGTTATACCTGCGGTCCTATGGGGCCGGTGAAATCGCTTGTAAAGAAAACCGAGTCTCCCTGCAGCTTGATACCTATCTGGGCAAGCGGTATCGGTGCCGGGCCGCCTATGACCTTGGCCCCTTTAGCGGGGTCGAACATGCTGTTATGGCAAAAGCACTCCGTGAAAGAAGTATCCGGATTGGACGGGTTTTTCACCCAGGATACTGTACAGCCCAGGTGCGTGCAGATGGCGCTGTAAGACACAAACCCCTGATCGGTGAGGTTGATCTTTGTAGGGGCAACGAAATCGGATTGCTTCAGTTTTATCAACTGCACGATGTTGGCCGGGTTTGACGTTTTGCCCTCGGGGTAGGCCAGCACCCAGTCCCCGTCCTTCATGTCTGATGCCTTCACCGGGCTGCCGGCGTTTGCGCCTTTAGCGTACACCAGCTGGTCCCCCGGCTTGATGGTAGACACGTAACCAGCCTCCTGTGGAGGGGTCAGTACTTTAAGGAGTGAGAACATGGATGCGAACGCCCCCGCCATGGACGCCACCATGACGCCCAGGGTGAATTTACGGCGGGTTATGCCTTTTCCGGTCTGATTGTCTTCTACCATAGCAACTCCTCCTCGCGGTCCTCCGACACCTCCCTGAATGGCAGGAATGCCTTGGCAAACAAGACGATGTTGATACCTGCAAGCAGGCATATGAAAGCAGTTAACGTACCCAGAACGTAGTTGCTGCCTTTGTCCGATATAAGCAGATACGCGAAAACCACTCCAAGCCCCAGCATCAACAATGACAGCAGCACAATCAGTACGGCCAGGCCCCCCGAATACGAGGGTTTCTTTTGGTGAATGATCTCAAAGCTCATCTTATGCCCTCCAGGCATCGAATGTAATGAATTTACTCATTAAACATTGTTCGCTCGCTTGCCGCTCGCTGCCCATTTCAGTCCCTCTTTTCCAGTATCAGATATATGATATAACCCAGTATGAAGACGAAAATGGACCCGCCGAAGGCTATAAGCCCTATTACATAGGGGTCCAGGTCCTCCTTGATCTTGGGGACCACTGAGGGCCTTGTCCCGGCCACCTTCTGCTCGCCAAGTTTTATCTTCATTTTTGAAAGCATCTGCACGGTGGCCTCGGTAACGTTCATCGGATCGATCTGATCGAACCCGGTGGTGTCCTTGTGGCAGCTCTTGCAGAGCTGTGGCACTTCAGGTATCGCATTGTGGTGCGCCCCATGGCACTTGGCGCATGACGGTCCGCCCTTACCTTCCAGGTAAGCCTTGCCCATGATGCTTTTTGCGTACTCGGCAACCTCGGTGGCATGGCATTTGCCGCACGCGTCGAACTGGGCCTGCCCATGCGGAGCCCCGATGAACCCGTGGTCCTTGGACATCGCCTTGTCCATTGACGTTGCGGCCGGGTCTCCGCCGTGGCACATGTTGCAGGTTATGCCGTTTTGCTGATGCACGGAACCCGTCCACTCGGCAACGGGCTTTGCCAGCTCGCCGCCAAGGGTCTTGTGGCAGGTGACACAGGAGATGTTCTTTGCTGCGCCGCTTTTGTGCTGTGAAGCGTTTTTTTGCCCTAAGGCGCTTACTGCAAAGACCAAAGCCATTGCACAGATGAAGACCGCAAGACCAGATTTTTTTTCGATCATATCCTCTGCCCCAGACGTTATTTGATGGAGATCATAAAAATCCCGTAATCAACAATTTCCAGAACCTGAATTGAAAATGGATGTTAAATAATTAGCAGGCAATGCGTTGTTTGTCAATATTTCTGCATTTCGGAGGTTCTCGACTGTCAGGCTGCTGTGATGTGAAACAGCAGGCCGGCGCCGGGCAGTTGCCCGCTCCGGCCTGCTGTAATATCAGGCTTGTTCTTCGGGTACTTCCTCCACGTGGGGCCTTACAACCTTTACCTCGTGAATGTCCTCTTTCCCCGAGGATGCGAATCTCAGTTTGCCCGTATATACAGGGAGGGCGAACTTGACCAAAAGGGTGTAGACCATTGCCCCGAAGGCCCATACACCAAGAGAAACCATAAGTTCGGTTGCCGTAGGCGTGTATTGGTATATCTCGCCAAGCACATCGGGGGTAAAGCCGGGGATTACAAGGCCCATCCCCTTCTCAAGATATATTCCCACTATCATAAGCACGCAGGCGGTATTGAGCGTTACGAATTTCTCGCGCGTCCCCTTATTGAGGATCAGCACGAACGCGACGACAGTGGCTATAACTGAGGTCCATATATACGGCACCAGGTTCGTTTGCCCATGGAGCCCGAAAAACAGGTAATGTATCGACGCCGACTCAGCGGTCCCGGGATAGAATGACACAAACACCTCCGAGCCAATAAAGAACAGGTCTATAGCCAGTGCATACGTGATGAAGGTGGCAATCCTGAAGAGCGTCTTGTCCTCTATCTTCACATCGGTGACCTTCCTTAGAACCTGGAACACCAAGAGCATCAGGGCTGGCCCGGAGCTAAGCGCTCCCGCTATGAACTTTGGCGCAAGAATGGCGTCTCCCCAGAAGGGCCTGGAAAACCCGGCGTTGTACAGAAACGCGGTTACGGTATGTATGCTGACCGCGACGGGTATCGACAGGTAGATCAGGAAGCCGACGAAGGACTTCATTTTGTAGTGTTCTCCTCGGGAAAGCTTGTACAGCACGTAAAAGACGACAATGATATTGAGGAAAAGATAACTGTTCAGGGCCAGAACGTCCCAGGCAAGGAGGGACGAAGGCCAGTGCATCAAGCCTATCGGAGGCGGAAGGATATGCCACACCCTGAGAGGCTGGCCCAGGTCCGTCATGATAAACATTATGCACATCAGGAGAGCGGTGATCGCCATCATCTCGGCAAAGATTACTATTTCTTTAATTGGCTTGTCGTGGTGCACATAAGACGGGACCACCAGCAGAACGGCCGCCGCGGCCACCCCGACCAGGAAGGTGAAGTTGGAGATGTAAAAGCCCCATGACACCTGGTCTCTCATGGCGGTCATTATAAGGCCATGTTCCGCCTGGCCGATGTATGCGTGCACTCCGACAGCCATAAGGCCTGCGAGGAACGCAAGCCACAGGTAATACTTGGCGCTGCCTTTGAATATCGATCCCCATGCGATGATAAAATTCTTTATTGTCTGTATCATCCTGAAAACCTCTCTCCCGCCTCGAAATCAAAGAAGTAGAAAAATTTCGGGTGTGTACCCAGATCATCCTTGAGCCTGAAAGTCCTTTTATGCTCCATGGCATACCTGACCTCGCTTTTGGGGTCCAGGAGATTTCCAAACTTCCGGGCGCCCACCGGGCAGGCTTCGACGCAGGCGGTATACCTGCCTTTTCTCGTCCTCTGAATGCAAAAGGTGCACTTTTCCACAACCCCTCTGTACCGGGGACGGTTCCCAAGATAATGGGTAACAGGATTTATGTCCGCGGGCTTTATGCCGGGCTCCCCCCAGTTGAAATGCCTGGCCCCGTAAGGGCAGGCGGCCATGCAATACCTGCATCCTATGCACCAGTTGTAGTCCACCACAACAATTCCGTCCGGTTCCTTCCAGGTTGCCTGGGTAGGGCATGCCCTTGTGCAGGCCGGATTCTCGCATTGCTGGCATTGGACCGGCATGTAAAAGTAACCGGGTTCGGGAACCTGCTTCGGGTCATAGTATTTCTCAGCTTTCTCCCAATTCATCAAGTCACCGTGCTTGAACCGGAGCACCTGTATCCACTGTATTTGCGGGTCCCTGGACTGGTTGTTCTCGTGTACGCACGCATATACGCAGGTCCTGCAGCCGATGCAGCGCGAAAGGTCAAGCCCGTAGCCGAACAGGACCCCGGGCATGGCTGGCTCTATGCCGATCTGGATGGCCTTTTTATATTTGCGTTCATATTCCTGCTCCAAGCGCTGAACCACTTGCTGCTTTTCCGCGACGGTCATCTCCCTGAAGTGCTTCTGGAAAAATGACTCCCAGAAATCCTTGAAAGAGGCATCCGCCCTGTTCAGTGGGAGCATGGTAGTAGCCGCACCTGCCAAAGCGCCCTTCAACAGGGTCCTGCGGTTTATCTTCAGTTCCCTTTTTTCGATCTTTTTTTCGTCTTTGTCTTTCATAATGCCTGCAAATCCCCCTGCTATTTTATATCCGCCGGCCTTATCGGAGCCGGGAAGGGTTTGATTGATTTGAACTTCGGATCATGCGGCCAATGGCAGTTTATGCACTGGTAATATGTTTTCTTTCCATTCCACATGCCTATCCTCTTGCCGTGCAACCCCGCCTTCCATTCCTTGAATATAAAGCCGTGGCACTGGGCGCAAACAAGATAAGACTGATCAAAACTGACTGTCTGCCCGGTGAACAGCTTTAATGTATCCCTGTTGGTGGGATTGTGGCAGTCAAAACACCATCCGCCAGGCATGTGTTTCAGCACGACATCCTGGTGCATCATGGTAAGCTTTCTTATCTTGTAATTGACAGGCATTCCCGAGTGGCACTGAGAGCACGGCCATAATCCCTGGTCGGCTTTAGGGAACGCAGGACGCGCCATGATGTCCTTGGGATTAGGCAGGGGATAATCCTGCCCGGCGGCATAGGCAAACGACAACGGCAAAAGCAAGAACAAGACTGCGGCGATTAATTTTTTTCCCATTTTCTTCCCTCTTTCAAAAAAACTCGTGTATCTTAAAATATGCTTTAAAAAGGTGTCAAGTTTAAATTTAAGATGCCGCTATAACCTCTTTATCTGCATTGTTTTTTTGGAAAATCCGCCTCTGTGGAGCTGCCAGGGACCGCAATAATAATCTCTGTTGACGAAAGAGAAGTATCCCTGGTTTTCAGGTGAAAGGTCAGATTTTTTTACTTGAGGAATTTACCCGCATCCACTCCAAGGCCGCCAAAAAACCCTGCCAGCCCTCTTATCTTGTTTTCAAGGAGCAGGACGCCGAAGAGGACCATTATCATGCCGCTGACAAACATGATTACGCGCATGTATTTCATGAGCTTTTTTGAGTAGCTCAGGAATGTGTTCATCGCGAGGGCGGAGGCGAAAAACGGGAAGGCGAGCCCCAGGGAATAGACGGCAAGGAGTTTCAGACCGTAGAAGGTGGAGCCCTTGGTGGCGGCCACCAAAAGGATTCCGCCCAGTATCGGCCCTATGCAGGGGGTCCATCCAGCGGCGAAGGTCATCCCGATAAGGAAGGCCCCGATATAGCCGGCCGGGCGGCCGCTCAGATGGAACTTCCTCTCTTTCATAAGGAAGTCGAGCCTGACGATGCCGGAGATGAAGAGGCCGAAGATGATCGTGATCACTCCGCCTGTTATGCGTATCTTGTCCTGGTAGTGGAACAGCCACTGCCCCATGGCGGAGGAAGACGCGCCAAGGCCTATGAACACGGAGGAAAAGCCGCATATGAACGAGGCCGAATTGGCGATGGTAACGCGCTTTATCCGGGCCCTCTGCTCGGCCCCGGCCGCAGTCAGATTTTCGAATGAAAGACCCGTTATGAAAGAAACATACGATGGTACGAGGGGCAGCACACAGGGGGAAAGAAAAGACAGCAGGCCAGCCGCAAAAGCCAGAGGGAATGATACATCGCTCATATCGCGCAGTCCTCCTCCGGGCCCTTTATTTTGCTTATTGCGTGGGGAATGACGTCAATGACCGCCTCAAGTCCTTCCCGCACCGCTTTGGGGCTCCCCGGCAGGTTTATTATAAGGCAAGCACCCCTGGTGCCCGCAATCCCCCTGGAAAGCATGGCCCTCCTGGTCTTTTTCATGCCGTGGGCCCTCATCGCCTCGGCCAATCCTGGCAACTGTCTTTCAATGACCGACGCCGTGGTCTCCGGGGTTATGTCCCTGTCCGAGAGCCCGGTGCCGCCTGTCGTGATTATGAGGTCCACCAGGGAAGAATACCGGATGAGTCTCTCCCTGAGCATCTCTGCCTCATCCGGGATCAGCTCGTAATGGACAACACCTGCGCCCGCAGCGGACAGGAGTTTGGCGATAAGTGGTCCGCTTTCATCCGTGCGCTCACCTTTTGAGCCTTTATCGCTCAGGGTTATGACGGCCGCAGTGATACAGAGGACGGCCACAGGGTCCCCGGTCTTTATCCTGCCGCCGGAAAGGACTTTTACGAATATTCCTTCCCTGGGCATGATGCAGTCTCCGGTCTGCCTGTATATCTCGCATTTTTCATGGCACCTTTTCCCTATCTGCGTCACCTCCACAACGGACTGGCCGATCAGGAGCTGTGTGCCTACCGGCAGTTCCGCCAGGGCCAGGCCCTCCGTGGTTATGTTCTCCGCAAAATCTCCGGGGCCGAGGGACGTTTTCCCACCCGGTGAGCACCGGGCCTTGCCTATGCTTTCCACTGCAAGCATGCTTACCTGGCGGTGCCACGAGGAGGACGCATGGGCGTCTCCCTCGATGCCGAAATTTTCCATGAGAAGGGCCTCCGCGACAGGGGCCTTTCTTGTGCCTTTTTTAGGGCTTATGTTTATCGAAACGACTTTTCCTTCAGGCACCGGCGGTTTTTCCCCCTTCTTCTTCTTTTTTCTCCAGAATTATGCCGCCCCCTATTACTGCGTCCCCGTCATAAAAGACCGCGCTTTGTCCCGGAGCGGCAGCCCATTGGGGAGAATCAAACACAACGCGCGCCGTGCCTGAAAAAACGGAAACATGAACCGACGCGGGGGCGGGCCGCATCATTGAGCGGACCTTCACCCCCGCTCCAAAAAACCGGAACCCCTTTTCCCCCCGGTTCCCCTTTTTCAATATGCCGTCCCATCCGTCCATGAGCCAGCTAAGCTCTCCAACCGTTATTTCGCGGGCAAAGGCCTTTTGCCTGTCTCCCGCGTAAACGGCGTTTTCCGCTGCGTCTATCCTGTAAACGTAGAGCGGCTTTGGGTCGTGCGAGTCCCTGTGCCCGCCAAGCCCTTTTCTCTGCCCTATGGTGTAGCGGCAGATGCCGTCATGGGTGCCTATCCGCTTCCCCGTCTCATCCAGTATCGGGCCCCCGGCCAGCGCGGCCGGGCAAAGCTCCCTCACCATGGCCGGATAATCCCTGCCTTCGATAAAGCATATCTCCTGGCTTTCGGGCCTGTCAAAGACCGGAAGGCCTGCCTCCCTTGCGATGCGCCGGACGTCTTCTTTTTTCAGTCCTCCCAGGGGGAGCGCAAGCCTTTTCAGTGCCTCTTTGTCCTGGGCGTAAAGAACGTAGGACTGGTCTTTCTTCGGATCGGCCGCGCGTGAAAGCACAGGGCCTTCCGGCGTTGCCTTTAGCCTGGCATAATGGCCGGTTGCTATCAGGTCCGCGCCTCCTTTTATGGCGGCATCCAGAAGGACAGGGAATTTGACGTGCCTGTTGCACAGGATGCACGGGTTTGGCGTGTGGCCTTTTGAGTAGGCGAGGGCGAACGGCTCGATAACTTTTTCTATAAAGATGTCCCTGGCATCGGCAACGCGATGGGGTATCCCGATGGCCTGTGCCGTTCGGGCCGCGTCCTTCACGCTCTCAAGAGAGCAGCAGGAGCGCGGGTTTTTTTCCTTGCGGGCAATGCGCGTTTCGAACATGAGGAGGCTTACGCCTTCGACATCGAACCCCTGTTTTTTAAGGAGCATGGCGGCCACGGAAGAATCCACTCCGCCGCTCATTCCAACCACTACTTTCATAAACCGGGCATTACTTTCATAGAAGCGGGCATTATTTTCATTAAGGCAATGGCCTTCATAAAGGTTGGCGCAACTTTCATGAAAGCGGGCATGTCTTATATTAACATCTTATGTTATCATGGTTTTACTGTTATGAGCGTTCTGGACTGCATAGGCAGGACACCTCTTGTCCTTATTGAGAATCTGAACCCCAACGGGCACAATGGGCCCATTGGTAAGGTGCGGCTGTTTGCCAAGCTGGAGGGGTCAAACCCCGGCGGCTCCGTTAAAGACAGGATCGCGCTTTACATGATCGAGACGGCGGAGAAGGAAGGCAGGCTGAAGGACAAGACCATACTCGAGGCCACAAGCGGCAATACAGGCATCGGGCTTGCGATGGTCGGGGCCGCAAAGGGGCTGAAGGTAAAACTCGTGATGCCCGCCTGCGTGAGCCTGGAAAGAAGGAGAACTCTTGAGGCCCTCGGGGCGGAGCTGGTGCTCAGCCCTGCCAATGAGGGAACTGACGGGGCCATAAGGCTTGCGGCAAAGATATTGGCCTCATCCCCGGAAACCTATTTCATGCCGGACCAGTTCAATAACCCGGCAAATATCCTGGCGCATTACGAGACGACCGGCCCGGAGATAATAGAGCAGACGCAGGGTGCCGTTACCCACTTTGTTGCCGGGATGGGCACTACCGGGACCATCATGGGAACGGGCCGGAGGCTCAAGGAGTTCAGGAAGGACATAAAGATAATAGGGGTGGAGCCTTATCTTGGGCACAAGATCCAGGGACTAAAGAATATGCAGGAATCCATAGTGCCGGGCATTTATAACCCAGTAGCGCTTGATGAAAAGATGAATGTGAATGATGATGACGCCTTTCGCACGGCCAGGGACCTTGCCGTCAGGGAGGGACTTTTCGTTGGCATGTCCAGCGGGGCGGCCGCATTCGCCGCCATCCAGCTGGCGGGCAGGCTGGAGGAGGGTACCATAGTTGCGATATTGCCGGACAGGGGAGACCGCTATCTTTCCACCTCGCTTTTCGCCTCGGTCTGCGCCAAGTGTCCGCCGTAGAAGAAACGAATCCATCATGCCCGGAAGGGATTTTATTTTTATTTTTTAACTTTAACCGCTTTGCCTTATGTCCCCCGCCTTTTTGAGCACTGGTCATGTTTTTTCCCCTTTTCTATACACATTTATGCAAAAAAACAAGTTAAAGAAATCACATTTGTCTGCCGATAAGAAATATGATCACAAATTTTATGAAAGCAGAGGCCTAAGTTAATGATTAAAAGACTTGCACTGACGCTGTTTGTTATTTTGGTTACCCCGTTGATCTCTTTTGCGTACCAGGTCCAGGCGGTATCAAACGGAGGGACGATCATGGGCACGGTGCTGTTTACCGGCAACCCCATCCCGAAGGACCCAATGATGCACCCGACCACCAATCAGAATTACTGCGGCAATACAATGCCAATGCAGACATATTTGATCAGGAACAGAAAGGTCCAGAACGTGGTTGTCTTCATAAAAGACATCAGGGCCGGCGCTCCGGTGCCCAAAAGGGCGGTGATAGCGGACAATTACAAATGCGCTTTCGTTCCTCACGTCGGGATCGGCTTCAAGGGGAACGCGCTCACTTTTGCGAACTCGGACCCCCTGTTCCACAACATCCACACCTATCTGAATGACAGCACCTATTACAATGTGGGGCTGCCCTCCAAGGGAATGAAGGTTACAAAGACCCTTACGCAGACGGGCCTTATCGAACTGACATGCGACGCGCATCCCTGGATGGACGGCTGGCTGTATGTTTTTGACAATCCCTATGCCGCGCTGACCAATGCGAACGGCCAGTTTGTCATCAGGGACGTGCCGCCCGGTGTGTATACCATAGAGGCCTGGCATGAGAAAATGGGGAGAATTTTCCTTGGGAGCGTTAAAGTGACCGGCGGCAAGACCACCACTATACAACTGTCTTTCAAGAAGGCCAAAGGACATTAATAATTTCATTCATAAATAAATTCCTTCATACATGGGGAAGTAAAAAGAAAAAGAGGAAGCTAATGAAAAAGGCCGGACGTTTTTTTATGTTTGCCGTTGCTGTATCTTTCTTTGTCTTGTCTTTGGCTCAAAGATCCGAGGCGGTGCCTTCTTACGCTCGCCAGACTGAGAAGCCCTGTACGGCCTGTCACACGATATGGCCAAACTTAAACGAGTATGGCAGGCAGTTCAAGGTAAAGGCCTATACGGACGCATCCCCGGACTGGGATGTCATCAACAAGGATAGGCTCAATCTTTTCTATATTTTCCCGATCTCCGCGCGCATCATGTTCATACCGTACCAGACAGAGCAGGACCCCTCCGGGGTGACCCCCGCTGCTACCAAGCCCGGGTACGGCAATGGCGGCTACAATGCCAACTCTACGGAAATCGACAATATGCAGCTTTTCGTTGCAGGCAGGATATATAAGTACGCAGGCGTGTTCACCAGCATAGAGAGCGGCTCGGTGCCTAATGGGGACAGCAGTGGGAACTTTAACCTGGCTGTAGCCAAGCTGGCTTTCGCGCACCCCTTGCCGGACGGCGGCACCATTGGGGCGGTGCTCTTCTGGGGGCTGCCCACTGCCGCAGACCCTTTCAACAGCCTCGGAGGATGGGACAGGGACGTTGCCTCCCCCGATGACGAGACGCTGCCTTGGGTGCTTACGAAGGGATGGACCGGCAGCTTCTGGAGCGGCAGCAACTACGGACTGGCGGTCCATGGGTATTTCCTTGGGAACCGGCTTTATGCGGCCGTCGGCGCCCTGAGGGGCGGAGACGTAAGTGACGCGGATACCCTTTCCGGGGATTTTATGCACCAACTGGCAAATGACGGCAATCCCTTCTCGTCCGCAAAAAGTGTAAACGGGAACCCGTTTGGCGGATATGCCCGCCTCGCGTGGGACCAGAAACTCTCTAACGGCGCGGTCACCTTCGGAGGCGCGGTCTATACCGCTACTGAAGACGCATATAACGCCAATACTGGCGACGCAGCCAGCACACACGTCAACAGGCAGTACATAGACGCCTCGCTGGAGCAGAATTTCGGGCCGGACCACCTGGTTGAGGCGAAAGCGATTTATGGGTTCGGGCAGGAATCCGGGCTTACTCCGCTTGAGCACGGCGCCGGTACTCTTGGGCCCGGAGACACGAGGAGCTTTAACGGCGGGGCCATGGAGGCGGACTACTTTTACCAGAGGACCTACGGCATAGTGGGCCAGTACAACTGGGTCACGAACTCAAACGTCCAGGCCGACGATTTTGATCCCGCAACCAGCCAGCATACATGGCTTGTGGGTCTTAATTACCTGCCGTGGCTCAATACCAAGCTGCAGTTCATTTACGCCAATATAAAGAGCAATTACCTGACGGGCGGCACCATCACCTCCGGTTCCAACGAAACGGACAAAATGTACAAATTCATGGTGGATGTGGCTTTTTAGGCGGCATGAAAACAAAAACACAAGAAAAAATGAAATATAAAGAAAAAAAAGGAAAATTGGCCAGGTTGCTGCGGATAGGGAAACTCTCAGAGAAGCTTTCTTCCGTCAGGATGCCCCTTTCCCTGAAACTCTACGGGGCCGTGTTCATTGTCCTTGGCGCCCTGGCGGTTGTGTCCGGACTGTCTTACGTGAGCCAGTCCATACTCCTTGGCGGCTACAAGGCCCTTGCGGAGACGGACGGGGCCGCGCTGAATGCCAGCAAGAATGCCGAGAACGAGCTGGGCCTTGCCGTCCAGGCGTACAAGGATTACATCATACACGGCGGCCGCAAGAACATCTATGATTTCAAGGACGATACAAAGGCCATCGGCGGCGCGCTTTCCAAATTCAAAAAACTGGTAAAGAGCAAGGCAGAGCAAGATGCCTACAGTGAGGCAAAAGATGCGTACAGCCAATACGCCCAATCCCTTGCCCCCGTCATTGACGCGCGCCAGTCGAACACGGATCCGGCCTCGCTGGACCAGAATGCCGATTGCCGTCTCCGGTTTGCCCTTACCGCCCTGAGCGGCATAGCCAAAAAAAATTATGACACCTCAAAGGCGCGGCTCACGTTTGAGGCAAAACGCATAAATATCGCTCAGATCTTCCTTACCATTCTGGCCGCCATTGCCGGGTTCGTGCTGAGCACACTCTTTATACGGCTGGTCCTTAAATCGGTCATGGCGGTAAAGACCGCGGCGGAGCTTTCCGCAAACGGGGACCTGTCCCGTGATGTCCCGGCCCACAGCAATGACGAGATAGGCGATATGGCGAAAAACGTGAACACCATGATCAAGAACCTGCGCAGGATGGCGGAAAAGATAACCGCCCTGGTCTCCTCACTGGCATCAAGCTCAACGGAGCTCTCCGCCACATCGGACGACATGAGCAAAGGCGCGCAGAAACTTTCAGCCGAAACGGACCAGGTGGTCAAGGCGATGACCGCGGTTTCCCAGACAATAATGGATACGGCCCGGAACGCCACCGAGGCCGCCGACGCCAGCAAGAACGCATCCGGAACGGCTGCCAAAGGCAAACAGATAGCCGACTCCACCGTTGCGGACATGTTCCAGCTTTCGAAGACCGTGCAGTCGGCCGCCGGCACCATAGAGGAGCTGGGCAGGAATTCCGCCCAGATCGGAGAGATCGTGAATGTGATCGACGACATAGCGGACCAGACAAACCTTTTGGCCCTGAATGCTTCCATAGAGGCGGCGCGGGCCGGCGAGCAGGGGAGAGGCTTTGCCGTCGTTGCCGAGGAGGTCAGAAAACTTGCGGAGCGGACGAGCCAGGCCACAAAGGACATCGCCGCGCGGATAGCGTCCATCCAGAGTGCGGCCAATCAATCCGTTGAAGCCATGAGGAAGGGCAGCGGTGAGGTGGCCCAGGGGGTAAGCCTCGCCAAAGAGACCAGCGCTTCCATGGACACGATAGTGCAGGGGGCGTCAAGCGCCCTGGACATGGTCCAGAGGATCGCGGTGGCTACCGAGGAGCAGACCGCAACGACGGAGCAGGTCACATTGAATATGGAGAACATCTCCCAGATCACAAGGCAGTCAGCGGCTTCCACTGAGCAGATAAAGTCGTCGGCAAATGAACTGGCCCGGCTTGCCACGGAGCTTCAGACCATGGTGGCCTGGTTCAAAGCTTAAGAAAAACTTCAAGGCGGCGCTTCAGCCCTTTTTTATCTTCAGGTACTCGTAGAGCCCCGGCAGGGAGCCGGCCGCCGATGACAGGAAAGTGGCAAAAGAAAGAGCAGTGGCCGTTTGAGGTGAAACCCCCACCGCCCCGAAAAACAGAACGAAGGATGCCTCGCGAATGCCGAGGCCTGAAATGGAAAGGGGCACGGAAGAAAAAGCCGTGATGAGGGGCACGAAGACAAAGAAAAGCGGAAGCCCCACAGTTAACCCGAAGCCTAGCGCAAGCACATAGATTGAAAAAATGCTTATGCCCTGCACTACCATCGAAATGAGCATACCTTTCAAGAGCGCCCGCTTTTCATAGATGCCGAAATATCCATAGAAGTCCGCAAGCAGTTTTATTCGCCTGCCCAGCCTTAGCTTGAAGAAAATCAGGCTCATCACCAGGAACGCGGCAAAAATGACGGGAACGAGCCAGGCCAGGCCTTTGCCCTTAAGGTACGGAAGCCCCGCGGGGTAAGCCAGAAAAGCGATCAGCATGAGGGCGGAAAACCCCAGATACCTGTCCATGAATATGGACGCCATGGCCTCCGCCATCCCGCCCGTTTCCTTGTACAGGTAATAGCCCTTTACCGCGTCGCCCCCGATCATGCCCGGAAGAAACGTGTTGAAAAAACTCCCGAGCATATAAAGGGAAAAGAATTTTCTGAGAGTAAGCCTGGCCGTTAAAAAAAGACGCCATCTGAAGACGGACACGAATGTGCCAAGGATGTAGAGACCCGCGGCGGCCAGAAAGAACCACGGATCCATGCTCTTTATAGTGTGCAGGACCCTCTGCAAGCCGGCCTTCCGCAAAACGATCCAGAGAAGCCCTGTGCTGACCGTGAGCTTGAGTGCCAGAAAGAGGACCTTCTTAAGCGCCTTCTGAAGACGGCCCCGTGCGCTATCCCCGGTCTTCAATGCCCTGGCCAAGGATTTTTCTCAAGGCGTAAATGGGTTTTTTCTGGCTTTCATGATAGACGCGGACGAGCATCTCGCCAAGAAGCCCCATGCCTATAAGCTGTATGCCTATGATTATGAGCAGCACGCCCAAAAGCAGCAGCGGCCTGCCCCCGATGGATCTACCCAAAAAAAGCTTCTGGAAAGCCAGATAAACCGAAACGGCAAACCCGGCCAGGGTGCTGGCAAGGCCCATGGGACCAAAAAACTGTATGGGTTTAGTTGAGAAGCTTTGCAGGAATTTTACGGTTATCAGGTCCAGGAAGACCTTGACCGTCCTTGTAATGCCGTATTTGGACTTGCCCCTGGTCCTCGGATGGTGGTTGGTCTCCACTTCCGCCACGTTTACCCCGTACCAGTTGGCCACGGCTGGGATGAAGCGGTGCATCTCCCCGTAAAGCCTCAGGTTGCTCACGACCTCCCGCCTGTAGGCCTTGAGAGAACAGCCGTAGTCGTGAAGTTTTACGCCTGTTACCTTCCCTATCAGCCAGTTGGCCATGGCCGATGGGAGCTTCCGGCTCAAAAAAGGGTCTTTCCTGTTCCTGCGCCAACCGCTAACCAGATCATACCGCCCCGCCATCTCATAAAGCTTTGGTATGTCCGCGGGGTCGTTCTGCAGGTCCCCGTCCATAGTGATGATAACTTCTCCACTGGCGTGGTCGAACCCGGCGGCAAAGGCGGCCGTCTGCCCGAAGTTGCGCCTGAACTCAAGCACACGGACAACCGGGTCCGTGATCAACGCTTCCAGGGCGGAGGCGGTCCGGTCCGTGCTCCCGTCATCGATGAATATGATCTCGTAATCTATCCCCATGCCCTCCAGCACCGGCTTAAGCGCCGTATAAAGGGGGCCGATGTTTTCCTCTTCGTTAAAGAGGGGGATCACGATGGAAAGGTCTTTATTGTCCTTATCTTTCTGCATGCCGTTTTTTTTAAGAAAATCTTTTTTGATCCTAATACTCCTTTATGGGATCTTCTTTCATGCCCTTGAAACCGTAACAGGTAAATATCGTGTAAACAGAGAGCATTTTACCCTTTTTGTCCTTCCCCGTCACGATCTTCCCGCCGTTTTCTTTTTCCATGAACGTTTTTTTTGTGAAGCCGGCAAAGGCGGCCTTAACGGCTTCGGGCATATTCGAATCCCCTATTGTAACAAAAACCGCGTTTTCCCCGCGTAATCCCTCGAAGCCCGGCCACAGGTCGTACTGGTTCATCCGGCGCCCGGTCCTCGCGCAGTAGGTGATGGGCTGGCCTTTCATATAAAAGGCAAGCTCGGAGGACGCCTGGTAGGCATCCGAGAACACGAAATACGGGGCGGGAGGGGCTGTTTTGTCCACCTCCGCGGCAAGCTCCCTCCAGCCCTTGAGCCTTGCCTGAGGGTCCAGCTTGGGAGGCAGCCCGGCGATGAACGGGTAATAGGTCACAGCCGCGGCAAAAAGGCAGATGGCGACCGCGGAGTCCATAAGGAACCTTTTCCAGAAACCTGACTCGGGTCTTTTTGCGAGGAAGATATGGCTGAACGCGAATAGTCCCGTTACGTATCCGGCCATTGCCCAGTTTCCCTGCACCTTTCCCTGGATGCTCTTCAGCAGGAAAAAAACAAGCGTGGGGGCGGCAAACCAGAAGGAAAAGCGCCCCCCGGATATTTTTTGGTTTTCGTTTTCTTTTTCTTTTGGCGTGGGAGCCTTCCTGTCTTTTACGATGGCGTAGATCATAAGCGCAAACAGAACGGGGGTGATGACGCCAAACTGTGACCCCACGAACTGGAAAAAGCTCCCCGCGGATACTCTAAACCCGGCCTGTATGTCCGCATGGCCCATCTCGTGCCGGAAATTTACCCAGTTGTGCTGTGAATTCCAGAATAAAAGAGGGGTGAAAAGGGCCATGCACGCCAGAAGTCCGGCGTACGGGCGCAGGGAAAAGAGTTTTCCCCTTTCTTTTTTTGAGAAGGCAAGATACAGGAACACGGAGAGGATGAAAAAAGACATCGTAAGCTTCGTAAGCATACCTGCCCCGACCACAAGCCCGAGGACCACCCATTGCGCGGTCCCGTTTGTTTTAAGCGCCTTGTGGAAAAAAAACAGCCCCAGTATCCACAGAAAAAGAAAAGGGGCGTCTATCGTCATGATGACGCCAAAAACGGAAAAAAGCGGCACCACCTGGTAAAGGGCCGAAGCCCATATCCCTGTCTCCTCATCGTAAAGCTCCCTGCCCAGGACGTACAAAAAGATGCTCCCCATCAGGGACAGTAACGGCGCAAAAAACCTCACCCCGAATTCCGTGTTGCCAAAGAGGGCCGTCCCTGCCCATATCAGCCAGGCTATGATGGGCCCCTTGGAGTAATATCCCAACGCAAGATGCCTTGACCATTCCCAGTAGTGGGCCTCGTCAGGGCTCAGATTGATGTTTCCATGCCAGATGAAATAGAACTTGAAAACGGTCATGGCGGCAAGGAATATCATCAGTCCGCCTTTGAAGATGCCCCCGTTCCGGAAAATGAGCCTTTCCCCGTTCATTAAAAGTATGCCCGGCCCGGGTATGGGCATTTGGGTGCAGGAAAAGGGTAAATGAGGCCCTGGCAAAATATCATTACCGGAAGGCTGACTGGCAGCAGGGGAAGAGCTGCGTCAATTCTGCGCGGCATTACCCAGGATCGATCCTACGAGTTGTCTCATATCATTGATACGGAAGGGTTTCTGGATATAGTGGACCGCATCCGATGGCGCATGGCCCCCGCTTATGAAGAGAAATTTGGCCTCTGGGCATTTGGCCTTTGCATGTTCCGCAAGCTCCATGGTGGAGGAGCCGGGGATATGAAGGTCCATTATGATCAGGCCGAAGCTCTGCAGAGAGAGCGCCTCCAGGCAGGAATTGCCATCCCGCACGGTCTTCACCTCATAACCCGCCTTGCTTAAGGCGCGATCGATTGCTTCAAGCACAAGCGGTTCATCATCTACCACGAGAATCTTTTTGTTCACTTTTAATAATTTAGCATGAAAAGGTATATTTAATACATTCGGCGGCCAGAAGGGCAAGAATGAAAAAAACGGTTAGGTGAAAAAAACATCATCATGGAAGAATTTCTTTTGTTGTTTTTTCCCCGGATAAGAACCGGACGCAAGGGAGCCAGGTGAAATGCAGTCGGCAGACTGGCTTATAGTTTTACTTTTTCTGGCGGCCTCCCTTGTGGTTGGACTGTACTTTACCCGCAGGGCGTCCTCGGGGCTTGGCGAATTTTTCCTGTCCGGAAGGAATCTGCCGTGGTGGCTTGCAGGCACGTCTATGGCGGCCACCTCCTTTTCGGCCGATACGCCCCTCTACGTAACCGGCCTGGTCCGGGAGCATGGCATATATGAGAACTGGCAGTGGTGGTGCTTCATCCTAAGCGGGATGCTCTCGGTCTATTTTTTTGCCAGGCTCTGGAGGAGGCTGGGCATTGTGACGGACGTGGAGCTGATAAACCTCCGGTACTCTGGAAAAGAAGCGTCGGTGCTGCGCGGCTTCAAGGCGCTTTACTTCTCCTTCGCCATCCATACCATTATAAAGGCCCAGGTAATACTGGCGATGGCAAAGATAATGGGCATCGCCCTTGGCTGGGGCAAGTGGGAGAGCATTGGCATCTCAAGCAGTATCACAATAGCCTATACGATGTTGTCGGGCTACTGGGGTGTTGTGACAACCGATTTCTTCCAGTTCATAATAGCCATGACAGGCGCGATCGTTCTGGCGTTTGCGGCAAGCTCCAAGGCGGGCGGCATTGCACATATAAAGGCTGTTTTGCCGGCGCACGTGCTCAGTTTTTTCCCATCCCCGGGCAGCGCGGCCTTCATGGCCTTTCTGGGTTACATCTCCCTTAGCTGGTGGTCAAAATACTCCTCCGACGGGGGCGGTGTGCTGGTGCAGCGCATGGCGTCCTCGAAGGACGAACGGCAGAGTTTCTTTGCAACGCTTTACTTCAACGTCGCGACCTTCGCGCTGAGGACATGGCCCTGGGTGGTCGCCGCTCTTGCCTCCCTTGTCCTTTATCCCCATTTTGCGGACAACGAGGCCGTTTATCCAAAGATGATGGTGGACCTTCTGCCCGTGGGGCTGCGCGGCCTTATGCTTGCATCCTTCTTCGCGGCCTTCATGTCCTGCCTGAGCACTTACCTGAACCTCTCCTCGGCGTATTTTGTGAACGATTTCTACAAGCCCTTTATAAGGCCCGGAAAAGACGACAGGCATTACATCAAGGTGGCCCGCATCATGGTGCTGGTGCTCTCCGTGGCCACGGCGATCATTACCTACAATGTCTCTTCCATAATAGGCGTCTTTAAATTCCTGATAGCCTTCGGTTCCGGCACCGGGCTTGTGTATATAATGCGGTGGTTTTGGTGGAGGATCAACGCATGGAGCGAGATATCGGCCCTTGTGGCTTCCAGCCTTTTCACGGCAATTGTATATACCAGCCGCGTCTTCGTTCATATGCCTTATTACGGGAGACTTTCACTGATCATCGGTTTTTCCACTGCCGTGTGGGTGGCGGTGACCTTTCTGACAAAGCCCGTGGAACCGGAAAAGCTCCGGGACTTCTACAGGAGGACGACGCCCGGCGGGCCGGGATGGGGCCCGGTAAAGGCGGGGCTTCCCGCTGATCAAAGGACCGCAGCCGGTACCTTGACCGGCGCGTTCACCCAGTGGGTATTGGGATGCGTCTTCCTGGTCGGGCTCACCCTCGGGATAGGGGAAGCGGTCCTGGGCTTCTATCTCCCGGCTTTCCTCTGGCTTTCGGCCTCCGCGCTCACAGGGTTCAAGCTCTACAGGCCGGGTTCCTTTTCGTAGCGCCCGATTAATAAAATTGCGATGCGGTACTAAAATACTACTCGTGCGATTGTTCCTGATTCGTCCAGTACTCCTCGTCTGGCGATATGATACAAATTGTGCTGAGTTTGTCTTCTAACATGCGCTGCCGCTAGACTTGCTCGTTCACACTTTCTGCTAGAATCCTCAATGTCAAAAGAGTCTGCTTTCGTTTATCCATCCAGCACGCTTTTGACTTCTGAAACCGACTATCAGAAATATAACGGAGAATAAGGATATTATTAAGCCGATGTAGTTTGGATGCCAAACAATAATGGATAATATAAGCCATATGGATAGAATAAACCATTTTTGTTTCTTCATACGTATTCTGTCTCTGAAGTATTTTGCCGCATATTTTAAAATTAAAGCATTCACAATCCAAACACCGTATTTAAGAAGGGCCATAGGCAAGAATTTGCCACCTAATAGAGGAGCTAGGAGATAAGGTAATAAAATAAGACAAGATAATACAAGCCAAATATTGGCTATGCCTATACTAATCGTAGCGATATCTCTATTGCCCAACCCAGGTTTATTCATTTCAGAAAAAATTGTGTAATAAAGGTGACAGCGCTCATTATGCTGCACTCAATGGCTTGATCCTAGCCAAATTTATTTTTTTCTCTTTTCCCACCAGCCATAAATCCACTGCACTCTGCGCGCCAATCCAGAACTGTGGAGTGTTCCCGAAAAGGCGCGAAAGACGGAGCGCCATTTCAGGAGTTACCGCCCGTTTCTCGCGGAGCAGTTCGTTGATGGTTTGGCGCGACACCCCCAACTGCTGCGCCAGGCTGGCAACCGTGAGCCCATAATCGGGCATAAAATCCTCCCTCAGCATTTCACCTGGGTGTGTTGGCTTTGTCGTGCGATGCGCTTTCCTGCTCATGGTCACGAAACCTCCTCTCAGTGATAATCAGTTATTTCAACACCGTATGCGTCGCCATCGGCGAATTTGAAACATATGCGCCACTGCTCGTTAATAGAGATTGAATATTGTCCTGCCCTGTCTCCTTTTAAAGCATGCAACCTATTGCTAGGTGGTACTTTCAAGTCATCAAGACAAGTTGCAAGATCAACATACTCAAGGCGGCGGATTGCCCTCCTTATCAGTTCCGGCGGCAGTCGCCGCGACTTCCCGGTTTTATACAAGTCTTCGGTATCCTTGTCCGAGAATGACTTTATCACATTTATATTGTATCGTGTCTCGTGACACTTGTCAAATATTTTGACAAGTGAAACCCGTCAAATACCATTTGAAACATGCAATCCGCAATGCCCCGGCCAGCGTAAATGTTCAGGGTATACTTTAGTATGCGCATCATGGTATCGGAAGGCTAAACTTGAAGGGGCAAGCTGTCAATCGGCACCTGAGGAGGCCAGGCTTGTCTTTTCAACTTTGAGTTGCCGGTGATATCCGCTAACGGCCAGGCCACCGTTGTTCCTTGTCTGCCGCGCGTGGTTCAAAATGTGTGGAATTATTTTGTTTCCGGTTGCGTTTTCATTCAGCTCAGCTATCATTTATGTGGGAAGGTTTTTTTAAAAAAAACCGGCGGAGGGGGCCCGCATAGATCATGACGGTTGGAGCGGCCAGGACCAGCGAAATGGTGTTGAGGGCCAGGATGGCCATTCGGGGGCTGGACATGGCGCTGGACAGGGAACCCGCCCTTTTCATTGAGCAGGACGGAACGCATTGGCTGAACGAGCAGGCAAATTTTTTTGTGGCGGAAAAGGGGCTTAGCTGCGAGGACCTGGTGGAAAGGATCAAGTCTGGCGGAGGCCGCCTGAGGGAGATACTCCTGCAGGACATCCGCCTGGAGCTAATCGGTTTGCCAGGAGGGGGGCTTCTTGTGCTCCTTAAGAACGCCCCAAGGGGGGCAGGCCCCAAGTTTTCACTCACCCCAAAGGAAAGACAGGTGCTCATAATGCTTATAAAGGGGCTTTCGAACAAGCAGATCGCCAAAGGCCTGAAGATGAGCCCCGGGACCGTTAACAGCCATCTGGATAACATATACAGGAAATTCGGCTGCTCAGGCAGGCTTCAGGCCTGCCTTACAGCCCTGAACAAGGGATTTATCTGCCTGCCGGAGGGGAAAAAAAGGCAGAAAGCCGCCTACTGATCAGACAATTTTTCTTTTCCTTTTCCCCGCCACTTTTTTTGCTGAAAATACTTGACAATATTAGTAAAGTATTATAAAAATAGTTATGCTTAAATTATCGACAAAGGGACAGTATGGAGTAAGGGCCATGTTTGAGATATCCAGGGGGCATTCAGGGGAGCCGGTGGCCATAAAAGAGATAGCCGCAAGGCAGGACGTCTCCGTGGCTTATCTGGAGCAGATATTGAACACCCTCAGGAAATCCGGACTGATAACGAGCGTGAGGGGCCCTGGGGGCGGATATCTGCTTGCCCGCCAGCCGGAGAAAATAAGCATAGGGGAAATATTGAGGAGCCTTGACGGCCCCATCGCCCTGACGGCCTGCCAGGACCCGCTGGAGGGCTGCGTCAGGGCCGACGGCTGCGTGACCTCTCTTTTGTGGAAGGCTCTTGGCGAAAAGATAGAGGGTTTCCTGGATGCCATGACCCTCCGCGACCTGATCACGGGGAAAGGCAGCCAGAAGTATCCCCTGGAAGGACCTGAAAAGACCGGGTCTCGTATATTCCTTGAAAAAACGGGGAAAATCGGGGCATGAATCTGAAGTTCGTGGAGGGGATAAAGGCGGATGTTACCGCCGATATCGTTTACATGATGTGCCCCATGCACCTTCTGAAGCTGGAGGAAATGATGAAGACGCTTGAGAGCGGGCAGGTGCTTCAGATAATGACGGACTACGATGGCGCGCTTACGGACATCCCGGAGTGGTGTGAAAAGACCGGCAACGAGTTCCTCGGGATAGAGGAAGCTCCGGATTTTTATAAATTCTTTGTAAGAAAGAAAGGTAGGTAACAGGATGGGCGCAAGGTATTTTGACTATATGGCCACCAACCCCCTGAGGCCCGAAGTCCTGGAGGCCATGATGCCTTTTTTCAAGGAACGGTACGGCAACCCTTTGAGCCTTTATGAGCTGGGCCAGAGCGCCAAAGCGGCGCTTGAGGAGGCCAGGTCCAAAGTGGCGCAGTTTGTTGGCGCAAAACCGCAGGAGATAATATTTACTGCAAGCGGGGCCGAGGCAAACAACTTTGCCATCAAAGGGCTTGCCGGCGCGCACACCAAGAAGGGCAGACATATAATAGTCTCCAAAATGGAGCACCATTCGATCCTGAACCCGGCACGCGCGCTTGAAAAGGAGGGGTTTGCGGTGACGTACCTGCCGGTGGACAAACACGGCCTGGTAGACCCGGCCTCCCTCGAAAAGGCCGTCACAAAAGAGACCACACTTGTCTCCGTGATACTCGCAAGCCCGGAGGTGGGGACCGTAGAGCCCATTAAAGAGCTTGCAGCGATAGCCAGGAAGAACGGAGCGCTCTTTCACACGGACGCGGTGGCTGGAGCGGGTTATCTCCCCATTGATGTTGAGGCCCTGGGGGTGGACGCCATGAGCATCTCGGCCCATGAATTTTACGGCCCCAAGGGTGCCGGAGCCCTTTATCTTAAGGGAGGGACAAGGATACTTCCGCTTATATACGGTGGTATCCAGGAAAACGGCAGGAGGGCCGGCACGGAGAACATCCCCGCGATAGTGGGAATGGGAAAGGCCGCTGAGCTTACAAAAGCTGAACTGCCCGAAAGGGTGCGCAAGCTTGCGCAGATGCGGGACCGGCTTATAAACGGGGTACTTGGAAAGATAGAGAACGTCTATCTTACGGGGCCATCCGCGGAGCAGGGGGAGCTCAGGTTGCCCGGGCTTGCCAGCTTCTGCGTGGAATTCATCGAGGGAGAGGCGATGCTACTGATGCTTGCGGCCAAAGGCATTTACGCGGCAAGCGGTTCCGCCTGCTCCTCCAAGGCCCTGAAGGCTTCCCCGGTGCTTTTGTCCATGGGGGTCTCATCGCAGCTTGCCCAAGGCTCCATAGTCTTCAGCCTGGGCATGGAAAACACTATGGAGGACGTTGAGTACGCCCTGGGGGAATTCCCGGCGGCGGTCAGGAGACTGAGAGAAATATCACCCTATGCCGGAGGCTGGGGCAAAGCAAAGGAGACAGACCAATGTATTCCGAAAAACTGATGGACCATTTTACAAACCCCAGGAACGTTGGGGAGATACCGGAGGCCGACGGAGTAGGGGAGGAAGGCAATCCCACTTGCGGCGACGTAATGAAGATAACCATAAAGGTGGAGAACGGGCGCATTGCGGACGCCAAGTTCAGGACCTTCGGCTGCGGCGCGGCGATAGCCGTCTCAAGCATGGTGACCGAGATGGTCAAGGGCAAGACCCTGGAAGAGGCCATGTCCATAACAAAAGAGGCTGTGGCGGACGCCCTTGGCGGCCTTCCACCGCAGAAGATGCACTGCTCCAATTTAGGTGCCGATGCCTTGAGGTTGGCGATAGAGGACTACAAGAAAAAAGGGGCGGCGAAATAAGCCGCCCCTTTTTTTATGCAATTTTGTGTCCTGTATGTTTGACAGTATTTTGACGACTTTGATACCATAAATGCCATGGCTGACAAGGCCCTGATCATCAAGGAAACACAGAAATATCTTGCGAAGGGGCAAATAGACAAGGCCATTTCCGAATGGGAAAACTTCCTCCAGTCCTCCCCGGACGCCAACTGCTTTAATACTCTTGGCGACCTCTACCTGAAAAAAAACGATCAGCAGGCCGCCACTGAAAAGTTCCATCGCGCGGCGGAGATATTCCGGAAAGAGGGTTTTTCACTGAAGGCACTTGCCCTGTACAAAAAAATACTTAATATCGCGCCCGCGGACGCGAGGAGCCTGTATGCCCTTGGCGAGCTTTCCGAGGAGAAAAACATCGCGGCTGACGCCGTGAAATATTATCTTTCAGCCGCCGGTATCTATATGAAGGATGGCCGGAAGGCCGAGGCGGTGCGGACATACGCAAGGATGGTGCGGATAAATTCTGAAAATCTGCCCCTTAGAAAACAGATCGCTGAGGTCTATTCGAAAGAAGGTTTCGTTGAGGAGGCCTCATACGAGTATGTGGAGGTTGCCCGCCTGCTTGAAGGAAAGGGGGAGGACCAGGAGGCCCTGGGTTACCTGGAACGGGCAGTGGAGATAAAACCTTCAAACAGGGCGGCCCTCACCGCGACTGCTTCGCTTTACGAAAAACTGGGCAATGCGGAAAAAGCGGTCGAATTCCTGAAAGCTGCCATCTCGCGCACGGGCAAAAGCGATGAGTTTCTCCTGTGGCTGGCGAAGCTTTGCCTGGGGCTGGGGAAAACAGAGGAATCAAGGAAATATGCCGGGGAGGTCCTGCAGACGGACCCCTCCAATCTGTCCGCGATGCGTGCAATGGCTGAAGCGCATCTGAAAGATGGAGATATGAAAGGGGCATTGGCCCAATACGTCCCGGTGATCGAAGAGCTTGCTTCAAGGACGCAGTTTGATGAAGCCATCGGCATATTAGACATATTCATGGAAGCGGAGCCCCTTCAGGCAAAAAGGATGCTCATCCCTCTGCTGAAACAGAAAAACGACAGCGAAGGGGTTTTAAAAGAGCTTATAGAGCTTGGGGAACTGTTGCAGGCGTCGGGCGACGCCGGCGGTGCGGCGGACTGTTTTAATGAGGCCAGCGCCATTTCTCCAGGAGACGAGCAGATCGCGGGAAAGCTGCGCGAACTCGGACAGGAAGCGGACGGCGGGGAGGAAGAAAAACCGGAAGCGGAAGAGAAAGCGGAAAAAGAGGAAGTGACGGAGGAAGAAAGATCCGTCCAGCAGGTTATCTCCAGGGCGGACGGGATGCTGTCAGGCGGTCTTGCAAATGAAGCAAGGGAGCTTCTTGAATCTTTTAAACTGAAGGCCCCCGGAAGCTTTCTTCTTCATATGAAGCTGAAATCGGTTTACCTTTCGGCAAACGACAGGCAACAGGCCGTCACGGAGTGCATAATCCTGGCGGAGCTTTACCGTAGGGCCGGCGACGAGCTAAAAAGAAACGAGGTAATAGAGGAGGCCTTTGCCATCGACCCCTCGGACGAGCGTCTCCCCGAGCGCTTCGGCAGCCGCCTCCGCAGCCCGGAGCTTGCCTCTGATGGTACCGATGCGCAAATGGATCCCGCCGGAAAGGCTGCCAACCGGGCTGAACTGGCCGAAAAGCTCTCCGAGGCCGCCTTTTACCTGGACCAGGGGCTTTATGAAGAGTCGGAAAAGATATACAGGGAATTAAGACTGCACTTCCCGGATGATGAAACCATAAGGGAAAAGCTGGAGGAGATAGAGTCCCTCAAGGGGCAGCAGGACGCATGGCCTTCAGGCGGGCTGCCCCCCGAGCAGGCCCCGGATGGCGGAGACGCTCCTGGGGGCGGGCTTGACAGCGAAGTGGGGAGAATTTTTGATGAGTTTAAAAAAGGCGTGGAAAAGCAGATAGACTCCGGGGATGCGGAAACGCGTTATAATCTTGGCATCGCGTACAAGGAAATGGGTCTTCTGGATGACGCGATAAGGGAATTTGAGACAATTCTTGCCGCCCCGGCCTTTGGCGTAAAGTCAGCTTCGGTCCTGGCGGGCTGCTATATGGAAAAAGGCCATTATCCTAAAGCGGTGGAGGTGCTTCTGGGTGCTATCCAGAAATCGGATCCGGCCCAGGATGCGTACTGGGGCCTTAAATATGATCTTGCGCAGGCGCGGGAGAAAAACGCCGAGTCAAAGGATGCGTTGGAGCTGTACCTGGAAGTATGCCGTTGGAACAGCGGGTTCAGGGAGGTTACCGCGCGCATAGCGGCGCTGGGCGGCGCCGTACCCGGAGGAAACGGCAGGAAGGCGCCCTCTAGAAAAGACAGGATATCATATATCTGATGGACTATCTCGAATTTTACAAGCTCAGGGAACATCCGTTTTCAAATATAGTGGACAGCCGGTTCTATTACAACAGCCACCAGCATTCGCAGGCCGTAGTGAAACTGAAGCATGCCATAGACGCAAGAAGGGGGTTGTCCGTTGTCGTAGGCGACATAGGAGCCGGAAAGACCACCCTTGCAAGAAAGCTCCTTGAGGAACTGGACGAAAACAGTTACGAGGCCGCCCTTCTGGTAATAATACATTCCTCCGTGAGCTCGGAGTGGCTGCTCAAAAAACTTGCCCTTCAACTTGGCGTAAAGGAAGTAAAAGAGTCCAAGGTGGAGGTGCTGGGCCAGATATACGGAAGGCTCGCGGAGATATACGAGCAGGGCAGGATAGCGGTGGTCCTGATGGATGAAGTCCAGATGCTCAAGTCCAGGGAGATAATGGAGGAGTTCCGTGGCCTCCTGAACATGGAGTTCGCTGAGGGCAAGATGGTGAACCTGGTCCTTTTCGGCCTTACCGACATGGAGGATATCCTGAGCCTCGATGAGCCGCTGAAACAGAGGGTCTCAATGCGCATAAGGCTTTCCGCGCTGTCCGAGGAGGAAGCAAAAAGTTACATGCTCCACAGGCTGGAAGTGGCCGGGGCCAGGAACGGGCTTTTCACCCCGGCTGCGTTTCACGCCGTATATAACTGTTCGAAAGGGCTTCCCAGGCTCATAAATACAATATGCGACAATGCGCTTCTGGACGGCTTTCTTTTTAAATCGGATGTCATAGACGAGCAGGTCATAAGGGCCGTGGCCACGGACCTTGGCCTTAACTGTGCGTGAGAGAGACCTTGCCGATCGTGAGCTCCAGTGAATTCCCCCTGTATACCACCCTTATGCTGTAAGGGTACCAGAAAGAACCCTCCACTCTCCTGTAACCGGAATATGTGACAATGGCGTCGGAGTCCGGCAGGCTTATGGTCTGCCTTATGGGCACATAGGTCCGCGCAGCCAGTATGAGCATCCGGTTGCCGGCCGAGAGCATGACCTCGCCCGGCAGATCTTCCGCCTCATACCCGGAGATACGCCACCACATGAAGGCCTTTTTAAGCACGTCCTCATAGACCTCATACCCGGTGCTCCTTCCCGCCAGCGTGTCCAGGTCTCCAACGAGCATGCCCATCTGGTAGAACCTCACACTGATCCCCCCGGGGCCCATGTGCGCAACGGCGTCCGCGGACATCTTCCGGCCGTTCTTTTTTTCGAAGCGGATGGAGAGCGTGGAGTCCATTGAATCGAACTTGCTTGAGGCCGCTTCAATAAAAGTCTGTACACTGCCGTGATACGCGGGTATCCTCTCGCGCGGCACGGGAGTGCAGGAGTGAGCTATGAGCAGCAGAAGGCTAAGAAAAAAGAGCTTCGATGGCCTCATCTATGTTCCGGACCCCCGTTATCTTAAGGCCGCAGGCCTTGTCTTTCAGTTTGCCGCAGTTCCCCCACGGGATCACCGCATTTTTAAGCCCGATCTTGGCAGCCTCTTTCACCCTGGACTCCGCGTGGTTTACCGATCTTACTTCCCCTGAAAGGCCTATCTCCCCGAAGATGAAAGTGTCGGAAGGCACCGGTTTTTCCCGCAGGGAGGAAACTACCGCCGCCGCGATCGCCAGGTCGGCAGCGGGCTCCTCAAGTTTCAGGCCGCCCACGACGTTCAAAAAGACATCGTTTGCGGCGAGGTGTACACCGGCCACTTTTTCCAGTACCGCAAGTATAAGGTTCACCCGCTGTGAGTCCAGCCCCAGAGAAGACCTCCTCGAAACAGAAAAGGTGACTGGAGTGACAAGGGCCTGCAACTCTACCAGGAGGGGCCTTGTCCCCTCCATGCAGGCTGCCACCACCGAACCCGAAACGTTCAACGGCCTCTCCGCCAGAAAGAGCTCCGACGGGTTTGCTATCTCGTGAAGCCCAGAGTCCGTCATCTCGAACACGCCTATCTCGTTGGTAGAGCCGAAACGGTTTTTTACCGCCCGCAGGACCCGGAAGGAATGGCCCCTTTGCCCTTCGAAATAAAGCACCGTGTCCACGATATGCTCCAGCACCCGCGGCCCGGCTATTGTCCCTTCCTTCGTCACATGGCCCACGATAAATACGGGTGTGCCGGTGCTTTTTGCGAACCGCATCAGTTTGGCCGCGCTTTCCCTTACCTGGCCGACGGAGCCGGGCGCGCTGCCAAGCTCCTCCGTGTAGACCGTTTGTATGGAATCGATCACAAGGGCAAGCGGGTTGGCTCTTTTTGCCTCGGTAAGTACATGCTCAAGGGATATCTCCGGCAGCACCATTATGGAGTCCTGGTAGATGCCAAGGCGGTCCGCCCGGTCCTTTATCTGGAACGCGGACTCTTCAGCCGAGACGTAAAGCGTCATGCCTGGCATCCTGGAGGCTGCCTGCAGCAGGATGGTGGATTTCCCTATGCCGGGGTCCCCACCCACCAGGACCACCGAGCCGGCCACCAGCCCGCCCCCAAGGACCCTGTCAAACTCGGGTATCCTTGTGGAGGTGCGCCCTACATCAGCTCCCTTTACCTGGGAAAGGGGTTCCGGAACGGAGAAGACGGGGGAGGATTTTGAAAAAGCCGTTTTAGGGTCCTCCCGCTCCTCAACGAGCGTGTTCCATTGGCCGCAATCGGGACACCTGCCGAGCCACTTAGGGCTTGCAAAGCCGCAGCCCTGGCAGCGATAGATGCTTTTTGCCTTTTCAGCTTTTCCCATTCACATTACTTTTAAAAAAATTCAGACAAGAATGCCCATTCCCCCTCCGGGGTAAAACGCTCCTGCGATGGCATCTTCCACGAACTTCTTTGCCTCCACACTGGCGCGCTCCGCCGTTTCGCCCCTGGCAAGGCAAGCGGTGAGGGCGGAGGAAAAAACACAGCCGGTCCCATGGAAGGAGCCCTGGAGTTTCCTGCCTTCGAGTCTTATTGTAACCTTTCCATCATGAAAAATATCCACGGCCTCATCCTCGAGATGCCCTCCGGTAATTACAATGGCCTTTGGGCCCATTTGCAGCAGTTTCTGCGCCGCCTCTTCCATTTGCTCCAGGTTTTCCACAGGCAGGCCAGAAAGCACGGAGGCCTCGTAAATGTTAGGCGTGATCACCGCCGCAAGGGGAAAAAGGAGGTCTTTAAGCAGGTCAAGCCCGCCTTCCTCCAGCAGGGCCGTGCCCGAGGAAGAGATTGATACGGGGTCCACAACGAGATTTTGAAGGGAGTGGGCCTTAACTTTTTCCGCGACCACCCTTATATTTTCCACGCTCAGAAGCATTCCCGTTTTGAGGGCGCCGGGCGTCATGTCAGCAAGGATAGACTCAAGCTGCCGTCCCAGGAAATCCGGCTCGACCGCGAAAATGCCATCCACCGCCTTTGTGTTCTGGGCGGTCAATGCGGCGGCAACAGAGAGCCCATGGACCCCCAGCATCTTGAAGACCTTCAGGTCCGCCTGCAGACCCGCCCCGCCGCTCGGGTCGGAACCCGCTATGGTCATGGCTAGATATGTCCCCATTGCCCATTATACAAAGAAGACCCGGCCAAGACAATAAATGCTTTTTATTTTTTGTTTTTTTGTGATTCGAATCACGGAAGCGATGGGTTTCATATGAGAAAATAATAACTGAACAGACGTCCGGTTTGGGTTTTTCCATTTTTGCATTTTGTTTTTTGCTTTTTTGTTCAGTCCCCCCGCGGGTTTTTTTGAGCAGCCAGTGGTACCAAGTAATAACCTGAAAGATCCCTGAGCCCAAACGGCGTCCCAAGGCAATAAAAAATAAAAATATGGCAAGTCATATAAAAAAATTCTGGACCATGATGGCCGTATCCGCCATTTTACCCCTTGTGCTCTTTTTTTCTCCTGGGAAGTCCAGCGGGGCCTTCGTCCCTTTTCAGGCGTTTTATGACTTCCCGGTCCCGGACGACTGGATATTACAGGCCCCCGCACGGCTTGCAGACCCTTTCAGGAGGCCCCAGCTCGATTTCGAGGGAGAAGTCTTCGGTGCCGACATAAAAGGCCCGCTGGAGGCCTCTCCGGCCGCGCAAAATGCCGCCGCTCCTGCCGTAAATGCGTACGGGTACGGAAATTCTGTTTCCGCGGTCCTTTCCGGCTCCAACGGTCCGGAAAGGCAGCCAGGGGTTCCAGGAAGGCAAAAATTTTCTTGGCCTGGAGGGCAAAAAAAGGCGTTCCCTGACCGGACGTCTTTGTGGCTGGAGAAGGACGCCACAAACGGCTCTCCGGGAACTCCGCCCGATTATGACCATGGGGCGGGCGGCTATGTTGCCGGCGCCGCCGGGCCGGACAGCGGCGGAGGGGCAAGCCAAAAGACGTGGAAGCCGTCCGATGAGGACACGGTTTTTTACAGCCTGGCCGGCAACTACGATTTTCCTTACGGAAGGAGGATGGACGAAGGCACGGAGACCTACGGCTTCAACACGAGCTGGAAATATGAGACCACCAGGCTGGCTCCCGTCGTCATGGATGCGCAGGCCACGGACGCGTACCTTCCGGGCAACACGATGCCCATTGGCTTCCAGCTTGCTGCGCGCGCCGGTATCCAAAAAGCCACCATTTCGGGAAGCTATGGGATGAACACAAGCTCCATGGATTTTGACAGCATGACCCCGGTTGTACATCAATTCAGCGGGAACCTGGGCTATAAACTCACCCCCCGGGTGGACGTTACAGGAGAGGTCACATATATGGTGAGCGATTTTATCCCAAACGATGGACATATCTACCAGGGTGGGCTGAACTGGCGGCCTTCGGCTGCGGACATGATCGCAAGCAGCGTAAAACTTATGGACTCGGGGCCCGGCCAAAGTTACGAGTTGTTCACCGGGTATCAGAGGAATCTCATGTCTTCCGGACGCCTTTCCTTTAACTCGGATTTCAGCCAGGATCTGTACCATTTCATCCACGAGAACTTAACGCTCGCATACGCCTGGAGATGGGGCAAATACGTCCTCAATGCCGCTTTCGGCGCAACCATGAACGAGGAGCCGGACATGGGGGGGATGCTTGCCGGGAAGACATGCACCGTGGGCATCACCAGGACCTTCGGGATGCCCATCGCGGGAATATTTTAGGTCCAGGCTGCCGGATAAGGCCTTAGCAGGTTGCTGCGGGTTGATTCAGTTTTTCAGATTGCGGACTATCCGCAGCAGTCCTTCGGAAGCGGTCCTTGGCCCCGTATGCTCGAAGCCCCGGATCCCGAGCCTTGTGCGTATCTGCCCGACCCTGACACCCGCTTTGAACATGCGGTCAAAATAGAGTTCCGCATGTTTCTCGTGGATGCCTTTTCGCTGGGGCGCACCAAACGGGTTGGCGAAATAGGTATGCACCAGGCCGTTTTCATCGGTTGTGCCCTTGGCAAGCCTCGCTCCGCTTCTAAAAACATCAAGCGCTTCTCCGGGGGTACTGAAGAACTCCACCGCCGGATGGCCGTCGTCTATCTGTTCGTAATTGTTCGCATAAAGCAGGAGGTCAACAGGATATCCCTTGATAATATGGTTATACCTGGTTATCGGGATTATGAGCCTTGCGTTCGTCTTGTCCGGGTTCATGAAGATCGATCTGTCTATTTCCTCGTAAGCGTATCCGGACTCCAGGTCGTCAAGCCTCACGAATGCGCCTGTTTCCGTGCCGTATCCCGCGACCCTTCCATCATTGTTTACGCCCAGTGAGCCCATATCGTCGAATATTATCTTAAGCTCGCAGATGTCCTCCGTGTTAAGCGTGCGGAAGGCCTCAATGGTTTCCGATTTCCCCGCGCCGCTGTCGCCCACGATGACTATATTGGACTCGGTGCCGTCCTTTAGCTTTATATGGACCATCGCGCCATGGACGGGCAGCCGCCCCCTCTTAAGCATAGCTATGTTGTGAAGGGTGAGCGCCATTTTCTTGAAATAGCCGAAATAGTCCACTTCTTCCGAATAGCGCACAAGGCCTGTCATAATGTCGTTTTCCATGTCCTCGTAGAACAGGGTCTCGGATGTCAGGTCCTGCCCGGAAAGCCCGAACACCATGATCAGATCGGGCTTCTGGCCGCGTATATCCTCATATCTTGCCGTCTCGAAGAGGTTCGACAACGAAAGGGCAAGAGATATGAAATCCTGGTGGAAAAAGATAAAGGCGGTGAGCTCCCCGGCCTTGACGGGATAGCAGAACCATTGCGAGGGATCAATGCACAGCATTTCAGGCGTCAGGCTGGCGATCTCCTCGAAGGCCCCCTTTCTTTTGTTTGAATGCGGGTAAAGGATAACGGGCGGGTTCACAAGAGAAAGCCTGATGAACGGCACCTGGGAAAGGCTTTGATAAAGGGCGGGGCACAGCCAGTCCACCTGCTCTATGAGCATTCCCATATTGGCCCCGGAAGGAAGCTGCCTGTAAACCCTGGGGCTGTTTCCTGTAATGTTCTCCGCTACCCGCCTGTAAACGTACAGCACCAGGTTTTTAAATTCCTCGTTGGACTTTATGAACTGCACGCCGTGAAGCTCGCTGTTGGTGGCCTCCTGCCGCTTTGGGGCTTCCAGGTACAAAAAACGCTCGAAGCGCCGCCAGAAGTTATAAAGCTCCTCCACAAGCTCGTGCAGTTCCTCCCGGCGGGCAAGCACCGGCTCAAAATCACGGTTCATGGAGACGATCTCCTCCGGGGAGTAACTTGCAAGCAGCCTGAAAAGGCTTACCAGGTAACCGGCAAGATCGTCCCTTTTTGTCTTTGGCAGGGCCTCCAGAAGGAATGCAAAGAGCGAGCTGCCTTTAGCCGCCGTCTTTTCAATGAAACGGTCCATGAGGTCGAAAAACAGGGGGCTTTTTAAAAGTTTCTCCGGCGTGTCGCAATACACCCGGGCGTAATCCATGATTACTTTATTGCGTGTGATGGTATACGGCTTTTTAAGAGATAGCATCTCCGCATATTATAAAGTTTATGGTTAAAAAAATGAAAGTTCCCGGTGCGCTTAACGGTAATTTGAAAATTGCAGGTGGATTCCCAGGTCTTTTTCTTTCAAAAGGGCCATTATGGCCTGCAGATCGTCGATCTTCTTTGCCCTGACGCGCACCTGGTCCTGCTGGATCTCGGAGTTTACCTTCAGCTTCAGATCCTTGATGATCTTGACGATCTCTTTTGCTTTTTCCTGCGGTATGCCCTGCTGGAGAGTGATCACCTGTCTCACCGTGCTTCCGGCGGCCTGTTCCAGTTTGCCGTAACTGAGCGCCTTGAGCGCGATCCCGCGCTTGATTATTTTTGACTGCAGGATATCGACAACGCTCTTCATCTTCTGCTCATCGTCGGACACGAGTGTGATGGCGCCTTTGCCCTTGTCAAGTTCTATGGAGCTCTTGCTCCCCTTGAAGTCGAATCGCTGGCTGATCTCCTTCACAGCCTGCATCACTGCATTGGTCACTTCCTGCATATCCACTTCGCATACTATATCGAAAGAATGCTCGTCAGCCATCAACGCCTCCTAATTTAATTATTGATCTTGGCCGCGTTTAAGACCGCATGGTCTCACAATTCTGATCTAAGCTGGTTGCCCTGCGCCTTTTTTGCGGCCAGTTTATTGAGCGCGTTCACATAGGCCTTGGCGGCGGCGACTATGATGTCCGTGTCCGCGCCCTGGCCGCGCACGGTCCGGCCGTCCTCCTCGAGGGTCACGAAGACCTCTCCTATCGCGTCCATGCCGCCAGTGATGCTTTTTACCTCGAATTTCTGGAGCGTGCTGCCTGTTCTTGTAAGCGCGGCAATGGCCTTGTAGGTGGCGTCCACGGGGCCGTCTCCGCCGGAGGTGTGCTCGGCGGCAGCTTCACCTATCTTCATTTTCAGCCTGGCGGTGGGGGCCTCGGAGGTCCCGCTTGATATGTGGAGCTCCAGTACCGAATATATCTCCGGGGTTTTGGACAGCTCCGTCTCCGAGACAAGGACCTCCAGGTCCTCGTCATAGATGTCTTTTTTCTGGTCGGCCAGGCGCTTGAACCTCTGGAAGGCGCTCTCCATCCCCTCTTCCGGCAGGCTGTATCCAAGCTCCTGCAGCCTGGTCCTGAAGGCGTGCCTTCCCGAGTGCTTGCCCAGGACAAGCCTGGTGCTGCCAAGCCCCACGCTCTCCGGGCGCATTATCTCATAAGTGGCTTTTTCCTTGAGGAGCCCGTCCTGGTGGATGCCGGATTCATGGGCAAACGCGTTGGCTCCGACAATGGCCTTGTTGGGCTGCACGGAGATGCCCGTTATCTTTGTGATAAGTCTGCTGGAGCGCATAATCTCCTCCGAGTGCACGCTGGTGTCCGCCTGGAAGAAATCCTTGCGTGTCCTGAGCGCCATCACTATCTCCTCCATGGAGCAGTTGCCCGCGCGCTCGCCTATGCCGTTTATCGTGCACTCCACCTGTCCCGCACCCGCGGAGACGGCCGCAAGGCTGTTTGCAACGGCAAGCCCCAGGTCATTGTGGCAGTGGACGGATATTACGGCATCCGCGATATTGGGAACATGGTTGAACAGGTACTTTATGATCTCAAAAAACTCTGCCGGCACCGTGTAGCCCACCGTGTCCGGGATGTTCACTGTGGATGCCCCGGCTGCTATTACCGCCCCCACGACCTCTGCCAGATACGGCAGTTCGGTGCGGGTGGCGTCCATAGGGGAAAACTCCACGTCGTTTACAAGGCTTCTGGCAAGCCCCACCATCTGGACGGACCTCTTCAGTGCCTCCTCCCGGCTTATCCTGAACTGGTGCTTAAGATGGATATCGGAGGTCGAGTGGAAGGTGTGTATCCTTCGTTTGCTCTCTTTTATATCGCGCAGGGCCTCCCAGGCCTTTTTAATATCCGCCTCCTTTGCCCTGGCAAGGCTGGCTATAACCGGGCCGTCCACTTCCGCGCCGATCCTTTTTATGGACTCGAAATCCCCCTCGCTGCTAATGGCAAAGCCCGCTTCTATGACATCCACACCAAGACGCGCAAGCTGGCGCGCAACCTGCACTTTCTCATCAACGTTCATGCTTGCGCCGGGGGACTGCTCCCCGTCCCTCAGTGTCGTGTCGAAAATCCTAATGCGCCTCATTTGGCTTACTCCTCTTTCTTTTCATGGCAAAAAGATAAGTGTTTTCTATCAGCCCTATGGTCAGGTACAGCATGGCGCAGATAAAAAGCGCGATCTCCGGGTGCATCGCGACCACAACCACCACGGTCACCGCCAGCACCAGGAACCAGAATGGTTTTCTCTTGCTGAAATTTATCTCCTTCATCCCATGGAACCTGAGCGTGCTCACCATCAAAAGGGAGACCACAAAGGTCAGCAGGAGCACAAGCGGGCTTCCCATAAGGTCTATGTCCATCTTTCTTGCGAAGATGACCAAGGTTGTAAGGATGACGGCCCCGGCCGGTATGGGTACGCCGGTGAAGGACTTGCGCTCAGCCGTGACCATCTGCACATTGTATCTGGCCAGGCGCATGGCCCCGCAGGCCACATAAAGGAAGGCCACCATCCAGCCGACCCTTCCGTAAGGCCGTATGGAGGCCAGGAAGATTATGACCGCGGGGGCAACGCCGAACGCCACCAGGTCCGAAAGGGAATCAAGCTCAATGCCAAAACGGGAGGCGCTGCCCGTGAGCCTTGCCACAAAACCGTCCAGCCCGTCAAAGATCATCGCGGCAAGTACCGCCCAGGATGCCAGGGCGTAATCCCCCTTGAACGCCACCAGGATAGCAAAAAACCCCCCGAACATGCCGGTCAGCGTCAGGGCATTGGGCAGGATGTAGATGCCTTTTTTCATTGTGCCTTGTTAGCCCCGTCCGCCTTCATGGCCTTCATGGTTTTTTATTTCGCCTTCCTTGCGATGATCGTCTCCCCCGCCCTTACCATATCGCCGTTTGCCACAAGCAGGGTCACGTCAGGCGGCAGGTAGACGTCCACCCTTGAGCTGAACTTTATCATGCCGAAGCGTTCGCCCCTTTTCAGCCGGTCGCCGGGCTTTTTCCTGCACACGGCCTTCTGCGCTATGGAACCCGCCACCTGCCTTACCAGGATGTTTCCCCCGCCTTCCTCCTCCATGACTATGGAGATATGCTCGTTTTTGTGGAAGGCGTGATCGCTCCACGCGGACTTGAACGAACCCTTGTTGTATTTTACCAGTCTCACGGTGCAGTCGCACGGCGCCCTGTTCACGTGGACGTTCAGGGGCGACATGAATATGCTTATGAGCATAGCGTCCTTGTTCAGGTATTTGTCCTCGAACAGGTTTTCGGACACTATGATCTTTCCGTCGGCCGGGCAGATATAGCCTTCCTCGGAGGGAGTGTGCCTCTCGGGGTCCCTGAAGAAATAGAACATGAACAAAAGTAAAAGCCCCGGGAAGACCGCAGGCCATCCCCATGCCGCCCATACCAAAGCGGTAAGGGCCCCGAAAAACGCGAAATACGGATATCCTTCAGGAGCAAAACGCATTTTTTTTATTTTTCAGGCCTTCGACCTGTCAACGAGTTTTTTCTTTTTCATCCAGGGCATCATTTCGCGCAGCCTCTTGCCCACTTCCTCGATCGGGTGCTCTTCGCCGCGTCTGGTGAGGGCGTTGAATACCGGCTTGTTCACGCTGCACTCAAGGAGCCACTCGCGGGCAAACTCTCCGGACTGTATCTCATCCAGTATCTGCCTCATCTCATCCTTCGTATCCTCGTTTACGATCCTGGGCCCCCTTGTGAGATCGCCGTACTGGGCGGTGTTGCTTATGGAATAGCGCATGTTGCTTATGCCGCCTTCGTATATGAGGTCCACTATGAGCTTTACCTCGTGGAGGCATTCGAAATAGGCCATCTCCGGGCTGTATCCCGCCTCCACCAGCGTCTCGAACCCGGCCTGAATGAGGGATGTGAGGCCGCCGCACAGCACGACCTGTTCTCCGAAAAGGTCCGTCTCGGTCTCTTCCCTGAAACTGGTCTCAAGTATCCCGGCCCTGCCGCCGCCGATGGAAGAGGCGTAAGCCAGGGCCACTTTTTTAGTGTCTCCCGAAGGGTCCTGGTGCACCGCGATGAGGCAGGGCACGCCGCTGCCCTTTTCATATTCGGAGCGCACAAGGTGCCCCGGTCCTTTTGGAGCGGCCATGAATACGTTTATCCCCTCCGCCGGCACTATCTGCCCAAAATGGACATTGAACCCGTGCGCAAAGGCAAGGTAAGCGCCCTTTTTGAGGTTCGGTGCGACCTCGGCGTTATAGGTCTTGGCCATGGTCTCATCGGGGAGGAGCATCATCACGACATCGGCCCCCTTTGCGGCCTCCGCGGGAGTCTTCACGGTGAAACCGGCTTTTTTCGCCTTGTCCCAGCTTGCCCCCTGCCTCACACCTATGGTTACATTCATGCCGCTTTCCCTCAAGTTGTTGGCGTGGGCGTGCCCCTGGCTGCCGTAGCCTATGACCACTATCTTTTTCTTCTTCAAGATATCAAGCTTTACGTCCTTCTCGTAATAGACAGTAACCATGGTATTCTCCGCTCCTCCTTTTGTGAATTGAACTATTATATTACAAAATTTCTTGATTTTTCATTTGATTTGGTCTCTCATAAGAGGATGAACGGACTTTTGACGGATTTCAGGAGGTTTGTCCGGGAAAGAGGGATGAACGGCTCTTGTTTCATTGTGGGCGGCACCGTCAGGGACATCCTGGCCGGCATCAAAAAGCCCAAGGACGTCGACATCGCCATGAAGGGCAGGGCGGTGAGGGCTGCGCGGAGCTTTGCCGCGCAGGCGGGGGGTACCTTCATTTTGCTTGATGCCCGGTTCGGGACGGCAAGGGTGGTCAGGGACGGCGAGCATATAGACATATCGAGGATGAGGGGGGCAAACATAGAGGAGGACCTTGCAGGCCGGGACATTACCATAAACGCCATGGCCTTCCCCCTTTCATCAAGGAGGCTGATTGACCCGTTCGGCGGCTCGGCAGACCTGATGAAAGGGATCGTGCGGATAGTCTCTGAAGAAAATCTTGTTCAGGACCCTTTGAGGATATTGAGGTGCTACCGGTTTTCCGCGACACACGGCTTCAGAATAGAAAGGGGCTCGGCTGCGGTGTTAAAAAAACTGGCGCCGCTTCTTAAGGGACCAGCACCGGAGAGGACAACGGAGGAGCTTAAAAAGATACTGTCCGCCCAGGGCGCGGGAAGGGTTCTGGACCGCATGTTCAGGGACGGGGCGCTGAGGGTGATACTTCCCGGTTTCAGGAGCGCCAACTTAAACGCCTTCAGGGCGCTTGAGAGGCAGTGGGCACGGTTTTTTGCCTTTCATAAAAAACCGGCCCATGCGGAACAGGAGTTCAGGTTCCCGCTGGGATTGGCGGTGCTTGTGGCCGGCGCCGTCGGGAAGGCCACGGAGAGACTTGTGCTCTCAAAAAAAGAGAAGATGTTTTTGGAGAGGGCCTTCGCCTGCAGGGGAATGATCAGGAGGCTTTTTTCTCTTTCAAAAGGCCCGGCCGCTTTTACTGAGATGTTCAGGGACCTGGGGGACGAGATATATGCGCACATGCTTTTCTGCCATGTCTTTTTGGAGGCGGAGGATGAGCGGAAGGGGCAGCTGTTCCTGGAATTTTCAAAGAGGATACTCGCCCACTACATTAAGAGGGTAAGGCCAAGGCTTGGCAGGAGGCCAATAACTGGGGAGGACCTTAAAAAGGAGTTTTTGCTTAAACCATCGCCCCTGTTCAAAGATGTGTTGGACGCGGTGGAGATAAAATGGCTTAGGGGAGAGATAAAAAATAGGGAGCAGGCGCTGAGGGTTGCAAAAAAAATAATATCTTACCCACCTGCCCGCCCTTTATAGGTATGGGGGCTCCGCCCCCTTACCCCCGGGAAAAACTGACTGCGTAAAATCGCCTGAGCGTCACGAAATGGCAGGGGACCGCCATATCCTTGCCCATAAATTATCACGCACTTTTTTTAAAATGCGTGGCATACCAGTCTATAAGCTCGCGGATCATTTTTTGATAGGATGTATGCCGCTCTTTTGCCTGTTTCTTGAAAAATTCAATGCTAGACTTTTTCAAGGCGATTGTCACTTTCACGTTTTCTTCCTCCTTCGAAACAAGCTGTTCCGGCGGGGGCAGAAAATCTTTAATGGCTTTCGGAAAGTGGATGCCCGCCCAAGGGCTTCGCGGAACCCCGTGAAACCCGCTCGATCGAGTCCTCGGGCATGACGACTTTAGAAACCCACAAATCTGCAGGCCCCTGGCGGGCTTGAGATTATTGGCGGGGCTTCTTTATAATTAACATTTATTTTTCGTATCGATTAAGCAGGAAAGGCCATCATAAAAAGATGAAAAGGAAAAAAGTTTCAGTTTTGGGGGCCGGCAACGTTGGGGCCTCGCTTGCCCAGCACCTTGTAATGGGAGGGATATCCGATGTGGTCCTGTACGACATCGCCCCCGGCGTGCCGCAGGGTAAGGCGCTTGACCTTGGGGAGGCCTGCCCGCTTTGGGGCTCTTCGGTTTCCATCAAGGGGACCAACACTATCGAGGAGACGGCCGGTTCGGACGTGGTTGTCATAACCGCGGGGCTTGCCAGAAAGCCCGGCATGTCCAGGGACGACCTTCTTCAGGCAAACGCGTCCATTATCGGGGTGGTCGCGGGTGAGGCGGCTGCGCATTCGCCCAAATCGGTCATCATAATGATAACGAACCCCATGGATGTGATGGCCCATCTGGCATGGAAGTCTTCAAAGTTCCCGCCGGAACGGGTGTTGGGTATGGGCGGTGTGCTCGATTCCGCAAGGCTTCGCGCATTCATCGCCTGGCAGCTGGACGTCTCTCCAAAAGACGTGGATGCCATGGTGCTTGGAGGGCATGGGGACCAGATGGTGCCGGTGAGGAGCCTCATATCGGTGAAAGGGGTGGGCATCGATTCCCTACTTCCGGATGAAAAAATAGAGCATATCGTAGAAAGGACAAGAAACGGCGGCGCGGAGATAGTCGCTCTCTTAAAGACCGGCAGCGCATATTATGCGCCCGCGGCCTCGGCCTGCGAGATGGTGAAGGCAATATTGTTCGATGAAAAAAGGCTCATGCCCTGCGCGGCCTACCTGGATGGGCAGTACGGCGCAAAGGGAGTATATGCCGGGGTGCCGGTCTTGCTTGGCAAGGGCGGGGTGGAAAAGATACTGGAGGTCCCGCTCACCAGCGGTGAGAAGGCCGCCTTTGACCGTTCCGTAAGCGCGGTGGGACAGCTGGTTTCAGTATTGGGCCTTTCTTAAAATAAAACGGGACAAACAAAAAATTAAAAATCAGGCTGCCAGGAGGATAGAAAAAAATGGTTCAGAGGACTCTTTCCATAATCAAGCCGGATGCGGTCAAAAAGAACGCGATCGGCGGCGTGCTTAAATATTTCGAGGATGCGGGGTTGAGGGTTGCGGCACTTAAGAAGATACATCTTTCCATGGAGGAGGCGAAACGCTTTTATATAGTCCATAAGGAAAGGCCGTTCTATAACGACCTGGCCAGCTTCATGTCCGAAGGGCCCGTGGTGGTGCTGGTAATTGAAGGAGAAGACGCCATTGCCCGCGTGAGGCAGATCATGGGCGCCACGAACCCCAAGGACGCGGCCCCCGGGACTATAAGGGCGGCATACGCGGAGAACATCGAGAGGAACGCGGTGCACGGGTCGGACAGCGAGAAGTCCGCAAGCTATGAGATACCGTTTTTTTTCCCTGAAATAGAAATACATTAAGAGCTGGAAAAATTGGCGTAAACCGGACGAATTTGGGGTAAACTTACATTTGGGCTTGGCGAAAAAATTCGCCCTTGATTTAGAATAAAAAAAACAGTGACGGGGGAGGAGTTAGAAAAAGATGGATTATTTCCTTTCCGAAGAGCAATTGATGATAAAAGAGCTTTGCGCCCAGATAGCGCAGGAGAAGGTCGTTCCTGTGAGGGCGGAGCTCGATGAGAAAGAGGAGTTCCCGTGGGAGATAATGAAGGTAATGGCGGCCTCGGACCTTTTCGGCCTGTTCATACCGGAAGAGTATGGGGGGCTTGGCAAGGGGAGCTTCGAGCTGACCATCGCGGTCGAAGAGCTTTCAAAGGCCTGCCTGGGCGTGTCTACCACATACGCGGCAAACGCGCTTGGCACCTACCCGATACTGCTTTTCGGCACCGATGAGCAAAAGAAAAAGTACCTGCCGGACATAGCGGCAGGCAAAAGGCTTGTGGCATTCGGTCTTACGGAGGCAAACGCCGGCAGCGACGCCGGAGGCACCCAGACCACCGCTAGGCTTGAAGGGGACCACTACGTAATAAACGGCACAAAGCAATGGATAACGAACGGTGGAGAGGCCGAGATATATACGGTTATCGCCATCACCGACAGGTCAAAGGGCCCCAGGGGCGCTTCCGCCTTCATCGTGGAAAAAGGGACGCCCGGCTTCAGCTTCGGCAAGAAGGAAAAGAAGATGGGCATAAGGGCCTCGGCCACGAGGGAGCTTGTCTTTGAGGACTGCCGCGTTCCTAAAGAAAACATTATAGCCAGGGAGGGCATGGGCTTTCTGGTGGCTATGAAGACGCTGGACAGCTCCCGCGTTGGGGTGGGCGCCCAGGGTTTAGGCGTTGCGCAGGGGGCTCTCGACGAAGCCGTGAAGTTCGCAAGGCAAAGGGTGCAGTTCGGCCACCCGGTAATAGGGTTCCAGGCCATCCAGCACATGATCGCGGACATGGCCACGGATATAGAGGCGGCCAGGGCGCTTGTCTACGCCGCCGCCAGATACGCAGACAGTGGCGCCAAGGACGTCACAAAGGTGTCCTCTATGGCCAAGCTCTTCGCCACCGATGTTGCCATGTGTGTGACCACCAATGCTTTGCAGGTCATGGGCGGTTCCGGATATATGAGGGAATACCCGGTTGAAAAGATGATGCGGGACGCAAAGATACTCCAGATATACGAGGGCACGAACCAGATACAAAGAAACGTCATCGCGCAAAATATCATAAAGGAAGCGGCAAAAGCTCGATGAGGATAGCCGTCTGCATAAAACAGGTCCCGGACACCGCGGAGGTGAAGATAAACCGGGAGACAGGCACACTGGTAAGGGAAGGGGTACCCTCCATCATAAACCCTTATGACACCCATGCCATCGAGGCCGCGCTTTCCATAAAGGAACAGCTTGGCGGCACCGTATGCGCAGTAACGATGGGGCCGCCCCAGGCGGAGGCGTCCCTCCGGGAGGCCATCTCTCTTGGCGTGGATGAGGCGTTCCTGGTGACCGGCAGGGAGTTTGCGGGGGCCGACACGCTTGCCACCGCCTGCGCCCTTTCAGGCGTGATCAAAAAGATAGGGGCAGACCTTATAATCTGCGGCAAGCAGGCCATAGACGGGGACACCGCCCAGGTGGGTCCAGAGGTGGCGGAGTTCCTGGACATCCCGCACGTCTCCTATGTGAAAAAGATAATAGAGGCCGGCGCGGCGTCCATAAAGGTGGAGCGGATGATGGACGAGGGATCGGACATAGTGGAGGCCTCGCTACCAGCCCTTATTACCGTTGTGAGGGAGCTGAACACCCCAAGGCTCCCGTCGCTCAAGGGCAAGATGAACGCAAAGAAGGCGGAGATCAAAAAAATGGGGGCGGCGGAGCTGGAATTGCCGGTTGATGTTGTCGGCTTTAACGGCTCTCCCACGCAGGTGAAAAAGATATTCACTCCCGGGCCGAGGGGCGGCAGAAAAAAACTGGAGGGCTCGCTGGAAGAGCAGATAGACGCCCTCGTAAATGAACTTGTGGAGAAAAAATGCCTTTAAAGATAGATAAGACAAAATGCATGGGCTGCGGGGCATGCATTACCGTCTGCCCTTATGATGCAATAGTGATAGAAGACGGTGTGGCGCGGATCGGGGAGTACTGCCAGCTTTGCCAGGCATGCCTTTCAAGCTGCCAGGAAGGCGCCATCATGGAGAGCAAGGTGGATTATGCCTCCATCCCAACGGAAGACCTGGCCGCATGGAGCGGCGTGTGGGTGTTTGCCGAGCAGAGGGGCGGCAAGGTCGCCCCGGTCGCCTTTGAGCTTTTGGGTGAGGGAAGGAAACTGGCCGCCGCCAGGGGCGCAGGGCTTTGCGCCGTATTGTTCGGGGCCGCAAGGAGCGACGCCCAGGAACTTATAAAATGGGGTGCGGACAAGGTCTATTATTGTGGGGACGATATCTTCCGTGAATTTACGGATGAGCCGAACGCGGAACTCCTCTCAAGGCTCATAAGCATGCACAAGCCGGAGGTGGTGCTGGCCGGGGCCACGGCCATCGGGAGGTCTTTTTTGCCCAGGGTGGCGGCCAGGCTTAAAACGGGGCTCACCGCGGACTGCACATCGCTGGAGATAGAGGCGGACACGGGCAACCTCATTCAGACCCGCCCCGCTTACGGAGGCAACATTATGGCCAGTATCCTTTCTCCAAGGACCCGTCCGCAAATGGCTACCGTAAGGCCAAAGGTCATGAAGGCAGGCCGGTATGAGCCGGACAGGCAGGGGGAGATCATAGATGTGGATGCGGCGGGCATCAGGGCCAGGACCAGGGTGCTTGAGACCATAAAGGCCGCTGACACAGGGGTCAATGTGAACCTGCAGGAGGCGGACGTTATAATCTCCGGCGGCCGGGGGCTCAAGGGCAAAGAGGGTTTCGGGATGCTCAATGAGCTGGCCCAACTGCTGAACGGCACCATCGGGGCGTCTAGGGCCGCCGTGGATGAGGGCTGGATACCATATTGCCACCAGGTCGGCCAGACGGGAAAGACGGTCTGCCCCAAGCTTTATATAGCGTGCGGCATATCGGGGGCGGTTCAGCACCTGGTGGGCATGCAGTCTTCCGATGTGATCGTGGCCATAAATAAAAATCCTGAAGCGCCAATATTCACCGCCGCCACCTACGGCATAGTCGGAGACTTAAACGAGGTCATCCCTCTTCTGGTGAAAAAGCTCAGGGAGCGCAAGGGCGCTCAATGAAGATAGCCTTCATCTTTCCGGGCCAGGGCTCGCAAGCGGTCGGCATGGGGGCAGACCTTTTTCGCGGTTTTTCCCAGGCCAGGGAGGCATATGAGGAGGCCTCCGCCGTCCTTGGGTTTGATGTGGCAAAACTCTCTTTTGAGGGCCCCAAGGAGGAACTGGACAGTACCATAAATACGCAGCCTTGCCTCCTTGCCGCCGAATATGCGGCTTACAGGGTGTTGGCCGGAGAGGGTGTTGAGCCCGCCCTGCTTGCCGGCCACAGCCTTGGCGAATACACTGCGGCGGTCGCCGCGGGCGCACTCTCTTTTTCCTCTGCCCTCCGCGCAACCAGGCTGAGAGCGAAGCTCATGCAGGAGGCGGTGCCCGAGGGAATGGGGATGATGGCGGCCATCCTGGGGCTTTCGGGCGATGTGGTGGATGATATATGCCGTGCACTCAAAAGCGGCTATGCCCAGGCCGCAAACTATAACTGTCCGGGGCAGATAGTCGTCTCAGGAGAGACAGCCGCAGTCCTGGAGTGCATGGAGATCGCAAAAGAACGCGGGGCCAAGCGGGCGATCGCGCTTCAGGTGAGTGTGCCTTCCCATTCTAGGCTCATGGAGGGACCGGCAAAAAAGCTTGCTGAATATCTGTTCCTTGAGGCCTCGATAAAACCTTTTCCTGTGCCTGTCATAGGCAATGCCGACGCCATAGTCCTCAGTGCGCCGGACGGGCTGCGCGCCGCCCTTGTAAGACAGCTTTCAAACCCGGTGAGATGGGAGGAGTCCATGAAGGTCATGCAGGCTGAAGGGGCGCAGGTCTTCGTGGAGGTGGGACCCGGAAAAGTGCTCTCGGGGCTCCTTAAAAGGATCCTGCCCGATGCGGTCTTATTCAATGTGGAAGACAGGACATCGCTTCAAAAAACGCTCGAAGGGCTGAAGTCTTTGGGGGCCTGAGAGGCATAAGCGCTGGTCTGATAGTTGCCTTTTAAGAAGTTTTTAGTTTCGTTCAATCTGCTTTAATTGTTTCCTGGAAAACAGATCAGGCTTCTTCTAAAAAAACCTGGGCCAGAGGCCAGACCTCTATCTTGTTCCCCGTCCACACCCTCACTGAATCCGCGCGTTCCTTTTTTGAAAGAATATATTCGCTGTATTTGGCTCCGGTTATGCCCCAGTCTATGACAACGCCTTTTCCCTGTTTGCCGGTGTGCTTCAAGACCAGTCCCTTCCTTAAAAAATGCATATTATTTGAAGCCTCCCCGGAACGCCCCGATTTTTTTGTTTTTGGGCCCCGTTTGTCCGGCGGCCTCCATTTGTTTTTCGAACATCAAAAGAAGTTGCGTCTTTTCACCTGTGCCCAGTCCTGCGATGTCCGCGAAGTGGTCAAACCCTCCGCCTGAAAAGAATTCAAGGCTTTCCTGCCTGTGCTCCTTGTCCCAGAGGTCTGCAAACGACTGAAGAATAACCGCTTCGGCCAGGGCCCTAATTTTCATCGGATGCCCCCTATTTAAAAAAGCAGTTTGAAGTACCCGGAAAAATTGTTTTGCCGCCCGGGAAGATAAATAATTTAAGCAAGATAAGTCATTTCAGCGCTGCGCGATGGGGAAAAGAATAAAGCATTTTTCCCTTAAAATAGTGTCTCACAAAACCATGATTTTGTCTTTTAAAAAATGGGGGGAAAGTATTTTATTTTTTTGTGTTCGCGGTCACTTCCCGCACCCCCGTTACATCCCGAACCCATGAAAGGGCGGCCGCCACGGTTGGAAACCCGATGGTGCTGGTGACAGCCAAAAGTGTGTGGCAGAGTTCCTCCCTGGTTGCCCCCGCCGCAAGCGCCCGTCTTGCGTGGGAGTGGACCGCCCCCTCCGAACGCACGGCGGCTGCGGCTGCAAGCTGAAGAAGCTCCACCGTTTTTGCATCAAGAGGGCCCGCGCTTCTGGCCTTCTGGCCCAGCCCCTCCAGGGCCTGAAAAAAATCGGGGAACTCGTCCCTGAGCTCCTTATAATGTCCGGGCAGATCTTTCATTTCCATCTTCACATCTCTCCTTATGCGGTTGTTTTTGTTTCTTGAGGGATTTCCATGAGCTTCCGGCCGGCCTCGTAAGCCTCTTTAAGGGCCTGGGGCTTTTTCAGTATATCGCCCCTGGCGTCCACACCAAGATAACACAGCGCCCGGTGGTCCAGAACACTTATCGTCCTGAAAAATGCCTTTGCGGTGGCCTCTGAACAGACTTTCCCATCAACGCCGCCCATGCCGCCTACTGACAGGAAAAGTCCCGTCCGCCCTTCCGGCCCCTGCGGCAGGGGCTTTTTAAGAATATATTTCTCATACCAGAAGCACTGGCACCTGTCTATCATGGCCTTTGTCTGTGCGCTTACCCCCACAAAAAAAATGGGCGAGGCCAGGATGAACCTGCTTGACTCCCTCAGGACGGGATATATCTTCTCCATATCGTCCTTCATGACGCATAGGCCAGATTCTACGCAGCTGCCGCAGTCCTGGCAGCCCTTTATCTTCATTGCGTTGAGCTCAAAAAAGGTGATCTGCGCCCCTTTCTCCATGGCCCCGCGCATTGCCTCTTCCAGGAGCATATGCGTGTTGCCCCTGATTCTGGGGCTGCCCATGAAAACCGCCGTCTTCACGCGTACCTCTTATGGAACTCACGGGTGGCAGCGGCGAACTTTCTGCCGAATTCAAACCCGTCTTTTTGTTCCGCGGCGGAAGGCCTGTAGTTGGTGGAAAGCATCTCCCCGAAGACCTCCAGCTTCATGCCCCTGAACTCCTCAAGGGCCAGTTTTACCGCTCCCCCGGCCCAGCCGTAGCTGCCAAAGGCACTAACTATTCGGTCTTTGGGCCTCAAGCCCTTAAGATATACAAGGAACTCGGCCACATAAGGGAAAAGGTTATTGTTCAGAGTCGGAGAGCCGAGCAGACACCCCCTGGCCCTCCAGAATTCCTTTATCGCCACCGAAAGCGGGGTGGCCCGGAGCTTTATCACCCTGCAGTCCATTCCCTCTTCCTTAAGCCCGTGCATTATGGGCTGCGCCATCTGCCCGGTGCCACCCCACATCGTGTCATAGATGATGACGACCCTCTCGTCCGTTTTGCCGTTAGCCATGTCCCGGTACATGTCCAGGACCTTTCCGGGTCTTTTCCTCCAGATCACGCCGTGGTCCGGGGCTATCATGTTTATTGGCACCCCGAGCCTCGTTATCTCCTCCACCTTGTTTTTTATGAGCCCGCCAAAGGGCATGAGGATGTTGGCGTAATAGTCCCATACCGAATCCTCAAGCTCCGCCTCGGAGGCGCAGGCCACAAACTCGTCATCGAACCGCTGAGAGCTTGCCAGGTGCTGCCCGAAGCCGTCCTGTGAAAAAAGTATCCCGTCTTCGGCGCACAGGGTCATCATGGAGTCCGGCCAGTGGATCATGGGTGTTTCTATGAAGATCAAAGTGCGCCTGCCTATCTTCAGCCTGTCTCCGGATTTTACCACCTTGAAATTCCACCTGCCCGTGTCGTGGTACCGGGCAAGTCCTTCCCTGCCTTTCTGCGTGCAATAGACGGGAACGCCCGGCATGAGCTCCATCAGCCTTGAAAGCCCTCCCCCGTGGTCCGGCTCTATATGGTTTACGACCAGGTGCTTTATCTTTGCCGGGTCTATGTGGGCCTGGATGTTCTGTATCGACTGGTCCACGAACTCAAGCTTCACGCCGTCTATAAGTGTGGGCTCTTCGTCCAGGATCAGATAGTTGTTGTATGTTGAACCCTTTGGGGTGATGTAGCCGTGAAAATCCCTTATGGCCCAGTCTATGACGCCTACCCAGTGAATGTCCTGATTCAGCGAGACAGAGTTCATTTTTTCTCCTTTTCGATAGCGTTTTCTAATATTATCACTTTTTGTTTCGCGAACCCAGCGATTTTCTCCTTTTCTGAAGGCTGCCATGACGCAGGGCATGCGGACAATTCGGCTTGAGCCTGCCGGATATGGTGCTAAGATTACTGAGTAAGCGGGCGTATCCCGAAGGGGCCTTCATAATCTCTGCAAAAAGAAAAAATAAAATGGTGTGGGATGTTTAAAAGATACAGGACGGCAATAATTGTAACAGTTGTCTTGTTCATCACATTTCTGCATTACACCACCATCCCCACGCTGTATCCGCTGCATAATTTTTACTCGGAGCTGTATTACGTACCGCTGTTTCTGGGCGGTCTGATGTGGGGGCTGAAGGGGGCCCTTTTTATCTACTTCATGGTCCTGATCTTTGACAGCCCTTTTATTATCTTTGGATGGTCTGGCAAATTTATCCCGGAAGTGGTCAGGCTGTACAACCTCATGTTGCAGGGGGCGTTTGCCGTTTTCGTGGGCCTTGTTTCCCAGAGGGAGAAAAGGATAAGGGACAGGGCACAGAAGCTAAGGTATCTGGCCGGCCTGGGCCAGGTGTCCACGACCATCGTCCATGACCTGAAAAACCCCCTCATAACGATCCTGGGTTTCTCCAAACGCCTCCGGGAGTGCAAGGGAGATACGGATGAAGCCCTGCAGGAGATAGCGGGAGCCGCCTTGAGCATGCAAAGGATAGTGGACAATGTGCTTGATTTCGCTAAACCAATGCAGCTGGACCTGAAGGTGGAGGACATCTGCCAGGTCATCTCAAGGGCATACGGGCTGTGCAAGGTAAGGGCGGTGAAGGAAGGCGTAAAACTGCTGATGGAGCTGCCTCCTGTGCCGGTATATATGCGCGTGGATGCATTTCTAATGGAAAGAGCCATAGTGAACCTTGTCAACAATTCCATCGAGGCCTCAGTGGCCGGGCAAAGCATTGTGATCAGCGCAACGCTTCGAAAGGGCCGTCTTATTGCAAGGATAAAAGACGAGGGCTCCGGCATGGACAAAGAGACCCTTGATAACGTCTTTGTCCCCTTTTATACAAGAAAAAAGAGCGGGACGGGCTTGGGGATGCCCATCGTCAAAAAAGTTATCGAAGAGCATAAGGGTGAAATAGAGGTAGAGAGCTGGCCCGGGGAAGGTACGGAGGTAAAGATCATTTTGCCTTATGATCCCGCTTTGAAGCCATAAATTCCGTGGCTAAAGGAATCCATTTTGGGAGCCGGTACGCATCAATGCCCCGTTTAACTTACAATCCTCTGTAGTTTTCTGCAGGGTGATTCATTTTGGTGGTTGCAACCCCGGATAGCAGGATATAAACTTTTTTGTGGCATGAAAAAAGGCAGGGTCGTTTGGATAACCGGGCTTCCCGGAAGCGGCAAAAGCGCCGTCGCGATGGCCCTTAAAAAAAAGCGGCCGAAAATGGCCGTGCTTCAGATGGATGAGCTAAGAAAACTGGCCACTCCGGATCCGTCCTATTCCGAAGCGGAAAGGGAGATGCTCTACCGGGCACTTGTATATATGGCAAAGACGCTCTCTGGCCTCGGCCATGACGCCGCCATTGACGCAACCGGAAACCTGCGCAGATGGCGTGAGCTGGCCAGAAGGGAGATCGGCCGCTTCGCGGAGGTGTATCTCAAATGCCCGCTGGAAGTCGCCATGCGGAGGGAGAAAAAGAGGCTGAAAAGGCGGGGGGCGCCGGCCGGCATATATGCCAGGGCAAAAGAGGGGTGGCCGGTGCCTGGGATCTCAGCGCCCTATGAGGAGCCCCAAAACCCGGAGCTGGTGATAGAGACGGACCGCACGGGTGTCAAGGAGTCCGCCCGCCTGGTTGACGGGCTTCTAAGGACACTTGCCAAAAGACACCGCGGGTGATTTAGAATGAAAGGTCCATGGGAAAGATAAAGGTCCTTCCGCCTGAAGTCATCGACAAGCTAAGGGCCGGGGAAGTGGTCGAAAGGCCCGCCTCCGCCTTGAAAGAGCTTATTGAAAACTCCGTGGACGCAGGGGCTTCCCATATACGGGTGGAGGTAAAAAAGGGCGGCAAAAGGCTTATATCGGTAATGGACGACGGGGAGGGTATGGACCCCGCGGACGCCCTTTTATGCCTGGACCGACACTCGACAAGCAAACTGGAGGGTGATCCGGAGGGCTCCCTGGACATCTCTGGCATAAGGACACTGGGCTTCAGGGGGGAGGCGCTGCCATCGATATCCTCTGTCTCTGAGCTTGCCATTACCACGGCCCCAAGGGGCGCCTCCGAAGGCGTGCGGATAGAAGCGAAGGCCGGAAAGGTAACGGATAGCAGGCCTGCCCCGGCCTCCGGGACCAGGGTGGAGGTAAGGGAGCTTTTTTTCAATACCCCTGCCAGAAAGAAATTTCTCAAATCCGGCCAGGCGGAGAACTTCCAGATTATGAACGTCCTCACAAAGCAGGCCCTTGCCCATCCGGGAACCGGTTTTACGCTCCATTTGGACGGCAGGATGTGCATGGAACTGGACAGGGCGGCTGACATCAGGGAGAGGATTTTGCAGATATACGGATCCCGGTTTCTAGAGGGGCTCATAGAGCAGAACAGCGAGGAGCAGGGGCTAAAACTCAAGGTGTTTTTTTCGAAGGAGGGAAACTGGAGGGGCTCCCGCAGCCACCAGTTCATCTTCGTTAGTGGAAGGCCGGTCAGGGACGCCTCACTGGGGCACGCGGTCTACGGGGCCATTTCAGGACTGCCGCAGGGAAGGCACCCGGTTTTTTTCATCTTTCTTGAGCCGGCCCCGGATGCCGTCGATGTGAATGTGCATCCTCAAAAAGAGGAGGTCCGCTTTGAGGACAAAGAGCAGGTCTACAGGCTGATAAGGTCCGCGGTAAGGGAGGCCTGTTTGAGCCACGTGGCTGAACAGGGCCATATGACGGATGGCCCTGATATTACGGCGCCTTCCTGGCCGAATGACGGCAGCGGCAGGGGCGTGCCTGTTCCGGCTTCAAAGTACCCGGTTGAAGGGACCTCTGTGCCGCCCATGTTCATTGTCTCGGAGGGAGGGCCGGACGGGCTGCCCTTTGAGCAGCCCCGCAGGATAGCGCGACCCTTTATCAGGCTTGGCGAGATGTTCTACGCATACACCGACGGAGCAGGCGTGACGCTTCTGGACCAGCACGCCGCGCACGAGCGCGTGATGTTTGAAAGGCTCCTGCGCAACGTGGGGCTGGACCCTGGCCAGTTCCTCTTCCCCCGGCCACTGGAGCTTGCTCCAGCCTGGCGGCAGGCGGTACTTGCGCACAGGGAGCTGCTTTTGGAGCTGGGGTTTGAGATAGATGATTTTGGAGAGGGACTTATTTTAAGGGGGGCTCCCCAGGAGTTCCTTAAAAAAGGGGATTTGGATTTTACCGGGCTTATTGCCGACATGGCTCTTGAGCTGATGGAAGAGAAGGGCGGCGGCCTTCAAAAAGAGGCCCTTAAAAAAAAGATCGCGGCAAGGCTGGCCTGCCACTCATCCGTCCGTGGCAGCGATGTTCTGACCCCGCCGGAGCTGGAAGAGCTCCTGGATGCTCTTGAGGGCTGCGAAGACCCCGGGCACTGCCCTCATGGCAGGCCCACAAGGATAAGCCTGGGGCTGGAAGAGCTTAAAAGGATGTTCAAACGCAAATAGAACCTGTCTGAAAATTGCTTCCGGCTGCTGCCTTTTTTATTTTAACCGCATCATCTTCATTTAACCCGCACCGTTTTTTTATTTGTCCCTCACCCCTTGCCCCTCTCCCTTTTTACCCCTTGGGCAGCACCATGGTAACCCTGGTCCCTTCGCCCGGGACCGGTTCGAGCGTTATCCTTCCAAGGTTTTTTCTTACCGCGAGGCGCGCTATCGGCAGGCCAAAGCCCGAGCCGCCGGGTTTTGTGGAATAAAACAGGGAAAAAAGCCTTTCCATGTCTTCGGCTCTTGGCGGGATGCCCGTATTGAATATGGTTATCTTTACGGCATTGAAAGGCGCCCTGTAAGGCCCGGAATCTACCCTGACCAGCCCATTCGGAGAGGTGGCCGCCGCCTCCATGGCGTTTTCAAGCACCTGGTAGAAGGCGGCCTTTATGTCCGGAGGGTCCGCCTCGATGGAGCCCGCCATCGGGTCCAGGACGGTCTCTATTCTCACTTTTTGCGCCTCGGGTTTTGCCCTGAGCTCGTCAAGGACGAGCCTCACAAGGTCCGGAAGCGATATTTTTACCGGGTAGGATTCCTTCTGGAACATATCCACGTAGGTCTTGATGTCCGCCACCATGGACTCGCATCTGGAGCTCTGGGATATGATGTCCTCCACAACGCAGTAGGAAGGGTCTTTAAGGTCCAGCATCTTCTGGATGCGCTTAAGGTTGCCCCCGATGACGGTTATGGGGTTCCTTATCCTGTCCGCTATGCCCTTTATTATCTCTATGTCGCAGCGGCTCGACGCCTCTATGAACGCGCTTGTCTCCGTGAGAAGGCACAGATCCAGTATCTTGTCTATAACGAACGCAACCTGCGCGGCGTCGGAGAGCGGAACTTCCGAACGGATCACTTCCTGGCAGAACTGTCTTACGACTGAAAAGCCCAGGTTCGTGTACCTCTGGTCCAGGTTCACCTCCACGTGCCTTAATCCGATCTTCCAGAGGTAGGCAAGGAAGTTTTCGTCCAGCTCCATCATGAAAACCGTCCTGAACCAGTTGGCCCATGCGTCCTTAAGCGTCTGCGGGTCCTCAAGCCCCTCAATGATCTTCCGGGTGTCTGATATGCCCATGAAGACCTCGGTAAAATAGCCGGAAAATGCCCTGCTTTTTTCTATGAAAACCTTCCTGTAAGGGGCCAGCACCGCAAGGGCGTCAACTGTCAGGCCAAGCTGCTCCTTAAGGGCTAGCAGCTTGTTGTAAGGCACCGAAAGGGAAAGGGCCTCGTATCTCATGCCTGCCAAGCTTTTGGCTTCTCCTCCTATTGCGGCCCGTAAATCTTGGATGTCACGGAGGTGGAGATGGTGGCGGCTTTCAGCTCATCGGCAAACTGCCGGAGAAGCCCGTTTCCCTTTTTGAGGTCCGCGATAAGATACGACAGCAGGTATCTTGGGATGAACAGCTCGCTTTTCTGGAGCGCCGCCTCCGCCATGGGCAGTTCCTTCTCTTCGTTTTCCACAAGGCGGTTGATGAGGCTGTTAAGGCTCTCCAGCTCTTCCGGGTCCAGGTGGGCCGCCTCTTTCCTAACGCTCTCGACGATCATCTGCTGAATGAGGCAGCGCTTCCGGGCCTCAAGGCCTATTACCTGGGCAATCGTTTTTTCCAGGGCGTTCCGGTCCTTTGCCGCCTCACCCTCGGCATATTTCATCATCTCGCCCTCCATGGCCTGCCAGTCCACCATAAGGTCTAAAAAAGCGTCAGTATTCTCTGCCGGTTTCCTCATGCCGTTCCTCCTTTGCCTTTACCTTTTCAATCCGGGGACGAGCTGCTGATTAGTTTTATGCCCTCCGGGCATCGAATGTAAGGTATTTTCTTTTAATCATAGTTCGCTCGCTTGCCGCTCGCTGCCCATTTTATGCCCTTCGGGCATCGAATGTAAGGATTCTTTATTAATCTCATTCGCTCACTACTCATTTTTATCATGCCGGAGGCGCGCTTACAATACCCAGGGAAGAAGCCGCTTCTTCCCGGCCGTGTTTTTCGGGGAAATAGAGATAGAAAACCGAGCCTTCCCCGGGTTTGCTTTCGACCGAGATGAACCCGCCGTGCTCCTCTATTATCTTCCTGCTGATCGAAAGGCCAAGGCCGTAGCCACCCCTGTTTGTCTTCGTAGAGAAAAACGGCTCGAATATCCTGTCCGCGGCCTCCTTTTCTATGCCCGGTCCGGTGTCTTTTATTTTGACAGCGATATAGGGCTTCTCTTTCACGGCTATTTCGGATATCTCCACAGTGAGCTTTCCGCCGGAGGGCATCGCGTCAATGGCGTTAATAATGACATTCTCCAACGCCTCCTGCACCCGCTGCCTGTCCATGAGGACCCTGGGGACCTCCTTGTAATCCCTTGCAACGGCTATGGAATGCTCCTTCAGGGCGTCACCGTACATCGACAGAACGAAGCCGGTCACGTCCCGTATATCGTGCTCCTCCATACGCGCGGGAGATGTCCTCGAGTAGGAAAGGACGCTCGAAAGTATCTTTTCCAGGGCCGCCACTTCCTCAACAATGAAATCGGCATACTCCCCTTCGGCGCTGCCCCTGGCGAGTTTTTTCTGGAGCCTCCTGGCAAAGCCGCCCACGGATGTAAGGGGGTTTCTTATGGAGTGCGCCACATTCGCTGTTATCCTTCCAAGGGCGGCCAGTTTTTCAGTCTGGACAAGGTCCGCCTGAAGCCTCTCCTTCTCCCGCTCGGTCTCATCCCTGGCTATCATGCCCGCGAAGGCGTCCGAAACAGAGGTGAGGAAGGCGTCCTCGTCCGGGTCGCGCTTGTGCCCCTCGCGAAGGTAGACGTTTATCAGGCCAAGGGGCCTTCCTCCCGAAACGATCGGGACACAGTAATGGCCGTGGGGAAACGCGCTCTCAAACTGTATCTCATGCCCCTCTCCGGGGCAGTCCGTAAAGAGTATCTCGCATTTCTGCGCCGCCTTCCCGCACAGGCATTTCCCAAGGGGCACCCTGGAGCAGGCGGCTATCTGGGCCTCACTCATTCCGCTGTTTGCCGCAAGTATCAGCTCCTTGGACTCCCTGGAGATCAGGTAGACGGCCCCTTTCATCTCAAGGGCCAGGTGCGGCACAGACAGGATAAGCTCAAGCGCCCTTGAAAGCTTCTGGTTCAAAGGCGCGGTTTCAAGCGATATCTTGAGTATCGAGTCCAGAACCCTTTGGAAGTAGTAATTCTTTTCCACGACTTCCTGCTGCCTGATGCGCTCCGTTATGTCCCTTACCGCCGCCACGACGACAACCTCTCCGTTTAGCCTGATGGGGCTCAGGCTTATGTCCACCCTGAACTCCTCCCCGGTTTTTCTGAGCGCATAGAGCTTGAGGCCCACGCCCATCGGGCGTCTTCTTGGATTTGCGAAAAAGCCCTCGACGAAGCTCCTGTGCATCCTGTGATACCTTCCGGGAATGAGGGTGTTCAGGCTTTGGCAGACCAGCTCCTCCTGCTTGTACCCGAAGAGCTCCTCCGCCTGGGCGTTGGCAAACACGATCTCATAATCACTGGTTACAAATATCATGGGGTCCGGAGAGACGTCCAGCAGGCCATGGTATTTCTCCTGGACCGCCAGAAAGTCCTTACGGCATTTCTCCACCTCCGCCATCTTCCGGCGCATCTCGTCCAGTTCTTCCTGCAACTGCTCCCTTGTCATCTCGGCCCGTTTCATGGAATTGATTTCTCCCTATCTTAATCTGTAGCATTAAAACGGTTGTTTTTCAAGGAGAGGGTTTGATTTTTAAATGGATTCCCTATACTATAGGGTATCTTATTTTTTTATCATTTAATCTAATGAGGAGGGTACTTAATGGCGGCAAAGGCGATGACCAAGTCTCAGATTGCGGAGCACATTGCAAAGAAGGTGGAGATCAAGAAGACCCAGGCGGTGGCTGTCCTTGACGAGATGGCGAAGCTTGCATACAAGGAGGCAAAGAATTCTTTTACGCTTCCCGGCATAGGCAAGATCGTGCTCGTACAGCGCAAGGCCCGCACTGGCAGAAACCCCCAGACAGGGGCGGCCATTAAGATACCGGCCAAGAAGGTCGTGAAGTTCCGCGTGGCGAAAGCTGCAAAGGATTCCATCCTCGGCAAGAAATAGGCGTGGGAACCGTTTGATCTAACTGGACGGGCCGGGACCCGCGGCGAAGGAAACAAAAAAGCCGGGCGCCCGGCCAAGGCGGATCCGGTCAGCGGGAAGAAGGAGGATAAGCCATGAAATACGTTGTTCTGGCCGGAAGGATTCTATATTCCGCGATATTCCTGATTTCGGCTCCGGGCCATTTCACAGAAAAGATGATCTTGTTTGCCGCTGGCAAAGGGGTGCCGATGGCTCATCTGGCGGTGCCCCTTGCCGGCGTGATATCCTTCCTGGGCGCGTTGAGCGTCCTTCTGGGCTACAAGGCCAAAGTTGGGGCATGGCTGCTTGTGATATTCCTGGTGCCGGTTACCCTCATGATCCACAACTTCTGGGCCATTTCCGACCCTGTGCAGGCCCAGATGCAGTATATAAACTTCATGAAGAACATCTCCATGCTCGGCGCGGCGCTTATGATTGCCCATTTTGGCTCAGGCCCACTGAGTGTTGACAGAAGCTGAAAAAATAAAAAGAACAAAAAGGTCCCCCCACGCTGTTAATGCGCCCTGTGCATCTCATTTTGAAGGCCTTCCAGGTTTGCCGGGCTTGAAGCCTTCGAGGGGAACCTTGCGGCCATCTTTCCCATTACTGCCTCTTCCAGGTAGTTTTTTGCGTTTTTAAGGGCAAGACGCACGGCATGCTTTCCGTAAAGGCCTATCGCGGAATGGTAGAAGTCCATGGCCTTTATATGACCCAGAATATAGTTCCATGAGTAAAATTTCTTGAGTCCCTTCAGTGTCTCTATATGAAGCTCCTCCGGGCTCATCAGGGCCGGCCGGTAAACGGCGTTCAGCCCATCGTATTTCAGCCAGTTTTTATGAAGCAGCCGGCCCTGGGATTCCAGTTCCTCGTATATCGGGGTGCCCGGGTAGGGCGTGAGCATCATGAACTGGAGAGTCCCGCGGCCAAGCACCCTGGCGAAATCGGCCGTGTTCCTGATGGTCTGCACATCGTCCGTGTCAGCGCCAAGAACGAACATCCCGTGTATGCCTATGCCGTGCTCTGACAATGCTCTTATGCAATCTTTTATCTGCTCTAAGTCCTGTTTTTTATTGTACAGCTCCAGTGTGCGGGGATTTATGGACTCGAACCCTATAAAAAGTTTTGAGCAGCCCGCATCCGCAAGGAGCCTTAAAAGTTCAGGGTCGCTTGCCACATCCACCCTGGCCTGCGCCGACCAGCGAATGTTCAGTCTTTCAGAGATCATGCCCCTAAGCAGCTGTTTTGTGCGGGGTTTGTTCGCGGTGAAATTGTCGTCCACGAAAAAGACCGTTCCGCTGACGCCTTTAAGGCTCCGCAAGTCCTCCAGGGTGGCCTCGACCGTGCGGAAGCGGTACCTTTTGCCGAACATCTGGATCACGGAACAAAACCTGCACTGGAACGGGCAGCCCCTTGAACTGGAGACCGGATAGACATCACCGGGTTTCCAGCCGTGGGCCAGGGAGAAATCCGGGCGTGGGACATTGAGAAGCTCGGAGATGAAGGGCCGGGGAGGGGTATGGACAACCTGTCCCGCTTCCCTGTAGGAGATGCCCTTTATTTCCGAAAGGCTTTTTTTCCCCCCGTCCAGGTGCTCTATGAGCTCCGGCAGGCTTTCATCGCCCTCCTGCCTTACGACATAGTCCGCGTGGGCCAGGGCCTCCTCCGGCATGAACGATGGATGCGCCCCGCCCATTATCACAGGCATGCCCAGTTTTCTGAACCTGTCCGCTATGGCGTAAGAGCGCTGCGCGGTGTTGGTGATGGCAGAGATGCAGAGGATATCGGAGTTTTCTATGTAGGACCAGTCGGGTTCCGCAAGGTCCTCAAGGAACACCCGGGTCTCATATCCTCTGGACTGCATTATGGTGGCAAGCAGAAGCGCGCCAAGCCGGGGAATCCTTATTTTGCTGAAAACGTGCCTGCCCGGAGTGTTCGGTTCCATGAAGGCGATCCGCTTTATCCTCATAAGAAAAACTTTATCAAAAAATCCGGGTTTGTAAACCCGGTGCATATGAGCCGCATAAAACTTTTTCTGGGGTTTTACCGTATGCGGCGGCTGTGGCTTTTGAGGGGGCTTTTTGTGGGTTAAATCTGTGTCTCTGTTTTTTGTTTTTGTTTTTGTTTTGCCTTCCCGCGGAGAAAAGCGATGATCGAAGGGAGCACGGATATCACAATGATGGCCATTATGACGGTGGCAAAATTGTTCCTGACCAACGGGATATTGCCAAAGAAATAACCGCCAAAGATGAACAGGGACACCCAGGCCAGGCAGCCCGCCGCATTGTAGATGGAAAAAAGCATGTAGCCCATCCTGCCAACGCCTGCCAGGAAAGGGGCAAAGGTGCGTATTATGGGCAGGAACCTGGCTATTACAAGTGTAATGGGTCCGTATTTCTGAAAAAAGCTATGGGTCTCCTCGAGGTGCTTTCTGTTTAAGAGGCGGACTTTCTTCGAATGAAAGACCTTGGGGCCGGCAAAATATCCTATCTGGTAATTAAGCATGTTCCCCGTGACTGCCGCGGCGCACAGAAGCGGGAACAGGATTTTTATGTCCAGCGCGGTCCCACCGCCGGCCAGGCGGGCGGCGGAAAACATGCCGGCTGCAAAGAGCAGCGAGTCCCCGGGCAGAAAGGGCGTGACCACAAGCCCGGTCTCGCAGAATATTATCAGGAAAAGAAGCAGGTATGCCCAGTGGCCGTAATGATGGATCGCCGCCCCCAGGCTGACATCCAGATGGAGAAACATGTCTATGAAACGGCCTATCATGCCTATTGTTTCCTTTCAAAAAAAACCGAGGCCAGAAGCACAAAGACCGCTGAACTCAGAGCTATCACCAGCATGTCCAATGAGAAGCTGAAGTCAGGGCTCATCGGGCCGGCCTTGGCCTGGAACATCGTGTTTTTAAGCGCGTCCACGCCGTAGGTTAGAGGGTTCAGCCTGGAGGCCCACCTTAACGCGGAGGGAAGGAGCTTTACAGGGTACATCGCCCCGGAGAGAAAGAACATGGGCATTATGATGAAGTTCATGATCACGCTGAAGCTTTCGTAATTCTCATAGAACGTGGCTATGACTATGCCGAAGGAAGATATGGAAAAAGCCACAAGCAGGCCCACCAGAAGCGTCAGCAGCACCTGGAGAAAAGAGAGTCTTTCCCCTATCACAGGGAACGTCATGAGCACGATAAAGACTTGTATGGCGGACACCGCCGTTCCGCTCAGGGATTTTCCTATCACTATGGAGGACCTGCGCACAGGGGCCACCAGTATCTCCTTTAAAAACCCGAACTCCTTGTCCCAGATTATCGATATCGAGGAGAATATGGAGCTGAAGAGAATGGTCATGCCCAGTATCCCGGGGAAGATGAACCTGGTATATGGCATTCCCGCCCGCGGGCTCACCAGCCTGCTCATTCCCGCGCCCACAAGGAACAGCCAGATGAGGGGCCTTGCGATGGAAGAAACGAGGCGGCTTTTCTCCCTGACGAATTTTTTAAGCTCCCTCATAACTATTACGTATATGGCGTTCAGGTCCGTCAATGTCTCCTCACATAGGCCCTCAGGTCTTCTTTCAGCGAATCCTGGCCCTGAACGTCCTGTTGTCTTATCTGCCTGCCCGTGAACTTAAGGAAAACGTCATTCAGGGTGGGTCTCTGGAACCTTACGGAAAGCACCATGTCCGGCAATGTCTTGATGACGGCCGGTATCTGCTCCTCGGCCCCTCCGCGAATCCTTCCGCCCGTCCCTCCGATCGTAATGAAAAGCTCACCATCCTTTTCCCCGGCATCGATCCCAAGCTCTTCCTTTATTTTGAGCGCGGCTTTCCTGTTATCGGTTGTTCTAAGGAAAATTATGTCTCCGCCAAGGGACCTTTTAAGGTCCTCGGGGCTGCCCCTGGCGATGATCCTGCCCCCGTCTATTATCGCGAGGCCGTCGCACACTTCTGCCTCGTCCATATAATGAGTGGTCATGAAAACGGTCACTCCGTGCTCTTTTGGAAGCTCTGAAATGGCCTCCCAGAGATGAGCGCGGCTTTGCGGGTCCAGCCCCAGCGTGGGCTCGTCCATGAAAAGCACTCTGGGCCTGTGGATGAGGCCGC